>CAYXNJ010000036.1:0-27297 GCA_964466465.1 uncultured Sulfurospirillum sp.
TTAAATCAAATCATTCAAAAATTAGAGTTTTTTTTGCGTGAGCATCATTTTAAAAATATTCCCATCGGTCGTTATACCAGTGATAGTTTTCTTTTATTTATTAAACATCCAAGTCGAGAACTCAGGCATCTTTTAACAGTTTTTACAAAAAGTGTTCAAAATGTTGGGATTTCCAATATTGAAGTTAAAGTTGCTTTTTCTCTTTTAAGTGCAGCCTATGACAATGATGCAAACAACCTTATTGAACGACTTCTTATGATGATTGAAGAGCAAAAAAAGAGCGAGGAGACAACGCCCAATATTAAATTGGATCAGTTTAAAACGATCATTTATGAAGTGATTCATTATCACAAACTTTTTTTTAAATACCAACCATCCTTATCGCTTCAAAAAGAAAAAATTACGATAGTGGAAGTTATAACACGCATGGAATCACAAACCTATGGAACACTCTCAAAGCAGCAAATTCAGCGTATTGTGAATCATACAGGACATGAAAGAGAGTTTGATGAGAAAGTTTTTGAACTTCTACTCAAAGAAATTACACCACTTATGGAAAAAGAGATACTTTTTAGTATTGAAATATCTCCAGTGACGCTTCGAAATTTAAATTTTAAACGGTATCTTTTAACACTTTTTGAACGTCAAAAAATTTCACCTCATTGTTTTATATTGGAAATTACAGAGAAAAAAAGTTATGAAAATATGAATCGTTTTAGAGAAATCATTGAAAGTTATCAAGAGGTTGGATTTAAGATAGCATTGGGCAACTTTGGTGGAAATAATTGTGGTTTTGAATACCTCAAATATTTACCGATAAATTTAGTAAAATTTGATATTGAATTTACGAAAAAAATTGATGATCCAAAGTATCAACACCTTCTTTTACATTACATCGAACTTACCCAAATGCTTAACATTCAAAGTATGGTAAAATTCGTCGATAAAGAGGCGCATTTTGAAAAAATAAAAGCATTTAAACCTGATTTTATACAAGGGTTTTGCATTTCAAAGCCTAAAAATTTAGAACACATACTAGGAGAAATTACATGAAATACGGTGAACAAATTATTAAAGAATTTGATGTTGAAAAAGATTTAGAAATTTGGCCAAATCAGCATAAAAAAAATTATGTGATTAAACTCACATTACCAGAGTTTTGCTGCCTTTGCCCACGCAGTGGTTATCCTGATTTTGCGACGATTTATATTGATTATATTCCTGATGAACTTGTTGTAGAACTTAAAGCCATCAAACTTTACATCAATAGCTTCATGAACCGTAATATCAGTCATGAAAACAGTGCTAATGAAATTTATGACCTACTTGATTGTAAACTCAAGCCAAAATGGCTTAAGGTAGTTGCTGATTTTAACCCAAGAGGTAATGTACATACAGTGATTGAGATTGACTCCAAAATGGTTAGAAATGAGAGTTTATGTTAAATCCTAAACTCATTGAGCAGTTCTTTGGAGCTGCTTCTATTCAGCGTTGGAATGATTATCCGCGTATGGTGGAACTGGTAGAACTCGATAAACAAGCGCATAAATTCATTATTGCTTATTTTATTGCAAAGATGGAATCAAAAGAGAGTATTGATATGCGCTCTTTGATTGAAGCAGGAATATTTGAGTTTTTACGTCGTGTTGTTGTGACCGATATTCGCCCTGATGTCTTTCGTAAAGCGCTTCAAAAAAAAGAGAAAGAGATCAATACATGGGTACTTTCACAATTGTATGATTCACTCAGCGATATTGAAAATGGAGCTTTTTATAAGCGTTTTGAAACGTACATTAGTGATAGTTCTATGTATAAAAAAGAGCGATTTATTCTCAAAGCAGCTTCGTATATGGCGACACGCTGGGAATTTTCGATTGTTTATCAAACCAGCCAATTTTTAAACAATATCGATCGTGTCAAAGAGGCAGTGGAAGAAGAAATAGAAGACTATTATGAGCTTATAAGCGTTCGTAAAATGGCTATGAATAAAAAAATCTCTAAAATTATAGATCTTAGTGGACGACTTCGTTTTCAAAAGCGTTGGGCACAAACACCTAGAATTCCAGAAACTTCTGTATTAGGGCATATGCTCATTGTAGCAATTTTGGGCTATTTTTACTCTCTCTCAGCCAAAGCATGTGATTGGCGTTTGGTTAATAACTTCTTTTGTGCGCTTTTTCATGATTTTCCAGAAGCGCTAACAAGAGACATCATCTCTCCTGTAAAGTATTCTGTGAGCGGGCTTGATGATATTATCAGTGAATTTGAAATTAAGATGATTGAAGAAGAGATACTTCCTTACCTTCCAGAGGGACTCATCAAAGAGTTTAAATATTTACTTGGATTGTATGGCGATAATCAAAAAAATGAGTTTATGAACCGTATATATGAACATGAAATCACAGCGGTTGAAGATCTGTCTCACTACAACGAGAATAAATACAATGCTATTGATGGAAAAGCACTTAAAAATTGTGATAATTTGGCTGCATTTATTGAAGCGACACTTTCTATTTCACATGGTGTAAAGTCTAAAGAGTTAACACAAGGTAAAGAGCATATACGTCATAAGCTAAAAGAAAAAGGGAAAATGGGTAATGCTGATTTTTATGAATTGGCATTGGAAATTGAAAATTATTTTGGGGTTTAAGAAGTAAAAACCCTCTCCCAGATGACTGCGGCACACACCTAAAAAAAGTGCTCTGCTGTGTTCCCACCCTGAAGCTTTGCTCTTAAAAGACATTGCACAGGTCTAGAAGAAGGCGAAGCGTATTCTACCCAAAAATTCTTAAACAAAAGAATTATTCTGCCTCTTCGAGGCAAGCTTTTCAAAGAAACATCGAGCTTTTAGCTCTTGTTTTGTGCCCCAGCGGCTAGCGTAGTCTTTTGAGCTTTGCTTGAAAGACGAGAATAAAGATAATGAGGACATTTATGGTTGATCCAAAAATTGAAGAGAGTTGGAAAAGTGTTTTAAAAGAAGAGTTTCAAAAGCCGTATTTTGAGGGTTTAAAAAGCTTTTTAGTGGAAGAAAAAAAACATCATACAATTTATCCAAATGGAACAAATATCTTTGCTGCATTTGATAATACACCTTTTGACAAGGTTGAAGTAGTCATTTTAGGACAAGACCCTTATCATGGAGTAGGACAAGCTCATGGACTCTCTTTTTCTGTACAAGATGGCGTGCCTCATCCCCCATCCCTCCAAAATATTTTTAAAGAACTACGCGATGATTTAGGGTGTGCTATTCCGAAAAGTGGGAACTTAACGGCATGGGCAAAACAAGGTGTTTTTTTACTTAACACGGTTTTAACGGTACGCTCTAGCGAAGCAAATTCTCACCGTGGGCAAGGATGGGAAAATTTCACAGATGCTGTCATTAAACTTTTAAGTGCACAAAAAGAGCATTTGGTTTTCATTCTTTGGGGAAGTCCTGCAGGAGCAAAAGCAAGTTTAATTGATAGCAAAAAACACCTTATTTTACGTGCTCCTCATCCATCTCCTCTCTCCTCATATCGTGGATTTTTTGGATCTAAGCCTTTTTCTAAAAGCAATCATTATTTAATCAATAATGGCAAAAAGCCTATTGAGTGGTGTTTGGCTTGAATGTAAAAGAGGCGATTTATGAGTGGTATCGTAAAAATGGTCGTCATGACCTTCCATGGCGACAGAGCGATGATGCCTATAAAATCTACCTTAGTGAAATCATGCTGCAACAAACACAGGTTAAAACGGTATTGGAGCGATTTTATTTCCCTTTTTTAGAGCGTTTTCCTACCCTTAAAAGCGTAGCTGTTGCACCTTTGGATGATGTATTAAAGATGTGGGAAGGGTTGGGTTACTATACACGGGCTAAAAATCTTCACCATACGGCTATAACATGCAATGGTATTTTGCCCAAACGTCCTGAAGAGTTAGGTGGACTCAAAGGCATTGGTAAAAGTACCGCACACGCTATTTGTGCGTTTGCTTACCATCAGCCATTGCCTATACTTGATGCCAATGTAAAGCGTATTTTATGTCGTTATTACGGGCTTCAGACAAAAGATGAAAAAGTTCTTTGGGAAAAAGCGTGGAAACTTCTCAATATACAACACCCTTACGAGCATAATCAAGCGATGATGGATATAGGTTCACTCATTTGTACCCCTAAAAATCCTCTTTGTGATCAGTGTCCTTTAATGCAGAAATGTAAAGGTAAAGCTGCACCAGAGAATTATCCGTTGCCACAGAAAAAAGCTAAAGTTCCTACCAAAAAGCGTTTTGCTTTAATTGTAGAAAAAGAGGGAAAAATTGGACTGATTCAACGTAAAGAACGATTACTTCATGGGCTTTGGGGTTTTAAACAAGTTGATGAACTTCCTAAAAATACCAAAGGTTTAGGATGCGTTAGTCATACCTATAGCCACTTTAAGCTTGAACTAGAAGCCATAGTGTGTGAAGATTTAAACGTAAACGTTGATGGTTATTTTACACGCGAAGAGATAACACAACTTGCCATTTCTACAGTCGATAAAAAGATTTTAGCTTTGTGCTCCATGATGGGGAATATACCCCCTACTTCCTAAGAGTAAAAGAATCGTCCCACAAAGGCTTACAACCATCATAACGCCTGTAATAGGAAAAAGTGTGCCATCGTGCAATGAGCTTGCAACAAAGCCCATAAATGCGCCTACGCTGTACTGTAAAACGCCAACAATTGCATTGGCTGAAGCACTGATGGTTGGAAAAAATTCTAATGTTAAAGAAATACCATTTGAAAAGATAAAACCCAGTGTTCCAATATAAAAAGAAATCAGTGGAAAAAGCATGTAAAGGTTTCCATCTTGAAAGACAAATAATAAAACGCCAAGAATAGATTGCGTAGTCATACCAAAACGGAGCAAAACAAGCGGTTCATTTCGTTTTACAAGCCATGCGTTAAGCCTTCCACATGCCATAAGTATCATGACACTTGCACCAAAGAAGAGTGCAAATTTTCCAGCACTCAGATGAAAATGCTCCATGTATATAAATGAAGAAGAGGTAATGTAGGTGTACATCCCTGATGTACATAAAATTTGCGAAATGATAAAAACCATTGCTTGTTTATGGGTAAGAACATTCTTATAGTTTTGAATAGGTGTAATTTTGTTGCGTTTTTGTTTGACAGATGGAAATCTAAAAAGGTAAAAACCTAGTGCAAATAGCGTATAAATTCCTAACAGAACAAAAATAATTTCCCACTCAAAAAATTTAAGGACTAAAGAGCCAAGAGTAGGCGCAAGAAGCGGTGCCATGAGCATAACCATGGCGATCAGCGAAAAGATGCGTGCACTCTCTTTACCATCAAACATATCACGAACGGTTGCTGAAACGTTGACGGTTGCAATGCCTCCTCCAAAGGATTGAAGGGCTCTTAGTATCCAAAATGTTTCAACTTGAGGCGTAATAGAGAGTAAAAAACTACTGAGTCCAAAGACAATAAGACCAATAATAACCATAGGGCGTCTGCCATAAGCGTCAGATATAGGTCCTCCAAAAAGCTGCCCCATTGCCATGCCAAAAAAATAGATACTAAGACTAAATTCTACATTGGGAATGCTGGTATGTAATTCTGTTGCGATAGCAGGAAATGCGGGTAAATACATATCAATTGCCAAAGGTGTAATAGCTGAAAGTGCAGCAAGTGTTAAAACGATTTGGCGTTCAGTGAGTGTGTGGGACATTCAAAATTCTCGTTAGTTAAAGTAGTGTGATTATAGGAAAATAGTTTAAACCCTGTGTTAATGTGACTGTTTTAAGAGTTAAAATGAAAAAATAAAATAGATATCAAAAGAGGCGCAAAAGCATCTCCTTTGATTAGTTTTTATAATTTGCTAGCGTACTGTTCATACTGTAGATGATATGCTGACGCATGGTTTCACATGCACCTTCATAATCTTTTTTCTCCAACTGCTCAACTATTTTATTGTGATCTGCTAAAGAGATGCCTGCGTATTCTTGAGCTGTGACTAAGTGGTTCATTGATAAACCATTCCACAGAAGTGAGAGAAATGATTTGAGTTTTTCACTGTCTGCTGCTTCCCAAATGGTCATATGAAAGGCTTGATTGGCAAGGTTGTAGGCTTCGGTATCGCCTGCTTCTTTAGCACGTTGACCTTGCTTGTTAACCGTTTGAATGGCTTTGAGTGTTTCGTCGTTCATATGTTGACACGCACGTCTAAGCGCCTCGGTTTCAAGCAATATACGCATTTCATAGTGATCTTTAATTGCTTCTATTGAGATGCCTTTGACAATAGCACAACGATTTTGGCGAAGCTCCAAAAGTCCTTCATTGGCAAGAATTTGAAATGCTTCACGCACAGGCGTGCGAGACATACCGACTTGTTCACCAATGCTATCAAGCGTGATGGACTGACCCTTGCTGATGCCACCTGAAAGGATTGAAGAGCGCAGTATGGAAGCTACCTGTTCACGAGCGGGTAACATTTGTACTTTTTTGAGATTGATCATAAAATGCTCTTTATAGTTCTATATTTACTTAAGTATAGCATGACAAGGCTATAGTTTCAAGAAAAGAATAACTTTCTTTTTTATTGATGATTTAAAGGCGTCACTTTTTATTGCTTTAAGTTGTACCGTTATACAATAAATTCAAATGCAAAGGAGAATAGGATGCTACGAGATGCACTGATATGTTTGATTGCTCTATGTTTCCTTAGCGGATGTACGAGCAAAGAAGAAGAAAAAAAAGTGGCAAGCAGTGTTGATGCTGTGTATCAAACCGCCATTAAAGAAGACGTTTTAAAGAGTATTAACGATCCTAAATCGTACCAAGAACTTTCATGGAAAAAGTTGAAAAGTGGTGATGCTGTAAGCTCACGCATTGGCAAAAAAGTGGTTTTTATAGCCCATTCGTTTAAGGGTAAAAATATTTACGGTGGAGCAATCACACGTGAAAATATTTACTTTATAGGCGAAGATAAACCTAGTTTGATTATAGATTTTGATGTGAAAGTAGCTTTTGAAGAGTTCTTGGCAAACAAGAGCATCATAACTCTTTTTGCAACGAGTATATGGGATATAGATAAATTACACGCAGAGTATAAAAAAAGCGCAACAGATGCTGATGTAAAAGAAAATGTGAAAGATTTTATCTATTCGATCAAACGCTTTAGTAAAGCCGATCAAGACTATTTAGCAGATTCGATTTCCAATGCAAACAATCCGCTCTCCATCGCAAAAAATGTGGCACTTTTTATGAGCATTAGGCTCTTTCCTGAGTTGATTGAAGAGTTACTGTTTAATGAAATAACCTATAATGGAAAATATAAATAAGGAGCTATGATGAAAAATGTTGTGAAACTCTTATCTCTTTTAGCGTTTTGTACACAATTATCGTATGCGGATGACCTTATGGACGGCATAGCGGCGTACGAGCGAAATGACTTTGGCACTGCGGCAGAGTTTTTTCAAAAATCGTGTGACAATGACAATGCTGAGGCATGCTACAATCTTGCCAATATGTACGATTCTGGGCTTGGCATTTACAAAGATGATCAAAAAGCAGTTGCATTGTTTACAAAAGCGTGTGATGGTGGTTTTATCGACAGTTGCTACAATCTTGGCATGATGTATGACTCTGGCGAAGGCGTTGTTAAAGACGTGGTAAAAGCCTTTACGCTTTTTTATAAAACCTGTGAAAAAGGGCATACCAGAGGGTGTTACAATGTCGCTTTGATGTACTATAAAGGGCAAGGTGTTCAAAAAGATCATCCAAAAGCGTTTGAGTTGTTTCAAAAAACGTGCGATGAAGGGTATGAGAAAAGTTGCTATAACCTTGGCGTCATGTACCGCAACGGACAAGGCGTGACTCAAAACTTAGATAAGGCACTCCAACTGTATGAAAAAGCCTGTAAAGAAGGTGTTTCTATCGCATGCGATAAGTATGGAAAACTGAGAAGCGAGATGCAGTAAAGCGTTTTAAAAATGATAAAACTTTTTTGTATATTTGACTAAATTTACTAGGGTGATGGAATCTAACTAAACAGTTTATTTTGTTGCTAAAGTTAAATAGATCATGAATAGCATATAATACGTAGATTTACTTAAATTGATTCTATATAATTCAAGGAGAGAATTTCATATGCCATATAAGCAGAATATAAAAATGTGGTGTTGGACAGCTAAAGATTATTTTTTGAACTTTTTTGAACATATACCTATAATTGGTGGATTGGCGAGACGACCTCGATGGAGTGTTCACTGGGATGTTACAGGACAAATTATTTTTACTCTGTTTTTTGCTTTGTTGCCTTCTTTACTGTTTGGTTTCTATGATTATGTTATAACGGGGGAAACAAAAGATGCTATATCTGCTATTTATAAAACAATAGAGCATGGTGAATTATTTATGATTAGTGCATCTTTATTAGGTCCAATAAGTTATTTAGCTCTTGTGGATGACAAAACAATTGACCCTTTTCCAAATCGAACAAGTATAATTTTCACAACAATGGCGATTTTAATTTTTGTATCGATTGGATATATTGCGCTAAATAAATCAGATGCAAAAAATGCATCTGTAGCTATAGAAGTTTCTATTTGGATGCTTGTAATTACAGTTTTTATGGTTTATCTTATTTCTGTTTACAAAAATGCAAGAGATCTAAAACTTACTGAACAAACTATTCGTAATCAGCAAGAGCAAGAATCTGAAACATTCATTACAAATTGGCAGAAAAAAATAGTTAAGCCAGAAATTTCTTTTGGAGGGAACTAAAAATGGATACAAAAATTGAAGCAAAATTCCCTTGTTTAAAAATAGAACAACCTATTGGCAAGTTTTATATCGGAGTTATAGATGCTAAGAGTTTGTGCGATATCACTTATGCTGATGTACGTCGAATGGGCGAAGATAGAGAAGTCGAATCATATCTTGGGATCCAAAGAAAATTGAGTAAAAAGCGTTCTAATGAAATTAGAGAATATTCAAGAACAGCAGATGCTTGTTTCCCGACCTCAGTTATTTTAGCTATACCTGCTGAATGTGCAACATTTAATGAAGATTCACATGAGCTAATACTCAATTCTACAACGGAGATTCCTAAAGGAAAAATTGCAAAAGTACTAGATGGACAACATCGAATTGAAGGGTTACGTTTATTATTGGAAGATGAAGATCATTTATTTGGGGATAAAGTTAAATTTGAAATCAATGTTAGTATTTTTATAGATATGGATATCGCAGAGCAAGCAATAGTTTTTTCAACTGTAAACTTGGCTCAAACAAAAGTAAATAAAAGTCTTGTATATGACTTGTTTGAATATGCAAAAGCGAAAAGTCCACAAAAAACATGTCATTCTATAGCAGTAGCATTGAATAAATACGATCAAAGTCCATTTTATGAACGCATTAAAAGATTAGGTGATGCAACGGAAGGTAAAGGTAATGAAACATTAACTCAAGCTACGTTTATTAACATGATCATGGAATATATTTCAAAAGATAAAATCCAACAAATACAAGATAGAGATATCTATTTACGAGGCGGAAGACCTAAATATGCAACAGAAGATGAATCTAAAAAATTGATTTTTAGAAATATGATGATCGATGATGAAGATCAAAAAATAGCCGATGTTATCTTCAATTATTTTAGTGCGGTACAAAGTAGATGGCCGATTGCATGGAATCAGCCAAGTCAAGGAATAATGTTAAATCGTACCAATGGCTATAAAGCACTTATGAGATTTTTGCGTGATTGCTATCTTTCTATATCAACATTAGGTCATGTGCCATCAAAACATGATTTTGAGGAAGTTTTAGCAAAAATTGACCTAACAGACAACGACTTTAACATCAATAATTATAAACCTGGAACCAGTGGAGAATCAGCCTTGTATCGTGATTTAAAAGATAAATCAAGATTGGATATGGTTTGAAATATATGGGGAATAAAGGGAAAATGCTTCCCATTTTAGGAGAGATCCTTTTGCATGAAGGTCGTAATGCTTCACAATTTGCTGATCCATTTTGTGGCTCAGCATCTGTATCGTGGTATATGGCTCAACATACAAAACGCCCTGTTATAGCGGGAGATCTTCAAAATTATGCTATGGTACGTGCTGCTGCTGTAGTAACTCGAAAACAAGCAATAACACCTCAAGAAATCATTATTCCATGGTTTAATCGTGCACGAAAGGTAGCAGATCGTATTTTTGATTGTTTTCCAAATCATTTTGAATCATTACAACCAGAATTAAAAGATTTTGAAAAAATTAAACTTGAAGTACATCGTTCTCGTAAATTTTCAGAAGAAATTTTTCCAGATATGATCAAAAAAATTGGTGGAATTTGGCCGACTAGCAAGGTTTATAGTGGGTATTATTATTCTCCTGCACAAGCTATGATAATTGATGCTTTACGTCAAACATTACCAGAAGAAATAGATCATAGAAATATTGCTTTGGCTGCCTTGATTGAAGCTGCTAGTAAATGTGCGGCGTCACCTGGACATACGGCACAGCCGTTTCAACCAACAGAAAGCGCGGCACGTTATATTTTTGAAGCTTGGAAAAAAGATGTTTATTATTATGTTGATAAAGCCGTTAAAGAAATATCTACGATCTATGCAACTGCTTTAGGTAAAGCGATAACTGGTGATTACAGAAAAACTATAGCTGAATTGTCTGAGGGTGATCTTGTTTTTGCGGATCCACCATACTCAGGAGTTCATTACAGTCGCTTTTATCATGTACTTGAAACGATCAGCAATGGTCAAGAAATCGAAGTAACAGGAAGAGGTAGATATCCAGCTCCACAATACAGACCAGTATCTGCATTTAGTCGAAAGTCTGAATCATTGCGTGCAGCAAAAGAATTTTTAGAATTATGTTCAAATAAAAATCTTAATGTGGTATTGACATTTCCAGCCAATAAGTCAAGCAATGGATTAGGGTCTGAAGATTTTATTACGCTTGGTAATGAATATTTTTCAAAGGTGAAAATAGAAGAGGTTGAAACCAATTTTAGTACATTAGGTGGAAATAATATACATCGGAATCCTCGAGCGTTGTGCAATGAGGCTATCATAATCTTTACACCATAATTGATTGTTTTCATTAAGTAAAGAAAAATTATTTTATATTTAAGTTATTCAGCATAAGTGGCGGGCAGAGAGGGATTCGAACCCTCGGTAGTGTTACCTACGGCCGCGTTCCAGGCGACTGGATTAAACCACTCTCCCATCTGCCCATTTTGGATAGGACTGGAAGTATAACGATTTTGTGCTTATTGGAGGATTAATGGCTTTTGCTAAAGCCATTAATCCCTTTTTTTAACTTTTACGAATGGCTTTAAAACCTTCTATCAGTTTTTCAAAGCCCACTTTACTGGAATTTTCTACATTTTTAAAGTTCTGAATACCCTCGTGAGTGTTGCCATTGTTTGCAAAAATATCAATAGCTTTTTTAAGACCCTCATGAACTTTTACATGGTGTTCGCTTACTTCATTAACAACACTTGGGCTCAGTCTTTGGCTAATGCCTGAGAACCATTTTCCAAATCGGCAAGCGGTGTGTCCTAAGATGTCGGACTGTTTGCGTGCTAAAGCGGCATTGTAGCCTCTTAGTTTCAGTAAGATATGGTCTATTTTGCCATTGCTTACGGAGATTTCATTGGTGACATTGTCGCATTTGTTGGTAATGCTGGTGGAGTTGACAAGCATCGCATGAATTTCACTAGAGAATGTGCTCAGCGATGCCATAGAGTTTTGTGACTCTTTTTGGAATGTCTCGCTGGTGTCTGCCATGGAGTTTGTGTTTTGTTTGAGGATGCTGATGTTTGACTCAACTTCTAGGGTTGCTTTTTGAGTGCGTTCAGCGAGCTTTCGTACTTCATCGGCAACAACAGCAAACCCTCGTCCATGCTCTCCCGCGCGTGCAGCTTCGATGGCGGCATTGAGTGCTAAAAGATTGGTTTGGTCGGAAATATCTTTAATGAGGTTGATGATGTCGCTAATAGCCGAAACACTGCTAGAGAGGTTTTCTACATCATGGGTGAATTTTTGGGTCAATTCTTGGACTTTTTCTAAAGAGTTTGTAATCTCTTTGGTTTGGTTTTCAACGTTTTGACCTCTTTGCGTGGAGCTGTTGTTTAGCGTGTTGATTTCTGTGAGCATAGAAAGGCTTTCTTCCACGGTGTGTTGTAAAAAGTTCATTCCATCTTCGTAACTGGCAAGAAGAATGCTGAGGAGTTCCTCTTTGGTTTGATCTGTTGACGTTTCTTTAACCTCTTGTGTTATGCGTAGGTTTGAGCTTTGAAGCTCGTCGTTATACACTTTGAGTTTTTGCAACTCTTGTTTTAGTGCTTGATTTTCACTTTCTAGTTCTGCTATACGTCGTCCGCCAAACATATTTTCTCCTCGGGATTAAGTGTTAGAAATTATAACAAACGAATTGTGACATTTGCGTTGCAATTTATAAGGATTAGTAGTATCCTACACAGATACCATTAGAGAGATTGATCTTTTTCTCAAAGGGTGAAGGTCCGAAATACTTGCACTTTTCGATGTAGATGTGGTAGTTATAGTCTAGTTTCAAGTCATCGTAAAATTTTTTGAGATTGACCAATTTTACATCGCAAACATCGATGATTTCGAGCATTTTGTAGATGCAAGAGTTGTTGTGTTCTATAAGGTGTGAGGGAGCGAGTCCTGTGTATTTGCAAAAGGCTTGAGACTGCACCATGCCAGAGAGGTCAGTGCACTCTTTGATGATGGCTTTGTATTTGGGGATGATGCTGTCTTTACGTAAAAAAACGACACGAGCATCATCAAATTTTGCGGCTGCGGCATCTTTCCAGTAGCGATAAGCATTGGAAGAGATACCCGCTTTGAGACTGAATTCCTTATTGAGCACATAGCTGTTGAGCCAATGGTTGTGCGTAAGGATTTCCATCTGCATGTTACATTATCTTCATGCCCAGTTGTGCGAGAACGATAACGAGAACTAAACCAAGAGGATACACCGCAGCATACGCGATAGAAGGGTAATCTGTTTTGGTCATATTGTTTGCCATCGTTAAGGAAGGTGTCGATGTCATAGCGCCAGAGAGCAGACCTAAAATATCTAAAAAATTCATCTTTAAAATGGTTCGACACGTAAACGTGATAATGCCTAAAGAGACGATGAGTGCTCCAAGTGCAAGCACGATAGGTAAGATGCCATTGTTTTCGAGCGACTCGACAAGGTATTTGCCTGCATTGGTTCCAAGCGTTGCTATAAAGATGAGCTGCCCTAGTGTCTTTAAAAGCGTGGTGGAATGTGGTGAAAGGTTCCACACGATAGGTCCAACACGCCCTAGCCTTCCAAGCACCAACGCCGTAATCAAAATGCCCCCCACGAAACTAAGCTTGATAGCCCCTACCCCTGGGATGTAAAAAGGAATGCTTCCGAGCAAAATGCCAAAAACAACACCTAAAGAAATAGGCAAAAAGTCTGCCGCTGGGTATTTTAAAAGGTCATTACCGATGAGTTTTGTCACTTTTTCAGTGTAGGTTTCGGGTGCGACCACATAAAGCTTATCACCAAGACGCAATGTAAGGTCGGGGTATGCAGGGATGTCAATGCCCGCACGCCTTACTTTCGTGATGACTGCACGTAGAGACTTAAGCTCTTTAATCATACCGATTTTTTTACCGACGATCTCTTTGTTCGTAGTTAAAAGTCTTAAAACCGCCATATTGTCTTGAAATTCATGTTCTTCGCCGATCTCTTGACCTAAAACGATGCTCAGATTTGCCAGTTGTTCATCGGTTCCCGCAACTCTGATAACATCGCCATAACTGAGTGAAACATCTTCACTGGTATGGTCAACCTGCCCATCAGAAGTCATACGCTCGATGACGGTAGAGGTCATGCTTTCTATTTTTGATTTTTTGATTTCGGTGTTTTTAAAATTTTCATTGGTAATGCGAAAGTTCCTCGTATGAATGTCAGGAAAACGTACCTTTTGGCTTGATTCGTACTCTTCGACTTCTTTTTGCAAATCAACACGAAACAACACAGGAAGCACACGAATAAATAAAACAGTTGCCACGATACCAAAAGGATAAACAAGACCAAAGATAACCGAAGTGGTTGCGGTATGTTTGATCTCTAGTGCTGCCGCAAGGGCTGGAACAGAGGTAAGCGCACCTGTAAATATACCATCGATGATGGTTTTAGGAAGGTCAAAAAAGTAGCCAAATCCGAAGATAATGACAAAAATAAGTATCAAAAGTGCTGATGCAATAAGGTTGAGTTTAAGTCCTTCATGTTTGATGGTATCAAAAAAACCAGGTCCTGATTGAAGCCCCACAGCGTAGATAAAAATCGCTAGCCCAAAATACTGAAACGCGTCAGAGATAATCATCCCATAATGCCCCGCAATAAGCGCTACAATGAGCATCGCAGTGACATCGAGTGAAAAGCCTCTGATTTTGATATTGCCTAAGATGTAGCCAACAGAAATGATGGCAAAGAGGTAGAAAATTTCATTATTGATCATAAAAAATAGTGCCTTAAAAGAATTAAGCAATTATACCTTAATTTTTTGGTGTGACTTTTAAGGCACTCGTCACTTAAAAATCTTTTTCGATTTTAAACGCATCAAAGATGATGTCAATAGCACTCATACGCGCTCCGTGGTTGGTAGCATCGAGTATCTCGCCATCACTGTAGCCAAGATCACGCAAGGCTTGAACGTCCGAAGCGTTAACATCATGCGGTGTTCGTACGGCTTTAAGGACAAAGAGAAGCATCGCTTTTTCTTTGGCATCTAGTTTTGCATCGTTTGGATTTGCACGCATGGCTTCAACATCTTTTGGTGTCCAGCCCAGCATATTGATAAGAATAGAAGCGTTAAAATCAACACAGTAACTGCAGTTGTTTTTATCGGAAATCAGCATACGAATGCTTGCTAGTAGAGGCATTGAAAGGCTTTTTTGCTTTACCATGTAGTATTCGATGAAGCTCATTTGCTGTTTGATGAGTTCAGGGCTTGCACTAAAGATTTGGGCTGAGTTACTGACACGTCCGCGCATCGCTTCTATTTTTCCATAAAGCTCAGCGAGCTCACCTGTGGCATCTTCTGGTTTAATGGTTTGAATGAGTGGCATAATCTCTCCTTAATGATTTAAAAATGTTTGAATGTTCTGTGCGACGAGGCGCATAAGTTCTGTTCGTGCTTCAACACTTGACCATGCGATATGGGGTGTTATAATCAGACGCTCAGGATGCTTTACCTGTAAAAGCGGATGTGCCTTTTGCATAGGTTCTGCTTCTAGGACATCAAGCCCGACATAGAGCTCTTTTTCGTCAATGATGTTTGCAAGGGCTACTTCATCGATGATGCCACCACGCCCCACATTGACAAGTACAGAACCCTCTTTCATACTTTGCAAGGCTTTTGCATCGATAAGCCCTTTGGTTTGGGCATTAAGTGGTGCATGAATGCTGATAATGGAGCATGTTTGAAGCATCTCTTCTAAAGAAACACGTTTATAGAGTGCATCGTTGTTCGCACCGCTGGTCGAGAAGTAAACGACCTCTGCTCCAAATGCGGTAGCGATTTTCGCGACCTCTTTACCAATCGTTCCAAGTCCGATGATGCCCCAGCGCTTGCCTTTTATTTCCCAAAAAGGACGCTCTATATGCGTAAAAGTTGGCGCACTCACCCAGCCACCTTGTTTGACGAAGTCATCGTAGTAGGCACAGCGTCCAATGAGGCTAAGGGCTAGCATGATGGTGGTTTGCGCCACAGACGCGGTTGAGTAACCTGCCACATTTTTTACAGCGATGCCCTTTTCATTAGCATAAACCAAATCAACATTGTTTGTTCCTGTTGCGGTGACACAGATGAGCTGTAGGTTTGGGCACGCATCCATAGTCGCTTTGTCAATCACCACTTTATTGGTCAAAACAATGTTTGCATCTGCGATGTGTGCAATGCACTCTTCGGGCGAAGTAGTTTCGTAAGTGTGAAACTCTCCCAAGGATTTAAAGAGGCTTAGGTCTATATCTTTCCCCATTGTTTGTGCGTCTAAAAAAACGATTTTCATGTGTTAATCCTTTTTAAGTAATGGTATCCATTCATTGAGGCTCAAGACGCGACTAAATCCAAAGGCTTGAGCGACCAAGAAAGATCGGTGTAATTCCTCTGCGCTCACCTCGCCTGCACTATTAGAGAAAGCAAGGGTTCCGTTGGCGTCGCTTAGAAATTCCACATTATATCCTAGTTGCGATGCGTCACGGGCTGTTGCATCACAGCAGTTTTGGGTCATATAGCCTATGATAGTCACCGTGTCGATGCCAAGTGTTCTTAGCCTATAATTGAGGTCGGTTCCCACAAATGAACTGGCATGATTCTTTTCGATGTAAAGATCAGGTTTTATCTTTTTGATCTCATCGTGAAATTCCCACAAATGGCTTCCTCTCACAAAGGATCCTGCATTTTCTGTAAGGCTTGTATGTTGCACTAAAACAGTAAAAATGCCCTTTTCTTGGGCTTTTGCAATAGCTGTTTTGATATGCTCAAAACTATGAGGCGGGTAACTGATGGGCAAAGCACCACCTTCAAAATACTCATTTTGGACATCAACAACGATAAGAGCTCGTTTCATTAAACCTCCTTGACTGTTTGGTCAAGTGGCATTGTAGCAGTTCTTGACTGATTAGTCAAGTGCGCGAAAAATATGCTATAATCAACCCAATTATAAAGGAATTACAATGGAAACGACACGTGACAAGCTTATCAATGCAACCTTTGACGAGGTTTTTTCACATGGCTATCAAGGTGCGTCACTCTCGGACATCTTAGCCAAAGCAGGCGTGCACAAAGGCTCGATGTACCACTTCTTTGCCAATAAAAAAGAGATGGCTTTAGTTGCGATAGAAGATACCATACTCAAGCGAAATATGGAAAAATACCGTTATGTTGAAACGCACACGAGCGGTTTTTTGGAAGAGTTTTACACCCGCTTACGCGATACATCGGTGAGAGACTTCAAACGAGGATGCCCCATCGCCAACATTGTCCAAGAGATGTCCAACATCGATGAAGATTTTAATGTGTTGATGAAGTCCATTTATGGGGCGTTTCGTGCCAACATCAAAGCTATCTTAGACAAAGCCGTTGAAGTGGGCGAAATGAAGGCGTGTGATACCACCAAGCTGGCACTTTTCATCACTTCAACCATTGAGGGCGCCATCCTCGCCGCCAAAGCGAGTGGAAATGCTCAGGATTATGTTGATGTGATTGAAGAGTTGATTGTGCATATTGAGGGGAAGAGGTAATGGATTTATTATTTAGATTAAGACAAAAAGAGGAAGGTTTTGAAGATATTGACGCAACAAAACAGTTTTTTCTAAATACGATACCTGATAGGGATAAAAATTATTTTTATGACACTCGGCAGAATCATCAAGTAAGTCAAGGTGAAAAAATAGTATTTACTTTTGATAGCTATATTGTGGCAACTGCGATTTTTGAAGGTGAAATTATAAAAAATTCAAAAAGAGATAAAAAATATATTTATGGACACAAAATATCAAATATTCAAATTATAAACACTAATATTAGGCTTAATTCAGAAGTTTTTGGTACACGAACAACATATATTAAAACTAAAAATCAAAAAGAAATTATTCAAAGCATTCTTGAACAAAATATTGATATCTATCCAGATGAAATTAATAAAGATTTTTATGAAGGGAGCCAAAAAAAAGTTTATGTAAACCAATATGAGCGTGATCCAAAAGCAAGACAAGCTTGTTTAGAAAAAAAAGGATATGTTTGCGAAATATGTGAGTTTGATTTTGAAAAAAAATATGGTGAAATAGGTAAAAATGCAATTCATGTTCATCATATTATGCCTTTGCACAAAACAATGGGAGAATATAAAGTAGATCCTATAAAAGATTTAATGCCCGTTTGTCCTAATTGTCATTTAATACTTCATCGTAAAGGTGCACCCACTGTTGAGGAGTTGAAGAAAATTGTCAAAATAGCAATATCGGAGTAGTTTTATATCCCTGTTTTTTCTACAATACCCCAAACGCAAAGCAAAAGAGGTTCGATGAAAGAGAGTACTCGTGAGGATTACGTTCGGTTGGTGTATAAAGTTGTTTTTTACATCGAGCAAAATGCGGACAAAGAGCTTAGTCTTGAAGAGCTTTCACGTATAGCGGGGTTTTCAAAGTACCATTTTCATCGTATTTTCAAAGCCGTTACGGGAGAAAACATCGGCGATTTTATCGCTCGGGTAAGGTTGGTTTATTCGGCATGGAAGCTCAAAACTGAGCCCAAAATCACTGATGTAGCACTCTCGTGTGGGTTTGAAACCAATGCTTCTTTTAGCAAAGCGTTCAAAAACCGTTTTGGTATGAGTCCGCGCACATACGCAGCTCAGCTCAAAGCGAACAAAGGAGCCGTTATGCTAAAACCTACAATTGTTGAGTTTAAACCTCTAAGCGTTTTTTATGCGCGAAAAACGGGAGCATATGAAACCTCTTCATGCGAGGCGTGGAACGTGTTGATGGCGTTTGCCTATGAGCAAAAAATGAAGTTTCGTAAAAATATTATGGGCAAAGCGACGATGCACTTTGGCATCGGGCACGATAACCCGAGTCTTGTTGAGCAAAATTTACTGCGTTACGATGCGTGCATTACGTGTGAGGACGAGAGCATTGAGCCTAAAGGTGAAGTCTTTAAAAAGGTACTCGATGGCGGAAAATGCGCGATGTTTTTACACAAAGGAGCGTATGAAAATCTTAAAATGACTTATGATCAAATCATGGATTGGGTGGTTTCCGAGGGTGTCGGACTTCGCGATGCGCCTTTGTTTGAGAAGTACCTCAACCGTGACCCTAGGCGAACCAAACCCGAGAACTTGCGTACCGAAATTTACGTGCCGATAGTGTAAGTTTTTAAGACTTACGCCCTGTCAGCAAGAAAATAGGATACTCCCCATAAGGCTTTTTGGCAATGCTCACAATTTCGATGTGGACATCCTTAAAACCTGCTTTTTGGGCAAGTGCGGCGAACTCTTCTTGGTCAAAACCAAAGTGAAAAACGCCCATATCTTCGGTGTGGAAAGTACCATCTTCTTTATCTAAATCTGCTAGAGCGATGGTGCCTCCGTTGTTGAGCATGCGGTGAAATTTTTGAAAGAGTGCTAGTGTGTCTTCGACGTGATGAATGGTCATGGAAGAGATGATGCCATCAAATGTTTCATCAATCTCAGCCGTTGAAAGGTCAAGCTCAAGCATCGCAAGTTCACAGGCAAGTGCGTCTTGTTTCGCGCGGAGTTGTTCATTCATAGAAGGCGAAACGTCAACGGTGGTGATTTTTTTCACATGTGGTGCAACTTTAGCGGTTAAAAGCCCTGTGCCTGACCCAAAATCCATCAGATGTGTTGTTGTTTTATCATAAGAGAGTTTGCTTAAAATCGCATCGGCGATGTTGGTGACATTATCAACGCGTGCAGGCTCTTTTTCATAGACTTTTGATTTTTCGTGAAAATAGTCTTTTGGGGTTTGCATCAATGTCCTTTGAAGTGGATGAGTGAGTATAACACACGCATTTGGCGAAGAAAATTAACCTTCAAAACTATATGCCATCTTTTGCTTTGGTTTAACCTACCACAAACGAGGTATAACCCACAACTCTGCTAGCATCTCCCGTGCGTGCAAAACTGGTGCGGTAGTCTAAAAAGTGTGCTTTTAGGTGATGCGAAAGTGCACTTTGTACCATCGCTTTAACGCCTGTCAGTCCACACGCTTCACACCCATGTGAAAGAGCGTGTAGGTCGAGATGTGAAATAGCATTGATGCAGAGTGTATCGAGTTTGTTGGCTTCTTCTTCTGTGTAAAAATGGCTAAGGTCCGTACTGATGACGACAAGTGTTTTTTCATCAAGCAGGAGTGTGTCAACAAGTGTTGAAAGCTCTCCATGGGTGATGTCTCCGTACACAATTTCAACAACGCTCGCATGTTTAAAATAGTGCCTAATAAAGGGCATTTGTACTTCTGTGGAGTGTTCTTCATGTGCCATAGGGTGAAAGTCTAAAAAGGCAAATTTCTTCTGCAAGGCATGGCTATACTCTAGGTCGATTTTGATTTCACCGCAAGGTGTGTGGTACGCCTCAAAAAGGGCGATGGAAGCACCTGCGATGTAGATGCGATGACTTGGGCCTAGAACAACGACACGCTCTATATCAGGACGTTTTGAAGCGGTATAGTGGTAGGCAAGGTTAGCGGTATAACCACTGTAAATATAACCTGCATGAGGCACAATAAGTGCGCGAGGTCGGACATCGAGTTTTAATGCTGGCATCTCTTTATCAAAATGGGCAATGTAGTGTTTAATTTCACTGCAACTATCGGGGTAGAACATGCCTGCTACGGCAGATTTTCTATATTTATTCATCAAAAACTCCTACGAGTTTGGTCTTGCAGTTGGGACAACATCCTTCAACAAGGTAGTTTTCAGTGACTTCAAAACGGTGGCGCTTGATCAAAACCGTATGACACTTGGCACATTTTGTTGGATTTTCAAGCCCTACATTGCCGATGTAGATGTGTTTAAGACCTGCTTTTTGACCGATAGCTTCTGCTCGCTTGAGTGTTTCTAAAGAGGTTGCAGGAAGGCTTTGTTCGTGGTAATCAGGATGAAACGCACTGATGTGCCACGGTGTTTCCTCTCCTAGCTCTTTAGCGATAAACGAAGCGATGGAGGTTAGCTCCGCGTCTGAGTCATTTTTCGTTGGAACGATCAGTGTAGTCACTTCCACCCAGATGCCACTTCGTTTAAAATGTTTGAGGTTTTCCAAAATAGCTTCTAGTCCACCGCCAAGCTCTTTTTTGTAGTAGTCGTGGTTGAAGGATTTAAGGTCAACATTGGCAGCATCGATGATACCCACCATATCATCAATAACTTCACTTGATTCAAATCCATTGGTTACAAAGATATTTCTAATGCCCTTTTCATGGGCTAAAATAGCTATATCTTTTGCATAGGGGTAAAAGATGGTTGGTTCGTTGTAGGTGTATGCGATGGACGCACATTCGTATTTGAGTGCCATCTCAACGATGTGTTGAGGCGCAAAGTACTCTTTAGACTGTACCGTTTTTTCTTGTGAAATACTCCAATTTTGACAAAAGGGACACTTGAAATTACAGCCAATGGTACCGAGTGAAAAGGCTCTGGTATAGGGTAAAAAATGGTACAGTGGTTTTTTCTCCACAGGGTCAACGTGCATGGCTACGGGGTAACCATAGACAAGGTTTTTAATGGCGCCATCCACATGTTTGTTGACACCACAAATCCCTACTTGCCCCTCTTTAAGGTGACAGTAATGCGCGCAGAGAAGACAAACCAGACGCGAGCCTTCAGTCTTAAAATAGTCCATCATTTCACCTTTTCGACTCTGTAACGCCAGATCTCAGGATGGCTCTCTAAACAGCTAGATTCTAACCCCGCTTTTTGACACAGATGTGAAAAGAAAAGCTCAAAAGTAGGAAGTTGTTCCCATACTTGAGGTAAAAAAGTTGCTTTTCGACTCCCTTTTTGAAGAATGATGCCATCCACATTCACATGGATTTTAGATTTTAAATCCGCAAGATCACTATACTCAACCACCTCAGGTACACTGAGCAGCGAGACTTCAATGTGAACGCGTGAAAATTCTGTAAGGCTGAGCGGATAAAATCTAGGGTCTTCAAATGCTGCAGCTTGAGCATTGTGAATAAGATCATCTAAAAATGCTCTATGTGCAATCAAAGATCCAATGCAGCCTCGAAGCTGGTTATCGAGTGTGAGCGTTACAAAGGTTGCCTTGGGTTTAGCAAATTCGGGATAGAGCTCCAATAGAGCTTTTCTATCAATAGTAGAAGTATGGTTGAAGCCATCTTGGATGGCATGTTTAGCAATATCTAGGATCACGTTTTGCATGGCGCCTCCTTTGCAGAACATTATTATATGATAAAATGGCTAATAGGTTATAGAAAAAAGGAGTTTAGATGCTGATGGCGATTTTGCAGCACACCCCTGTATGGGTTTATGTGCTGTTTGTAGCACTGTTGGGATTAGGATGGATGCAGAGTCGTGATCGTGTTGTGCCCTATTTTAGGGCATTTGTATTGCCATGTATGATGGTACTTTTTTCTATGTATGGTGTTGCATCTGCTTTTGGTATGGGTATTGGTGTGATTGCATGGAGTATCGGTATGATGATCGTAATGGCACTGGGTATTCGTATAAAAACGTTTTACAATGCAATTTATATAGAAGAGCACAATGCCTTTGCGATAAAAGGAAGTTGGCTTTGGCTAACTCTTATGATGGTCATTTTTTGGTTAAAATTTGTGGTAGGTGTTGCACTCGCAAGAGAGTTAAAAATCGTTTCTGAGCCTTGGTTTATTCTAGGGATTAGTCTGTGTTATGGGTTGCTTAGCGGTATTTTTTTAGTACGTGTGATTATTTTATGGAAAATCAAAAGCATACAGGTAAAACATTAACACTGTTTTGCTAGACTATCGTATGATTTTTAAGGAGTGATGGATGAAACAATGGATAGTAGCAGTCGTCTGTATAGGTCTTTTCTCAGGCTGTAGTATGAGTTTTAATTATAATTTTTGGAGCCAGAAAGCACCCGAAACGCCACCTCCTGCTGCGATAAAAGAAGTCAAAATAGCGCTTCCTAGTACGGTTTTGATGTATGATTTAGATATTACCGATCGTCCTTATACTAGCCTTGGTGAAGTAAGTGCGAGTATGACGAAGCTCAATCCATGGGGTGAAGAGCCAACACAAGCTCAAATAGAAGCTAAACTCAAAGAAGAAGCGGTGAAAAAAGGAGCAGATGCACTCATCTTTGTGCGTTACACTAAATTGGGTGCTTCATGGAACCGCCTCAGTGGCCTTGAAGGCAAAGCTCAAGCCGTTAAATTCACACGATATTAATCATGACCAATAAAAATCTTTTTTTCTTTTTACTCTTTTTAGCGATGGTTGCATGGGGTGGTTCATGGGTCAATGTGAAAGTTTTAGGGCATTATGTCAGTGCTTTTGAGATGATCTTTTTGCGTTTTGGCATTACTGCTATTACGATGGTGCCTATTATTATCTGGTTGAAGCACTCATTTAAAATTGACCTGAAAAGCTTTGGCTTAGTGATCTTAGTAGCGCTTGCATTGATTTTTTATAACAAATACTATTACCTCGGCACAAAATTTGGTACAGCCTCTTTAGGTGGAGCGATGGTAACAACGATGATTCCGATCTTAACCTTTATTTTACTTGCATTGATGGGAGTAAAAAAGGTGAGTTCTAAAGACCTGTTTGCCCTTGGATTAGGTGCAGTGGGTGTTTTGACGATGTTGCACATTTGGACGTTTGATTTAGCGCACATCTTGGTCATTCAAAATCTTTACTTTTTCCTAGCGGCTATTTTATGGGCTATTTTGACGATTATCAGCTCAAAATCAACGAAAATTTCACCTATTGTCTTTACGTTTTATATGTATATTGTCACCGTTGTACTGGATTGGGCGTTGTTTGTAGATGTAAGTGCCATCCCTTTTGCATCGTTTGATAGTATCTTTTGGATTAACACGATTTTGATCTCCCTCGCTGCTTCCACCTTTTCCAATACGATCTATTTCTTAGGGATTGAAAAATTAGGTGCAGCAGAAGTGAGTTCATTTGTCTTTTTAGTGCCATTCTCAGCCATAGGGCTAAGTGCTATCTTTTTAAATGAAAAAGTTGATTTTTTTATCATTATTGGAACCGTTTTAACGCTTTATGCGGTCAAACTGCTCAATAACATTACAATTTTAAAGCGACGCCAAAAAAGCGTTTGATACTCTCTAAATGGCGATCCAGCCCTTCAAAGCTGTGGTTGCCACCCTCCTCTACAACCATCTTGGCACCTTCTAAAACATCTTGTGCTTCTTCATAGTCTAAGACCTCATCACCTTTTTGAAGTAACACAAGCAGGTTTTCAAGGTTTGGCTCTTCAATTTCATAGCTTTCTAGCATTTCAAGGTGCGATTCATTCCATTCATAAGCAGAATTATCATAATAACTCACGCCATGCCCAATGGCGCGCTCTAGCGTTTCAGGCGCATTGATGGCTGGGTTGATAAGGACAGCTTTGAGGTTGTATTTATCGCTCAGATAGAGTGAATAATACCCACCAAGGGATGAGCCCATAAGATAGACTGGTTCATTGTCTTGATACGATTCGATGAGCTCACTGAGTGTCTTAATCGCAAGATCAGGAATAGTAGGGAGCGAAGGTGCAATAAAACGAATCTTGTTTTCTTGACAATAAGCACGAAGCAGTTTTGCTTTGCTTGCCTCGCCACTAGAGCCAAATCCGTGAATATAGATAATCATGATTTTACCTTTTAATCAATAAGGTAGAGTATAGCAAAAGTTTCGTTAGGCTATAATACGCGTAATTACTAAACGAGGTTTACATGAAATTACAAGAATTGGAAGCGCGAAAAATCATTTTAATGGTCATGGGCGACAAGCGACCCCTTACAAAAACAGATGAAGAGTTAGCACTGCTTCTTAAAAAAAGATTGACTAAAAAAGAGTGTGAAGTGCTTAACACAGAAGTTTCTGGTAAAGATAAAGAAGTGACCATGCGTGAACAAAAAATCGATGAAACGCGCTATGAAGCACTCAAAGCAAGTGCGATTAAAAAGATGAAAAACGAGTCTGTACATGGGGACTTTTTCTATACGAAAGGCGAATAAACGATGGAACATTTTGAAGTAATCGACAGCGTTTGTACCTACTGTGGCGTTGGTTGTGACATCGCTGCCAATGTTAAAGACAATAAAATTCACAGCATTTTCGCGCACCCTGAAGGCGTAGTATCTGAGGGAAACTTATGTGTGAAAGGTAAATACGGCTACGAATTTGTTGATGCACCAGATCGTCTTAGAATTCCACGTATTCGTAAAAGCTTTTTAGCGAAAAATCCAGCTATTCAAGCACAGATTGCTTCAACACTGGTCGATCTTGATGAAACATGGGTTGAAACAACGCTAGATGGTGCAACCACAGCGTGCGCGATGAAACTTCAAGAGATTCAAGCAACGTATGGACGAACCAGTGTCTGCTCCATCGGAGGAGCAAGAACATCCTGTGAGAGTTCCTATTTGCTTCAAAAATTTACCCGTCACACCCTAAACTCTCCGCATGTCGATAACTGTGCGCGCATCTGTCACTCTCCAAGCCTTAAAGGTATGCGAACCACCATCGGCGAGGGTGCGGCGACCAATCCGTACAATGACATTTATAATGCCGAATTTATGATTGTTTTTGGCTCGAATACGACTGAAGCGCATCCGATTATCTCCAACCGTATTGTTGATGTGGCAGGTAAACACGATAATCTAGCTGTGTTTGATGTCAGAGAAATCACCTTGCACCGCTTTGCCAAGTACAAAGGCATTATTCCACATGAAGCCAATCTGCTTGTTTTAAATATGATGGCGTATGTCATCATCACCGAAGAGCTTTACAATGAGCATTTTTTGGCAGATCGTACCAAAGGATTTGAGGCATTTAAAGAGAAAATTTTAAATGACCCGTATGCAAATCCAAAGTATTTTGAGCACATAGAAGGCTATGAATACCTAAGCAAGCTCATCCCAAAAGTAGCACGTGAATATGCCCTTAAAAAGTCGATGATTTTCTGGGGACTAGGAGTTACTGAACACATTGATGGCTCCTACGCGGTGATGGCGATAACCCATTTAGCGCTTATGACAGGAAATGTAGGAAAAACAGGTGCTGGTCTTATGCCACTTCGTGGGCAAAATAACGTTCAGGGTGCTTGCGATATGGGCATGCTTCCTTATTACGACCCTGATTATCAAACACCAAAAGAGATCGGTTTGATGACACCACAGCTCGTGGATGAAATGATTGATGGTCGCATTAAAGCGGTCATCAATATGGGCGAAGACCTTACCCATGTTCACCCTAACAGCAACAAAGTCAACCGTGCGCTTGATAATGTTGAGTTCATCATGGTGCAAGAGCTGTTTATGACTGAAATTGCCAATCGTGCTGACATCGTCATTGGTGTGAAGTCTGCTTATGAAAAAACAGGTGTTTATGTTAATGCTATGCGTCGTCTTCACCTCTCACAACCACTTGTGAAGTCTGATTTACCCGATGATTGGGAAGTCATCAAACTGCTCGATAACAAAATGGGCGGAAATTATACGTATGAAGATTCCAAGCAGATTTGGGATGAAGTGCGTGAAGTGGCATACAGACGTTTTTCGGGTGCAAGTTACAACAGACTTGAGCGTCACCGTGTGCGTGGACTTCAATGGCCAGTACACACTGAAGATACACCTATTTTACATCAACTCGATTTTAGAACTGAAGATGGCTATGGTGAATTTCACTACCACCAGTACGAACTCCGCGGTATGGTACAAGAGATACGCGAAAAAAGACTCACAGGCTATCATCTTACCACAGGAAGAACTCTTGCACAGTATAACAATGCCTCTCAAACCAGCCGTAGTGAAAGACTCAATAAGCGTTATGATGAAACAGTTTTACTCGTGCACGAAGATGATGTGGCGGATTTTACCAGTGAAAAAGTTATTTTAAAAACAGCATTTGGGCAAAGTGAACCGCTAACAGTAAAATTGACTGACAAAGTTCAACCAAAAACATTGTTCTGCACTTTTCACCATGCCAAATCGAAAATAAACAATCTTTTTGGTGATAGATGTGATGAATTTGTTTTAACAGCAGCATTCAAGTCGATAAAAGTAGAGGTTATAAACGTTTAAAGTGGCTAGATTCTAGCTGCTTTAAATGATAAGTTAGGGGATAATTTATAAAGAAGTGGCCGGGAGAGAGGGATTTGAACCCCCGGAAGTGTTACCTTCAACGGTTTTCAAGACCGCCGCATTAAGCCGCTCTGCCATCTCCCGACAGAAATTAAAGAGTGAATAAGTTGTTAAGGTGGAGGCGACACCCGGATTCGAACCGGGGATCAAGGCTTTGCAGGCCCATGCCTTACCGCTTGGCTATATCGCCACCGAATCTTCATCAGGTGGTGCCCGGAGCCGGACTCGAACCGGCACAGGAAAAACTCCCGAGGGATTTTAAGTCCCTTGCGTCTACCAATTTCGCCATCCGGGCAACGCATTTCTTTTCTAAACAAAACTAAATGGAGCGGGAAACGAGGTTCGAACTCGCGACCCCAACCTTGGCAAGGTTGTGCT
>CAYXNJ010000037.1:0-26953 GCA_964466465.1 uncultured Sulfurospirillum sp.
TGTAGAACTCCTTTTTGAAATGGTTTTTTATACCTGCCTTAATTCTAATAACTAACTGTGATATTTAATGTGAGATATGTATAAAAATTTTGCTTTGAAGGTAAAAATGTCACTTCTTACACAAAATGTTATCAAAGTGCTGTATTGAAGGGTTTTCTGTTAAGGTATAAAAAGTATAGCTTCGTTGATGTGCGAAAAATGATGTCAAAAACTAAACATTATTATTAAGCTAATAACGATAGGGGAGATGAAATACAGCTATATTTTATATGAATAAGATTTTTTGTTTTGTGTTTCAATTAGCAGTTGTGCCATTGTGTGACGTTGTTTATTGTTTTTTTGAAGATCGACTATGAATTGAAGTGTTAAAAACACAAACCATTTTATGTCTTTAAAACATCGAATTAAAGGGGATTTTGTAATTTTTTTGGAGGTTGAAAAAGTGGTGTCAAGAGAGGGACTCGAACCCTCGACCTCCGGCTTATGAGACCAGCGCTCTAACCAGCTGAGCTACCTTGACACGGTTAAAAGAGGTTGGCATTATATAGTCATAAAACTTATATTTAGGTTAATTAAAGCTATTTTTGAAAAACTTGTGAAAAACTAAAAAACATTGAGTACAATAGACTAAACTTTTAGCACTTTTTTCTTGACTTTTGACTTACTTTTGTGTAAAATTTTGTCACTCGAAATAAACGAGTGCTAAAAATTTTAGTCAAAAGGACAAACACATGACTTTCAAACCACTTGGAAAACGCGTACTTCTTGAGCGAGTTGAAGAA
Source organism: uncultured Sulfurospirillum sp. (assembly GCA_964466465.1). GTDB lineage: Bacteria > Campylobacterota > Campylobacteria > Campylobacterales > Sulfurospirillaceae > Sulfurospirillum. Next base: position 783 of record CAYXNJ010000037.1, read on the forward strand.
GCTACGACAACAGCTACAGGTATTATCATCCCTGACAATGCCAAAGAAAAACCTCTTAGCGGTATTGTTAGAGCAGTCAGTCCTAAAGTTGAAGAAAAAGGACTTGTTAAAGTTGGCGATAAAGTTGTATTTGGCAAATATGCTGGTACAGAGTTAACACTGGATGGCAAAACCTATCTTGTGATGAACCTCGACGATCTTCTTGGTGTTTTATAATTTACTACATATATAAAAAAAGGAAATAAGCATGGCAAAAGATATTCAATTTTCAGATAACGCTAGAAATGCACTTTATGAAGGTGTAAAAAAACTCAATGACGCTGTAAAAGTTACAATGGGACCAAGAGGTCGCAATGTTTTAATTCAAAAAAGCTTTGGTGCCCCAAGCATCACAAAAGATGGTGTTTCTGTAGCAAAAGAGATCGAACTTAAAGATACCATTGAAAACATGGGTGCACAGCTTGTTAAAGAAGTTGCTAGCAAAACGGCTGACCAAGCAGGTGATGGTACAACAACAGCAACTGTTTTAGCACACGCTATTTTCAAAGAAGGTCTTAGAAACATCACAGCAGGTGCAAATCCTGTTGAAGTAAAACGTGGTATGGACAAAGCAGCAGAAGCAATCATTGCTGAGCTTAAAAGTATGGCAAAAACCGTTAAAGATAAAAAAGAGATCGCACAAGTTGCAACTATTTCTGCAAACTCAGACACTGTTATTGGTGAGTTAATCGCTGAAGCTATGGAAAAAGTAGGCAAAGATGGCGTTATCACTGTTGAAGAAGCAAAAGGTATCCAAGACGAGTTAGACGTTGTTGAGGGTATGCAGTTTGACCGTGGTTACCTTTCTCCTTACTTTGTAACCAACCCTGAGAAAATGCAAACTATTATGGAACATCCATTTATTTTATTGTTTGACAAAAAAGTTTCTAACCTTAAAGACCTTTTACCAGTTCTTGAGCAAGTTCAAAAAACAGGAAAACCTCTTCTTATCATCGCTGAAGACATCGATGGTGAAGCACTTGCAACATTAGTTGTTAACAAACTCAGAGGTGTCCTAAACATCGCTGCGGTTAAAGCTCCAGGTTTTGGTGACAGAAGAAAAGCAATGCTTGAAGACATCGCTATCATCAGTGGTGGTGAAGTCATTAGTGAAGAGCTAGGACGTACACTTGAAGCAGCAACTCTAGCAGACCTTGGTCAAGCAGCACGCATTGTTATCGACAAAGACAACACAACTATCGTTAATGGTAACGGAGAGAAAGCAAGAATTGATGCACGTGTTGCTCAAATCAGAGCGCAAATTGCTGATACAAGCAGTGACTACGATAGAGAAAAACTCCAAGAGCGTTTAGCAAAACTCAGTGGCGGTGTTGCAGTTATTAAAGTGGGTGCAGCAACTGAAACTGAAATGAAAGAGAAAAAAGATAGAGTTGATGACGCGCTTTCAGCAACCAAAGCAGCGGTTGAAGAAGGCATTGTTGTAGGTGGTGGTTCTGCACTTCTTCTTGCAAACGCAAAAATTAAACTCAATGTCACTGGTGATGAAGCTATCGGCGCTGAGATCGTTACACGCGCCCTTAAAGCACCTTTAAAACAAATCGCTGAAAATGCGGGCTTTGATGCAGGTGTTGTTGCGAACAACGTTCTTGTCAGCAACAAAGCAAACTATGGTTTTAATGCAGCAACAGGTGAATATGTTGATATGTTTGAAGCAGGAATTGTTGATCCTGTTAAAGTATCTCGTATCGCACTTCAAAATGCTGTTTCTGTAGCAAGCCTACTGTTAACAACAGAAGCGACTATTACAAACGCGAAAGAAGATAGAGCTCCTGCTATGCCAGATATGGGTGGCATGGGCGGAATGGGTGGCATGGGCGGAATGATGTAATTTAGGAACAAACGTTCTTAAATTTTTGTCTAACTTCTCACACAGAACCCTTGTACTAAGGGTTCTGTCTCTCTTATGCTCTAAAGAATGGCAAAATCAGAAGCAACGAGTGTAGGATGTATATCCACACCAAGTTGTGCAATTTGTACCGCATCAACGCCTCCTATACTACTTCCATCCGCATCATAATAGAGTGCTCCACTTGTTGTATTATAAATGAAATAATTATCTGTTTCACTAGCTGTACTTACACCTGTACCTATTTCAATATTGTCAGATACAATCGTTTTACCCGCTAGGTCTTCGAAAATAGCAACATCAATCACAATGGTATCTTCTGCCGAGGAAAAATCGAGAATGGTGTCTATATTGATCGCAGGGTCTAATGCTGTGTTAAAGACAAAGGTATCCTGCCCCTCGCCTCCTTTTAAAGTATCGTTGCCAAGACCACCGTATAAGACATCAGCCCCCATTCCTCCATCAAGAAAGTCACTCATTGCCAAACCGTAAAGTTCGTCGTTGTTGGCAGTTCCAATAGACGTTAAATCAGTTGAATAATGAATGTGCGTTACTTCTAATTCAGCGTCCCCGTTACTCACATCGTAATCACTACTCCAAACACCTGCACCACTGGTTCCCCAAAGGTTTGTTATAATTTTTCCAGGATGTGTCGGAAGTGCGCCATTTGTGCCGTCTTCAGTGTGAACCAGTTGACCATCAAGATACCACTCAATTTTATCGGCTTGCCATAAAAAACCATAGGTATGGAACGCCATCGAAGCGTCAAATCCAAGATCAATGACAAAAGGATGTTCAACACCGTTTGTCCAGTAATTAACCTGCATCTGTGTAGGATCGTCTCCTTTGATCTCAACATCTATTTCATCATGAGGAGTACCTTCACTAGGGCCTGTATAGGTAAAGAAGCCATTGATTGTTCCTGCAATACCAGAGGCTTTCAAAGAAACTTCGTAGTAACCATGCCCATACTTTTCATTGGATTGGTACTCTCCTGAAACTAATGTACCATTAATCTCTTCAAGGCTAAGTTTCATCGTACCATTGCTAAACACAATCTGATTGCCATCCCAACTGTTGGCAAAAACGCCTCCATTGCTCCAGCCATCTGATTTCATCCAAAGCGATGTATCATAGGTATTGAGAGGTTCACTGATGTGAAATGAGTTCTCAGGGTTAGGAAAAGAGGTATGTACACTTTCACCATTGGGTGCTAAAGGATGAAAGGAGAGAGCATCATCAGAAAACTGACCATTCTTGATGCTATTGGCTTGTACATCTGCGCTTCCATGCGTTGTATCAAGGCTGACAGTTTCATGAATAGCATTGGCAAGCGTGCTGTCGTATGCTAAGCGTAGTTGCGTTATAGCGACAGAACTGCTATAACCTTCAAGAACATTTTCTCCATCAAGCATGTTCAAAGGAGCAATCACCATATCAACACCTGTCAAAGTGGCAAATGCCTCTATAAAAGCTTCTCCTGCATTGCTTTCACTGTTATCATATCCATCAAGAACAATAGAACCATCAGGCGACAATGTTCCACCTATATAGCGGAGCAACGCTTTGTATGAAGCTATATTGTCTTGTGTTAAAAGCATATTACCAAGATAAAGCTTCCCCATTGAGCCATGCGAAACGATATGAAGTGTATCAAGATTTTTATGTGTAGAAAGAATGCGTGCTATTTGCGCTAATCCATTTCGATCAGAGGGTATCAAAAAATAGGTGTCATTAGAAGGCATATTGTTAATGATATTTTGATAATGACTTACTCTAGTATCGATAAAATAAAGAGATTTTGACATTAACATGACTCCTAGATACGTTCAAAATTATACAAGTATATCTTATCTTAAGGCACAAAAGAGTGATATAAAAATATTTTAATATGACCTAAATATGACTTTTAAGCATCATTATGATTTATCTTACAATGCTGATAGACAGAGCTCTAGTTGTGTTATAATAAGCTTGTTTGTGGTACTATTTTTGATGATGGATAACAATGAAACGCTTTATTTTTTTTCTCTTTTTAACGCTTTTTTCTTTTTTATATGCCGCTGACTCACTCATCGATGCCCTACTCGATGGCAATCTAACGCATAAGATCAACGCAAACTATAACGAAGGCACGGAAGAGGCATCCCCTTTTTCAAGCACTAAAACCCAAAAAATTCTTTTCCACTACAAAACAGCCCCTATGGAAGGCATAAGACTCGAAGTTGCCACACAATCGTTTGCAACAGAGACACGTCAAAGTAGCACAGATAACACGCTTTACTATACCGAAGCCTTATACGATGGGAAAGCGGATATGTTGGGCTATAAACTCAGTGCCAACTACTATGCCGATACGTATCGTCAAAGCTTAGCGCAAAGTGAGCTCAGTACAACCAACGCTCTTGGGCTTAAAGCGCAGATCAATTATGAAAATTTTGGAAGTTACATTGCGTATTCAAAGGTAGAGGGAGGAAGCCATGGTGCGTACAGTGACTTGGAAGGAAAAGATCAGCTTTTACCAACCTCTTCTGTTCTTAGCTCAAACAATTACGCCCCAAATACACAAGCCTATGCGTTAGACTTCAACTATGCACCACGAAGAGATATGCTTTTAGGCTCTCGCTATGTCATTGCCAATGATATGCAAAATACTTTTTCTTATACAGGTGTTTACAGTTCATTTCGCGTTGATGAGATCGCTAAAGGGCTTAATTTTGGCATTTCGTACGATAAAACAGGCATTGATAAACAAAATGACCAATTTAGCATCAACCTCAAAAGCAAGTTTTAGTGCCCACGCCCCAACAACTCTGAAGCTTCCATAACCACCATAAACGCTTCATTATCTACTTTTTGAATCAACTCTTTTAAACGTGGTACTTTGCTGTTTTCAACCACTAAAAAAATCATTCGTTTGTTTTCATGCTCAAAAATGCCATTGCCTTGTACGATGGTACCATTTTTGCCTAAATGAAGGACGATTTGCTCACAAAGCTCTTCGATTTTCGATGAGACGATATGCACCACTTTTTTAGAAGGTCCACGAGTAAGGAACATGTCAACGCTTTTAGCCGTAATGTAAATGCTCACCAAACTCCACAGTGCCAAGTCCACATTTTTGGAGATAAACGCGATGGCAATGATGATGAGCATATCAATAACAAGCATCACCGAAGAGGCTTTAATGCTTGTTTTTGAGGCTATGATTTTTGCAAGAATAGTTGAACCACCCGCAGACGCATGTCCACTAAAAATCAACCCAAGCCCTATACCAATGGCAATACCACCAAAAATTGCCGCTAAGATAACATCGTGACTGAGGGCATTCACATGCAACAGCTCCACCATCATATCGATACACAAAGAGGTCAAACCAATAGCAATGATGCTGCGAATCGTAAAATGCTTGCCGAAGTATTTTGTCCCTAAAAGCAAAAGCGGTGCGTTGATAAGAATCATAAGCATACCCACAGGAAGCTTGAAAATATAGTGCCCTAAAAGCGCCATACCCGATGTTCCGCCCGTAACAAGGGCATTAGGGATAAATAAAGAGACGACACCATACGATAAAAAGAGTGAGCCTAGAAAAATATAACTGTAGTTTTTGAATTCAGATTTCACACAAAGCCTTATTGATAAAAATTGGCGCTATTTTAGCGTTCACAGGCTTCAAGAACAATAGTGTCGATTTCGGGAAGTGCTAAAAAAAAGTCATTGATAGGCGTGCATCTGCCATCAAAACAGAGTTCATACTCTTTGGTAAACGGTGAATGCGTCAGGCGAAGTTCTTGCAGTGGTGAAACATGGGGTATATAGTGCCAAGCACCCTCTTTAAAGATGGCATCTGGGGGTGGTTCCATCCCTGCGCCACTGCCTCGTACACTGGCACTGGCTAGCTGTAAGACATTACCCTCAACTCTCCACTGCTCTTCCCAGCGGATTTTTTCCACCGAGTGCATCCAAGCGAGGGTAAACGAGTGCACAAACAGTGTCACAGACACCGTCCCTGCACTCAAACATAACGCCATCATCTCTGTTTATAGCGTTTCCAAAGATTCCAAGCCACAAATAATGCGCCTAAAAAAAAGCCTGCTTCATCAGTAGCTGGAAGTGCAACAACGAGTAGTCCTGCAATGGACGCCGCTAAAAAGCGCTCTAGTACAGAAATAGGTGTCCACAAATAACCAATAGCAGCACAACCCCAGAGGAAAATCGCCAAAAGTGCTTTCGTCACAATATAAACGACCGCTAACACACTTGGATCACCTTGCAACATCAAAGAGGGGTCATACACTGCCATAAAAGGGACGACAAAGCCTGCAATGGCGATTTGCGTTGCTTTAAAGCCGATTTTCATCGCGGAGACTTTTGCAATGGAAGCTGCCGCAAACGCTGCCAGTGCCACAGGTGGAGTAAGGTCAGCCATAATGCCAAAGTAGAAAACAAACATATGACTGACGATGAGAGGAACACCCAGTTTTAACAATGCAGGTGCTGCAATAGAGCTGGTGATGATGTAGTTAGGAATGGTAGGAATACCCATACCCAAGATAATACACGCTATCATGGTTAAGAACAGTGAAAGGAACAAACTCTTCTCTCCAACTTCAAGGATAAACCCAGCAAAGTTAGACGCTGCTCCTGTCAATGTCAGAACACCGATGATAACCCCAACAATCGCACACGCGATTCCCACACCTAAAGCTTGTTTTGCCCCATCAACCAGTGCTGTTTTCATGATTTTGAGTGTATCGCGCCCACCTTGTACCACAAAGTTAAGAACCACTAAAAGAGTGATAACACCCAGTACAGGCACGATGCCCCACTCTAAAAACGATGAAGCCGCGAGTGCTATGGTAACCCAAAAGACATAACGCAGTGCCGTTTGAGAGATACGCGCAGCAAGGGCAGCACCTAAAATCAAGACCGATGTCAGTGTTAAGCCCATCATACCCGCAAACATAGGCGTAAAGCCATGAAACAGCATATAGACTAAAACCGCCAAAGGAAGGGCTAGATACCAACTCTCCTTAAGCTCTTTCCAAACATTGGGACACTGATCGGCAGGGATGCCTAAAAGTTTCAAACGTCCTGCTTCAAGATGTACCATCCAAAATGCCGTCGCATAGTATAAAAGCGCTGGAATAATCGCCGCTTTAACAATGTCAGCATACGCAACATTCAGCGTCTCCGCCATAATGAACGCTACCGCACCCATAACAGGAGGCATAATCTGCCCACCCATCGAAGCAGTGGCTTCAACGGCACCCGCAAACACAGGCGTATAGCCAAAACGGCGCATTAAGGGGATGGTAAACTGCCCAACGGTTAGAACGTTTGCAACGCCAGAACCTGAGATGGTGCCCATAAGTCCCGAAGAGATAACCGCAACTTTTGCAGGTCCACCTTGTGCACGACCAACCAGCCCAAGGGCTAGAGCGTTAAAGAGGCGTATCATGCCTGCATGTTCTAAAAACGTTCCAAAAAGGATGAATAAGAAAATGTAGGTCGCTGAAACCAGCGTTGGAATACCAAGGATGCCATCGCTTCCAAGATAAAGTTGTCCTACAATCTGATCAAACCCAAACCCACGATGTGCAATGGAGAGTGGCAAATACTGCCCAAAAAAGCCATACGCCAAAAAGAGCGCACACACAATCGGCAATGCTATACCAACGACACGTCGCGCTGCTTCAAACACCAAGATAGATGCCAATGTTGCTACGACCAAATCTGCCGTTGTGGGATCACCTGAGCGCTCAATGAGGTCTGCTTCAAAAATAAGATGGTAAAACCCAACAGAAAACCCCAGTAAAGAGAGCAAAACATCGTACCAAGGGATGCTTTGCTCTTTTCGCCCTCCTTTGGTTGCAGGGTAAAGCATAAAAATCAAAAACATCAAAAAGCTGACATGCAACGCTCTGATGATTAAGCTAGAAAATGGATGAAACGCCGCAACAGAGATCTGATACGCAGAAAATGCAAGTGCTCCAAACACCACGAGCCTCGCACCCCAACCTAAAAGCTGACGCTGGTGACCGTGTTCTTCAAAATCAGAAGCCTCTTCGTGGACTTCTTCGTTGGCTAAGGCAGACATATTGATTCCTTCAACATTAAAATCTATGAGATTAAGAAAAGCCCTATTTTAGGGCTTTCTTATTTTATAACGCCTACTTCTTTGTAGTAACGCTCAGCACCAGGATGCAATGGCGCAGGAGGATTTTTCGCTGCATTAGCAAGACTAATAGCTTTAGCCGCAGCATGGGCTGCAACCATCTGGTCTAAGTTTTCAAACATTGTTTTAGTCATCGTATAGACTGTTTTTTCAGAGACTCCTGAGTGTGTCACAAGGAAGTTTTGAACCGAAACGGTTTGAACATCCGCCGTTTGACCTTCATAAGTATTGGCAGGGATGATGCCTACTTGGTACGCAGGATCATCGATTTTTTTCACAATCGATTCAGGGATAGTCAAGAAAACCACTTTTTGAGAGGTGGCAAGATCACGAAGAGCGGCAACACCCGCACCAGAAGAGAGAAGTGTTACATCAAGCTGTCTGTTTTTCATCAGCTCAACAGACTCAGCATACGAGAGGTACTCAACTTTAGAGAAATCTTTATAACTAATGCCCGCAGCTTCTAAAATCTTTTTAGAATTTAACGCTGTGCCTGATTTTGGAGCACCAACAGAGATACGTTTACCTTTGATGTCATCAAATGACTTAATGCCAGAATCAGCAGCGGCAACAAAGTGAATGTAGTTTGGATAAAGTGCTGCAATAGTGCGAAGCTTATCGAGTGGCGCTTTAAAACCAGCCTCTGCATCGCCTTTATAGGCATCTGAAAAGGAATCACCCAAAGAGATAGCAGCTTCACCACGTCCTGCTTGAAGAAGATTGAGGTTTTCAACACTAGCCTTGGTTGCTTGCACCGCTGTTTTAGAATCAGGAATCGCTTTGGCATACATCTGCGAAAGTGCCACACCCAAAGGATAATAAATACCGCTAGTTCCACCTGTTAGAACATTGATAAACTCTGCAGCAGTTACGGCTGTTGCTAAACACATAGCTGCACTGATAGCTAAAAACGTTTTTCTCATCGATCACTCCTTGTGAAATTTTGATATTACAGTCAAGGTTTATTAAGCCCCATTAGTCTTATTTTATTCTGTGAGGCTCAATAAACTTCTTATAATTTAACTTTAATGCAAATTTCCTTGGAGAATCTAAAAAAGTCACACGTTTACATCTTTACTGTTAATGTGTTTCCATGCGAAGCATTTTAATAGCCAAGCTCCTCATCAACTAAAATAATCGTCGTACGCCCTTCTTCATCCCCATTGATATAGGCAAATTTTTTACCAATATTACTCATGTTATGACGTGGCTCTTTGCCCATGCTGATAGCAATGTTATTCATGCGTTCAATGTTTTTAGGGCTTGCAACGTCACGAATGCGCTTAAAACCCTCTTCTACATTTTCAACCAGTTTATTGATACCAGCGATAACAAGTACTTTTTTCGGTCCAAAAATCTGTGCAGCCACCCTGTTTCCACTACCATCGGCATTGACAAGTTCCCCATTTTTGGTCAGCGCATTGGTACCACAAATGTAAAGATCAGAAACCAAGCCTTTACGTCTTCTCTCCACGTTTTCTTCCATGCTAATGCCCGCTTCGTATTGATTGTAAAGGGTGATGTCTTTACGAGAAGTAACATGATCATACAGTCCTATTTGTTTTACCGTCGTAGAACCACCAAAACCAATGCTCATATGAGGCTTAATGAAACTCATCGCAACACTGAGTGCTTCCTCTTGATTAGGGACGCAGATCAACTCAAAGCCATGCTTTTTATAAATTTTTTTGAGTGCTTCCATCATAAAAACTCCTTCATTTTTTTGCCAAAATAATACTCTTATTTTCAACAAGGTATAATAAGAGAAATTTTATAACACACAAGAAGGAATATACCCCTATGGGAAGAGCGTTTGAATACCGAAAAGCAGCAAAGATGAAACGTTGGGGAAATATGTCTCGCATATTTCCACGTCTTGGTAGAGCCATTATGATGGCAGCAAAAGAAGGTGGCGGAGACCCTGAGAGTAACGCAAAACTTCGTACCGCCATCCTCAATGCTAAAGCGGAAAATATGCCAAAAGATAACATCGATGCGGCGATTAAAAGAGCGCTTGGCAAAGATGCACAAACCCTTAGCGAAGTTACGTTTGAAGGTAAAGGACCGCATGGTTCACTCTTTTTTGTAGAGTGCGCCACCGACAACAATACCCGTACCGTTGCCAACATCAAAAGTGCCTTTAAAAAAGCGGGCGGCGAGATGCTTAACAACGGCTCACTTGACTTTATGTTCTCACGCAAAGCGGTTTTTGAATTTGCAAAAACAGCCGAGATGGACATCGAAGAGCTAGAACTCGAGCTCATTGATGCAGGTCTTGAAGAGATCGAGGAAGAAGAAGGCGTAGTCCTTGTCTATGCAGACTATACCAATTTTGGAAGCTTGAGCGCGGCATTTGATCGCCTCGGCATTACCCTTACCAAAGCGACACTTGAACGCATTGCAAACACCCCTGTGAGCTTTAGCGAAGAGCAAATGCCTGATGTAGAAAAAATCATTGAACGTATTGAAGAAGACGATGACGTTCAAGCCGTTTATACCAACATCGGTTAACCTTTTTAAGGGCTTTTTTTAAAAGCCCTTTTTACCTTATACTGTTTTAAATTGAGCCAGTGTATTATTCAGTGCTCCAGAGAGTTTTGCGAGATGTTCAGCCGCAGAGGCAATCTCTTCAACACTTCTAGCATTTGAGCTCGAGAGAGAATTAATGATAGTAATTTTCTCGATGATAACACTATGAACGAGTTTAGCATTGTGTTCTGTTTTAATAACAACTTCATTGCTTGCTAAAACACTTTGCTCCAACATATTAACAGCTTCTTCTGTTTGCGTTTCAACTTCATTGGCAAGAAGCCCAAGTTTTTTAACACGTACAGCATTTATATTCATTTCGCCACTGATGTCACCAATGGATTGAACGATGACATTGATCGTTGAATTGGTTTCGATAAGGCTTTTTTGGGTTCGCTCCGCTAGCTTTCTTACCTCATCCGCTACTACGGCAAATCCACGTCCGTGCTCTCCTGCACGTGCTGCTTCAATAGCAGCGTTGAGTGCTAAGAGATTGGTTTGATCGGCAATATCTCCAATAACCTCAAGTACAACCCTCACCTGATTGGCTTCACTTGCTAGATGATTAAGACGGTCATTTATCATCGCTTCTGCTGCTACGGTTTGATTGAGCTGATTTATGGTTTCGTTGAGAATCCCTTGTGCTTTTTCAAGACTGCTTTGTGCAACAAGCGTAACATTTTTACTTTTATTGGCTTGTTCACTCGCGTCACTAATATCTTGTGCTACCTCTTTTGTATCACGTACCGTTTGCGCTACTATCGCCGACTCTTCTTCGGCTCTTTTGCCAATTTGTAAGCTTGTATTGGAAAGCTCCTCTGCTATCGAGGCATTTTCCATAGCATTGTTTTTTGCTCCTGTAATTGCATGGGATATCTCTTCTAAAAGCGTATTGACGCTCTGCATGGTGTCGTTGATTTCATCTTTGGTATTGGTTTGTATCGTACTCGATAAATCTTTGTTGGTAGCCATAGTGTGACAACCATCTGCCGCCAATTTTACTGACTTGCTAACACTTCTTGAAATAATCAGTGAAAGAAAAATAGAAATAGCTATAGCTATAAGTGCCACAATTAACATCGTCGATTTAGAAAAAGATATGGTTATTTTCCCTTGGTCATTTGCTTCAATGGCAATTTTTTTATTGAGAACTATGATTTTATCGAGTGTCGTTTCAGCGGCACTAAAAGTGACTTTATTGGCTTCGTATAACGTATAAAAATCTTTAAATAAATTTTTCTGTATCTCTACAGATTGATTATCGGCAAGCTTACGCGTCACTGCCTTTAGCTTTTCGACATCAACCTTCCAAAGTGCCCACTCTTTTTCAAATTGTTTCCAAAGTACTTCTTCTTCTGCTGTTTGAGGTAATGGCTCATAAAGTTTCCAGCCTTTGTCTATGCGTTCCCAAATTGCTTTATCGTCTTCCAAAATTTTTGCAAATTCCTTTTGGGAGGTATAGTCATTTTCATAGATAGGAACTTCAAGAATATTTGCTTTGATAGCTGTTTGTCCCTCATTCACTATTTCTAATCCCAAAATAGAGGGCAATCTCACCTCGCTCACCTCTGTTAGGGCATTACCACACGACGTGATGCCATGACCACCTGTAAAACTTGTCAATAAGAGCCCCGCTAAAGATACACCTAAAAGCAATATTAGTTTTGATTTGATTGTTTCAAACATAATATTTTACTCCTTATTTTCTGATACAAATTTCTATTCTTAAATTATTATTATTAGTTCTGAAACTTTAATACAAATTCAGTCATTTAATAGTTGTTTTGTTAAGTATCATATATGACTAATTTGTGACCAATGATTAAAATTTATCCTATAGGATAATGATTTCAGCATTATATAACACTAAAGTTATATTAACACTTAACCTATAGGATAAATTAAGATGGAAGAAAATTTTAGTAATGCTACGGACAAAGAGATTCAAAAATTTTATTCAGAGGTATCAAAACAAGTCAAACAACTACGTACAGATGCCAACATGACACAACTGGATTTATCCCTTGAAATTGGCATAAAATCCGTGGCTTTTTACTCAAATTGCGAGAATAATCGTTATGGAAAACATTTTAATTTAGAGCATATCTATAAAATTTCAAAGGTATTTAATATACCTTTATCACTCTTTTTTAGTACTATGTCATAATGCGCTATCTAATTCATTACTTCTGTGTTACAGCCAATTGTATGCCAAGCCCTGCAAAGGTCAATGCAAAACCTTTTTGCAGCCACATTTGTACACGGCGTGATTCCATAACACTGTGACGAAATTCATGCGCTAAAAGACCATAAATTACAAAAACAACAAACGTCATCAGCATAAACACAGCGCTTAAAACCAACATATCTCCCAATGGCGATGTCGTTTCAGGTTTTATAAATTGCGGCAAAAACGCCAAAAAGAAAATGGTCAGTTTTGGATTGAGGATGTTCAGTAAAAACGCTTTGGTCGCTAAGGAAAGTGCGCTTGAGCGTGTTGGTAAGGATTGCACTTCAAAACCACTTTTATCTCTCCATGTCATCACCGCAAGATAGAACAAGTATAAAACACCTGCAAACTTTAACACTTCAAACGCAAGTGCGCTCGTGTGCATAATGGCTGCTAGTCCAAAAATCGTCGCTAAAAGGTGAGGAATAATCCCTGCTGTACATCCTAGTGCAGCATAAACACTGGCTTTTCGCCCTTGTGCTAAACCTATTGATATGGTAAAAATAACACCTGTTCCAGGGATGAGCACAACAATCAATGAAGTAATCAGAAATTCAACGCTAATCATACAAAAGCTCCTATCTAAAAGGATAGAGCAATTTTATCACAGATTGTCACGTTAGGCTTATTCTGCTTTCATATACGAAAAATCACTCTCATTTTTTAGCCGCTTTACAATGCTCTCTTTATAAGAGTCAGCAAGTGAAGGGATGTCTAAAATGGCCTCAAGAACAGGCTTATAATTTTCAGGTTCTCTAAACGCTTCATTGGCTTCCGAAATGGAGATTTGAGCGCTTTTTTGGCTCACTACGGTAACTTCATCACCCGAGCTTATCAGTCCTTCTTGCAACACTTTATAGTACCACCCCGTTAGTCCACTGGTAAAAATCTCATTGGTAAAAGCGATATGATTCCATCTTCGTGAGATTTTCCAGCATGGTTTTCGTGGCTGTGAGACTTGCAGTATGGCTGTGCCTATCTGATGCACTTCGCCTAACATCACACTTCGTTCATGCAAACCAGTGATGGTTAAATTCTCAGCCAACGCCCCAAAAGGTAGATGCTCAACGCCTAAAAAGGAAGCCCAATGCGCATAATTTTCATAGCTATTGGCAAAGATGGCTTTATCAATCCCACCATGATGAAGGGTATCGGCAACCTCATCGCCATCTAAGCCCATAAAATGGGCAAAGAGTGGTTTAGAACTGACCTCTTTAAACGAAGCACTCCGCCACTCTTTGTCTAAAAAATCTTTCGACTGTGCATCGCCGTATGTTTTCGCACACCCCACTTGCAGAGAGATGATCTTTGCCATTGCATGCTCCTTTAACTTCTTTGCACATTCTAGTACAACATGTTCTCTTTTGCTTTGATACACATCAAAACCTATCTCTGAAAATGGCTACAATTTGCACATTTGCCTAAAGACTTTAAAAATCTCTTCAGCATTAACTTCTATGCCCTTTTCATCGCATAGTTTTTGCACTTCCGTGGCAATTTCGATCTGCATTGCTTTGGTCGTTTCGATGCCATAAAACTCTTTAAGCACATACGCCACACCGCTTTTACCTGACTGGGAGTTGATGCGCACCACATCACGATAATCGCGCTTAATGTCCTTTGGGTCAATAATAAGATACGGTACGTGCCAATAGCCATCTAACACGTCCTTCTGATGCTCCATACCTTTCTTTATTGCGTCTTGATGCGTGCCCGAAAAAGCCGTGTAAATCATAGAGCCCACATAGGGGTGACGGGGATGAATGGTGCTGTGCGTCAATGTAATGATCTCCTGCAAAATCGTATCGATGTTGTAGATGTCCAACATCGGGTCTATCCCTTGCGAGTAAAGATTAAACGCCATTGTAACCAAATCAACGTTGCCTGCTCGCTCGCCATTGCCCATCAATGTTCCTTCAACTCTTTGCGCACCCGCTAAAATCGCCATCTCCGCACTGGCAACCGCTGTGCCTCTGTCATTGTGTGGATGAACACTTAAGATAACGGCGTCACGTTCTAACATCTGTTTGCTCATCCACTCGATTCTATCGGCATAGATGTTGGGTGTACATGCCTCTAAAGTGTTTGGCAAATTGATAACCATCGGTACATTTTTGGTTGGCATCCACTCGCTGATAACCGCGTTCACAACGTCACGTGCAAACTCCAACTCCGTTTGCGAAAAGCTCTCAGGCGAGTACTGAAACATCACATCGCCTTTGAATTTTGCCGCCTCTTCTTTGATGATACGTGTTCCCTCCAACGCTAAAGTGATGATCTCCTCTTTACTTTTGTTAAACACAATTTTGCGTTGGTTATCCGCCGTTGGATTGTAAAGATGGATTGTTACTCTTTTTGCACCTTTGATAGCTTGAAACGTTTTTTTGATGTGTTTCTCAATCGAAGGTGTTAAAACGCTAATGCGTACATCATCAGGTATCAATTTTTGCTCAATTAACGTTCTACAAAACTCAAAATCCGTTTGTGAAGCACTCGGATACGCGATCTCGATCTCTTTAAAGCCCATCTCAACCAATTTTTGAAAATACGCCAATTTTTTGGTCGCATTCATAGGCTCTACCAAAGCTTGGTTGCCATCTCGAAGATCGGTACTAACCCATATAGGGGCACTCGTGATGATGTTACTCGCCCACTCTCTGTGAGCTAAATGTACCAAAGGGTACGGTTTGTATTTTTTAAATGTTTGTGTACTTTGCATAGAAATATCCTTCAATTATTTTTATAACGCAACTTTGGCAAAGCTAAAGTTGCTACGCTAACGCTAAGTTTTCCTCGGCGGAAAGCCCACGCGCACTTTGCGCTTTAAATTAAAATCTTGCATCATTGCAAGAAAAACAACAATGAAAATGATGAAAATTGTGCAATTTAGATAGAGGTATCCTCAGGGCTAAAAAGCCAATTTAAAAATCAACAGTGAAAAAAAATGGGGTTAGTGTGAAGTATTAACGGAGCTTCAGAAGGAGGACGACGACGAGAGAGGCATTAGCAAATTGTGCAATGTTCTGAGGTTGTGGTGTGGTTTGATGGGTGATAAAAGTTTCCATCTGTTCTCCTTTAAGAAAATTTGTAACGCGAAGTATAGCACAGGTCTTTCTAAAATGTAAAGAGTGGGCGTTTTACATTAGACTTCTTTCATAACCCTTGGAATATAAAGAGTTTGAACAGAGTGCGTTAATTTTTAAAACTCAAAATTGAGTCATAGCCAAAGCTATGGCGATGTTTTTAGTTTTAAAAAGTGATGTGCTATGTCTCACAACTCTTGTTCCAATGGGTTATGAAAGAAGTCTATTTAAACGCCCTTATTGTGTTACGCTTTGAAAAGCTGATAGATGGAACTAAAGTCCTCATCCCCTTTGCCGAGCATTTTCATCTTAGAAAAAAGCTCTTTCGTAACACTTGCCGTATAAAGCGGACGATTGAGACTGTAGGCTAAGTCTTGCAAACAGTGCAAGTCTTTATTGATAGCGGCATTGCTAAAGTGTGGGCTAAAGTCCTCATTGATGAGCTTTTGTGTTTTTGCAGCAAGCACAAGTGACTTTCCGCCACCTGCACCTAAAATTTCTAAAAGCTCTTTTTTCTCAATGCCACATGCCTCACCAAGAGCGGCACACTCTGCGATGGTCGCCATAAATGAGCCTAAGCATAGGTTATTGATAAGTTTCATCTTTGCCGCAAAACCTGCTTCTTTGAGATGGAAAATGGTCGAAGCAAATTTCTCTAGTAATGGTTTAGCACGCAGATAAACCGCTTCTTTGCCTGCACATACGGCAGTGAGCTCTCCCTTGCTTGCAGGCACAACACTGCCTAAAACGGGGCATTCTAAGTAACTGCCACCTTTTGCTTCTACCATTGCGTGAAATTCAATGACATCGTTGAAATGGTTGGTCGTAAGGTCGATGATGGTTTTACCTTTGAGGTCGGCACTTAAAAGCCCGTTTTCCATCGTTAAAACATCGCGCACACCTGCTGAGTCAAAGAGACACATCAAAACAGTATCGCATTTTTCAAGGAGCGCTTTTGGGGAACTTTCACACACAAAGCCCTTTGCTTCGGCTTTTGCTTTGGTTCTATTCCAAACTAAAACATCCTCATTCATACTTTGTAA
Organism: uncultured Sulfurospirillum sp.; assembly: GCA_964466465.1. GTDB lineage: Bacteria > Campylobacterota > Campylobacteria > Campylobacterales > Sulfurospirillaceae > Sulfurospirillum. Next base: position 17,752 of record CAYXNJ010000037.1, read on the forward strand.
ACGTTTTGCCACTGCTGTTCCTAGATTGCCAAGCCCTATAAAACCGATTGCCATGTTCATTCCTTGTGGTAATTTTTAGAATTATAGTCTAAATTAGACTTTTATTCAAGCAAAATTTGTCCGATTTGTGTTATGATTTTGATATGAAAAAAGAACTCAAACCTTACGTCGCACTATGCGACGCCATCGCCAAGCTGTTTTATCCCAATGTTGAAGTTGTCATGCACGACTTAGAAGCGAAAAAACTCGTCCACATCGTCAATGCCTTCTCGAAGCGTCGCGTGGGTGATGCGATGCTGAGTGAACTCAAAGACTTAAACAGCATCAAAGAGAACTGGGTCGGACCGTACGATAAAACCAGCAGTGAAGGCAAACGCCTCAAAGCGGTCAGCATCATCGTGCGAGACGTGGAAGAAAAGCCCATCGGGATGATCTGCATCAACTACAACATCGAACCATTAGAAAACTTGCAAGATTTTCTCAAAAGCTTTTTACATGTAAATCCCGAAGCCAAACCTTCCGTACTTTTTTCACAAAGCTGGAGAGAACACACCGACGAAACGATAGAAAAATACTTAAGCACCAAAAACATCGCCCTCTCAGGACTTTCAAGCGACGATAAAAAAGAGTTGGTCATTTTCTTAGAGAGTGAAGGCATCTTCGCCATTCGCAATGTTGTGGGGTATATCTGCACAGTGTTAAATGTCTCGAAGGCTACGATTTATAACTGGCTCAAAACAGTGAGAAGCTAGACTTGTATTTAATACTTACAATTAATAGTTGATTTTAACGGGTTGGTAGAAGTGCTATTTTGTTCATTTGCAGTAGAAAGATTATCTATTTGCAAATAAGCCATTTGCCTTTTAAATGTTTCTTGCGATTTGGTAGGAACAGCATAGGTTTGTGAAAAGTCCAAAATCTTCTGCTTTGCATCCTCCATACTCTCCCAATACTGCTTATCCGCATCACACGAAAAAACATTATTGTGGATTTTGTAAAAAAGAATAAAAGAAGACAATGTATGTAATGTATCATGATGATGTATATATGGACTATACCACCCTTTTTGCATACTCATCACACTTGCATACTGCATCGGATGACGCTCTTTATGATAAGCTAAAAATTGCTTTTCCCATTCATAAAGAGTAACAAAGCGTTGATACAGTTGTTCATCTGTACTAATCTTATTCATATTAACAGTGTTAAACATGTATCCTTTTGGGTTAATGTGAGCATCTGACACATAAATAGTAATTAAATCTAAGTACGTTTCAACAACAGAACCGCCAAGCTCACTAATACCATCATCAGCTAAAGGGTATTTGGAAAGAAGTTCTATATTGGCATAGACTTTATCGATGAAATATTTTGAAAAATGAACACCGTAATGTTTTGCCATAGAACCATAACTTGCCCTTACTGAGTAGTTATACAGCCTTGCTTCAAAAAGGTCAAACCACAATGCACCTTCTGCTTCATTGGGTGGTAATTTTTCCAACCCTTTATGATAAAAATAGTTTCTTATCTTTTTAAGCGGTGCTAAGAGCGGGTTTTGAAAGTCGATGCGTACAGTTTTAACTAAAAACGTATAATAAATATGTGGAATAATCGCTTTTGTAAACTCTTTGCGTGCCTCTTGCAATGAAGGAGGAGCAGAGAGAACATAACGACGGTATTCAACCCAATAGATAAGGCTATTGAGAAGAATAAATCCAATAATAAAAATAAAAAGATATTTTTTTATCTTTTTTCGTCTTGTCAAAATTTGTTCATTTTCCATTCCAACCTTCCTTTACATGTAAAAGGGGTTACCCCAACTTCCAAATCTTAAACCGTCTATTTTTAATCGTAGTAGCACACAATCCATCAAACGCTTTATCAGCGTATTCTCGCTCTATTGCCACGTAGGAGTATTTCTCCAAGATGTCGATTTTACCGATGACGCTTCCGTTGAGTCCTAAGTCTTTGGTCAGCGTTCCAAGGATGTCGCCTGCTCGCATTTTGTGTTTTTTGCCAGCATCTATGCAGAGCGTTATGTAAAGCGCTTTTTGAGGCGTTGTTCGGCTTGGGCTAAGCTCACTTATGGCTTTACATGTAAAGTTAAAATTTGCCTCTTTAAGCTCTTCAAAAAAGCTCTCTTCTTTTGGTGTGACAAAACTCACCGCTAAGCCCTCTTTGCCCATGCGTCCTGTTCGACCAATACGGTGAGTGTAGATTTCCATCGTTTGAGGGAGTTCGTAGTTGATGACCATCTCCACGTCTTTGATGTCAAGACCGCGCGAAGCTAAGTCAGTGGCTACGAGTATTTGGGCACTGCCATTGGCAAAGAGTAGCAAGTGTTCGTCACGGTCTATCTGCTCTAAATCACCATGCAAAGAGAGTGCGTCAAACCCTTCATCGACCAAGTAACTTTGAAGCTCAGCAACACCCACTTTTGTTTTACAAAAGATGATGACCGACTTTGCGTCATGCTCCAACAAAACACCCTTAAGCGATTCTTCTTTTTCATCTTCTTCTACACTATAACAGATTTGGGTTATATTTGGGGATGTATGCGCTTCTTCTTCGATGCTTACACGAATGGCGTCTGTTTGCACCTCGTTGCACATCTGCTCTATTTCTTTCGGAAACGTAGCGGAGAAAAGCAAGGTTTGGCGCTTACTTGGCATTTTAGCGATGATCTTTTCAATATCTTCGTAAAAACCCATATCAAGCATACGGTCTGCTTCATCAAGTACGAGTGTTTTAACATGTTCAAAATTGATGGTTTTTTCTTGCAAATGCTGCAAAATGCGCCCTGGGGTTCCTACAATGATGTGTGCACCATGTTCCAAAGAGATACACTGCGGTACAAAACGTGTCCCGCCACAGAGTGTAACGATCTTGATGTTATGCGCAAATCTGGCAAGCCTTCTTAACTCCCCACTCACCTGCTCTGCAAGCTCACGAGTTGGGCATAACACGATGGATTGTATGCGCATGGAACTCACATTCAAATTTAAAAGAAGCGGTAGCCCAAATGCAGCAGTCTTTCCACTGCCTGTTTTTGCTTTAGCGATAAGGTCACGACCAGCGATGGCTAAAGGAAGGCACTCTTTTTGAATGGGTGTCATCGTAACATAACCCAAATCTTTGAGGTTTTGAAGCATTTTTGGATCTTTGATAAACGTATTGAACATGGGAGCCTTTGAGGTGATGATATATCTAAAATCGTAGCATAATTTTAGCGTGGTTGCTCTTTGAACAACAAAATCTTATTTCATTTGGTATAATCTTTTCTTTACAAAATCTCATACTATAAAAGAGTCCTATGCAACGCTACCCTAACTTTAAAAGTTCTATTGCGTCACGTCTTTTTGGAGCATTCGCATCCAAAGAGTTCCCAAGCCCAATACAACGCGCCATCAACCAAACTTACACCTCTATGATGAAGGTTGATTTGATGGAATTTGAAGAAGCAAGCTCCTACAAGAGTCTCAACGCGCTTTTTACCAGACGTTTTAAAACACGTCGTCTTTTTAATATTTGCGAAAAAACGCTGATTTCGCCATGTGACAGCCTTGTGAGTGCGTTTGGAAAGATTGAAAACAACCTTGCATTACAGATTAAAGGCTTTAGTTACGATGTGAGAAGTTTACTGGGCGATTACATCGCAAAGCGTGAAAAAGAGCGTTTAGAAGGTGGGGAGTTTGTGAACTTTTACCTCTCACCACGCGATTACCACCGTTACCATGCACCCATCGATATGCGCATTGCCAAAGCGGTGCATATTCCAGGGAAACTCTACCCTGTTAACTTTACATGGCTTAAAAAAATAGAAGGACTTTTTGTTGAAAATGAACGTGTCGTTCTTGAGTGTTATACCAAAGACAATACACTTTTTTATATGGTTTTTGTAGGTGCCCTCAATGTAGGCAAAATGGCATTTACCTTTGATAAAACCATCCAGACCAACGCTAAAGCGAGCCTTCAACAGTGTTATCTTTATGACGACCTTTTCATTGCAAAAGGAGATGAACTTGGTCATTTTGAAATGGGCTCAACCATCGTTATGCTTTTTGAAAAAGATTCCATCAATCTTGAACTTGAAGGAATTTCTCATGTTAAGTTTGGACAACCAATAGGGGGAATAAAGAATGGAGCGCACAAAGATAGCAGCACTCAAACAGATGAGCAAGGGGATGACGCTTCTCTACATTGAAGACGATCCTCAAGCTAGAGATGCCGCACATAGCCTCTTTTCAGAATTTTTCGACACTGTCATTGTAGGATTCGACGGGGAGGATGGTGCACGCTTATTTGCATCCAACCATCGCAAAATTGATTTGGTAATTACAGACATTACGATGCCACGCATGAATGGCATCGAGATGATTCACTCGATGAGGCAGATCAATCCCGAAATTGCCATCATCGTGTTGTCTGCACACAATGAAACAAGCTTTTTAACGCAAACTATTGAAGCGGGCGTGGATGGGTATTTGATCAAACCCCTCAATGTCACACAGCTCATTAGAACCATCAGTAAAGTGGTTGAGAAACTGCATTTGCGCTATGAAAATAAAAAAAATTCTCTCTTACTCAAACAGTACGAAAACATTACGAACATTAGCTCTATCATTTCTAAAACCGATTCCAAGGGTGTTATCACGTTTGTGAATGATAAATTTTGTCAAATCTCAGGCTATACTAAAGAAGAGCTTATTGGCAAGCCTCACAACATCATACGCCATCCCGATATGCCAAAAACCGCTTTTAGAGAGCTTTGGAAAACCATCAAGGATGAAAAGAAAACGTGGCAAGGTATCGTAAAGAACCGTGCTAAAAATGGCGACACCTACTATGTCAAAACCACCGTTCAACCCATCTTAAATCCTGAGGGCGAAGTACAAGAGTACATTTCATTGCGCCACGACATCACCGCCATTATGAGTGATAAAAAGCAGCTTTTTGACTTCCTAGAAGCCAACCGACTTTCTGTGCTTATTTTGGTGCAGATAGAAGACTACAACATTTTAGAGAAGTTTTATGATAAAGCCAGTGTTGAAAAAATCGAAGATGCTTTTGGCAAAAACATGCTCTATTTGATGCCCAATCGTTGGGGCTTTCAAAGGGTTTATCACCTAGAAAATGGACTCTACGCCTTTGCGATTGACAGACGAAACTGCAAAGCCAGTAAAGAAGAAATCCATGCTGTGCTAGAGCAATTTTTATCCAATGTCAAAGAGTATGTTGTAAAAATTGACTCCATTGAGTATGACATCTCTGCGATTTGTAGCTTTACGTATGGTATTTTCAAAATTTTTGAAGATGCGAAAATTGGTATTGAAAATGCGATTCAAACGAAACAGCCTATCGTGTATGCCGATGGACTTTCTGGCATCGAATATGACAATGCACTCAAAAACATCGAGACAATCCACATCATCAAGACAGCCATTGACAACCGCAAAATCATCTCGTATTTTCAACCTATCGTCAACAACCAAACCAAAAAAATTGAAAAATACGAGTCATTGGTACGCCTTATCACTGAAGATGGGCAGCTTTTAACACCGTTTTATTTTTTAGAAACTGCTAAAAAGGGGCGTTACTACTCAAAAATCACCAAAATTGTTTTGGAAAATTCTTTTGCAGCACTTTATAAAATTCCTGAAGCATCCATCTCCATCAACCTTTCCGTACATGACATTGAGCGAGATGAGATCACTCACTACATAAAAAAGCTCCTTTTAGAGCATGAAAATGAAGCACATCGCATCATTTTTGAGCTTTTGGAGAGTGAAGACATCAAAGATTTTGCATTGATTAAGCAGTTTATACAAAGTGTCAAAGCAAAGGGTGTCAAAATCGCCATTGATGACTTTGGAACGGGGTATTCTAACTTTGAGCGATTGCTCTCGTATGAGCCTGACATCCTTAAAATCGATGGTAGTTTGATTAAAAATATTCACAACAATCAAATTAATCAACATATCGTAGAGACAATGATGCTCTTTGCCAAAAAACAAAACCTCAGCACGGTTGCAGAGTTTGTGGAAAATGAAACTATCTACGAAATTGTCCGTGATATGGGAATTGATTACTCGCAAGGGTACTACTTCGGACGACCTGAGATGTTTTAAAAAACTCTTTGGCATCTCACAAAAATATTAGAAACCTTACATAAAGAGGCGGCTTACGCCACCTCTTTCCAAATTCGAACTTTCCACGCATACGCTATTAGGGTAAAAATAGCCATAAATCCAATAAGCTTAAGACCGAGATCTTCTCGCTCAGCCTTTTTACGATCACCCACATGTTCCATGTACGCAATCACTTGTTCTTGAGATGCCGCAGTTAGCCCTACGCGAGGCATTGCAATGCCTTCAACCATCTTAAGCGGTTCATTGATGAATGGTGTAAGGTATTCTGCTTTTTTAGAGCGAATCATCATCGACACATCAGGTGCTTCAGCGCCCAGATAGTTTTTCATAAAGGTGCTCGATGTCTGTGCTTTAAAACCATCGTATTTCATACTATGACACCTGCCACACGCCTCTTCAAAGACCATTTTATCAGTAGGTTTTGTAGCAACAATGTTTTTCAGATATGCCACGATATCGGCAATCTCTTGCTCACTTAAAAAACTGTAACTTGGCATCGCATAAGGTTTTGCATCACCAAATTTATGTGAAAGTTTAGTCGCACTGACAGGATCTTTTAAAAAGCCTGCAAGGTAGTTTTTATCGTAAATGGCTCCTGCATGGCTAAGATCTGGTGGAACAATGCCGTACGCACTTGCCGCATCGTCATTACTCATCGGTGCCTCAAAGCCTAAACTTTTAATGCTATGACAGGCAATGCAGTTGGCTTCAACGAGCGTTTTGCCATTATCGATATTGCCATTGACCCCAAGTGAAGGCATATCTTTAAAACTAAAATCAGCAGGTGCAACATGCGGGTGCATTTGTGAATGTGCATAAGGCTCAACACCCCAATAGGTCACGGCAGTAAAGAAAACCACAATGGCTAAAATCTTAATCTCTCTCATTGCACCTCTCCTTTTGCTTCGTGTTTGGTGATGAACGGTAAGGCAATGAAAAGCCCTAAAAAGAGGATAGCTGCAAAGAAGCCTACCCATGCGTTCACACCTGTTGGAGGTAGTTTGCCATAGACGGTTAGAACGATCATATCTGCTACCAAGATCCAGAACCAGTACTTAAACAAAGGACGCTTGTGAGCAGGTGCTGTATTCATCGGATTGCGATCCAAGAATGGTAAGACCATGAAAACAATGTTAGCAATCACAAATGCAATTAAGCCAATATCCATCGCAGCAATGCCCGCAATGTCAAAGAAAAAGCCTCGAAGCACTTCATAGTTCCACAAGAAATACCACTCAGGATAGATATGTGCAGGAGTTTTCATCGAGTTTGCGGGTTCAAAGTTGATCGGATCCATCGCAAAGTCAAAGTGATAACAGCAAAGGAAAAAGAAAAATGTCATAAAAAACCCTACAACAAAGAAATCTTTGGAGAGGAATACTGGCCAAAAAGGCACTACTTTAGACTCTTTTTTGCGACCATCTAAAAACTTTTTTGCTTCCACATCAAAGTCAAGCTCTTCAGAGTGTTCATTATTTACATGCGGAAAACGAAGTGAGTAGAAATGCACTGCAATCACCAAAATAATCACCAATGGTAAAAGCACCACGTGAAGCATGAAGAAGCGTGTGAGGGTAGCATCGGCTACGACGTAATCACCACGTATCCAAATCACCACAGCATCACCAATGACAGGAATACCACTAAAGAGATTGGTAATGACCTGCGCTGCCCAGTAGCTCATCTGTCCCCAAGGGAGCATATAACCACTAAACGCTTCTGCAGAGAAGGCGATGAAAAGCACCATACCCGTTATCCAGATCATCTCTCTGCCTTTTTTATAGGAACCATAGTAAATGCCTGTAAAAAGGTGAATGTAGATAATCAAAAATGTAGCAGACGCCGCAACACCGTGCATATGACGCCACAACCAGCCATACTCTACTTCTTGCATGATGGTGTAATTGACACTATCAAACGCTAAATTAATGTCGGGTTTATAGTACATCAATAACAATAGTCCCGTCACCAACAACACACCAAAGAGCACTACTAAAACAACACCCATTGCCCAAAGAAAATTGATGTTTTTAGGTATCCAGTACTCACTCATCATCACACGCATAAACGCTTTCACCGCTAGACGTTGGTCAAGCCAGTCTATCAAACCTTCGCTTTTTCGAATTTCAGCCATGCCCTACTCCTACGCTTTTTTCGCGGTTAATTTTTTATACTCTTCGCCTTCTTCACCCAAGACTAAAGACTCGCCTGCAATTTTAAAGGGAGGAATATCAAGAGGACGAGGAGGTGGACCAAAGGTGTTGATACCGCTTGCATCAAACACACCGCCATGACAGGCGCAGATAAAGCTTTTTTGCTTCGCATCATACGATGGAATGCAGCCAAGGTGCGTACACAGTCCGATGACAAGTGTAAAGACTTTTTCGCCAATGACCACATCGCGTTTCGCATTTTTTGGAGTGTCGGCACTCTTACGTAACACAAAGATAGGCTTTCCGCGCCATTGAAAACTACGCGCTTCACCCTCTTGTATGGTGGAGACATCCACCGTTACAAAGCCAGCCGATTGGACACTTGGGAGCGGGTCCCAACTCTTTTTCATTGCACCAAGCGCACAGACACCACCCACAGCCGTAACGCCTGTGAGTGCCATGCCAATAAAATCACGCCTTTTTTGACAAGTTGCCATAAAATAGCCTACTTCTTAGCGATAAAAGAGGCAATCTCTTCAATCTGTGCATCACTAAGCGTGGTGACTTGTGCTTTCATAAGGGCTTTTTGATCTTTTCCATAACTGCCATCTTTATAGCCTTTCATAGCTGCAACAAAGTCTGCTTTGCTCATATCTTTGATGATAAGACTTTTATTTAAAGCGGCTTTCTCTCCTGCTGCATCATGACAGGCAACGCACTTGGTATATAGGGGTGTTGCTTGAGTGCTAATCGCCAATGCGGTGGCAATTATAAGTGATTTTGTGATGATTTTCATCTACTCTCCTTTTTAATTTTAGGAAATAGTAGTGAAAAAAAGTGGCAAAAAAATGTGGAGGCATGAAATAATAAATCTAATTTTATTATTTAAGATTTAATATC
>CAYXNJ010000038.1:0-25657 GCA_964466465.1 uncultured Sulfurospirillum sp.
AGCAATGATTTTTCCTAAAAAGAATTAATTTAGTGTTAAACAAGCGCATATTTGAGGCGAAAAGAAGCATTAAAGAGAGAGTTTTATATAATCAATGGAAATCAAGAGGGAGTCACATTTTGAAAACACGCGTTTACTATGATGATACCGATGCAGGTGGTGTGGTGTATCATGCTAATTATCTAAAATTTTGCGAACGTGCTAGGAGTGATCTTTTTTATGAGAATGGCAGAAGTCCTGCTGTTAATGGTGGTCATTTTGTGGTACGTCGTCTTGAAGCAGACTTTATAAAATCAGCAAAATTGGGTGATTTGATAGAAGTGAAAAGTGAGATGATAGAGCTCAAAAATGCTTCACTGATTTTAAAGCAAGAAGTATGGAGAGACGATGTAAAACTTTTTGCGATGACTTCCACTCTTGCGTATGTCAAAGAGGGAAAGCCATGCAAAATTGATGAAGAGACAAAAACCTTTTTTAAAGAATGTCTTAATTAACGCTCACGAATAAATTCATTGCGACCAGGTTGAAATAACGAGGTATTATAGATAACTTGGTTGCCTGAGATATTTTCTTTAAAGCTTCGTGAGATTTTGCCATCAAAGAACTGCTGACACAAATAATCCGCACCAATTGACGTAGAGTAATTAACCCAGTCATAAACAATGTCATGTCCAAACATGGTATTGATCTCTTCGAGTGCTGGAGGTGCTTTTTGGATAGAGTTGGCGATGTACATTTTATCTCTATCTTCATACTGTGTCAGCGTTAAAAGAAGAGGGTTATAGTTGACTTGCGTTGAGAGTAAGCTGTAGGGACGAATCTCATTGGCACGAAGTTGAGAGGCGATCAAACTTGCCGTAACGAGCTGTGTGTTGAGGTAAAGCGACGCGTTGTTAAGCGAGCTATTGCCTTTAAACATCTGTTTGAAGTTTGCTTTTGGACTCTCTACACGTTTTTCATAAAAAACACGGTTGTTGTTCTTTTTAACATAGCCATTGAGTTGGTAACTAAGACTACTTCCATCTTCAAAGGTTCCGACACGCTCATTGGCTTTTTCTGCAAGCAGAGCGATTTGTTGGTCGTAATCGATACCACCAAAAATAATGTTTGAATTGGAACTGCGTGCATTGGAGCGGTGAAGTGTAGGGATAAACACGAGTGTATCAGAAACACGACTCGCGATAATATTTGCTCCTTCTGCCGTTACAGGTGCTATGATGTAGTGATAGCCTCCTGCTTGAATGTCAGAGAGTGCTTTAGCAATGGACTCTTCTCTTTCATCACCAGAATTAAAGACATTGAGATCAAAGTAGTAGTTTTTATACAACAAATAAGAGATGACAGAGTTTACCGAGGTAATGGCGTATTTTTTGATGGTTTTTTGCGGTACTAATACAGCGATTTTAATCATCGTACTGTCATCATTGAGGGGCTTTGGCATTGGTGCTGCAAGAACAGGTGTCACAAGTGTTTCTTGTGAGATTGATGTGTCTGATGGCACGGATGATGGTGTTGTTGGCTCAACTGTTGTACTTGGCGTTGGTGTTGCCATCGCAAGTGTTGTTGAACTAATAGTATTGTCAATAATGACAGGCGAAGAAGAAGGAAGAGTCTCTGTCTTTGGCGTCGGTTTTAATTTTTCAGAACCAGGGTAGGTTACCGTACTTTTCGGGTTAATTGTTGCACCTTTTTTAGCGCTTGATGAAACGTTATATGTGCTTGGTTTGTAGGGTTCTGGGCTTTGGCTGGTGGTTGTACAGCCTGTGAAAATCAAGAAACTGATGGCTAGGGGCAACCAAAATCTCATAACATGCTCCTTACTTTTAGCATATCTGCAAAAACCTCTTTTTTAGCGCTTGGGTTTCGCAGTAAAAAACTAGGGTGAAACGTCGGAATCAATTTGGCTTCACCAAAATTGAGTACGCTTCCTCGTATTTTATCGATAGGTGTATCATACTCTCCAGTGAGATGATGAAAACTGGTTGAACCGAGTGCCACGATGATTTGTGGTCGAATCGTCTGGATCTGCTGCATGACATAGGGTTTACAGCACGCAACTTCTTCAGGCGTTGGAACACGGTTATCAGGTGTTTTACATTTCAAAATGGTCGTAACATAAACCTCTTCTTTGGGAAGAAGTAGGACTTTTTCGATCATGTTGGCAAGCATTTCACCGCTTTTACCTGTAAAAAGCATGCCTGATTCGTCTTCACTGACTCCTGGGTTGTCACCTATGAACATCACTTTGGCTTTAAGGTTTCCTGCTCCAAAGATGACATTTTTACGACTTTTTGCAAGGGCGCAAAGATGGCACTGTGCGACACTGCTTTTTAATTCTTCTAAGTTATGTGAGAGCGCTGGCTGCGTGCTTAAGGAGAGTGGTCTATACTCCTGAAAGTACTCAAATCCCATGGCTCTGTACTGGTATAAAAGTTTTAAAAGTCGTATTTTTTCAATGTGAGTCATTCTTATATGGTAGCCAAGCGGGAGTTAAAATATCCTTATTCGATATCGCAGTACTCTAAAGAGGGGAGGTCTGGACGAATTAAATTGTGGTTATTATCGATATAGAGGCTTTTTAAGTTTTGAAGATTTTTTAGTGACGATGGTAGTGTTGAAAGGTCGTTGTCTTCTACATCAAGTTCATACAAATTTCTCAGATTTCCGATGCAATCAGGCAAAGACGCCAGTTTGTTTGCACTGACATCTAAGGAAGTGAGTTTGGAGAGTTTACAAAGGCTTGAAGGGAGGGTTTGCAGTAAATTATTTTCTAAAGAGAGGATTTGTAAATCTTCAAGCTTGGAAAGGTCAAAATCAATGGATGTTAGATGGTTTGAGGCAAGATTGAGTTTGATGAGCATATCGTGTGCTTCTAGGGAAGGGAGATTTTGAAGTAAGTTTCCTTCCAAAATGAGTGTTTCAAGCTCTTGTATTTCGCCGAGTGATTCTGGTAGGGAGGTGAGTTTATTGAAAGATAGATCAAGATAATAGAGCGATTGCATGGTACTAAACACATCAGGCAGATGCTCAAAATAGTTGGTATCTAGGCTAAGATGCAGTAATTTTTTAAGGTTTTTAAATGCCACATCGAGATGGCTAAGGCGATTCACTGCAAGGGTTAAACGTGTGAGATTGCTCAAGTTATAAAAGCTTTTTGGAAGCGAACTAAGTTGATTGCCATTGAGATTTAAAATGACTAACGATGAAAGGTCTCCAAACTGTTCTGGAAGAGTGTGTAATAAGTTGTTTTCACATTGCAAATTGCGAAGATTTTTTAGAGAACAGATGCTTTGAGGAAGTTCGGTAAAGCGATTTCCTGAGATTTTAAGCACACTTAGATTTTGAAGCGCTCCAATGCTCTCTGGCAAGCTTTTAAGTTTTTTACGGCTTAAATCAAGGCTTGTAAGGCTTTCCAGTTTAGAGAGTTCACGAGGAAGGGTGTGCTCTAGTCCTTGAGATTTTATCCAGTGTGCAAAATCGCGAATATTCTCACTCATCACTTTCTCCTTGTTCACACCTGCTGTTTTTCTGGTCAATCAAAAAGGCAATCTCTTCGTAGTCAATTTCACCAAATTCGACCATATTAAAAAGTGCCATCAATGGGCGTCTGCAACAGGTTTGATTGCATTCCGTGACAAGTTTTTTGGCTTTTTTATAGGGTAGGGTGGTGGATTTAAAAATCTCTATGGCATCTTGGATGGTTTTTTGTCCGCATTCACAGATGATTTTAGAGGCATACTCTTGCATCGCTCTATCCTGCTTTTGAAGCGATATAAAGCGCTTCTAGCTCCTTTTTATTGAGCACTTTTTTACGCTTTGTGACCATTTCTCGTACGTGTGGAAGCATTTTGTTGATGACCTCATTTTCAGGCTCATAGCCCATGGATCGAAGATGAAACAAAAGTGTGGAACTACCTGAGTGTTTTCCGATGGGGTAACTTCGCTTCATTCCCACACTTTGTGGAGGAAAGGCTTCATAGGCTTTTTCGTGCTTTATCATGCCATTGACATGAATGCCAGATTCGTGCGAGAAGATGTGTTTCCCAATAATCGGCATCGTGGCAGAAATGCTCTGTTTGGAAGCTTTTTCAACGAGCTGTACGACGTGTTTAAGGGCATCGGCATTGATGATTCTCTCTTCACCAAAGAGGTGAGCAAGGCTCATTAAGACTTGCTCAAAACTAGCATTTCCAGCACGTTCTCCCAGCCCAATGACCGTTGTGTTAACACTCACTGCTCCCGCTTCCAATCCGCTGATGGCATTAGCAGTTGCCATTCCAAAATCGTTGTGGGTGTGCATCTCTATCTCTAAAAGGTTAAGCTTGGATAGGTAGGTGATGTGCTCATAAATCTGGTGTGGTCGCATGATGCCCACGGTATCGCAGTAGCGAAAACGATTGGCGCCTACACTAGCACCTAATTCCATCACCTCTTTGAGAAACCCAAGGTCTGCCCTAGAGCTGTCTTCTCCACCAATGCAGGTAAAAAGCCCTTCATCTCGGGCTATGATTAAAACCTTTTCAAGATTTTTCAAAAGGCGTGTTTTATTGCCTCCAAACTTTGCTTCGACGAGAATGTCCGAAACAGGAATGGAGAGATCAACCGCTTTTAATCCACATTTTAAAGAAGCTTCAAGGTCACTCAGGGTGGCACGATTCCAGCTCATAATGCGAAGAGGCAGCTCAAGGGCTAATATCTCTTTGATGTCAGCTTGTTCTCTCTCTCCCATTGCGGGTATTCCCACTTCTAGCTCATCTGCTCCTGCTAAGTAGAGTGCAGAGGCAATGGCAAGCTTTTCTTCCGTGTTAAACGCAACATAAGGTGCTTGTTCGCCATCTCTAAGCGTTGTATCGTTGATGATCATAGGTGCCTCCTTATGTACGTTTTAGGCTAAACGAGTGTGTGACTCTTCAGTGTTGAATTAAGAGCATCCACATCCATAACATCCAGTGTCACGTCAAAAAAGTGTTTGCGCACTGCTTTGAGTACAGAAATCTCGATAGGCTCATCGGCATAGCTTTCATCGCAGATAAGATGAATGCTTTGAAGCTCTTTTTGTGGGCATTCGCCAATTTTTTGTGTTAAGAGTATATGACAGTCTGAAAGAGCTGCTTTGATCTCATCGATAGGGTAGCTACCATCACATCCTTCTTTTCCCATACAATAAGGCTTCTCAACTTTACGGTGCATTAAAAATTTGATGGCACGATCTCCTGCTTCATAAATCAAAAACTCTTTGGCACTACCAAAATGGTCATTTATCAAACCACTACCGCGTGTGGTCACAGCGATGAGTTTGGTTTCACCTGTACTGCTGAGTTCATTTTTATTGGCACTCTCTTGGCTGATCTTGCCATTGGCGGCTCGAAGTGCACGCCTCCATGTTTCAATGTTTTCATGGGTTTTCATGCGTTGGTTAAGGTTATAATGATGAGAGAGTTCCTCAAAACTTTTCTCAGCAAAACTCTCTTTAAAGAACTCATCGCTCCTGTCTTCACCTAAAAGTCCTACCGCATCGGCACGGCATTGGCGACAGTGACGCATCATCTTGACATTGACATCACAAGCTTCTTGTGCCTTCATTAGCTGTTTATGGCTTGCACTTGGGACGCCATCAAGTCCAAATTTAGTGCCAAATTCTGGCTTTGACATCAGTGGCATGACATTGAAAATAAACACACCAAGCTCTTTGACTTTACGCGCAACAACAGGCAAGTGCTCTTCATTGATCCCTGGGATGAGTACGGAGTTTACTTTAACCAGTATTCCCCGTTCAACGAGCATCTTAATGCCTAAAAGCTGTTTTTCAAGCAAGAGTTTAGCCCCTTCAGTACCACGGTGTTTTTTGTGTTCGTAAAACACCCACGGGTAGATTTTAGAACCGATTTCGCCACTCTCATCAACAGTATTGAGTGTGACTGTGACATGCTCGATGTTGTACTTTGCGATCTCATCAATGTGCTTATGGATCATCAAACCGTTCGTAGAAAGGCAGAGTTTGATGTCGGGTGCATACTTTTTAAGTAACGCAAACGTTTTAAAAGTCTGCTTAGGGTTTGCAAGTCCATCGCCAGGTCCCGCGATGCCTACGACGCTGAGCTGTTGGATGAGTCCTCCGACATGTAAGACTTTTTTCACAGCATCTTCGGGATTTAATTTGTAGCTCGTAACCCCTGGACGGCTCTCGTTGGAGCAGTCGTACTTTCGGTTGCAGTAGTTGCACTGGATGTTACAAGCAGGTGCAACGGCTACATGGATACGCGCATAATGTTGGTGGGCATCTTGGCTATAACAAGGATGGTTGTTAATCTTTTGCAAGATGCTGGCATGAAGTTCATTTTGGGTGTTGGTGGATGATGTACAAGAACAACTCATGTGCGATCCTTTAGAATTTCGTTATTCTAAAGTTTGCACAAACTGTTCCTTGAAAGATTTAGTCTTTGAGTTCCTGATAAATCGTATGGATTTTTTCGATATTCTCATTGAAAAGTTTGATTAAAACGGGATCAAAATGGGTACCGCTATTTTCGTTTAGCAGTGCATGCGCTCTCTCAAAACTCCACGGTTCTTTGTACGGACGAACAGAAATGAGAGCATCGAACACATCGGCAATAGCAACAATACGGCCAAAAATAGAGATTTCTGCACCTTTTTTGCCGTGTGGATAGCCAGAACCATCCCATTTTTCATGGTGTTCAAGGGCAATCAGTGCAGCAGCTTTAAGGTACTCGTTCTCTTCATCAAAGAGAAGGTCATGTCCTAGTTTGGTATGTGTTTTCATAATCTCAAATTCTTCAAAAGTAAGCTTATCGGGCTTGAGCATGATTTTATCGGCAATACCAATTTTGCCAGCATCGTGCATAGGAGCTGCCAGTTCAATTTTACTAATCTCGTCATGGTTTAGACCATATTTTTCTGCCAAAAGTGCGCTGTAGAGTCCAACACGTTTGGTGTGTTTTGAGGTCTCTTGGTCTTTAAATTCTGCAGCGGAAGCGAGTTTATTGATGATTTTTGTTTGGGTGTCGCGTAATTTGTCGTATAGGGTTGCATTTTCAATAGCAGATGCTGCGTAATTAGAGATAAGAAGTAGAAGCTCGGCATCAACGTTGGTAAAAATGCCTTGTTTTTTATTGAGTGCTTGGAAAACGCCAATCGTATTTTCGTGATTATCTAACAGTGGTACAGAAAGAATGGTTTGTGTAAGATAGCCTGTTTTTTTGTCAACTTCACGGTTGAAACGGTAGTCATTGTAAGCATCCACAACAATTTGTGTCTCTTTGGAAAGCGCTGCATAGCCTGCAAGACCTTTTTTGGCACTAATGCGAATAGGATGTACTTCATGTGCTACTTTTGACCACAATTCATCTTTGTTTTTATCATAAATAAAAATGGAGCAGCGATCTGCTTGTAAAATATCTCTTGCAAAATTTGCCATAGACTCTAAGAGATCATCCAAGCTTTTGGTTCTGTTGATCACTTTACCAAATTCCAATAAAATTGTAAGTTGTTTTTCCGCTGAGTTCATAGTCGTCTCTTAATATGGAAGATGTATGTGCATTATAACAAAGTTTTAATTTCTTATATGCAAAATCATCTCCTTTATGTATAATACAAAATAATAAATGTTTGGAGTGGTTATCAAAATGCAAAAGAAAATTAAAGTCCTCTTAATTGAAGATGACTACACTGCGGCAAATCAAGTCGCTCAGTATTTAGAAAATGTAGGGTTTGAACTTGATATTTCAGAAACGGCAGTCGATGGTCTTTTAAAACTCTCAGCACAACATTATGATATTTTACTACTTGATCTCAGTCTTCCTGATTTTAGCGGTTTTGAAGTGATTAAACAAATTAACAATCAAAGTAATATTCCTATTATCATTTTAAGCTGTCATTCCAATCTTGAAGCCAAAGTGCAAGCCTTTCGTTTTGGCGTGGATGATTACTTATGTAAGCCGTTTATGCTTGAAGAACTTGAAGTACGCATTTGGGCAATTTTAAAGCGTTGCTCAATGATTAAAATGGAATTTAATAAAAATAATCTTGTGATTGACTATAACAACCAAACGATTTTACTCAACCAAAAACCACTTTCTCTCACAGCAATTGAGCATAAAATCCTTTCTTTCCTCATAGAGAATAAAAATAGGGTTGTTTATCGCAATGTTTTAGCCATTCATCTCTCCTCTTTAAGTTCACCACAATCTTTGAATTATCATATTCAAAATATTCGCAAAAAGCTTGGTGATGACCCAAAAAAGCCACGTTACATTATGACGGAGTACGGAACAGGATACCGTTTAGTGTTATAAAAGCGTTACATTTCTTATAATCCTCATAAAAAACTGATAATGAACCATATTTTTGGAGTATAATCAAAACATTGATCCAAAAATATGAGGAAAATGATGGACACATCAGCAATGGAGCGTCTAAAATCTCGTTGTAAAAATATACGCATTTTATACATTGAAGACGATGAGGTTACGAGAAAATATACGCATGCGATTTTAAGTGAATTTTTTGATACAGTAGATGTTGCAAGTGATGGGCAGAGTGGTTACGATATGTTTGTTGATGCAGAAATTGCCATCCCACACTTAGGACTTTCGCCTTTACTTCATAACCAAAAATACGATCTTGTGATTACCGATATTAAGATGCCAAAATTTGATGGCATTGCGTTGATTTCTAAAATTCGTAAAATCTGTAAAGAGACTGCGATTATTGTCACTTCTGCACACAATGATATTGAGTACTTGATAGAAACGATACGCTTAGGTGTGGACGGGTATATTTTAAAACCCATCGAACTTGAACAACTGTTAGATTCGCTTGCATCGACCGTTGAGACCATCTTGCTCAAAGAAGAGAGTCGCGCTTATACCAATTCTTTAAAACAAACGATTGAATTGCAACAATCCGCTCTTGATGAGCAACTTCATACCGATGCACTGACCAAACTTCCTAATAAAAATACACTCGATAATATCTTATCGCAAATTCAGCCTGTTGAAGTTCCCTCACTTTTCCTCATAAACATTGATAATTTCAAAAACTACAATAAGCTTTATGGTCTTGATGCAGGAAACCAGATACTACAAGAGTTTGCGTATCATTTAAAGGCGATTGCTAGCTCTTTGTGTTACGATGTTTTTCGTATCTCCTCCAATGAATTTGTCATGCTTCGCCTCGATACACAGCTTGATCCTGACAAAATTTATGATGACATTACCCAAACGCTTGAAGTACTTAATGGCATTGAAATTAAGATCAAAGGACTTCATGAGAAAATCTTAGTCAATATCTCTATGGGTGTCACGTTTGACCAAGAAAATCTTTTCAATAAAGCTTTTACAGCCCTTGATTTTGCCAAACAAACAGGTAAAACCTTTGTCGTTTATACGAGCAATTTAGATGAAACAGAATCTCTTGCCAATGACTTTTACTGGCAAGATGTGATTGCTGATACCTTGGATAAAGACAATGTTGTACCATTTTTTCAACCCATTTGTAACAAAAATGGGCACATCATCAAGTATGAAGCACTGATTCGCATTAAAACAAAAGACAAACAAGAGCAAGAACAGTATGTCTCTCCCTATTATTTTTTAGATATTGCACGTCGTACCAGACAGTACGATAGCCTCAGTCATAAAATGATCGAAAAAGTATTGGAGATGATGGTGGCGCATCCAACGGTAACCTTTTCAATCAATTTTAGTTTTAGAGATATGCTCAATAAAGAGATTAGAGATATGGTGCGCTCAAAAATTGTTGCAATGCGTGAAGAAAACAAACCGATCAATCTTGTTTTTGAAGTGCTTGAAAGTGAAAAGTTGACCGACATCAACACCATCAAAAACTTTTTAAAATACATCAAATACGATGATGCGCCTATCGCGATTGATGATTTTGGAACAGGGTACTCTAACTTTTTACATTTGATGCAGATGGAGCCTTCGTATCTAAAAATTGATGGTAGCCTCATCAAAGAGATTGATACAAACACTAAAACGCTTCTTTTAGTAAAAGGTATTGTCTCCTTTGCTAAAGCGTTACAGGTAAAAACGATTGCGGAGTATGTGCATAGTAAAGCTATTTATGACCTTCTTGTTGAAATAGGTGTCGATGAGTTCCAAGGCTATTACATTGGTGAACCGTGCTTGGAGCTACAATGTCACCTCTAGCCCCTACCAGTTTGCTTTTTAGTGTGGGAACCATTCTCTCTTTAACGATGTTATGGATTTATTTGCTCATCAAGCAGCGCCAAAAATTTAAACAGCTTATTGATTTTGCGATTGAAGGTATGATTATTTCACATAAAGGGTGTGTTGTTGAAATTAACGCGCAAGCGTTGAAACTCTTTGGGGGTAGTGATAAAGAAGAGATTTTGGGTAAGTGCATATATGATTTTATTGCTCCAGAGTCAAAAGAGTTGGTTCAAAAACAATCAGCCAAAAGTCATACCGAGATGTATGAATGTCAGCTATTACGCAAAGATGGAAGCTCTTTTCCTGCATTGGTACGTGGCTCTGACATGATAAGCTTTGGCAAGAAAATGCGTGTTTCTGCTGTGATTGATCTGAGCGAACTTAAAGAAGCTCAATATGCCCTACAAGCACTTAATGGCAATTTAGAGATACAAGTTCAAACCCAAATCGAAAAAAATCGTCAGCAAGAGATGATGCTTTTTCAACAATCCCGTCATGCTCAGATGGGCGAAATGATCAGTATGATAGCCCATCAATGGCGTCAACCCCTCAATGTTCTCTCTCTTTTGGCGCAAAATATTGTCTTTAAGTACAAACTCCATAAACTCGATGACACGGTAGTTGATGAGTTTAAAGAGGACTCTATGCGTCAGATTTTGCAGATGTCTAAAACGATTGATGATTTTAGAGACTTTTTTAAACCCGATAAATCAGTCAAAATTTTCGATGTCAAACAGCAACTTTCTCACGCCGTTGAAATGGTCAAACCCATCGTTGCAAGCCATGGCATTGAACTCTCATTTAGTGCAGAAGATGACTTAAAAGTGGAGAGTTTTCCCAACGAGTTTGGTCAGTCTATCATCAATATTTTAAACAATGCCAAAGATGTACTTTTAGAGAGTTGTGGAGAGCATACGAAACAGATTATCGTCGAAGCAAAGCGCGGAGAAAATTTGGATGTGGTTGTCAGCATTGAAGATAATGGCGGTGGGATTGATGAAATTGTGATGCCTTATATTTTTGAACCCTATTTCTCAACCAAGGGCGCAAAGCATGGTACAGGATTAGGGCTTTATATGACGAAGATTATTGTTGAAGAGCATATGCACGGGCATCTCAGCGTGGAAAACACCACAATGGGTGCTAAATTTCAGATCATTTTGCAAGGGTTGGAGTAATGGATTTAAGTTTACTAAGAGATATTCGTCCGTTGATTATTGAAGATGATTCTGATGTGATGAATTCACTTTTTTCTATTTTCGATACGGTTTTTGATATTTTTTATACCGCACGCAATGGCGAAGAGGGGTTGTATCGGTTTTATAAAGAGAGCCCAGATATTATCATTACAGACTTACAAATGCCGTTTATGAGTGGTTTTCGCATGTTAGATCGCATACGTATGGAAACTAAAATCGTTCCTATAATTGTGACTTCCGCACATAGCTCTAAAGAGCAGTTTGAAAAAGCCAATGAACTTGATGTCAATGCCTATCTCGTAAAACCTTACGATATGGATACTCTCTTTGAGAAAATCTATGAGTGCTGCTATATCCAAACACTACAAAAGATCAATCTCGACGAATTTACCGTTTAAAATTTCTGCAAATTCTATGCCATAGTCATAACAGCTTTTCAGCTCTTGTTCACTAGGGATCAGTTTGATCTTTAGTGGTGTAAGAGGGGGAACTTTGAGTTTGAGCGATTTGAGGCGCATCAAGATATGATCAACCGCTTCACCACTCCATCCGTATGAGCCAAAAGCGCCTGCACATTTTCCCTGTTTGTCTAAAAACATAAGGCATGAAAGCAAGTCCCAGACTGGTTTTGGAGCATCGGCATTGATGGTGGGAGTACCGATGAGAAAGCCATCGCTTTCTTCAAGAATTGCCATCATATTTTGCTCTTCGATGGAAGCTAAGTCATACATATTGGCAACGACACCCTCCACACTCTCACATCCTTCAAAAATTGCTTGTGCCATCTCTTGGGTGTTCTTGTAGCTTGTCAGGTAAAAAATGGAGAGGATTTTTTTGCCTGCTTTGTGGTTTTCAACTTTATGACTCCATGCGCGGTACAACTCAATGTACTGCTCTGGATTTTCACGTAAAATAGGACCATGAAGTGGAGCAATGAGTTTAATATCAAAGCGTTCATAGAGTTTGAGTGCACTTTTAACATAGCTTTGAAAGGGGCGCATGATGTGGTCATAGTAGTAAGCAAAGGCATAGGAAAAATCACCCACTTTATCGTTGAAAAGGCGTTTGTCATAGTAGTGTGAGCCAAAGACATCACCACTAAAAAGGAGTTTATCTTCATGCACATAACTGCTCATCGTCTCAGGCCAATGCAGATAAGGCGTTGTTAAAAAGGTGATGGTTTTGCCACCTAGCGTTAATTGTTTGTTCGTCCAAATGGTCTCAAAGTTGATCTCTTCGCAGTTGGTTAACGCTTTGAGCATCATTGTCGCTTGTGGCGAGATAAGTACTTTAGCGTGTGGTGCTTTTTGGATGAGTGCAGGCAATGCACCCGAATGGTCAGGCTCAATGTGATGGATGATAACGTAACGTATCTCATCGTACGAACAGAGCATTTCAATAGACGCAAAAAAAGTCTCTTGAAACTCTTTTTTGACGGTATCAACGATGATGACACCCTCATCTGTTTTGATCAGATAGGCATTGTAACTTGAACCATTGGCGGTGCGCATAACGATGTCAAAGGTACGAATATCTGGGTCAAAAACGCCTATGTAGTAAATAGCATCAGCGATTTTAGGAGGCAGTTGGCGCATGCAAAAACCTTTGCATCCATAAAGGCGGATTGTTGTTTTTTAAGGTGAGTAAAGAGTTTAACAGTGCATCGATACGCTCGTTCTCTTTTTCCGTTTTGAGGACGAAAATGCCAGACCCTTTTACCAGAAGCGAAGCACGAGGACCTACATGTGAAGCACACACGATGTTGGCATCTTCTAGGCATTCGATTTTGTAGGCAAGTTTATCGCCTTCTTCAGCGATTTCATTGGGGGATTCGAGTGCTTTTAGAAACACAAAAGAGTCTTCTTTGAGTTCATACAGATAAAAGCATTTGCACCAGCCAAAATGGTCATTGACATGAATGTTGTCGGTGGATGCAAATGCTATTTTCATCTTTTTACTCTGCTACTGGGGTGTGCGCTTGGCGTGCTGCTATAGAGATAGCTTCACGGAAAGGTTTTGGAGAAACCTCAGGGAACATGATGCCGTTTTTCTTGTGCTCGCGAATGTTGTAAATGCCGCTTTCATGCCCTGCGACATAGTACGCGTTGTACTCAGGCGTATAAGGCATATCCCAAACGATAGCCCCCTCGGTTGGACAGGCATCGGCGCATTTTGGCATCGTGCCGTCAGAACATTCGATACATTTTTCTGGTTTAACGTAGGTTGTGTCGCCATTAACGGGTGAGTCAGATGCACTGACAATCGCTGTTGCTGGGCACTCATCGATACAACTGTCACAATTGATACAAAGTTCTGTAATTCGTACTGCCATGATAAATCCTTTTACATGTAAAGTTGTTGTCTCTCAAAAAACCTTTGAAAAAAACCACGATGCACAAAGGGCTTTACACATCGTGGCAGTTGAGTAAGGGTTTTTAAAGGTACACGCCTCTTACTTTGCAAGAGGTGTTCCGTAGAAAATAAAAGGTTCTGTTTCGCATGGTTGCGTGCAAAATATGAGTTATATTTATATGGAATAGATTATGCAAATTCATCACTATGGTAAACAAAAAACTCATCAAAGATTTGTTAAATGAGAGTGCTTGTTCTCATAACAAAACGAAAAAGAGTAGCTGTGACAAACCAAAGCCTGGAGCAACAAGCGGAGGGTGTGCGTTCGAGGGGGCGCAAATATCACTTTTTCCTTATGCGGACGCTGTGCACTTGGTGCATGGCCCCGACACGTGTCTTGGTGCTTCTTGGGAGACTCGCGCTACGCTGACAAGCTATGAAGGTGAAAACAACACGCCGCTTGGCTATTGTACCAATGTCACCACGCAAGACATCATCTTTGGTGGGGATAAAAAGTTGGGTGAAGCTTTAGCGTACATCGTAGAGCACAAAAATCCTAAGGCGATTTTTGTCTATGAAACGTGCGTCACAGCGATGATCGGCGATAACATCGACTACACCTGTAAATGCGCCGAAGAGCAGTTTGGCATCCCCATCGTTGTGGTGCATTCTCCAGGGTTTGTGGGCAGTAAAAACTTAGGCTCAAGGTTGGCGGGTGAAGCGGTTTTGGATGCACTGATTGGGAAAAAAGAGCCTGAAAATATCCACCCTTTTGGCATCAATCTCATTGGGGATTACAACGTCACGGGCGATATGTGGCAGTACAAGCCTATCTTGGAGCGCATTGGTATCAAAGTCGTCGCTACCCTCTCAGGCGATGGCAGAATAGAAGATATACAATGTGCGCACACGGCAAAGCTCAATGTCATCGTTTGTGCAAAGTCTTTGGTGACCTTGTGCCGAAAAATGCAAGAACGCTTCAACATCCCTTATGTCAGCGTCTCGTTTTATGGTAAGCGTGACACGTCCAATGCCATTCGCTCCATCGTCAATGCCTTTGGTGATGAAGCTTTGATAGAAAGAGCTGAAGCGGTGATTGCCGAAGAAGAGGCGAAACTAGCAGAGCGTTTGAAGCCGTATCACCTAATGCTCAAAGGTAAAAAAGCCATTTTAAATACAGGTGGCAATAAATCATGGTCGATTGCATCTGCGCTTCAAGACATTGGCATCGAAGTGGTGGCAACGTCCATCCAAAAAGCTACCGAAGAGGACATTGCCATCGCTAAAGAGTATGTGCCTATCGTTTTTAAAAGTCCTGCAACCGAGCAGCCACGTCTCATTGATGAGCATAAAGTGGACATTTTGCTTGCGGGTGGGCGTAGTCTTTACACCGCCATCAAAAAGCGCATCGCTTTTGTGGATGTCAATCAAGAGAAGAAGGTCAGTTATGGCGCATACGGTGGGCTTGAAAACCTTGCCATCGATGTGTGTGCCGCTTTGGCAAATCCTGTGTTTAAACTGGTCGGAAGGAGTGCCCCATGGGAGCAAGCGTAAATCTCAAATCCTTTAAAGCCACGACACTGAAACCGTTGCACATCAACCCCTTAAAGCTCTCCCAACCAATGGGCGCAACCTTGGCATTTTTGGGCATCAAAAACTGTATGCCTTTGATGCACGGTGCGCAAGGGTGTGCTTCTTTTACCAAGGTGCTTTTTACGCGCCATTTTAACGACCCTATCGCCATTCAAACCACTGCAGTCAACGACATTACTGCTGTTATCGATGGAGGAGAGAGGGGCATCTCTGAGGCGATTGAGAACATCACTCAAAAGGTAACGCCTGATCTTGTGGGGCTTTTTACGACAGGTATGACCGAGACCAAGGGCGATGACATCAAAGGTGCAACCTTGCTTTTAAAAGAGAAGCAAAAGATGGTGTATGTGCATACGCCTGATTTTGAGGGAGGCTTGGAGAGTGGCTGGAGCCTAAGTGTTCAAAACATCATCACTCAGCTCATAGAGCCAACCACGAAGGTGCGAAAAGACAAGGTATTGATTATTCCCAATGTTAATCTAAGCCCAATAGAAGTGGAAAAACTCAAAGAAGCACTAGAGATGATGGACTTTAATGTACTCGCACTTCCCGATTTGAGCGACTCACTCGATGGGCATTTGGGTGTGAAACAAGGAGCCCTTAGTAGCGGTGGCATTCGTGTTGCTGACATCGAAAAACTGGGCGATACGGGTTTGGTGATTAGCATCGGGCATTCGGTGAAAAAATGCGGAGAGATTTTTGGCGAAAAATTTCCTCAAAGTACGCATCTTCATTTTGATAGCCTCATAGGACTCGAAGCGAGCGATGCTTTTTATGCGCATATTTTGGGTTATCTTGGTTGTAAAAGTGTTCCAAGCTCGATTAAGCGTTGGCGTTCACGTCTCCAAGATGTGCTTTTAGATACCCATTTTACACTAGGAAAAGCAAAGATACTCATCGCCGATGAACCCGATAGCGTCTATGCAATGAGCAAAGCCTTGCAAGAGGTGGGGGCGAGCGTTGAGGCGTTTATAGCCCAGCGCAGTGAGATTCAAGAGGCTTTTACGTGCAGTGTGCGCATAGGTGACTTTGAAGATGTGGAAGCGTTACTACCTCAGATGGATATGATCATCGCTAATTTTCATGCAGAAAGGCTAGCCCATAAGCACCATAAAGCGCTGTTGATTCGTGGATTTCCAAACTATGAGCAGGTCGGCATTGGGCTGCGTCATAACATTTTGTATGAAGGCAGTTGCAACTTTTTGTGCGAGGTCAATAATCTTTTAGGGCATCATTAAATGAGAAATGATAGTATTTTCTAAAAAGAGGAAGAATAAGCGATGAATCCTATAGAAAATATACTTTCAAACCAAAAAGTTTTTATCTTAGACGGTGCATTTGGCACGGAGCTTGAGCGTAAAGGCTATGACATCAATGATTCACTCTGGTCAGCCAAGTTTTTGATGGAAAAGCCAGAAGCGATTGCAGAGGTGCATAAAGACTACCTCGAAGCAGGAAGTGATTGCATCACGACAGCGAGTTATCAAGCCAGCTTTGAAGGGTTTATGAAACGTGGCATGAGCGAAGAGGAAGCAAAAAAACTGATTCAATCTGCCATCACCATTGCTAAAGATGTCCGAGACGCCTTTTGGGCGGATGAGAAAAACCGTGCTAAACGCCAAAAGCCCTTGGTTGCGGCTTCGGTGGGTCCTTATGGGGCGTATCTTGCCGATGGTTCCGAGTTTAGGGGAAACTATGGCTTAAGCCTTGAAGACTTAAAAACCTTTCATGCTAAACGCCTTACTACATTGATTGAAACCAAACCTGATTTACTCGCATGTGAGACGATTCCTTGCCTGATTGAGGCACAAGCATTGTGTGAATTGTTAAAGGATTATCCAGATGTTTATACGTGGGTGAGTTTTAGTGCCAAAGATGGTCAGCATATCAACAGCGGTGAAAGCATCAGAGAATGTGCGGCTTACTTAGATGCACAACCCAATGTTGTGGCTATTGGCATTAACTGCACCGCTCCTCAATACATAGAATCTCTCATAGAAGAAATAAAAACAGTGACGAGTAAACCCATCATCGTTTACCCCAATGGAGGTGCCGTGTACAACGCCCTCACCAAAACATGGGATGGCATCTCAAAAAGTTCATCGTATGGGAAAAGTGCGTATATGTGGTATGAAAAAAGGGCACGCTTGATTGGGGGCTGTTGTCAAACAACCCCAGAAGATATCGCGCAGATTGCGAAGTGGGTAAGAGCCTAACGCTCTTACACCATTTCTCCACCTGTAGGTGCAGCTGCTGCTGCCATCGTTGCTTTTTTCTTACTGCGCTCCATAGATTGAAGTACTAAGTATTGTTCGCCAAATTTGAGCATATTTTCCATCTCATCATCAAACTCTGCATAGTGTCCTTCTTCTTCAAGTACAAGCTCTTCAAAGAGTTTTTTAGAGACGCTATCAGCGTGGTTGCCACACTCCATTGCAAAATTGTTATACATTACAACCGCATCGTCTTCACTTTGGCGTGCAAACTCAAGCATTTCTTTGACATCAATGATCTGTTTTACTTCCTCGGAGGCTTTCATTTCAATGGTTCCTTTTAAAAAAAGCACACGGTCTGCAAGTTTTTCAATGTGAAGCATTTCGGCAATAGCGATACGTTTAAACAAGACAGAGAGCAAATCATACCCTTGGTCATCACAATGGAAATGAAAAAACATATATTGATGTACAGCTGATAATTCCTCAGAAATTGCACGGTTGAGTAACTCAATACTTTTATCTCGTTTCATAGAACGCTCCTTCAAAAAATTTCTCTAAATAGTACCATAAAATAGGCTTTTAAATGATTGCTTTTTTAATCAGTTTCTACGGAACACTTCTTGTATAGGTTGAAAAAACTGCCTTCTTAAATCTGCCATGAAGGAATGTAAAATCCATGCCTGAACAAAGCCATACCGAGCGTTACAATGCCTATATCCCTGAAGTTGTTGCTTACCAAAAGTCACTCGATCAACTCTCTGAACGGTGGAATTTACTCTCACTTTTGGGGCAGATGAGCAACATTGGCATGGACATCTCTGAAACCAGACAGGCCTTTAGCAATCTCTCCGAACAGCTTTTAGGGCGCCTGTGTGAAGAAACGGTGAAAAAGCTTGCAACGGAACTAGGTGCTAAGGCGCAAGTTGCCATTGACATTTTAATTCGCAATCTCTTTGAACGCACGGCTGACATTGGCTTCTTAGCGATGGATACCATCATCTGCGACTTTGCAAAGAAAAGCAAAGAGGAGCAACAAAGCGCACTTCCATCCTTGCAAAACCGTTTCCATGAGTATATTGAAAAGTACAGTGTTTACAGCGATGTGTTGTTATTTGACCTTACTGGTACACTGATCGCTTCAACACAAGATGCTAAAATAGGCAAGAAGATAGAAAGCGCTTTTATCTATGAAGCAGTGCATACCTCCAAAGAGTATGTGGAGAGTTTTGGCATTTACCCTCTTGTGAGCGATAAAGAGAGTTTACTCTACAGTTACCGTGTGTGCGATAGTGATAACACACCGCTTGCTGTGCTGTGCCTTGTCTTTAAGTTTCAAGATGAGATGCAGGTCATCATCTCCAATCTCATCGAAAACGAGGCATGGGCGGATATTCTTTTGTTGGATGAAAACAGTCGTACCATTTACAGCAGTGATGTATTTCACTATCCGCTTGGTGCACCTCAAAAAACGGCACTGAAAAGCTTTGGAATTGTCCCTTTTTCTGGTTCAGAGTATGTTGCCAAAACACAATCCACCAAAGGGTATCAAGGCTTTTATGGACTTGGTTGGATGGGGCATGCACTGATGCCTTTAGCTTTTGCCTTTCATCAAAAACAAGCCCATGTACCTTTTAGTGAAGAGCAAATTAAGATCATCAAGAACTCTTCACTTTTTTCCGAAGAGTTCACCAGCATTCCCACCAAAGCAGAAGCGATTCAAAGGCGTCTTGATATGACCATATGGAATGGCAATGTGCAAATTGCAAATCAAAAAAGTGCTGACAACTCTTTTTCAAAATCACTTCTCAACGAGATTTCTCGCACAGGTGCTCAGACTAAAAAGACCTTTGAAGAGTCCATTGGCAATCTGAATTGGACGGTGGTCGCTTCGTTTATCAATGACGCTGCATTTAATGCAAAATTGGCGATTGACATTATGGATAGAAACTTATACGAGCGTGCGAATGACTGTAGGTGGTGGGCGCTCAGTCCCGTGTTCATCAAAGCGTTTAGTGCAAAGTTTAAAGAGTGTACGAGCATTCGCAAAGAGTTTGGGCATGAAATCACCGAAGTACTAAGCGCCATCAATGCCCTTTATACGGTCTATACCAACCTTTTTTTGTTTGACGCGCAAGGCTGTGTTATCGCGGTGAGTCAAGAAAAGTACGCCCATCTTATCGGCAAGCGCATCGGCGCGCACTACATCGCACAGACCTTAGCGCTTAAAAGCTCAAAAGAGTATGTGGTCAGTCCTTTTGAAAAAACAGAACTTTACGATGGCAAACACACCTACATCTACAGTGCGCCTATCTTTGTGGAAGGACTGAAAGAGGCGCAAGGAGGCATTGGCATCGTCTTTGATGCTGAGGTGCAATTTGAAGCGATGCTTCGAGATGTGGTGGGAGAGGATGAACGCTCCTTTGCGCTGTTTATTGAGAGTAAAACCAACAGTGTCATCGCTTCAACAAACCCACATATAGGCATTGGTGAGCGATGTGTCTTTTGTGAGTCTATGGAAAACATGGTTTTAATCAAAGATGAGTACTACATCATCGGCAAAGAAAAATCACAAGGCTACAGAGAGTATAAGTGCAGTGATGGCTACTGCAACGATGTCACAGCCATCGTTTGCATCAAAATCGCTAATCAAGAAGCGAGTGTCAAAAGTGTCTCTAAAAATGGTACAAAACAGTATCTGTACCCGCGTGTTGGAACCTCTGAAAAGACCGTTGAGCTTTCAACATTTTGGATGAATGGCACACTCTTTGCCATCGAAAGTCAGCAAATTTACGCCGCGCTTGAAGGTCAAGATGTTACGCAGGTCATCGGATGCGATGAAATTTATGTCGGAATGATCACGTGGAATAACAAAACCATTCCTGTAGCATCCCTCGCCAAGTACTTTCACCACGACATCGCGTATGATAAAGAACATCATCATATCGTCGTGATCAAAGGCAGTGAAGAAAAACCTTTTGGCTTGGTCATCGACATGGTCCAAGACAGTCCCGAAGTGCCTTTGCGCTGTGTGGATGAGACCAGCCAAGCAATGATGGGGCATCATACATTGACCAAAGCTATTGTCAAGTCTGATGTGGGGCAAGAGAAAGCGGAGATGCTCTCCATTCTTGATCCATTAAAGATAGAACGCTACTTAATGATGGAGAAAAACGCGCGTTAAGCGCCTCCTTACTCAACGGAACACTTCTTGTAAATGTATGAATAACGTTTAGCATAGGAGGATACAACGATGGTCAAGGTAGCGTTTTTTACAAACGATCTTAAAAACATTGATGCCCATTTTGGCTCAGGAGAACAGTTCGCTGTCTATGATGTGGGTGCGACGGGATTTAATCTTCTTGATGTCATTCAAACAGGCGAAGAGCGCACTGAGGGCAGGGTAGAGATGTTGCAACATGAGAATGTTGACATTGTCTATTGTGTCGAAATTGGACCTGCAGCTGCGGCAAAAGTAGTGAACAGTAAGATCTTTCCTATCAAATACAAAGAGGTTGTAAGCATCGAAAATGAGCTTAACAAACTTCAAAGCATGATTGCAACCAATCCTCCTCCGTTCATCAAAAAAATCTTAGAAGCCAGAGGATAGAGTGATGAACGAACTTGAAAAATTATTCATTGAGACATTGATTTCTCAGATACGAGCGCTTGATCAGTTTGGAACGTGGGCAAAAAAAAGCGATGAAGAAATTTTGAGAGAGAAGTATGTTAAGAGCAAAGAACAGCTCAAAAACATTCCTATTATCGCCGACATCGATGAGATGCAAATTAAAGATATTCGCCTCATTTTCCAATCCATCGCTTTAGCGTTTGAACTTAAAACAAGCGTAATGTGCTCTGTGGTAATGGAGATGAGCCATGAAGGATTTGGGCGCGCTGTGGTGTTGGCGGACAAAATTGTTATCACGAACAAATTTTTCAAAGATGCCCATCGTTACAGCTTTCGCACCTATGATGATCTCATCAAAGAGGGTGGCAAAATGCTAATGGATGCACTAAAAATTTACGAGACATATCAAAAGTAAGGGGTAAGACTATGGCAAAAGTAGGTGTTTTTTATGCAAGTGCGGGCGGCAATACCACACAAATTGCAGAAGCGCTTAAAGAAGCATACGAGCTTGAAGATGAAGACTGTATTTTGATGGAAGATGACTTTGACAGCATCGAACAGTTTGAAGATTACGATGTGCTTTTCTTTGGAAGTTCCACATGGGGGCAAGGCGATGTGCATTTTAGCTGGGTCGATGCGCTTTTGGAAGTGAACTCTGAGAAAATGAGCTTTGATGGTAAAACTATGGCGTTTTTTGGGGCTGGCGATAGCAAAACACATGGGGAACATTTCTGTTCAGCTCTTGGTAAATTTTATCAACAGTTTTCCAAAGCAGGCGCAAATGTCATCGGTTTTGTCGATAAAGAAGACTACAACTATGAGGCTTCTTTAGCCGAAGTGGGTGATAAACTTTGTGGTTTAGCTATCGATAACATCAACGAGAAAGAAAAAACAAGTGAGCGCATTGAAAACTGGATAGAGCAGTTACAAAGCGAACTTGCCTAAATCAACGTAAGGATAGACACATGAAAACGCTGAATGATTTTTATCGACTCAAAGATGCCGAAGATTACTTTTATTTTTTTAATATTGACTTCG
Source organism: uncultured Sulfurospirillum sp. (assembly GCA_964466465.1). Classification (GTDB taxonomy): domain Bacteria; phylum Campylobacterota; class Campylobacteria; order Campylobacterales; family Sulfurospirillaceae; genus Sulfurospirillum. Next base: position 22,241 of record CAYXNJ010000038.1, read on the forward strand.
ATGAGCATATTGTCGCAGTCAAGCGTTTTCATATGATGAAAGAGTATGGTGCTCTGGTTAAAAAGGGTTTTGAAAATTACAATGGTGATGAAAAGTACCTAATGGATTTTCTAAAATTTGCGCTTATTCGTGTCTATATGGATTATAAAAATGGGCATGCACCTAGTGCTGCAGAAGTGTGGGGCATGCTCGAAGATGGAAAAGCCAAAGGATGCTTAGCGTGTGCCATGTCATCACAAGGAGGAAACTGTGCTTGCTAGTGAAGAAGTAGTGTTGCATAACACGGTAATGGCAAATCTTTCAGGCAAAGATGAAGAAAAAGCCAAGTTTTTTCTTGGTCAAAAAGTAAAACTTTTGGAAGATGTTAAAAACGATGGAACGTATCCATACCTTAAAATCGGTGAGGTGATGATTAAAAAAGGCTCAGTGGGCTACATCCGAACCATTGGTGAGTTTTTGCAGGTTATTCGTGTGTATGAAGTTCATTTTTTAGATGCAGAAGCGGTTGTTGAAGTCATTGGGTGTAGAGAGCATGAGCTTGAAGCACTTGAGCCTTACCGTGATCTTGAAGCCGAAGAAGCAGAATGGATGATGAATCACTCTAAAAACAGGTGACCAGTTTTCTGCCTCGAAAGAGGCAAGCTTCAGTGTCCTAGTGGCTAAGCTAAGAAGCTTTGTTTAATAGCCGTTATAAAAATAAAAAAGTAAGTAATAAATAAAAAATCTTGAAGGAGGAAAGTTATGGCAAAAGTAATCTTTATGCACTTTGATAAAGAAAAAGATGGTATCTATGATGCCAAAATAGGCGAGCCAGTTGTGCGTCTAGCAAAAGAGAAGGGGATTCCTATCGCTTTTGATAAAGACTATTCTAAATGCTTAATCAGTGTTGAGCACATCAGCGATGAAGAGCCAACAAGCTATATGGAAGATGAAGAGCTTGACGAGCTTGTAAAGCTTGGTGCGATTAGCCAAGAAGACGCAGATATCTGCCAGCAATTTACCGTAAGCCCTAAAATTCGCATCGCTTCGATGATGATGATTAAGGGTGATGTTTTAATCAAACCATATAACAAGTAAAGGATAAAATATGACAACAAGAGTAGAAATTATCAACGACTTTTTAGCGATCAACGTAAAACCAGGTGCAACGATTCAAGACGTTGTTGAAGCGAGTGGTAGTGCACTTCCGTTTGGATGCCGTGACGGTCAATGTGGTACCTGTGTAGTAGAAATCGTTCAAGGTATGGAATTTTTATCACCTAAAAATGAGAAAGAGTTTAAAGTTCTCAAAGAAGTGTGTGCGGGTACATGCTCAGAAAATGCACGTCTTGCGTGCCAAATGAAAATTGACAAGCCAAATGGCGTTGTAAGAATCAAATACTAATCTATACTACTACTTCGCCTGAGGCGAGCAACCTTCGTGGTGAGCTTAGCCTCTTGGCATCTCCTCCTTTTTCCATTTTTCAGAAAACATCTTTTTTGTTGCATAAAAATTAAGCATAAATAGTACTAAAAAGTATCCAATCTTTGGGCATAATTTACGTATGAGAAGTATCAACCTAGAATTCAAACAAAAGCAGAGTTTAAACCTCTCTTTGAAGCTTTGGCTCCCACTGTTACAGCTTCCTCTTCAAGAGTTAAGTACGCACCTAGAAACCTTGTCGTACGAAAACCCTTTTTTAGAGGTGAAGCGTCCTTTTGAACAAAACCTAGGCTCTAGCCATGGAATTGTTGAAGAGTTGGTACTTGGCAGTGAATCATTGCATGAAAAAATCATCGAGCAAATCGTACCACCCCTTTTTCCGACACCTATCTCTCAAAAGGTGGCGCATGAGATACTCTGCGACATCAACGAAGAGGGCTATTTTGATGGAGACATCGAAGCGATAGCACTGACCTGTGGAGTTTATAAGGAGTATGTTGAGCGCATACGTCAACGTTTCTCCAAATTAGAGCCGTATGGCATCGGTGCGCTCGATAGTAAAGAGTCGTTTGTGTTTCAACTCGATGCCCTAAGCGATGACATTGATGATGAACTGTACAACTTGGTCAACAAAATGATAGAACAGATGGCAAAGGTCGATAAATTTTCTAAACACGGACGTTTTGAAGAAGCCAAAGCCATCATCAAAAAGTTTGCCAATCCTCCAGCTCTTGAGTATCAAGCGACACCTAAACAGATCATTCCTGATTTTTACGTCGAAGTGGACGATGACATCAAACTTCGCATCAATAATGACTATTACCCAGACATCTTTATCGCTGACCCTTTCTCGAGCAAAAGTGAGAACATCAAAGAGAAGCTTAAAGAGGCACGCGACATCGTTAACCTTTTAGAGCTTCGTAAAACTACACTCTATAAGATCGTTCTTTTAGTGGTTGAGCGCCAACTCTCCTTTTTTGTAGGAGGCGAGCTAAAACCCCTCAATATGGCGCATTTAGCCGATGAACTCTCCTTTGCGGAGTCCACTATATCAAGAGCCATTTCAAACAAATACATAGAGTCAAAACAAGGCATTTTCCCCCTCAAATCGTTCTTTACAAATGCGGTGGCAACAAAAGAGCTTTCTTCTTCCGAAATTAAAAATTTCATCAACCAACAAATCGAATACGAAGATAAAAGCGAACCGCTCACCGATGATGATCTCTTAGAGCGCATTGAGAAACGCTTTAACATCAAAATGGTCAGACGAACCATCACCAAATACCGTAAACTAATGAATGTCGCTTCATCTAAAGAGCGCAAGAAAATCTATAAGGTACAAGCATGACACCAACTCTTAATGACCTACCAAGCCAATACTCCAAGCTTGAGTTGATTAAACTAGAACGCGAAGTGATGATCTTTTTACAAAGCTACGCCAAAAACCGTTACTCAAAGTACGTCATAGCGCCTCACATCGCATCCATGTCATTGCAGATGAATCACCTCTACGAAGCCATGGGCTTTAAAAACCGCGTACAAATGGGAAAGTACATGAAATGCCACTTCCCAGAGCTTGCCGCCATCAAACCTGTCGATAAACTGTGGAAGAAATTTATCTACGATTCCATCAATAGAGTAGCCCCCTTTTGCTTTAGCTGTAAAGATAACTCTAACTGCTTTGCGTGCGAGTTGGCGGGGTAAGCTATTCTTTGATATGATAATAATCCATTCGAATTATCAAAAATAGTGTGGAGATATTTTAATGATCAAGAAAAAAAAGACAAGTAGTAATAAAGAAGTAAATTGGTTCTTCTTTTCAACAGGATTGAGTCATTGTTTATATTCTGATTATCTACAGATGAAGTTATGCTATATGTTGGAGCCACTAACACTTATCCCGTCTAGTTTTGTGAACATGGTTGAAGTAGTAGAAAAATCTTTTAAAATTTATCTTGCTTTAAAATTTGAAAAAGATGATACCTTATCGTATT
>CAYXNJ010000039.1:0-24414 GCA_964466465.1 uncultured Sulfurospirillum sp.
AAAATTAGCAAAATATTATATAGATAATATCATTTAACAAAAAATAGTAAAAATATTTAATGATTAAATCACTATTTGACAAAGTCTTAGCACTATTTTTAATACTACTTTTTTCTCCTATTTATATAATGATAAGCATACTAATTTTATTGAAAATGGGAAGACCAATTTTATTTAGACAAAAAAGACCTGGAAAAGATGAGAAGATATTTGGTATCTACAAGTTTAGAACTATGACAAATGAAAAAGATAAAGATGGGAGTTTACTGCCAGATGAACAAAGATTAGTTGGCGTTGGTAAATTTATAAGAAGTACTAGCTTAGATGAACTTCCTCAACTTTTTAATGTTTTAAAAGGTGAAATGAGTTTTGTAGGACCTCGACCACTTCTTATTGAATACCTTAATTTATATAATGATAAGCAGAAAAGAAGACATGATGTTAAGCCAGGTATTACAGGTTGGGCTCAAGTAAATGGGCGAAATGCCATAAGTTGGGCGCAAAAGTTTGAATACGATGTATGGTATGTGGAACATCAATCTTTTTGGTTAGATATGAAGATACTGTGGCTTACATTTTTAAAAGTAATAAACAGAAGTGATATAAGCTCATCTACGAGTATAACTATGGAAAAGTTTACAGGAAGTAAGTAATGAAAAGTATTTATATTTATGGTGCAAGCGGGCATGGCTTGGTGGTGGCTGATGTCGCACGAGCTTGTGGTTATAAGGATATTATATTTATAGATGATGGAGATAATGAGTATCCATCTTTTGAAGATATAAAGCGAAGAAATTGTATTCCTATGGCTTTTGGTATAGGTAGTAATACTATAAGGACTAAACTTTTTGAAAAAGTAAAAAGTAGTGGATTTGAGATAGTGAATTTAATACATCCTAGTGCTATAGTCTCACCTAGTGCAACTATTGGTATTGGAACAGTTGTGATGCCAAATGTGATAGTCAATGCAAAGGCTATTATTGAAGATGGAGTGATATTAAATAGTGGATGTATTATTGAACATGAATGTGTGATAGAAGAGTTTGCACATATTTCACCAAATGTTGCTTTAGCGGGTAATGTAACCATAGGAAAATTTACCCATATTGGAATTGGTTCTAATGTGATACAAGGTATAAAAATTGGTTCCAATTCAATTATTGGTGCAGGTTCTGTTGTTGTTAAAAATATAAGTGATTTTACAAAAGCCTATGGGGTACCTTGTAAAGAAATAAAGGAAATACATGAATAAAAGAATTTTTTTAAGCGCACCTCATATGAGCGGGAATGAGTTAAAATATATAGAAAAAGTCTTTGAAAGCAATTATATAGCTCCACTTGGTGAGTATGTCAATAAGTTTGAGGAAAGTATTAAAAATTATACGGGTGCACAACATGCGCTTGCAGTGACCAGCGGTACGGCTGCCATTCATCTAGCTCTTAGGGTTTTAGGAATTGGACAGGGCGATGATGTATTGGCTTCTACATTTACATTTATTGGTTCCATAAATGCCATATTGTACCAAGGAGCTAATCCAGTATTCATTGATAGCGATAAAGAATCTTGGAATTTATCTCCTCAATTACTAGAACAATATCTTCATAAATGCACCAAAAAACCTAAAGCATTGATTGTCACACACCTTTATGGTCAATGTGCGTACATAGAAAAAATAGCTAATCTTTGTAAAGCTCATGGAATTTATCTTATAGAAGATGCAGCGGAAAGTTTGGGTGCTATGTATAATGAAAAACATACTGGAACTTTTGGGGATTTTGGGATTTATAGTTTTAATGGGAACAAAATACTGACAACAAGTGGTGGTGGTATGTTGGTGAGTAAAAATAAAGAATGGATTGATAGAGCTAAATTTTACTCAACTCAAGCCAAAGAGCCATTTATTCATTATGAACATTTAGAATATGGATATAACTATCGCATGTCTAATGTTTTAGCAGCTATTGGTGTTGGACAAATGGAAGTGATTGAAGAGAGGGTTGCTAAAAAAAGAGAAATATTTGAGTGTTATAAATCGCAGCTATCTGATAGTGAAGAAATTAATTTTATGCCAGAAATTGAAGGTGCTAGAGGAAATAGATGGTTAACTGCTTTAACATTTGCAAGAACAGATTACAATAAAATAATGCAAGCTTTGGACAAAATAAATGTTGAAAGCAGACCATTATGGAAGCCTATGCATTTGCAACCTTTATTTAAGAGCCAAGACAAGTTTGTCGATGGAACAAGTGAGGAATTGTTTTCTAAAGGGCTCTGCTTGGCAAGCAGTACAATTATGACAGATGATGATATATGTATGATATGTGATACTATAAAAAAAGTTATTGGAAAATAATGTTTGCTATCGATAAACGTATTTTAAATATTTTGGTGATCATAATACTCACGTTCTTAACATTTGCATGGACTTCTTTGGTGTTTCACAAACCATTTAATGTTCAAATTGTTGTTATGGTTGTTTGTATTCGTATATTTGCTTCTATTTTACTGTTTAAAGATTATTCTCTTTCATGGTCTAAGGTAACACAGAAGACTTTTATCCTCAAAAGTATTGTCTATATAGTTGCTTTTGGTACCTATGCTCCTTTTTATTATGGGAAGTTTTTTCTCTATTTTTTATTTTCGGAATTGTTTGTTTATCTCTTTACCATCAATTTTTTAATGTATGCTTATTATCTCGTTATTAATCGTAGTCGTGCGAAGAAAAACAAAACATTGGTCATTTATGGCGCTGGAAAAGCAGGACTTAAGTTAGAAGAAGAATTTCGTGACAGTGCTTATAAATTGAAATACTTTGTTGATGATGACAAACGACTTCAAAAAAGAAGTATTGATAGTATCTATATTCTCTCTAAAGATGAACTGAAAAGAAGAATGGGTGATGCAAAGTACGATTTATTACTTATTGCGATGCCTTCATGTAGTCCTAAGCGAATTAATCTCATTTATGAGCGATTAAAACCTTACTTCTATGAGATTAAGATTTTGCCATCATTAGATAAAATTTTATCTAATGATCTTTTATCCAATCAATTAAAAAATATTTCTGTTGAAGATCTTTTAGCGCGCCATCCTAAGGATTTGGATAAAGCGAAGATTTCACAGTTTATACAAAATAAAGTTATTTTAATTACAGGCGCTGGAGGGAGCATTGGCAGTGAAATTGTACGTCAATGCCTTAAATATGGAGCTAAAAAACTGATTTTGGTGGATCATAGTGAATTTAATCTTTATCAGCTTGTTGAAGAGCTTAAAAGCGATAAGCTTGTTCCGATGATGCAGAGTGTTCTCAATGCGCCGTTACTTGATAAAACATTTGAAGCGTATAAGCCAGACATCGTTGTTCATGCCGCTGCTTATAAACATGTCCCCTTGGTTGAAGCTAATGTGGAAGAGGGGATTTTAAACAATGTTTTAGGAAGCAAGATTTGTATAGATCTTGCAATCAAACATAACGTGAAAAAATTTATTTTGATTTCAACAGATAAAGCTGTTCGCCCAACCAATGTTATGGGATCTACGAAAAGAATTTGTGAGTTGTATGCTCAAAATGTTGATGCTAAAGAGACGCAGATTGTTGCGGTACGATTTGGAAACGTCCTTGGGAGCAGTGGCTCTGTCATTCCTAAATTTAGGATGCAGATAGAAAAAGGTGGTCCGCTAAGCGTGACACACCCTGAAATTACACGTTATTTTATGTTGATACCCGAAGCCTGTGAGTTAGTACTTCAAGCAGGTGCTATTGGACAGAGTGGTGAGCTTTTTATTCTTGATATGGGCAAGCCTATTAAAATTGTTGATTTGGCAAAAAAGATGATAGAACTTTCAGGAAAGCATGATGTTCAGATAGAATTTACAGGGCTAAGACCTGGAGAAAAACTCTATGAAGAGCTTCTCATTGATGAAAGTGATCAAAAGACAGCGTATGCGTCTATAATGGTTGCTCATAAAACAGAGTATGCCATTGAGGCATTAGAAAAAGATATAGAAAAACTCTTGACATGCGCTGATAAAATAGCACAATTACAAAAGATAGTTCCAGAGTTTAATCACCAAAAAAATGAAAGGTAATTTTTAATATGAATCAGAATACACATAATGCTATAACTCATGAAGATGAAATTGACTTAAGAGAATTATGGCAAACACTTGTTAATTCTAAAAAGCTGATCGTTGCTGTTACTCTTGGTATAACACTCCTAGCTACGATTTATGCGTTTATCAAAACGCCACTATTTGAAGCAAAAGCAGTGCTAGAAATAGGCTCATCAGGCAATACATTGTTGGAGGATCCATTAACACTTGTTAAACGTGTTGAAATTAAATATATCGTCAATAGTGATGTGAATACAACCGAGGAATTACAAAAGGTAGCTGTGGTTAAAGGAGCAAAAAACTTGATTGAGCTTTCTGTTGTAGCGTTATCTAATCAACAAGCTGAAAGTTACTTAACAAAAATTGTTGAAGACGTGAAACAAAGACATCATGAACTTTTACAAAGCTCTCTTACACAATTGAAAACAAAAATTACAAACTTGGAAGAGCAAAAAGCAGAACTTATTCAAGAAAAGCAAGATTTAATGGCATATATTACAAAAAAGAGTGAAACTATCGATAAAATCATTAAAGAAAATCCTTCTCTTGCCGCCATTTATACTATTGAAATCAATAATAAAGCATCTGAATTAGCGAATATAAAAAATAGAATTTATGGGCTCAATAGTCAATTAAGCGATCTTTATTTTGCAATATCGGAAAATAATATCAAACCAACAAAAATTGTGGATGCCATTATGACAGATGATTTTCCGATCAAACCAAAGAAAAAATTGATGATTATGGTTGCCTTTGTGACAGGTTTGATTTTATCTATTTTTCTTGCATTTATTATTTCTTTTATTCAGAAGCAAAAGAATGTTTAGTGATCGCTCAAGGGAAACCATTTTTATCGTATTAGCTTTTGCCTTTAGTCTTGCAGTACGCCTGATTTGGATTTATCAGTTTAGTGACTTTGAAAGTTTTAAATTCGCTGGGCAGTTTATGATTAATACCAATGATGGCTATTATTGGGCGGAGGGAGCGAGAGATTTACTAACAGGTGTTTTTCAAGCTCACGATTTATCGCCAATTAAAGAGTCCGCATCATGGTTAACGTATAGCTTAGCAGTACTTTTACCATTTTCATTTGAAACGATTATTTTTTATATGCCAGCGGTTTTAGGCTCCTTAATCGTTGCACCTATTATTTTGATTGCCAATAATTTTAAAATGATCGAAGTAGGCTTTTTAGCGGCACTTCTTGCATCCATTGCTGTTAGTTATTATAATCGTACGATGGTAGGTTATTACGATACCGATATGCTGAATATTGTATTGCCTACTTTTCTGTTATGGTCACTCATTTTAGCATTACGAACTCAAGAAGATAAGTATCTACTGCTTACAGCGTTGGAAATTATTGTATATCGTTGGTGGTATCCACAAAGTTACTCTTTGGAGTTCTCATTTTTAGGGCTTATTTTGATGTATGCTCTTCTTTTTGATCGTAAAAATAATTTCAATTTCAAGCTCATTGCTATCATGCTTTTAGCGATGATGGGATTGCCAAACTCAATCCGTTTGGTAGGTGTTATAGGGCTTTACCTCTTTTTTAAGCAAGAGAAATGGCAAAAATTTCTGTGGTATATTTTAGCAGTTTGTATCATTCTTTTTTTTGCTACAGGTGGATTTGCTCCTATTTGGTATCAGTTAAAAAGTTTTGTTTTTAAAGATGCTATTGAGGTGAACACAGATGCTTTGCCTTTACATTTTTTTTCTGTCATTCAAACGGTGCGTGAAGCAGGGCAAATTGATTTTGTGACATTTGCAGAACGTATTAGTGGTCATACAATCACGTTTATACTTTCATTGGTAGGGTATGTTTTATTGGTCAAAAAACATCCTGCGATGCTTTTAGGCTTACCGCTTTTAGGACTTGGTTTTTTAGCGCTTTGGGGCGGACTTCGTTTTACCATTTATGCGGTACCTGTATGTGCTTTGGGTATTGCTTATTTGCTCTTTACATGGAGTGCTTCCATAACACAGCTTTTTGTCAATGAAAAACTTGGCAATATCGTAAAATCAAGTTTTGTGATTCTCTCAAGTCTTGGTATTTTATATCCCAACCTTTTGCATGTTATCGAATATCGCGTTCCTACTGTCATGAATAAACCAGAAGTCGAGCAATTAGATAGACTAAAAAATGTTATAGACCGTGAAGACTACTTTGTATCGTGGTGGGATTATGGCTATCCTATCCGCTATTATGCCGATGTAAAAACTTTGATTGATGGCGGTAAACATAGTGGTGAGGTAAATTTCCCTGTAAGTTACATGTTGACCAATACACAAGAGAGTGCTGCACGTTTAGCAAGGCTTGAAGTTGAATATACCGAAAAAGCATTTGTCATAGCAGAGGAAAATGAAACTAAACCAAAAAATCAACAGGTTAAAATGATCAATAACACAGCTCAAATGACCTTAGATTATGGATTTAAAGATGCCAATGACTTTTTAGAAGCTCTTCAAACACCGCTTTCATTACCTCAAAAATCGCGCGATATCTATTTTTATCTTCCGTATCGAATGTTGAGCATTTTCCCAACGGTTGCACAATTTAGCAATATTGATATTATGACAGGTAAAACGGTTCGTCAGCCCTTTATTTTTCAAACCACACGCTTTAAGGATTTAGGGGCAACACTTGATTTTAGCAGTGGCGTTGTGTTAGACAAGGCTAAAGGAATGCTCAAGATTGGTAATCAAGAAGTTCCTGTAAAATATTTTATACAAACAGCCTATTCACCTGATTTTAAACTGATTAAAGAACACAATACAATTCATCCAAATGGAATTTTCTCAATCATTTATATGCAAGCGTACAATACTTTTCTGATTCTCGATGACGCCATGTTCAATTCGACCTATATTCAGCTTTTTGTTTTGGAAAATTATGACGAGCGATTTTTTGAACCGATGAGTTTAGAGGCATATGCTAAAGTATATCGACTCAAAATTTAGTTACAATACAAAAAAAATTGAAGGCTAGAGATGGTTATTCGTGAAATTCAGCAGTTTGCTGAGGTGAGAACAAGGGCAAGGGCGTATTTGTGTTATCTCTTTACGCGTAATATACCTAACCGTATGCCTGAACCTAACATCGATGTTATATCTACAAGTTTAGATAAAATTGTGCATGAAGTTGAAGAGTTTGAAGCACTTTATCTACTCGATCACAAAGGCGATCAAGTGATCAATAACATCACAGATGACCCGCATCGAAAGGGTGGATTGGGGCAAAATCGAAGTGGTAAGTCTTATTATTACCGTGCGGTACGTGAAAAACGTTGTGTTCTAAGTGACCCTTACCCATCGGTTTTAACCAATGATTTGACGGTCACTGCATCGTATCCTATTTATGATGAGCAGGGTGTACTTAGATTTATAGCATGTATCGACGTCTCATTAGAACATATTTTAAAAATTGCGCACCCATCATCATTACAATCTCTTTTTGGCAAAAGCTCACAAGTGATTTATACGATTTTTTCACTCTCATTATTAGCAATTGCACTCTTATTACTTTTTAATGGTATGCGTAGTCTTTTTATGCACGGACTTCAGTTTGACCTTTTAGATATTAAAGCGATGTTTGAATCAACTATTTTGATTACGCTCTCTTTAGCTATTTTTGATCTGGTGAAAACCATTTTTGAAGAAGAGGTTTTAGGACGGAATGAAAGGGATGACAATGGAGGTATGCACAAAACCATGGTGCGTTTCTTAGGTTCTATTATCATCGCGCTTGCGATTGAAGCATTGATGCTGGTCTTTAAGTTTGCGATTATCGACGCGGCACATATACTGTATGCCGTTTATTTGATTGGTGGTGTCACATTATTGCTCTTTGGACTCGCATTTTATCTGAAATCAATACCACAAAAGAGAGATATATGATAGGTTTGATTGATTACAATATGGGTAATCTTAGAAGTGTTACCAATGCTTTTGAAAAACTTGGGGTAAATATTGAAATTGTTAAAGATGCACAGGATGTATCGAAATTTGATAAGATTATTTTACCAGGTGTGGGTGCTTTTAAAGATGCCATGGATTGTTTGCATGAACGAGGTATGGATGAAGCTGTTAAAACGTTTGCAAACTCAGGAAAGCCTTTACTTGGGATTTGCCTTGGTATGCAACTTCTTTTTGATAGCAGCGTTGAATTTGGTAAGTGTGCAGGGCTTGGACTTATTGAAGGAGAGATTGTGAAGTTTGATACTTCACGTTTTACGAATCGTTTAAAAGTGCCTCATATGGGGTGGAATGAGCTTTTTATCACGAAAGACTCACCATTATTTAAAGGGATGCCAAAGTCTTTTTATCTTTATTTTGTGCACAGTTTTCATGCACAGTGTGATGAGAAATATACCATTGGAAAGACGTTGTATGGCTACGAATTTCCTAGTGCAGTGCAAAAAGAGAATGTCTTTGGGTTTCAACCACACCCTGAGAAGTCACATGCCAATGGTTTAGCAATTTTAAAGAATTTTGTGGAGTTATGATGGATATTTTACCAGCGATTGATCTAAAAGATGGACAAGCAGTGCGCCTTACAAAAGGGCTGATGGAAAGTGCAAAGATTTATTCCAATGAACCGTGGGAAGTAGCAAAAGTATTTGAAGAGATGGGCTCATCATGGGTTCATTTGGTAGATCTAAACGGTGCATTTGCGGGTGAGCCTAAAAATCTTGAACAAATTGAGAAAATTCGTCAAAACTGTAATGTCAAGTTAGAACTTGGTGGAGGAATCCGTGATGAAGAGACAATTCGTCGTTATGTGGATTTAGGCATTGATCGCGTTATTTTAGGCTCTATTGCACTAAAAAACCCAGCTTTTGTCAAAGAAATGGCACGAAAATATCGCGTGGTCGTAGGAATTGATGCCATTGATGGCTATGTTGCTGTTGAAGGCTGGGCGGAGAAATCAACGATGAAGGCAACAGATCTTGCGCGTGCTTTTGCAGATGCAGGGGTTGAAGCGATCATCTGCACCGATGTTGGTCGTGATGGTATGCTTAGTGGGGTTAATCTTGATTTTACACTCTCCATCGCAGAAGCTTCAGGCATCGCAACGATTGCCAGTGGAGGTTTGAAAAATTTGGACGATATTATAGCGTTGAAACAGAGCCGTAAAGTGGCGGGTGTTATCGTTGGAAAAGCATTTTATGAGGGGAGCTTAGATTTACGCGAAGCGTTTGCATTTATCGCTAACGAAGCGCTTTAAACTAAGTTCAAAGTAAACTTGGTTAGAATTTAACCAATAGCAATAACTTAAACAATAAAAGGAGTGACATTGAAGCTGCTTGTAGTAGATGATAGCTCGACAATGCGCCGTATTATTAAAAACACGTTACAGAGATTAGGTTTTAATGACGTTTTAGAAGCTGAGCACGGTGTGGAAGCTTGGCAAATTATGGAAAGAACGCCTGATATTAATGTGCTTATTACCGATTGGAACATGCCTGAGATGAATGGTCTTGATTTGGTTCGTAAAGTAAGAGCTGAAAAAAAATATGAAAGTATGCCAATCATTATGGTCACGACAGAGGGTGGTAAGGCTGAAGTTATTACAGCCCTTAAAGCAGGTGTTAATAACTATATTGTCAAGCCTTTTACCCCACAAGTACTTAAAGAAAAACTTGAGGATGTTTTAGGTTAATTTGAATGGAAAAAACCTATAACGAACTTCAACTAACCCCAGATAGTAGTGTATATCCACTTTTTCTTGATTTTATTCTAAGCCTCAGCGATGAGGCTATTGAAGAGAATGATGGTACCATCATTTTACGAAGCGAAGAAGATTTAGAGATGCTTTTGTTTGGTGTAGAAACTTTTGCAAAAGAGCTCTCTGTGGCTCTTGGGAAAGAGATACACGTAGAGACAAAACTTCTGACCAAAGAAAACGAAGATTGGATTGCTCAATATCGAAACTCGATACAACCGTTACATGTCAATGATTTTTACATTCATCCTAGTTGGGTTGAAAGTGTAGAAGGCAAAAAAAATATCATTATTGATCCTGCCCTTGCTTTTGGTTCAGGACATCATGAAACAACCTATGGCTGTTTAGTGTTATTGCAAAAATATGTCAAAGAAGGGACAAAACTTTTAGACGTAGGATGTGGCAGTGGTATTTTGAGTATTGCTGCATGCAAATGTGGTGCTATCGTTGATTTGTGTGATACAGATGAACAAGCCACTGCAAGTGCCATAGAAAACTTTAAACTGAACCATGAAAATTTTAATCGCATTTGGACAGGTTCGGTTCAAAAACGCGAAAAAGAGTATGACATTGTTGTTGCCAATATCATCGCAGATGTACTTATCATGTTAGCCAGCGATTTACAAAAAGCAGTCAAAAAAGAGGGTTTACTCATTCTTTCTGGCATTTTGGATAAGTATGTTGATAAAGTTGAACAGAAGTTTTCATCAATGAAATTGGTCGAAAAGTATCAAAAAGAGGAGTGGTTTACACTCGTGTTGCAAAGGAATTAGATGAGTCAGAATAATCAAGATAACAATAAAAACGACAAAAAAAATTTTTTCAATCAAAATCCGCTTTTAATGTTTGCTATTTTTTCCATTGTAGTGATCGTTTTATTTAAGAATTTCACATCAGTCTCTGATGTTGGAATGGGGTCAAACTTTGGTGCACAAAATAGCGCAACGAAAAATATCAGTTACTATGAGCTTAAAGAGTTGATCCGTAATAATCAGATCAGCTATGTAGCCATTGGTCAAACAACGATTAAAGCATTTTCGCCAGAAGGTGCTCAAAAAACAGTTTATGTTGTTAAAAAAGTAGGTGAAGATAGTACACTGATCCCTTTAATGGATGAGAAAAAAGTGGGCTATGGTGGTTTCAATGAGTCTAATATCTTAACTGAAATTCTTTTTTCATGGGTTTTACCTGTGTTTGTATTTTTTGGTATTTGGATGTTTTTGGCAAACAAAATGCAAAAAAATATGGGTGGTGGCATCCTTGGTATGGGAAGCAGCAAAAAGCTTGTTAATTCTGAAAAACCTAAAGTAAAATTTGAAGATGTCGCAGGTGTTGACGAAGCCAAAGAAGAGGTAAAAGAGATAGTCGATTTCCTAAAATTCCCTGATCGTTACATGAATTTGGGTGCGAAAATTCCTAAAGGTGTTCTGTTAGTAGGCCCTCCAGGCACAGGTAAAACATTGTTAGCTAAAGCTGTTGCAGGAGAAGCAAGTGTTCCTTTTTTCTCTGTTTCAGGTTCAAGTTTTATTGAAATGTTCGTCGGTGTGGGTGCCAGCCGTGTAAGGGATTTGTTTGAAAATGCAAAAAAAGAAGCCCCTGCGATTGTGTTCATCGATGAAATTGATGCTATCGGTAAAAGTAGAGCTGCAAGTGGAATGATGGGTGGAAATGATGAAAGAGAGCAAACACTCAATCAGCTTCTTGCTGAGATGGATGGTTTTAGCTCTGATAAATCACCTGTTATTGTGCTTGCTGCAACCAATAGACCAGAAGTTTTAGATGCCGCACTTTTAAGACCAGGTCGTTTTGACAGACAAGTTTTGGTGGATAAGCCAGATTTTCAAGGAAGAAAAGAGATTTTAAAAGTTCATAGTGCTGATATAAAGCTTGGTAAAAATATTGATCTTGAAGAGATCGCGCGCTTAACGGCAGGTCTTGCAGGTGCTGATCTTGCTAACATCATTAACGAAGCTGCCCTTTTAGGTGGTCGTAAAAATAAAGATTATGTTGAGCAAATTGATTTAGTTGAAGCGGTTGAGAGGGCTATTGCAGGTTTAGAGAAAAAAAGTCGTCGTATCAATCCAGAAGAAAAACGCATTGTCGCTTACCATGAGAGTGGACATGCGTTAATCGCTGAAACAACGACAGGTGCTAAAAGAGTCTCTAAAGTTTCGATTATTCCAAGAGGTTTGGCAGCACTTGGATACACGCTTAATACTCCAGAAGAAAATAAGTTTTTAATGCAAAAACATGAGTTAATTGCAGAAGTAGATGTCCTCCTCGGTGGACGTGCCGCAGAAGAGGTTTTCTTAGGTGAAATTTCAACAGGCGCTGGTAATGATCTTGAACGTGCAACAGACATCATTAAAGCGATGGTAAGCATTTATGGTATGAGTGACGTTGCAGGCTTAATGGTGCTTGAAAAACAACGCAATACCTTCCTAAATGGTGGTACAACCAAAGATTACAGTGATAAAATGGCTGAAAAATTGGATGAATATATTAAAGAAAAACTTCAAGAACGCTATCTGATCGTTAAAGAGCGTTTAGTGGAATACCGTGAATGTATTGAACGTATTGTTATAAAATTAAGCGAATATGAAACGATTGACGGAGAGCAACTACGTGAAGTCATTGAAGCATATGAAGTAGAGTTTAATATTCCTTCTAAGCTCAAACAGGCACACGCTAAAAATGAGTCAAAAATTTCAGCAGAACAACCAATCAGTAATGCGTAATCATTCTTATACTTCAACACAAATTATAGCTAAAGAGGGGTGGAACCAGAGTGTCGTAGCATTCATGGTTTTTCTCCTTGCCTATGCGCTTTCTTTTTTCCCATGGCTTTTTTTCTTTATTTTTGCGGGTACACTTTATGGGTATCGCAATCCTGAACGTATTGTTGATGAAGACGATGGGCATTGCCTGGTTTCTCCTATGGATGGAATGATTACAGATATTTCTAAAATTAGCTTGCATGATGGTAGTGAAGTGTTGCGCATTGTGATTCGCAAATCGTTTTGGGATGTTGGTGTTCTACGCGCTCCATTAACGATGGAAGTTATTGAGACTAAAAAACGTTTTGGTCTTTTTATGGCGTCTTCTTCACCTCTTTTTTCGCGTTTGTCTGAGCGTCAAACATGTACGTGTAAAAGCGCTTGTGCTTCTATAAAAATGGTTGTGAGTGCAGGCTTATGGAGTCAGAAAATCACACTTTTTTCTAAAAATGGAATTTTTAAAGCGGGTGAACGATTGGGCTTTTTACGTGATGGCGAAGTTGCACTTCTTCTGCCTTTAGATACGCGTGTGAAAGTTTCTTTGAATGATGAAGTCAAAGCAGGTATGAGCATTTTAGGCTATCTTGCGTATAAGGATAACGATGTTAAATAATAGTGGTAATAAACTCCAATTGATCTATGTGTTTCCTAATCTTTTCACAGCAGCAAGTGCCTTTTTAGGTGTGATTAGTATTATTGCTTCGGCAAATGGTCAATTTGAAAAAGCTGCTGTTTATATCTTATTATCTCTTATTTTTGATGGTTTAGATGGAAGAGTTGCACGTATGACCAATGCTACTAGCAAATTCGGTGCAGAGTTTGACTCTTTAGCAGATATTGTCGCTTTTGGTGTTGCTCCAGCGATGCTTTTTTACTTTAGTGTTGGGCACATGTATGGAAAATTAGGTTCTCTATTATGTGCAATGTATGTTGTTTTCGGTGCCATTAGACTAGCTCGTTTTAATATTATGATTGGTGTTTCTGAGCCTTCAGTATTTATTGGCGTGCCTATTCCAACAGCAGCGGTCGTTGTTTCTATGTGGATTTTACTTTATCGTGAACATCCTTTTATGCAAGGGCTTGAATGGATTATGCTTGTAGGATTAGGTGTACTATCGTTCTTAATGGTCAGTAATATTCGCTATCCGAGTTTTAAAAAAATTGATATGCAAAAAGGGCATTTAATCAAGATTTTGGTTTATCTGGTTATTGTTTTTTCTCTTCTTTATCTTTATCCTATTGAAATAGGAACTCTTTTAATTACCGCATATTTGGGTTATGGATTGATTCGCGGGCTTTATAATTTCATCGTTGCCAAATTCCATAAAAATTTAGTATAATACGCGCACTTCGAGGTAAAGGTTTTTGCTTTACCTCTATACTTTTTAAGGAGAAGCGATGAACAGCGTAGATATCGGCATTATGAAATCGATCAAATTTTTACCTAAAATAGAGATCAAAAACGCTCTCCTGCAAAACCTCCTCTCTCTCTAATCCCTTTTTTATTTTTCTATTTTTTCAAATTTTAAACAATCATACTAAGGATAACCTATGAAAGACAATAAAATTATAATCTTTGATACCACGTTACGTGACGGAGAACAGAGCCCTGGTGCTTCCATGAATACGGAAGAAAAAATTCAGATTGCATTGCAACTCCAAAAGTTAGGTGTGGATGTGATTGAAGCGGGATTTGCAGCAGCGAGTCCAGGGGATTTTGATGCGATTGCTAGAATTGCAGAAGCAGTGACGAAGAGTCGTATTTGTTCACTTGCCCGAGCACTCGATCGCGATATTAAGGCAGCGGGAGAAGCGGTTTCCAAAGCGAAAATGAGTCGTATTCATACCTTTATCGCTACGAGTCCTATTCACATGGAATATAAGCTTAAAATGACACCCGATCAAGTTATCAAAAAAGCAGTTGAAGCGGTACAGTATGCTAAAACCTTTTGTGATGATGTTGAGTTCAGTTGTGAAGACGCAGGTCGCAGTGATGTCAGTTTTATGAAAGAAGTGTTAGATGCGGTTATCAATGCAGGTGCAACAACGCTTAATATCCCAGATACAGTAGGGTACCGTTTGCCAACAGAAATGGGTGCAATTATCAAATCACTCCATGAATTTGTAGGAGATCGTGCCATTATTTCAGTTCATAATCATAATGACTTAGGCCTTGCAGTCGCTAACTCTTTAGCGTGTATTGAAAATGGAGCACGTCAGGTAGAGTGTACCATCAATGGTTTGGGTGAGCGTGCAGGAAATGCAGCACTTGAAGAGATTGTTATGGCGCTTCGTACACGCAAAGATCATTTCAATGGCTATGAAACAAACATTAACATCAAAGAAATTTATCCAACCAGCAAATTGGTCTCATCCATTACGGGTATTGAGCCACAACCAAACAAAGCGATTGTTGGTAAAAATGCGTTCTCTCATGAGAGCGGTATTCACCAAGATGGTGTTTTAAAACATACTGAAACGTATGAGATTATGAGTGCAAAAGACATTGGTCTTGATAAAAACTCTATTGTTCTTGGTAAGCACTCTGGCCGTCATGCCTTTAAAGATAAATTGAGTTCTTTAGGGTATGAGCTTAAAGATGAAGAGATTAATGAAGCATTTGAGCGTTTTAAAATCTTAGCGGATCAGAAAAAAGAGATTTTTGATGATGACCTTCGTGCATTGGTAGCAGAGGAGATTACAAAGATTCCTCAAGTGTTTGAATTACTTCGTTTACAACTTTCCGATTGTGCACCAGGAGGCGTTCCAAGTGCGGCAGTAACCATTTTGCATGATGGTAAAGAGATTACGGACGCGGCCATTGGTAATGGAACCATGGATGCCATCTTTAAAGTGATTGATCGTGTGTGTGGCGTGAGTGGTGAACTAAAAGATTATAAAGTGGACGCGGTTTCTCAAGGAAAAGATGCGATGGCGAGAGTCCTTGTAAAGGTAGTCTTTGATGAGAGTAAGCCAGCTATTATGGGACATGGTCTCAGTGTTGATACAATGCTTGCAACAGCTAAAGCCTATATTGGGGCACTTAACAGCTATATGTCAATGAGAGAGCGTTTGCGATCTGTTAAAGCGAGTGAAAAAGAGGGTATTTAATATAGTGTTGTTTACATGTAAAGGGAACTACCATCCCTTTGCATGTAAAAGAGTTATCTCACAAGTGCAAAACTAAAATATTGGGAGATGAATCCAATATTTCCAATACTTCTATACTGTGCATTTGCTGCTTCAAAATTTCCTACTTCTTGGTATAACAATCCAAGAGCATATTTACTTTCAACGTTATTTGGATCGGTCAATTTTGATAGTTCTAAGAGAGCAATAGCGTTTTCGCTATGTCCCGCTCCAATTGCTGCAACTGAAGCCAAGAAAATGGTATGCGTATCTTTTTTCTGAAAATCATCAATAAGTTTATTGTACAGTGTGAATGCCTCTTCAAAATTATTGGTGTAAATTTCCATGAAAGCGAGTGTTTGCATGATGGAAGGAATATCAATACGCTCTTCTTCCATTTTTGCTCTGACGCTATCGCGTTTTTGATGGAGAAGTCCGCCGATTTGTAAAAGTCTTATATACTGTTCTTTAACAATTTTAGGTCCAAAATAAAAAGCATCATAATCGAGTGGAAGACGATTAAACTCTATTTGAATGGCTTTTGCATAGGCTTTGATGTTCTGTTTTTGATGTTTTACAT
This sequence comes from uncultured Sulfurospirillum sp., assembly GCA_964466465.1. GTDB lineage: Bacteria > Campylobacterota > Campylobacteria > Campylobacterales > Sulfurospirillaceae > Sulfurospirillum. Next base: position 16,329 of record CAYXNJ010000039.1, read on the forward strand.
TAAATGCAATGATATTGGCAATAATATCTTTAGGAAGCAATGCTTGAAGTTTTTGCGTACTAAGGCGATAAATACGCTCATTACTCAGTTTTTGCGCGGCAATAATATTAAGCATAAGGCTGAGTGGACTATCTTCTTTTTCCATCTCTAGCCAGCGTGTGAGTGAAAAATGATTCCCATCGGTCAGATGAATGAGTGAAGCATAAAGATTGTCTTTTTCAAGTGTTTGATTTTTTGCAAGGCTCTCTTTGACATCTTCGGCTAATTTTGTAACGTCTTTGCCAATGAGGTTTCCACTCATAAGGGCAAAAACACCAGCTAGGTAGTTATTGCTATCGAGATGGTAACTTTTGGAAAAGTTTTTATACGCAGCCGCATAGTCTCCCATTTGGGCATAGGTGAGTGCTAGGTTGTAATGTAAAATAGAGTGATTTTTATACTCCTCGACCATTTTGAGAAAAATTTCATTGGCTTCATAGACATGAAAATCAAGTGCTTTTTTAATTCCCTTGCTAATGGCAATATTGACTTTCGATATAGTAGAACTGGCTTTTAGATACGAAAGAGCAGGCCCTATCTCATCAATAAAAATGTTCATACTTCCTTTACGAATATAATCAATCGTCTGTTTTGCGTCAAAGACTTTATAGGGGGCATAGTAGAAAATAAGGCTATAGATATTTTCGTTATCAAAAAAGAGCTCTTTTTCAAATTCTGTTTGTGCTTGGTCCACGTCAAAGAGTGAAGGTTTCAAAATAGCACGCATTTTATAGATAGGTTTGGCATCAGTGTCACGCACTTTATAAACTTCTCCCATCAAAGAAGCGGTATTGCCAAGGTTCCCCATCTTATTTTCAACCATAGCTAATGCCATCTTTATTTTTGGGTTTTCGCGGTCATTTTGAAGCGCTTTAAGGAGTGATGCTTTGGCTTTTGGGAACTCCCCTAATTTGGCTTGCAAAAGCCCTAGCGTAAAATGGTCGCTCTCTTTTTCAATCTTTTCGAGTGTGGAAAGAGCATAAGCATTATGATTGAGAGAAGCTAAAATTTTAGAAGCAAGGTAGTCTTGGTCTTCTTTATAAAAATTGGTCACAGGATGTGAGATAGCACTGAGTGCTTCATAGTAAAAATCTTTATAGTAATGCACCAAACCAACATAATAAGAGTAGAGTGGGGCGTTACTCTCTTCAGGAAGGTATGCGAATGCTAAATCAATGTAATAGGTAAAAAGCTTATCATCTTTCATTTCAAGTGCACATACAGCAGCGTTAATCGCACTAATGGTTCGATGTTCTTTGTTTTGAATGGCTTTTTTAAATGCTTCTAACGCTTCTGGAAAATTTTGTTCTTTGAGTTTGGCTACACCGATGTTATAGTAAGAGATCGCTTCATTAAATGTAGCTATTTTTTCATAGATTTTAAGAGCTTCATCTTTATTGCCTTGTTCATACAGAAGATGGGCTTTTTTAATCATACCATCCAGTTTTGAAGGTGAAAACTGCTCTTTTGTGACAGGTTTTTCAACTACTTTTTCAATAGGTGCGGGTGCAGGGATCTTATTTTTATTTTTGATGATAACAATGATGGTAATAATAATGGCAAGAAGTAGTACCGCTCCAAGGATCAGTAAAATAAGCAATTTTTTCTTCGATTTGCTCTTTTGCTCATCTTCTTCTGAAGCGGTTGGCGTGGCGGTATTTTCTTCGGTACTCTCTTCCTCAATGGGGGCAAATCCTTCTTCTGTTACAACCGTAATGGCTGATGAAGGATCAGCTTCGAGTATGACTACTTCTTCTTCTGCCATGTTACATGTACTTTTTTAGGACTTCAGGGATAGCAACGCTACCATCTTCTTGTTGGTAGTTTTCCATAATCGCAATAAGTGTTCGACCAACTGCTAAAGAAGAGCCATTAAGCGTATGCACTAAACGGTTTTTACCATCCTCTTTAAAACGAATTTTTGCACGTCTAGCTTGGAAATCAAAGGTGTTAGAGACTGAACTGATTTCGCGGTATCTATTTTGTCCTGGAAGCCAGACTTCAAGATCGACCGTTTTAGCAGCGCTAAAACCAAGATCACCACCGCATAGCATCAAATGACGGTGAGGAAGCCCAAGTGAGGTTAACAGATCAGAGGCACAAGAGAGCATCTCTTCAAAAACTGCCTCGCTTTGCTCTGGTGTGGTGATGCTCACAAGCTCAACTTTGTCAAATTGATGTTGGCGAATCATACCACGAGTATCTCTTCCTGCACTACCTGCTTCTTTTCTAAAACATGCTGAATATGCTGTCATTTTGATCGGTAACTCTTCAACGTTTAGAATTTCATCTCTAAAAAGGTTGGTGACAGGAACTTCTGCTGTAGGGATCAAAAAGAGATCTTCACCATCAATCTTAAACAGATCGTCTTCAAATTTTGGAAGTTGACCTGTTCCCATTAATGTTTCGCGGTTTACAATGTATGGAACAGCTACTTCTTCAAAACCTCGTGAACGATTGAAATCAAGCATATAGTTGATGAGGGCACGCTCTAGTCTTGCTGCTTCATTTTTCAAAACACTAAAACGGCTTTTTGAAAGTTTTACACCACGTTCAAAGTCGATCCAGTTTTGTTTAATGTCGATATCCCAGTGTTCTTTTGGAGTAAAAGAGAAGGTTTTTGGCTCTAAAACACGTTTGAGTTCAACGTTGTCATTTTCATCTTCACCTTCTGGAACAAGAGGGGATGGCATATTAGGGATAATGGTCGCTAGAGATTCAAGTTTTTCTTCCAATGCTCTAACGATTTCAGTTGATTCAGCAATTTTTTCTTTGTTTAAAGAGAGTTCCGCTTTAAGGGCAGCTACATCTTTACCTTCTTTGGCATAAACACCAAAAAGTTTACTTTTTGCATTTTGTTCCGCTTGAAGAGGCTCTAGTACAAGACGAGCGCTTTTGAGTTCGAGTGATAATGCACGAAGTTCTTCTAAAAGAGTTTCATCTACCTTTTTCTTTCTAAGACTTTGTGCTACGTTTTCAAAATCATTTTGAATTAATTTTATATCTAACATACTTTCCCTTAGCGATAAATTCCAACAAGATCACGAATAATGCGCATCTTCTCTGTTGCGATTTTGCGAGCTTTACTCGCTCCTTCATCTAAAATAGCCAATACTTCATCTTTATGTTCCAAATAGTAGGCTCTTTTCTCACGTGCAGGTGCAAAATAGTCCCAAATAAGGCCATTAAGGTAGGCTTTAAAGTGACCATATCCTTCGCCACCTTTTTGGTAGCGTGCTTTTAATGCTTCTACTTCGTCATTTTCTAAAAAGAGTTTAGCAAGAGCGAAAATATTGCAGGTTGTATAGTCTTTTGGTTCTTCCATTGGTGTCGAGTCTGTTACGATGCGTGAAGTGGCTTTTTTGAGCTCTTTGTCAGTGCAGAAAATATCGATGGTGTTGCCATAACTTTTACTCATTTTTGCGCCATCGAGTCCTGGAACTGTTGCAACATTTTCATCCACTTTGAATTCTGGTATTTTGAAAATATCACCAAAGTCATTGTTGAACTTAATGGCGATGTCACGTGTAATTTCAACATGTTGAATTTGATCTTTTCCCACAGGAATAACTTCTGAATCATAGAGTAAGATGTCCGCTGCCATCAAAACAGGATATGAAAAAAGTGAATGATTGGCTGCAATACCTTTAGCTACCTTATCTTTGTAGCTGTGGGCTCGCTCTAAAAGACCCATTGGGGTATAGCCTGAAAGTACCCAGTAAAGCTCTAAAACTTCTTTGACATCAGACTGTGCCCAAAAGGTGACTTTGGTATGGTCAATGCCTAAAGAGAGAAAATTGATTGCAGCATCAAGTGTATTGTTTTTAAGGGCAGCACCGTCTTTGAGTGATGTTAGTGCATGATAGTTTGCAATGAAGATAAAAAGATCGCTCTTTTCTTGAAGGTCGATCATCTGCTTAATCGCACCAAAATAGTTGCCTATATGAAGTGCACCAGAGGGTTGAATGCCTGTTAATACTCTCATAAATCCATCCTACGCTTTATCTTTTTTTTCTTTGAGATTGAGTAATGTAATTAAATCCTGTGTGATTTCACTCACACTGCGATTTTCAACATCGATGATAATGTCTGCTTTGGCTTCATATAAAGAGGAGCGCTCTTCAAACAAGGCTCGTGCTTTGTTTTCATCGGTGAGAAGAGGGCGCTTAGCGAGTTTTAAGTCGGCATTTTCATGCTCTTTCAAGCGTTTTAAAATACCGTCAAAACTCGATTTTAAATAAATAACAGCGCCAATACGATCGAGATTTTCAACTTTAAAAAAGCCACCACCCGTCGAGATGATGGCATTTTTAACATTTTTCTCCAGCCATTTGGCTGTTTTTTTCTCTAGTTTACGAAAGTACGCCTCTCCATCCGTCTCAAAAATAGCCTTGATTTTTCGGTTTTCCATACTTTCGATGAGATCATCCGTATCAAGACCAAAACGTTTCGTTCTTTTGATAAGTGCTCTAGCAATAGTCCCTTTGCCAACGCCCATAAAACCGATAAAAACAATGTTTTTATTTTTAAGATTCAGCACCGTTTTCTTCCTGTTCGTTGTCTCTTTCCCCTTTTGCACGAGGATAAAGTAAAATTGGCGAACCTTCTAAATTAAAGGTTTCACGCAATTTATTGGCAAGGTAGCGTTTATAACTAAAATGCAGTGAGCGTGGTTTGTTCATAACGAGCGCAATGCGTGGCGGTTTGCTCATGTATTGTGTCGCAAAATAAATTTTAACCACTTTGGAGTGATCGCTTGGAATTTGATGTCTAATCGTTGCTTGTCTAATGACTTCATTGAGTTGACGTGTTGGAAGATGCTGTGAATAGTTCGCATAAACTTCTAAAATCATATCTTTGATTTTTGCAACACGCTGTTTGCTCTTTGCTGAAACGGTAATGAGTGGCGCATAAGAGAGAAACTTAAAGCGGTGTCTCACTTCTGCGGTAATTTTTTCAAAATCTGCCAGTGGATTATCCCATTTGTTCAGCACGATGATACATGCAAGATGGTTCTCTTCCACAAGTCCTGCGATACGCTCATCTAGCTCTAAAAAAGGCTCACTGGTGTCTAAAACGAGTAGGGCAATATTGGCACGCTCTAGCATCTCTTTGGTTCGCATAAGTGCAAATTTCTCAATACCCTCGATTTTTCCACGGCGACGAAGTCCCGCAGTATCGACAAAGTTAATGACTTTATCGTGATATTCGATGCTTTCATCCACTGGGTCAATGGTCGTACCAGCAACATTGCTTACCACAGCTCTTTGTTTACCTACAAGGGCGTTAAGTAAAGAGCTTTTACCCACATTGACACGTCCGATGATAGCGACATTGATTTGATTTGTCTCAACTTCTTCTACAACTTCAGGAATGACTTCTTCGTCTTCTTCTGCAAATTCATCATTCTCATCCCACTCATCTTCAAAGTCGTCGTTTTCTTCTTCATCACTTGGAGGCGGTGTCGCACCTTCAACGGCAGGTAAAAATTCACCGATCCATTCTAAAAGAGCGCTCACACCACGGTTGTGTGAAACCGAAATAGGGAAAACATGCTCTGCGCCAAATTCATCAAATTCCCATGCACGTTCCATCTCTTTATCGTTGTCGATTTTGTTGATGACCAATGCAATCGGTTTGTTTCGTGCTTGCAGTGCATAGAAAATCTTCTTCTCTTCATCACTTGGAAGCATTTTCCCATCGACAACCATCAAGATAATATCTGCTTTTTTAGAAGCTTCCATCGACATATTGTGAACATTCTCAAAAAGTTCTGTCGATTTATCAAGTCCTCCTGTGTCTAAAAGAAGGCATGGTTTTTCGGTGATATAGACTTGATGGCTTTTAATGTCACGCGTTGTTCCGCTAAAATCAGAAGTGATCGCAATGCGCTGTTTTGCGATGCGATTAAAAAGGGAGCTTTTACCCACATTGGGTAGCCCGATAATTGCTATTTTTTTCATAGTAACCTTTGGTATATAATTGACTCGATTATAGCGTGTGTTTGCTGTTATTTTGGTAAACTCTCCACATAGAGCGTCTGGGATGGGAAAGCAAACTGCGAGCCATTTTGAGAAACGATCTGCATAATTTTAAAATTGACATCTTCTTTGACCTGCAAATACTCTGTTGTGACAATCGTATTGGTGAAAAAATAGAGGTAGATGCTCAGTGAACTGCTTTCAAACTCATCAAAGTTGACGATGATGGTCTCTTTATGAACATCAGGGTGTGCAGCAAGCATAGCTCGAATGTCCTCTAATATCGTTTTGAGTTGCTCAATAGAAGTATTATAAGTCAGTCCTAAGTGCGTTTTTACACGGCGTTTGCCCATACGAGACCAGTTGGTGATGGGCGTGTTGGCAAGTGTCGCATTGGGGACACTGACAAGTGCTTGAGCGAAGGTGCGTACTTTGGTTGAGCGAATGCCGATCTCTTCAATGTTCCCCTCCACAACAGGCGTTTCAACCCAATCACCTACTTTGAAAGGGCGGTCTGAAAAAATGACCAGTGAGCCAAAAAGATTCGCAACGGTGTCTTTTGCGGCTAATGCAACCGCCAAACCTCCCAGTCCCAAAGAAGCGACAAAAGCGCTGACATTGATGCCCCATTCTTGCAAGATTGCCATGATGCCAAGTGCAATGATAAGAACGCGCATCGCTTTAATCATAAAATGTTGAATATCTTCATTGAGTTCTTTCCCAAATTTGGTGGAGAAAAAGTTAAAAAGATTGGAAAAGCTATCGACTACACGGTATAAAATCCAGAAAATGATGAATGTAATAAATGACTTAATGAAAAGATCAACAATATGATCAAAATGGGTAAAAGGAAGCCATAAAGTTGCGATGTAAGCACCCAGAAGCACGATGGTGAGTTTTAGAGGCTCTTCTATAACATCGATGAGTTTGTCATCGGTTTTCGTACGTGTGCGTTTTGCAATGGTTTTAAGTGGCTTTAGAATGATAGCCGCAAGGATGTTTTTAATAAGAATTGAAAAGAGAAAAATAGCGATGGCAATGCCAATATGAGCAACAGGAAGCCCTAAAAACGTGTAGTCCAAGAGAGGCTGAAGATTCATAGCTTATCCTCAATCAAGATGAAAAAATCAACGGATTTTAACACAGAATTGATTAAGATACCGCACTTATGTATTGAAACGGAGTCATTTTGAGACAGTTTATCGGCAGTATAAATAAAGGTGTTTTATTTATGTTGCTTTCTTCATTTAGTTTTGCATTTGATGGTGCTTTTGCTAAGGTTTTAAGCCAAAGTATGGACTCAGTTGAGGTGGTTTTTTTTCGCAACGGGATTACGATGATGGTGGTTGCGCTTAGTATCTTTAAATTGCCTATCAAACAAGTGGGCGGAAAGCCTTGGTTACTGCTGTTTCGAGCGCTCATTGGTTTTGCTTCCATGCTTGTTTTTTTCTATAACATTGCTCATATTCCTCTCGCAGATGCCATAACCTTTTCACGTACTGCGCCTATTTTTACGGCAATTCTTGCTTTTTTCTTTTTAAAAGAGCGTTTGGGATGGAAAGCATGGTTGGCTGTTTTTATAGGCTTTTTAGGCATTGTTTTGGTGATGAAACCAAACGGTCTTATGCTTTCAAAAACAGATCTTTTTGGGCTTTTTAGTGGACTTGGCGCCGCACTTGCTTATACAAGTGTGAGAGAACTTAACAAAGTCTATGATACCCGTGTCATCGTTTTGGCATTTGTCTCTACAGGCACGATTTTTCCTGCATTGTTTATGCTATTAAGTGAATTTTTTCATACACCGATGTTTGATTTTATGCTTGGCCATTTTGTAATGCCTTCAGGCATACAGTGGTTGTATATTTTATTGATGGGTATTTCAGGGGCTATTGGGCAAGTCTATATGACCAAAGCATTTGCAACGACACGAGCAGGAGTTGTTGGGGCTGCTGGGTATTCGATTATCTTCTTTTCACTGATTATCGGTGTAGTGTTGGGAGATGGTTTACCAGATATTATTTGACTATTTGGTTTACTCATAGTGGTTCTTAGTGGAATTATTGTAG
>CAYXNJ010000040.1:0-23033 GCA_964466465.1 uncultured Sulfurospirillum sp.
TAAACTTGTTATTGTTTCTACTTCATCTTGTTTTATTGGTAGTTTTTTACTATCTTCTTCTGCCCATATTTTTGCAATTTCTTCACCACTTCTATTATCAATCGCTTCAAATTCTTCTTTTGTATAGCTATTTTCTGATACTCCAGCGTTTAATAAAATTGCACTTAATAGCACATAGGAAAGTATTTTTTTCATAATTTTCCTTTTTGAAATTTCCTTATTATACTCTTTTTTTATTTCCTTGATGTACATTTGCTTTTTTTAAAACCGCTGTTTTCGATGTTTCTTTGTGTCTATAGTACATCTATTTTTTTACTTTTAACATTCTCTAAAAAATAATGAGGTGTTAATTGGCTGTTAATCAAATCGGTCAAAATTCAGCGCAAGAATTTTTTGAAACGTTTATTTATGGCGTTGGCTATGAAGAGGGACGTGACCAAATTTCAAGTTTTACTAAAGAAGTGGATAGCCCTATTTTAAAAGACGCTATTGAAAGCTCTATGAATGTTTTAGTATTTGGTGCGATTATGTATGCAGTTCAAAAACAAGAAGCTTTAATTGCCAAAATTTTTGATGCAGCCGAAGTTCTTTTATATGCTTTAGTGGGTAAAGTCAATAAATATGCGAATAAGCTCAAAGGTAAAAAAGGTACTAAGCTTCATCGTTTTATCTCTTTTTTGCAAGGCTCTAATCAAGAAAATTTAATGACTGCTCAGGTCATCGCAACTCATGTTGGTAATAAAAATCTAGCTCATGCCACAAATGGTAATGCCTCGAATGCTGTAAGTGCTTATCAAATGCAATTAGACACTAAAAACTCTCTTTATCAGCGTGAGCAGTTGCATATGAATTTGGGTAATAACATGACATCACGTTATAACGAAACTTTGATGTTCAAACTCTTCACAAAATCATTTACAGAAAATGACAAACTCCTTTTAAAAAAGATTTTAGGGCGTGATAGTACAGCCGTTTTAGATATTGCAGATATTAACCAAATTTGTGATTTTATGTTCGTGAAAGACTCTGGCGGTAATTTGATTGGATTAGCTGAAACAATGTACCGTTTGTTAAACGGTCTTGGCTACCTTAATAAGAAGTAGGTTTTTATGCTTTCTAATGATTTATCTAAATATTATCTTATATTTACTCATGGTTTTAGTGACCCATCTTATCCATCTCCTCCTTTTTTAACTAATTCTTTTTTTTCTTTTTTTGGTTTTTCTTTTAATGTTTTTTCTGCTGATAAGTATTTGTTTTCTTTTCCTCATTTAGCTTGTATTGTTGGTTTTTGTTATTCAAATAATCGAGTTTGTCCAGTTTTATGGGATTCTATTAGAATTGATAAAAATGATCCTTTTAAATATCTTTCTAAGGCTTTTATTGAAGGTGATTTTTTAGGTGTTTATTATTCTATGCTTGGTGGTTCGTTTGGTGATAATGTTTCTTATCATTCTGTTCCTCGTAGTGTTAGTCCTGATAATATTGGTCGTTATATCCTTGTTGAGTCTTTATCTAATGGTTCGGCTTTTATTCCTCTTATTGCTGATACTCTTGATGAATGTACGTCTTATATTAGAGATAGATTTTTTGTTGTTCACAACGATTGGTCAACGGTTCCTACTTTTGAGATTTATAAACCTACATCTATAGATTTTCGTCCTAATGGTTTGTATTATGGTGATTTTTATCGCTTTCGTGGTTGTATTGCTAATATGACATGCTGTTATCCTGATTTCGCTCCTATCGTTCAAATTCTAGGCGGAACACCATCATCTGATCAGCTCACAAACTTAAAATTAATTTGTCAACTTCTCGGCGTTTCTACTGCTGAAAATGTTTTAAGTGGTTGTGATCTCATGAAAGAATATTTAAAAAGACTTGTCTTAAATTTTGGAAGTACGCCATCTACTGAACCAAACGATAATCTAAAATCAATTTGTCATTTTCTTGGCGTTGACACTTCTGAAAATGGTTTAAGTGGCTGTGAGTTATCTAAAGAGTATGTAAAAAGAGACGGTCAAATGTTGGGAGCTATTATCAATGCCTAAATATAGAGTACAACTAAAGCAAGGCTCACGCACAATCGTAAATCAAGTAGAGGCTAAAAGTGTAGCGGATTGTTTAGCTTTATTCAATGAGCTTACGACAATGCAAGTAAGTGAAATTCTTGAAGTTAAATACACAGACGATACTAAGCCTCCTATTGACGATTTTAATTATTGGTCTGTTTATAAAGGTATGCTTTCTTCTTCTGCTCAAAGAATGAACTATCAGGTTTTATTGAATAACGTAAAACTTTCAAAGAATGAGGACTCCATTGCCCAATCGCTTATGGCTCATTTAGAACTTAATGGTTTTCATGTTGATAGTGTCATGGTTAATCTTTTGAAAAAGTAATGTACGTCTAGTAATTTCCGCCAAACTCATGACACAAACTCCTCCCTAGAGGATTGCTCTTTCTCTCTTTTGCTTTTCTCCCGCACCGCAGGTATAGGCACATCATGCTAAACATGGGGCTGTGCCCCCTTTTTAGCATGATAGAGTGCCGAAGCATAAAGTGCGCTTGGCGCCCTCGCTCCCTTGTCAAACTGCAATAACGACTCGAACGCCAAAAACATCAAATAATACATAAAATTTTACAAACTCCCTCCTAGAAGCCCGCTCTTTGCTCTTACTTCTCAATAAGAGGTGATGTAACAAAAACATCGGAGCGGTAGCTCCTCTCTCTTGCCGTGACTTTGCAGCTTTAAAAAATGTGACTGTATAGGATAAAAAAAGAAGTAGAGAATGTGCGAAAGCACACTCTCTTAAAAAAGAAGATTTAAAGAGGTATTGATTTCGTTTTCTTCTTGCTCTGAAACTAAATTCATATCTTCATCAATGTTTTTAAAATACCCATACGCTGTATCTTTATTGTTTTCTCTTTTAACTAATACAACGCCATGTCCTTGACCGTTTACCGCTGTTCGATAATCTTGTTCATCTTTCATTGTGTACTTCTGCATTTTTTATCCTTTGGTGTAATTTAAAACAATTTTTGTTTCTGTGTATGTGGTTAAGTTTCCATATGTTTGTATGAGTATATTTCCATTTGTAAGGTGTAAGTTTACCCATGCGGCGTTATTGGCAGTATTTGCGTTTACTGGAATATAAGGTAAAGGCATAACTGCGCTTTTATCTGTTTTAGTGGTGTAGCTTTCGCTTGTATTAATCCAGTATTTATAACCAGTATTGTAATTTGGAATGGCAACGAGTTTTTGCGTTGCGTTTGGCAATGCTCCACAATCTACTTCTATCCCAAAAACTTCTTTTCCTCCTCGTGTATATCCACACTTATACTCTGTAACACTGATATTGTAATTGTCTTGTTTATTAACAATTTTTTCATTAATGACGGTATTAACTTCATCTCCACTCATAAAAATTTGATTAGCTTCATCTTTTAAATAAACATCTAAATCACCAACATTTATTTCAACGCCTCCAAGTTGTTTCCATTCAATCGGTTCAATGCTTTTTAGTGCATAAAACCCATAAGGCGCATTTACTAACGCTATTTTGTTTAAATCTTCCACACTTGCCACGTAGCCATTCATCTCACCTACGTTCGCAAATTCAAAATTGTGTATAACGTGAATATTCCCTGTTTTAACGTCTTTGTGTTGCATTTCCTTAACTCCTTATAATTTGTTTATCGTTGAATAAAATCTCATTTCCTACATACATGATATTTGACGGCTCAATAACTTTCTTTTGAAAAGCCATACCGCTAAAATCCGCATTTTCCGCTATATCCTTAAGCATATTCGCATAGGTTGTCATGTACTCTAAATAACCCACTTTATGCCCACTTGAACACACAAGCGCACTTAAGTCCTCTAGCTCTGCCATTCTCTTACCACATTTAAAACATTTCAGCTCGTTCACATTCACAACATCAAACGCAACTTCAAAAAATGTCTTAAAATCCTCATTGTCTATAATCACATTTCACCTCTTTTCTTTAAAAGTTAATGATGAAATGTTATTTTTTTATTTCGTTGATGTACACATATCCTTTTTGAAGTTCTTATTTAAGGCTTTTCTATGATGTGTTAGTACATCAACTCATTTTTTTTTAAACTTCTTCTCATGTTTTGCAAAACAAAAAAATAAACGCAAGGAGAAACCATGATTAAACAAAAAATCAACGGTAAAGCCGTCAATACTGTTAATGCTGATGGTAGTGCGGCGGATATTACGGCTCTTACTTCAATTCTTGAAGGTGAGCTTACAATTTGGGATAAAAAGTTCGAGGGTGGCACAACTGCGAATCCTTCTCCACTCAATGCTAAAAAGTTTAGCGTTGGTAAAAAATACTTAGGTGCTGGAGCGTCTAGCGCTAGCGTTCAAATTCCTCACATTAAAGCGTCAAAGTCGTTTAACGATATTCGTACTGCGGTTATTGGTGTTTTCGATGAGAGTTATGAGAGTACCGTAAAATGCGAGTATTCTAACTTGTTCTATGACAAGAAAGGGGCGTAAGCATGAAAACTATGATTCAAAACAAACTAGGTGTTAAAACAAATACCTTTTACTTACCTGCTGATACAACCGCTTCGCAAGCTTTTTGTGTAGATTTTTTAGAGGGTGAATACGCTGGATTTGAGCTATCTTCAACAGTCGGAACGGATGTTGCAACTTCTTATAATCAGGTAACCGTTGTGGGTTCAAATACGGCTGGTCGTAAAGTTTATCTTAACCTAGCAGTTAAAGCAGGTAAAACAGAAGATGAAATTTATACAGCTCTAGCAGGTCTCACACTTAACGGTGTTAAGTTTGATAACATCGCAATCACTAGCATGAGAAGCGTTGCGTAATGTTGTCTTTACCTCTTGAATTAATTGTTATACTTTTAGTTCAATTTATTGGTGTTGTGGCTTTTTTCGCTTCTTTACATTGGAAAGTAAAATTCCTAGAAGCGGATGTTAAAGAGCTTCAAGGTGCAATCAAAGAGGGTCAAGAACAGCATTTGCTCATTGCTAAGATTGACGGTAAGCTCGACTTACTTATCACGCAGTTATCTCAAAAATAAGGTTAGAGGCTAAAAAGCCTCTTCCCTCTAAAAACTTCAAAAAATACTTAATCTTTCAAAAAAACCGCTTTACCTCTTGACAAATCATCATATAATCTCTGATTTAAAACGATTTTCAAGAAGCAGTAAAAAATTCAACTCTATTTTTACCGTTTTTCTTTGCACAATAAAGTGCTTCATCGGCATACTGAATAATATGAGAAAGATTAGAAGTATGTGAGAAAAGATAAGCACCAACACTAAGAGAAATAGGAACACCCTCATAACTTTGCAATGCTTTTTGTATTCGATGTGCGATCATTACCAAATCATCATAATCAATCAAAGGGCATAATAAAATAAATTCATCTCCACCATAACGCGCTAATATATCACTCTCACGTAACAGTTGGTTACACTCTTGCACAAATTGCATTAAAACGCCATCTCCAAAGGGGTGACCAAACGAGTCATTAATCTCTTTAAAATTATCAATATCTAACATTAAAACAGCAGAAAGATTATCGTAACGATGTATTAATTTTAAATGATATTCTAAAATTTCAAAAAAATAACGTCTTGTATAAGCTTGTGTTAACTCATCTTTTTGCGCTATTTGGTTGAGACATGTTATTTGACGTTTGAGTTGAAAAATAACTTTTATTAATACCATACACACAATGCCAAATGCAGTAGCCGTGATACCAATAATATTTATGCTCAAAAACTCTACCATTCATGCACCATATGACTTTTTTTACATTCACTATAGGGAATTTTAAAAACATTGTAACCGTTATAGACTTAGATAAAACTTCACTATAGGGAAAGCAATGAAAAATCATTATGAATTTTTACCAAATGAAATAAAGGAATTTCATCGCCTTATTGCAAAAAATATTCAGCGAATACGCAAAGAAAAAAAAGTTACGCAATTAGATCTGGCATTAACCATAGGACATAAATCGGTTAGTACTATTGCCAAGATTGAAGCAGGACTAGAAAATAAACATTACAATATAGAACACCTCTACAAAATTGCTACAGTCTTGGAAGTGGACATTTGTATGTTTTTTAAACATTCATAGAAACACTAAAAAACCTCTATGCCTTTATACTCTTCCAACAATTGTGGCTTACCAAAGTAATACCCTTGAGAATAGTGAACACCAAGGGCGTAGAGAATATTGAAAATCGTCTCATTTTCAACAAATTCGGCAATAGTTTTGATGTTGTGTTCATTGGCAAAACTCACTATCGTTTTAACAATAGAGATAGAATAATCATCTGTAGCAATATTTTTAATCAAACTACCATCAATTTTGATAATATCTGGCTCATAATCAAGGAGTCGCTCAAAATTAGAGTACCCACTTCCAAAATCATCAATAGCAATAGAAACTCCACGCGATTTGACTTCTTGAATAAACGTTTTAATCACATCAAACTCTTTAATACTAGCATCTTCAAGTAATTCAAATGTAATGCGATGTGCAAGTTCTTTATGGGTATCTAAAAGATTAATGAGTTTACTACGTGTGACCTGCTCTTCAATATCAACTGCGGAAAGATTGATCGTAATATCAGCGGTGGTTTGATAAAGCGCTTGAAATGAGTTATCCAACACTTTTTGCGTAATTTGAGTGTAATAACGCCCTTTTTTAGAAATATCGAGGAAATCTGCGGGAAACCAGAGGTTGCGATTTTCATCAACAAGTCTGACTAAGGACTCAAATTTTGCGATTTTCTTCGTTTTGTTATCAATGATGGGTTGAAAATAAGAGATGATGCCTGAAGTATTTAACGCTTTTTTAACTGCAACAATGATGCCCATATTGACCTGTGCTTGGGCTTGCATCTCTAAAATCAAATCTGTTGCAAGAATAAAATTAATCTTTTTGCGTTCTGCTTTTTTAAGACCAAAATGTGCACTCTGATAAGGCTCTTTCCCACCAAATGCTAGACTGGCAATTAATGAAGCACTGTACTCAATTTGATTGAGATGAATAATCTCTTCTTCGATCTCTTTGAGAAGTTCTTTAATCTTTTGACTCAATCTTAGTGCATTTAATGGGCATTTATTTTTATCAATGGCTAAGGCGTATTCACCAAACCCTAAGGTATAAATTTTTTCAAAAGGACAGACTTTTGTAATATTTTCTAAAAGCTTCTCCCCCAATCTACGCTCTAAAAGCTCAATTAATTCATTGCTATAAAAATCCTCAACAGTCGCAAAATCTTCTATTTTTAAAAGCACTACTACAGCTTCTTCCGTACTATGAATGTAGTCAAAAAGCTGCTTTTTAGGGTTCATTACTTCGGTAATATCATTGTAAAGCGCTATATACTCAACCACTTCCCCCTTGTTATTGAGAATAGGTTTAATAGCCGTTTTAATGTAATAACTGCTTCCATTTTTACATCGATTTTTGATAATTCCTTGCCAGAGTTTTCCACTACTGATGGTCTCCCAAAGCTCTTGAAAAAGTTCCTGTGGTGTATCTTTATGCCTGACAATGCTGTGTTTTTGTCCAATGATTTCATCACGAGAAAATCCTGAAATAGTACAAAAAGCATCATTGACATAGGTAATCACACCGTCTTTATCTGTCTTAGAGACAATAGCGCTTTTATCAGTCACTTCTAAGTACTGAGTTAAAAGCGTTTGAAGTTTATCATGCTCTGTTTTGAGGCGAATTTTTTCAATGACTTGACTTAAAACATCCATAAATTGACCTATTTCAATAGGCTTAAGAAGATATCCCTCAACCCCTAAACGAATACTCTCTATAAAATACTCGGCTTCGTTGTACGCTGAGAGTATCAAAATAGGTGTTTGAGGACTCAGTTTACGAATGCGTGATGCCATCTCTAACCCAGTCATTTTAGGCATATTAATATCGGTAATGATCAAGTCAATCGCATGGTTTTTAAATTTTTCTAAACCATCTTCACCATCAACTGCTTCGATGACGCGTCCAAAAAATTCTTCAAAAATTAACATGGAACCCGCACGTGCCCCAACGTTATCTTCAACGTACAAAAGTGTTAAATTTCTGGCATCAACAATACATTTTTTAAAAACTGATTCCATTTATTATCCTTTAACTTTCAAGCAGTGAGCGTGGTAATGTAATAGTAAAGATAGCACCTTCTAATCCATTAGAAGCATGTAAACTTCCACCACAATGCTCTTCAATAATTTTTTGACTCATGTAAAGCCCCAATCCTGTACCGTCTTTTTTGCTTTTTGTACTAAAATAAGGCTCAAAAATACGCTCTATCACACTATGAGAGATACCTCCACCATTATCACTTATTTCTAAAATCAAAAAGTGCGTATCCTTACGTGTTGCAATTTTAATCCATGGTTTTTCTATTTTATTTTCTATCAAAACATCTTCTGCATTTTTAATGAGATTGAGTAAGACTTGCATCAGCTCATTGGCGTACGTCATTATGTATTCGTTAGAGTTATACTCCATGATTAACTGAATCTTTTTATTTTCCAAAGAGCCATGAATAATGGCTAACACCTTCTCAATAATTTCTTCTAAACTCACCTCATCTTTTGCTTTGCTCGGTTTAAAAAATTGTCTAAAATCATCAATTGTTTGACTAAGGTATTGCGCGTAGCGACTCACATCGCTCAATTTTTCACTAAAAAGTGTCTCATCAAATTTTTTCAAGGTTAATTTTAAATGTAACCCTTGTACAGTAGAGCTAATTGCACTTAAAGGTTGTCTCCACTGATGCGCTATCATACTGATCATCTCACCCATGGATGCAAGTCTGGATTGCTGAATGAGTTGCTGATCTTTTTGCCTGTTTTTTTCAACTTCTTGAACAACACGCTCTTCAAGTGTTAAATTGAGCTCCTCAAGCGCTTTTTGCGCTTTTATCTTCTCGTTTTCACGTGCCTTGTCAATGCGTATCACAATGAGCATAATCATAAAAATAAACAATAAGAAAGGTACCATTGCCTTCAAAAACCGCTCCAAACCTAAGAGTGAAGAAATAACTTTTTGGTAATGTTCTTTCGAAAAATCAAGCGCTAAAATAGCGATGTGTCCATCTTTTTGAACCATTGGGTATAACAGTGTTACCCAAAGCGCATCTACGCGCTCTTTTTGATAGATGATTTTAGGTTCACGAAAACGAATTACCTCTTCCCACGAAGCTGCATCTTCTGGCTCAAACAACTCTTCAAACTGAAACTTATCATTTTTTTCTTGCCCACCATCGAGTAAAACACGAAACAGAATAGACTCAGAATCGGGTTTATCTACAATAAAAATATTTTGAATTTTTTGTGTTTTAAATGTAAAAAGAAATCGCTCTAAAGCATCTCGCTGTTTTGGGTTTTCAAGTAATGCTTTATGAAGATTAATCGCATCATTAGAGTTTAAAATATAACGTGTAATGTTCTTTGAAATCTCTTCAACAGATTCAACACCTGTTCGCTCAAAACTGCTTACAATCTCATTTTTTGTGCGAGAAAAGAAAAGATAAAAGAGTAAGGTTGCCGCCAATAATAGTATTGTAACAAACGTAAGAAACCGTGAGAATGTCATTTTATTGGACATAGCGTACCAACTCTGGTGGTAGAAAAATGTTAAATCGTTCACATCGCTCTTTACTAAAGCGTAACTGAGGACGACCTTTTCGCCAGTAAAAAGCACCAATAACCTGTTCGTCATGTTGAAAGAGTTCATAATCTGTTGTAAAGCGCGGCAAAGATTGACACGTATCTGGCAATGTTTCAAAACGTGAACCATACACAATATCAGCACCTCTACATTGTCCAATAATGTGAGTAAAGCTACTTCCTTTAAGTGAAATTGCAGGAATGTGTTCATAAACAGAGACAGGGGCACCTTTGATGGTAAAGAGCTTAAAAACTTTCACAATCAACTCTTGCTCAGGGCTTTCAGCTAAACAAAATGTCAACGAAAATGCCAATAAAAAAGCAGGTTTTAAAAAAGCCATTCAACCCCTAACATGACAATGCGTTCTTGTACTGGAATTTTTAATGACTCCATTGGCGTAAATGTGGTGAAATCAAACCGTGAAATTGTCTGTTTTTCAGCCTTATTCAATAGATTTTGCCCTTTGAGTGAGAAAATTACATTATCGCTCATGTTATAACGTACACCAAGCGTTAGGTCATACCCTGTGTCATCATAGTATTCACTTCGTGTAATAAACATCTCCTCAAAAAAGTCAAATTTATGGTAGCGATTTTGGTTACGAAGAACGATTTGATGGTTTCTAAACTCTTTATGGTAACCAGCGTAATCTATCTCTTTATAACGGTATGCCAAGACTATTTTATTGAGCGTATCATAGTGATAGGTGTATTGAAGGTATGAACTTAAATGGGTCGTTATGCCATTAGCCGTAGCAACTCTTAGATTGACATCAACATAAGGAGCATCGTGAATCCACGCGTAACTGATAAAAAATTCATACAGCGATGGACCATTTTCGTATTTGAACTCTTGCGCGATAGAATCAAGCGTCTGTTTTTCAGGATACGCGGTACTCATATAAAATGAGCCTATCAAATAAGGCTCAACATAACTCTCTGTGTGAAATAAAAAACTTTTCGAGGTCCATTGATCGTTGGTGTAGGTAATGCCAGCACGCAACATCTGAACATCCTCACTCCCATAACCACCATTGTTATTGACATAGCTATTTTGAGCACCTAGCGTTCCAACAAAATTATCAGCGAACACATAGCTATCTTCTACAAAAAGAGAACCAACCGATTGTCGTGTTAATCTGCTTGGTGCTACATCTTGTCCATTCATTTGCATCAGATTGAAGTCAATGAATTTATCACGATACTTTGCACCTGTAATCAGATGATGATTGCCCATTTGAGTGGTATATTTCAATTCACTGGAAAGTGCCGAACTTGTAGCTTTACTTTCAATGCTGTTAATAGGCACACCTTTTTGATAAAACAACGGCGAGTCTTGATACAGTGCGTGATCTTTGAGACCATCATAGTCAAATGAGAATTTAATATCATCAAAGGTTTTGGAATATCCCATATGAATATCTTCAGCTGAGATAGTAGATGTATTAAGACTGGCATCTGCACTAGGTCCTATCCAACCACCTTTGTTGGTTTTAGACGCATTAATAAGAATGCTTTGCGTCTCATCTTTAATGCTTGTAAGGAGATTGTAACGTTTAACATCTCGATCAAGATCATCTTTACTGGTCTCATACTCTTTTCGTTTATCGTATGATGAGGAAATACGCGCAAGATAGTCTATTTCATTTTCTCTTCCGATATACTGTACATTTTGCGTCGATCCTCCACGACTGGTAACAATACCTTTAATGCTACCACCTGCATCTCTGTCCGCTTTTTTAGAAAAAATACGAATAAGTGTTGTTGTAGGTTCACTCGAATAAACAAAAGAAGTAGAGAGATTATAGACTTCGATATGATCAGCAAATCCCAAATCAAGGTCTCCAAGTATAACCATGCCACTACCATACATAGCAGTGGTAATCTCTTGATCATCAATAAAAACGCGTATCATGCTGGAAGAAAAAGGAACAGGGCCATACATCAAAGGATCAGGTAAACCATATCGGCTTGCGCGATAACCATCCATCGTATATTTATAAATATCACTAAGGTATTTGACCTGCATCATGTCGAGGTCATTGCGAGTATAAATTGTTGAAAAACCACTATTTTCTAGCTTTGTTTTTTCAGAAAGATCACTTTTTTTCTCAATTGTATTTAAAAGTCCTTCAATCGAACTATCACCAAAGGCATTGATGCTACATCCAAGTAAAGACAAAGAGACAAAAAGCCATTTCCGCATCAACACCCCACATAAAACTATTTTTTAGCTAACAATCCTATCATATCCACCATTAGTTCCTCATTAGACGTCTATACATCAAAGCACTTTACTGCTTTTTAATCCATTGTTTTAGGTCTCTTAGACTCATTGGTTTAGCATACAAATACCCTTGTCCTTGCTCACACCCATGTTCTGCCAAATAAATTTCTTGCTCTTTACGTTCAATGCCCTCAGCCAAGGTAGTGATCTTCATCGTTTGCGCTAAGGTAATGATCGAATTAACAATCGCACACGCATCTTCAAGTTTAGGAATATCTTTGACAAAAGACATATCGACTTTGAGCTTGTTAATAGGCAATTTGCGTAAATAGCTCAAAGAAGAGTATCCCGTTCCAAAATCATCAATGGCAATATTCATTCCCAAATGTTGCATCTCTTTTAAAAGTACGATCCAGCGTTCAGGATCGTGCATAATAAACGACTCCGTTACTTCAATTTCCAACATCGATGGATCGACGTTTGTCTGTGCAATTGTCTCTTTTAGAGTAGTCAGAAAATCACTAAATTCAATTTGTACACCTGAAATATTGATAGAAACCGTGCCATCAAATAGCCCTTCATTGTGTAATCCTACAAGGTCAATACACGTTTGTTTAAAGATCCATGCACCAATCTCAACAATAAGATGTGTCTCTTCTGTAAAAGCGATAAACCGTCCAGGAGGTAAAATTCCCTCAAGTGGATGGTTCCATCTCAACAGAGCTTCAAGACCAATGAGTTTATGTGTTTTAAGATCCATCTGTGGCTGATAATACACTACAAATTGCTTCTCTTTAATTGCGTCCCTTAGGGCATTTTCCATACCAATACGTTCATAAGAAGCAACTGTCATATCAAGCGTATAAAAAGCATACGTATTTTTGCCTGCTTCTTTAGCTTTATACATAGCTGTATCAGCATTTTTAATTAATATCTCACCATCTGTGCCATGATCGGGATAAAGACTCACGCCAATACTAGCAGAAAGGAAAAATTTCTGAGCTTTATTGATAAATGGCTCTTCAAAAATACTTTGAATTTTGGCAAGTACAACTTCGATTTCATGCTTCTCTTTAATATTTTCAACCAGCAAGATGAACTCATCGCCTCCAATACGAGACAATGTATCGCAATGACGAATTTTACCTTGCACACGAAGGGCAAATTGTTTAAGTATTTCATCACCATACGAGTGCCCATAGCTGTCATTGACTTTTTTAAAATTATCCAGATCAATAAAGCAGACCGCGATCATTCCACCTTGACGTTTACTGTTTTCAATCGCATGAGAGATACGATCTGTCAGTAAAAGACGGTTTGGAAGTCCTGTTAAAGCATCATTATGTGCTAGATACTCTAACTCTTTCTCAGAAGCAATTAAACGGTCTTCATTCGCCTTTTTCTCAGTATTATCGCGGGCTGAGACCACATACGCTACGGGAAGAGGATCATCTTCATTTTCATAGTAAGGAAAATATTTGGTATGTAAAAAACGCTTTCCAAAGGCAGAAACAGCCCAAAATTCATGCTCAAATGTTTCTCCTGCAAGAACGCGATCGCTTAAATGTTTTAGATTTTCAACGAAATATTGCGCACCGTAAAGCTCTGGCATCGTATGCCCTAAAATTTCCTCTTTTTGTTTATTAAAAAATTTCTGATACGCCTCACTAATCGCTAGATAGGTATAGTTACGATCGATTAAAGCTAAGAAATCATCCGAGCTTGAGACAATTTTTTTGTATTGTTCCAAGTGCTTGTTACTAAAAATCTTTGCTTTAAGCATTGCATTGGCATGATTTGCAAGCTCTTCAAACTCTTTAAATTTTACTTTTGAAATATCAATCAACTGATCTTTATTGACCAACGAATCAAAAAAATCAATAAAAACTTCAAAATCTTTACGGATTTTACGACTTAGCAAAACATACACTCCACCAACAAAAAACGTAAAGAGAAACATCCAAAATGCAATCGAGTAAAGTGTTCGTTTTAACTCTTCGTGAATCGTTCTTTTAAGCTCTTGCAGTTCATGGTTGAGATCATCAATGTAAATACCTGCACCTATATACCACTGCCAATCTTCAATGGCTTGAACATAACTTGTTTTTGAAATCGCTCTTTGCCCCTTAAATGGAGGCATGACATACTCAACAAAGCCTCCACCTTTTTTAGCTTTGTCAATGAGTTCTTGCACAATCAATTTTCCATTCTCATCTTGCAGGGAGTACATATTTTTATTTTTAGCAGGATACGTGAGTGATACACCATCAAACGTCCCAATAAAAATATAATTCCCACTCTCTTTATCTACTAATAAGCGTTTTTCATCACTGAGTATCTCATCTTTGAGTTTGCTCTCCATATCATCAAGATAAAACCCTGTTCCAATCATCCATCCAAAGGGCTCAAACAGTTTAACATACGCTACTTTTTTGAAATTTTCTTTGATTTCTAAGGGTTTACTCCACACATAATCATAATACCCCTCTTTAGTAGTATTGATCACATCAAGCATCCCTTTAACAACGCAACGCCCTTCACTGTTAAGTAGTTCAAGCATATTTTGACCTTCCATTTCTGGGCGATCCGCAAAAAGAACCTCAATGCCATCCAAAGCTGTAATAAAATAATATCCCTTGTTATTTTCATAGCGCAATAATCGTAAGGTCTCAATAATCATTGATTTGATTTGAGCATCTGTGTGAGTATTTTTATGTTTTTCGTAGAGTTTACTTGCAACATTATGTGCTTCATAAACTCGCATTTTAACAAGCTGCTGTGTCTTTGCGTAGGTGTCTTGGCGTTTCTCTTCAATATACTGAACAAAACGATCTACTTCAGTAATCAACATCTTTTTTTTAGAATCTACATACGCCTCTTGAAGCTGAACAGACTCTTTTTCATATTTTAGTTTGGCATTATAGAAGCTGAGTGCTCCAAATATACCTGCAAAAGTCAAGAATAGAATTAAAGCTATACCATGAAAATAGTAAAATAAACTTAACTTTTTTTGCAAGTTCATCGTATAACCTTAGTTATGATTTTTCTTCATTTTTCTTATCAAAGCGTTGAAATACAAACATCAAAAATTGAATCAATGTCATAATCACAATACCTTCCATCAACGCCGCTACAATGAATGAAGCATACTCTTCATCGCCAATAGCGCCATTTTTAACCGCAATGGTTGCAATTGCAACTAAAAATGTAAGAGGCATGGAGTCACCAAGGCTAAATAAAATCGTACTGCGTAAACCTAAATAACTATAATACGCAGCAAAAGAACTTGCCATACGTGCTCCCACCATAGCAATAACAATCCACAGTGCATGGGTTAAAATATGCGTTGTAAAGACAAGGTTAAGATCAAGTGTTGTGCCTACAAAAATGAAAAAGAGCGGTACTAAAAAGCCAAAACCAAACATAGAGAGCTGATGCGGAAGCTCCTTCTTATGTGCAAAAAAGTTAGAGATAAATATACCCGCTATAAACGCACCTAAAACCATGTCAATCTCAAGCCATTGCATGGTGGCAATCAGTACAAAAAAGAGCGCCATACTAAAGCGTAAACTTTGGTGCATCGTATCATTATGTGGCATGATAATACGTTTTAGATTTGGATACCACCAAAAAATAATTTTGAGTAAACGATAGAGAAAATAGGAAGAAAAAAGAACCACAATAAGCATTAAAATACTTTTAGCAAAGTACCACCCTAAACCATGAGTAATCGCTCCATCGAAAATAACCAGTGCCCCAATGCTAATCAGCTCTCCAATAACGCCTATAATTAAAGAAAGTTCTAACCATTTATGTTCACGTCCATGTTGATTAATAAGCGCCATAATCATCCCTAAAGAAACAATAGGAATTGCAACGATATAAACAGGAGAAAGCCCAAAAACGATGTAAAGAATAACGGAAATACTATACAGACAGATGAAATATAAAATTGCTTTTTTTAAAAAGCGATCACGATAGTGTAAAAAACGTTGAATATCTATCTCTAAGCCTGCTAGAAACATCAAATAGAAAAAGCCTATTTTAGCGAGATTTCTAAACACTTCATTGCCGACATGTAAAATGCCTAGCCATACAGCAAATGAGCCCAGTAAAATTTCAACAACGGGAGTTGGAAGGCGAAAAATTCGTGAGATAATAGGAGAAAGAACCATCAAAAGCACAACATGCGCTAAAAAGATAAGATTTTCCAAAAACATCCTTTTTTAGGCTTTGTTGACAAAAGGTACAGCGATAAGCCGGGTTCTGTCGTGGGTGATTATTTATCTACGATCTATCTTACGATAGACCTCTAGCGAAGGGTTTATCGTGTGTGAGACCAAAACCATCCCTTCTTGCTGCAGGTTGGGTTTACATAGCTGCTTTAATTACTCAAAGCACTGGTGGGCTCTTACCCCACCGTTTCACCTTTTCCTAGAAAATTCTAGGTAGTTTACTCTCTGTTGCACTAATCCCTTAGGTTACCCTAGCCGTCCGTTAGACGGAACCATGTCTCACATGCAGCCCGGACTTTCCTCTTAAGAGTCATCTCTCAAGCAATCACCTACTGTACCTTTTGAAGGATAGATTATAGCGAAACTTTTATTAGCTCTTCTATAATGACGGTTGCATAGGAGCCTTTTGGTAATGAAAAGTGCATTTCAAACCATGCTTCTTCTTCTTTATAAACGCCTTCAACATCCTCAGCAAAGCTCCACGCAAAACGTCTGCTTCCATTGATTTTGCTTAAAAAAGGTGTACTTTCTTTAAACAATTCTTTTTCAATTTCACCTGCTTCATACTCAGCCTGAATGTTTTTACCACCTACAAGCCAGCCTGCGATGGTAATGCCTCGCTCTAAGAAGCGTGGTAATTCCTCTTCCACATTTTCACATACAAAGGCTTTTCCCGCAGGGTAATGGTGCAACACATCACCATGTAGCAGTTTAAAAAACTG
Organism: uncultured Sulfurospirillum sp.; assembly: GCA_964466465.1. Classification (GTDB taxonomy): domain Bacteria; phylum Campylobacterota; class Campylobacteria; order Campylobacterales; family Sulfurospirillaceae; genus Sulfurospirillum. The sequence continues at coordinate 16,889 of CAYXNJ010000040.1, forward strand.
AGGTTGTTTTTTCAGACTTTCTACCATCTCTTTTGGTAAATTCGTTGCGCGTGTCGCATCAGCTACATTGAACTCTTCGATCAAACGACTCATCTCAATACGTTTGGAAAGCCAATTATTGAAAAGGTAACTTTGATACGCATTGATGAAAAACTCTTTCATCTTAGGGTTACGCTCTTTGCGTTTTCCTTCTAAAATCGCTTTGCCTTTAAGGTAGTTGTCGCCATCGATGCCAAAACGCTGATACCCAAAAAAGTTAGGAAAACCCTCTTTACTGATCTTTTTGAGTCCATCTTGAAGTTTTCTAGCATCAATAGGATTTACTTTTTTCAGACGAACAAAGAAGCGATTACCTTTTAAGTGTCCTGTGCGGATTTTATTGTTATGGTACGTTTTATCTAAAATTTTGATTTTTTCGTGTGAAAAATTCGCAAGTTTTGGTTCAAAATTTTTATGCAATGAAATGTATTGCGTTGTCATACCATCTTTATCTTTCAAACCTGCATAGCCAAAATCACGTACTTTACACCCTGTTACTTCACTGAGATATTGCAACATATCCCATGTTGTCATATCTTTTTTGCGTACATGCAACACCAAATGCTCACCCTCACCACTAAAAGGATAGAGCGGAATTTCATTGACCACGAAGTCACTGCTGTTTTTGGTAAACATCGCACTAATGGGCGAATGGGTAAGAAAATATTGTCTAATCATAAATGTCCTTCAAATGTTTCTGCCTCACAGAGGCTAGCTTTAGTACCTAGTGGTTAATGTAGCTTTCAAGCTTGGCTTGCAAAGCGTGCAAAAATCAAAAATGGTGTTCTTTACAACGGCAGGCATAGCGTTTACGTACTATTTTTCCTACAATCGTAATGTTGGTGCGTGTCTGTTTGGCTATACGCTCAATAATGCCCTTTTTTCGGGCATCGAAACTAAAGAGCATCTCATACTCTTCACCACTGCACAGTTTGCGCTTAGAAAGTTTATGTTTTGCCTGCAAGCCCAAACCACCGCTTGCTTTTAAAAGACGTGAAAGGTCTTTGGATAGTCCATCCGAAATATCCATAGCAGCATGGAGATGTTTAGATGCCTTATAGACAAAGTCTGCTTTGAGTTCTGGCTTCATAAAGCGTGCATTTTGACCAATGCTTCCGCCACGTAACAACCGAGTGAGTTCTTTGTATGATGTGCCCAGTTGACCTGTAAATGCTACAAAATCACCCACTTTAGCATTTTTACGATACAGCGCTTTGCCTTGAAGTTCAGAGATAACACTGATAGAAATCATCAGTTTTTCACCAGCAGTGGTATCGCCGCCAATAATTTCCATGCCATACTGCTTAGCGGTATTTTGAAAACTTGCGGAAAGTTCTTGTAATTCTGCATAACTGAAATGCTTAGGAATGACTACGCCAATCATCGCCCATTTAGGTTTCGCATTCATTGCAATCGCATCGGAAATATTGACCAACATACTTTTTTCAGCAATCTGCGATAAAGTCATCCATGAGCGTTTGAAGTGTATATCTTCGCAAAAAAGGTCTTTAGAATAGACCTGATTATTGTTGATAATAGCCCCATCATCGCCAATATGTTTACTCGAAAATCCAGAGATAAAAAACGCCTCTTTTGACATGTTACTCCGCTCTTAAACTTCGTATAGGAATTTCTTATTGTATGATGTTGTGCATTAAGAAGCCATTAGGCTCTATCATCACAAAAATGTAACATTGAACACACTTAGTTCAACACGTGTTATAGTTAACTTTTAAGTAACAGAATCTTACAAGTAATCTTGCGCTAGAATCAAGTAACACATCTAAAAGGAGTCCTACGTTATGGAGTGTAAACTCGCCCTCAGCGTCTTTCGTTTTGACGCTAAAACGGATTTTTTGCCCTACTATAAAAAACATTTTATTACGATTGATCGCAGTCTGAGTGTCAATGATCTTTTAGCCCAAATAAAAACAGAAGATGGCAATTTTGATTATCCAAAAGGTGACCTTGCTGCTTTAAAAATCAATGGTAAAGCACTTTTTAGCAATGTTTCATTAGATGGTATCATCAACTCTTTTGGAAACACACTTACATTAGAACCACTCAGTACCAAACGTGTTACCAAAGATATGATCATCAATACAGACGATTTTTATGAACGCTTTGACCTATTAGACGCACTTGTTGATGGTAAAGACAGACCATTGTTTGAACACTATATTATTTATCATTATGCTTCAAGCGTTCTTGATTTACATGAAGGTTTCCAAGGCGACGCCCTTTTTGCGTTTGCATATGACATGATTCATAAACATCCTGAACGTAAACGTGAGATCCTTGAAGTTGTTGCCAATGAACACACTGGCATCTTTTTACATGTGAAGTTGTGTAAGAAAATTTACCCTTGTGGTGCGGATGTCGAAAAGAAAATCACTGAACTTAAAAATGAAGTGATGAAATTAAGACCTTATCCAAACACACTCGTTGAAAAATTTTCACATCACATCGAACTTTTGTAAGGAGAAGCCATGAAAAATTATTTTCTTTTTGATACGCTGATCCAGCGTGAAAAAACAGCTCCAATGATAACTGCTGCTCGAAAACTCATTGAACTTTTAGGCATTGACGCACCCTCTTTCAAAGGAGCAAAGGCAGATCTTGGAAGCGAATTTATGGGCTTAGATAAACTAAAATTTCTAGAGCATTATGCGTACAATCTTACCCTTGCAGCTGACCAAAAACGTGATATTCTCTGTTTTGAGCAAAGCTCTTTTATCAGTCATGCACACACCAAAGATATGCTCATCAACGATGCAAATCTCAAATTTGAAATTGCTAGACGTTTGGAAAAACAAAACCTTTCTCTTAATTTAGACACTCAAGTGATCTCTTTAGAACAACTTCTTTTAGAGGAAATGGGTATTGAAAAAGTAACAAGTTTAGTGAAACATCCATTTGGAAATTTCCAAGCAGCTCTTTTCTTTGGCTCGAACGCCTGTAGAGCTAGAAAATACCGCAAAGAAGAACTTATAACACGCCTACTTGATTCTGTGCAACTGAAATGCGTCAAACATGAAAGTAGCCATGAAAGCGATGGCTTTGAAGTCTATGATGCTTCTTCTTTACTTGCAAAAAAACTAGCTGCAAAAGCAATGCTTGATATGTTTGACAACGCCGCTGATTTTGTGCTTGTGTGTGATGCAAGAAGCTTTATTATGTTTGATTTTTACCAAAAAGAGCTCGAAAAAATTTCTGGAAGAGAAATTGGATTAAGTGTCCTAAGCCTTGCAGAACTTCTTCTCTTAGCCTTTGGAGAGACCAGTAAAAAAGCCATTGGACTCGATCAACATAAAGTAGCAATTTCTCTTATATAAACTCTCTTTAAAGGGGCAGTCAGAACCTGCTCCTTAAATCAATCTAAATAAGACTCATTTTATCTTCTTCTTAAGAGACATTTGTGTGAGAGTTTAATATCATTTCAAAATATAATATGAAAAAGGAGTTCTAAATGCCAAAAATCAATCGTTATGTTGATATTGACACTGTTGAAAGAGAAGCAAAAAAAGATTATATTGATAGACACTCACCATTCATTACCTGTAGTGCAACGGCAAAACAAAATGCGCCGTTTAAAGTAACAGTCAAAGTTGGTAATGCCTATACACACCCTGATGATTTTGATCACTACATCGCAAATGTTCAACTTTACAATGGTGAAGTTCTTTTAGCACGTGCAGATTTTGTTTCTGGAACACTCGGTGGACAAGATAAAAAAGGACAAGCAGAAGTAACATTTACCATTGTTCCAAGTGGTAAAAAGCTCACTCTTGTTGCACAAAGCTACTGTACAAAACATGGTATTTGGGAAAGCGACCCTGTCGAAGTCTCTATCGAAGAATAACTCAGAAAAAGGGTGTTAAACACCCTTTAAAAATCCTTCCAACAAAGTTTCTATCTTTTGAATGTTATGCGATTTTAGAAACTTCTCCTCTTTCTTACTTGTTTTTTCTTTGTCATTCACCAAGTATCCACCACTCAAACCAAGCGTAATCTCATTAGCTACCATACGGTAGGTATCTCTGTCAAAATCAATGCCTAAAAAGAGATAGCTTTTATCGTTTTTAAATGTTTTTAAAAAAGGAGGGAGTGCATAACCACCCATCGCTTCGGTGAGCCAATCGACAAAATCGGCATCAGAAATAATAAAATTTTTCTCAGGAACAGTACACCCTAAGGGTTTAAACAAAATGGGAAGCAAAGGGTTTAGCATCTCTTTTTCAATGCGATGATACGCCTTAGTTGCAGCAGTATAACTGTAAACCAAAAAGCGATCGTACCCCGCCATAATGCGACTCACTCCTGTAATCAAAAAATGATCTACCTCTGCGTAAATCTTTAAAAGTGAATCATCCAGATTAAGATCAACCACGTAGTGTGGCATCAAGGTTTTTAGCCATGTATAGACTTCTGGCATGGGGTAAGGCTTGGCGGTAAAGATATGATTGGTCATCTGTTCAATGAAGGGTCTTCCTTTTCGCTGTTCTAAACTCATAGCAGCTCTGGAGTACTCATACATCAAACGAGGAGACATCGCGCGTCCGCCATTCAGGCTTAAGATCATAGAGTCACTATCAAATGGAATTTGCTCACCATCTGCTGTTTTAGTCTCTTTGAATACACCCATTCCAAGAAAAGGAACCACATTGCCACTTTTGATTTGCGCTTCTAATTCACTCTTCTTCACTGAGAATCCTTCGTTGGCACATTAATTTTTGATTAAAGGCTGGAAGCAGTAGTAACATCTCATCCGCACTGATGCCATCTTCACTTCCCATCAGAACTATGCGTTCCACAGTATTTTCAAGCTCTCGCACGTTTCCAGGCCATGTGTACTGGCAGAGTATCTCCATCGCTTCATCGGTGATAATAACCCGTTTTTTATGGTTATTCATCGATTTTTGTAAAAAGAAATTTACTAAAAGCGCTATATCATTCCCACGTTCACGAAGCGGTGGTAAGTCGATGGGGATGACATTGAGCCTATAGTAGAGGTCTTCTCTAAACTCTCCTTTTTTTACCATCTCTTCAAGGTTACGGTTCGTTGCGGCTACAAGGCGGACATTGACTTTAATGGTCTTACTTCCTCCTACACGTTCAAACTCTCTCTCTTGTAAAACACGCAAAAGTTTGACTTGAGCAGAAGCTGAGATATCGCCTATTTCATCCAAAAAGAGTGTTCCACCATCAGCTAGTTCAAAACGCCCTTTTCTAGCCTCTTTTGCATCGGTAAATGCACCTTTTTCATGCCCAAAAAGTTCACTCTCAATGAGCGTATCGGTAATGGCAGCACAGTTGAGTTTAACAAAAGGCTCTTCACGACGTTTGGAACGTTTATGAATGGCAGCAGCTACAAGCTCTTTTCCAGTTCCTGTCTCGCCTCGTACCAACACTGTTACGTTACTCTCAGCGATGCGCTCAACCACATTATAGACTTGCTTCATTTTAGGGCTTTCACCAATGATGTCGCCAAAATTGTGAACTTTTGAGTCCCATTCCATTTTATAGTAAAGCTTCAGCTCTTTTAAGCGCTCTTTTTCTTTGAGATTAATATCGTGCGATCTTATAGATTGCGCAAATATAGAGCTTAAAATGGTCAGAACACGAATCGTACTTTCAAAATCAATCGCTGTTGTTTTGGTGATGCTTGCCCCCAAAACACCAATGACCTCTTGATCAACCAGCATGGGTACTGCGATATAGGAGATAGCATTTTGGTCACGATTGCCTGATTTATTGAGAAAAAGCATATTGTTATGTAAATTTTCGATGACAACAGGCTCACGACTTTGTGCCGCAAACCCTGTAGCACCTTCCCCTAATTTATACGCCGCAAGTTCTCGCTGATGCTTGCTAAAATCAATACAGGCATAAACCGTTAAGAGATTTTCATCATTTAGGGTATGAATTACACATTTTTCTAAATGCAAACGATTTTTTAAAATAAGCAGTGCTTTTTCAAGCGACGCTACTAAATCTAAAGAGTTGGAGACAACCGTTGCTGTTTCATAGAGTGTCATCAGTTCTCTGGTGGTGAGGCAGTCCCCACACTTAGCATCAAACGCAACCATTTTCACTCCTTCTTCTG
>CAYXNJ010000041.1:0-22162 GCA_964466465.1 uncultured Sulfurospirillum sp.
CGTATCTTTAAACTTTTCATATCCACTAATCAGTTCGGCAATCTTCATCAACTCCATCCTCCAAAGTTTTAGATGGCTAATTATAGTAAATCTGCATGAAAAAGAAATTACAAGCACAAAAATATTCAAACACGCTTTTAAAGCAAAGCTCTAAAAGCTACGTTAACACTGGGTTCTCTTCGGCAGAGCGCCCACGCACCTTTGGTGCTTTAACTTCTTTCAAACTTAGTTTTGTAAGAAGTCTAGTATAATTACGTCATCACTTAATCATACAAAGGGAAAAAATGGGATTTAAAAATGTTGCTGTAAAGAAAAAAGCAAACGTTTATTTTGATGGCAAAGTTGTCAGCTATACGCTTACATTTGAAGATGGCTCAACCAAAACACTAGGCTTCATGCAAGTAGGAGACTATACGTTTAACACAGGTGCAGCTGAGATTATGGAGTTTTTTAGTGGAGAGTTAAGCGTTGAGCTTCCAAACCAAAAAGAGCCTCTTGTCATTCATGGACAAGCAACGTTTGAAGTGCCTGCAAACTCAAGCTTTACACTACATGTAACCTCTATTGCAGATTACTGCTGTTCTTTTGTGAAATAATTTCTGGTTCTCGTAACAAAGCTTCTATATCGGTGACGCTTAAGGGTTTACTAAAGTAGTACCCTTGAGCTTCATCGCATCCATTCTCTTTTAAAAAGTCTAACTGCTCTTTTGTTTCAACACCTTCAGCAATTGTTTTAAGCCCTAAACTCTTACCTAACGCAATAATCGTTTTAACAATTTCACGATCTTCTGGATCAATGTTAATATCACGAATAAAGCTCTGATCAATTTTGAGCTTATACACTTTAAAACGCTTCAAATAACTCAAAGAGGAGTAGCCTGTTCCAAAGTCATCAATGCTAAGGCGTATTCCTTTTTTAGAGAGCTCATTCATTGTTTCTATCGCATGAAGAGGGTTTTGTGCTGCAACACTCTCAGTCAGCTCAATCTCTAAAAACCATGGCGGAAGTTTGACTTCATCAATAATGGTACTGACAAGCTTTGAGAGATGTGCGTGATGAAATTGTATTGCTGAGAGATTGACAGCAACGCTCATTGCAGGGAACCCCATATCTATCCACTGCTTCATACGCAATGCAGCTGTGCGCATGACCCATTCACCAATAAGCAGTATTTGTCCGCTCTCTTCTGCAATGGGAATAAATTCAACAGGTGAAATCATCCCAAGTTCTGGATGGTTCCACCGAATCAGTGCTTCAACTCCCACAATTTTCCCATCTTGAAGCGAAATTTGCGGCTGATAATGAAGGCTCAGCTCTCCCCTACTTTGTGCGTAACGAAGGGCATTTTCAAGGCTTAAGATGCGAGCAGAGCGGCTTTGAATCTCTGAGGTAAAGAAGCGGTAATTGTTTCGGCCATTTTGCTTTGCCAAATACATCGCAGCGTCCGCACACTTAAAGAGCGTATCACAATCTTTGCCATCATTAGGGTAAAGTGCGATACCAACTGACGCGGTAATAATCAGCTCATTCTCTTCGAGTTTTATCGGTTGCTCTATCGTTTGAAGCACTCTTTTTGCCATATGTGCGGCATCATCAACACTCACACCTGGTAATATAATCACAAACTCATCTCCACCTTGACGCGAAAGTGTATCGACTTGGCGTAAAAGCGCTTTTAATCGCTTCGCAACTTTGACCAACAACTCATCACCGATGGCATGACCTAAGGTATCGTTGATATTTTTAAAATGATCAAAATCGATAAAGAGAACGGCTAATTCTTCATTTTGGCGCGCCACAATGCTTAGATCATGCTCTAAGCGAATACGAAGTTGCAGTTTATTAGGCAGAGAGGTCAAAGGATCAAAATATTCTAATTTTTGAATTTTTTCTTCATTTTCTCTACGCACCGTAATATCGCGAGAAATGCCAAGAACCCCTAAGAGTTCGCCATTTTGGTCATACATAGGTGTTTTAATGGTCTCAAATAGCCCATGATAACCATCTTCTTTAAAGCTAAGTTCTTCTTCATTACGCACAGACTCTTTTGCGTCCATCGCAATCATATCGTGTGTTCTAAAAAAATCTGCAAGCTGATAGTCAACAAAATCGTAATCCGTTTTACCAACAATATCTTTTTCTTTTGCCCCAAAAAGACCCTCAAATGCACGATTGCAAAAAAGATAAATGCCATTAACATCTTTAAGCCAAATAAGATCAGGAATAGCATCTAAAAGCACTTCAAATTGGCGCTCTAACTTATGTTTTTCGCCTGTCGTTTGGATGACTTTTGATTCAAGTGCTACTTTAGCGCGTTTAAGTTCTATCAGTAACTTCGCTAAGTATGCAAGCATCACTGCAAACACCAAAGCAATCAATTCACGCAACATAAAAACCATAGGGCTACCCCACCCTTTTTCAGGCGCTAATGTAATTGTCCATGTTCCGTTTGGAATATCAAAGGTATATTCGACAGGGTTGATAAAGTGTATGTTGTGAGATTGAAAAATAACCTGCTTCTCTTTGCTGTCAGGATGCGTGCGCCATACGATATATGAGAGTCCATCGTGTTCAAGTTGCGCCATCTTAGTAGAATCTAAAATTTCTGAAATACGAATAACCGCCAAAGCAAATCCCCAAAATTCCTCTTTAGTGGCACTGTTCTCAAAAATGGGTAAACGTCCTACCAAACCAATGCCGCCTTGTACCAATTCTAAAGGACCTGCTAAGGTAAGCTTACCACTATTTTTAGCTAAAAAAGACTCTTTATTTTGCGTTTTAGCTTCAAACAAGTTAAGCCCTAACGCTTTTTCATTTCCATGCAATGGCGCAACTTGCTGAATAATACCTCGTGGAGCAATTGCAAGCTCAATAACACCTGGATACGAAGGTAAAATCTCCTCAGCGATCTCTTCAAAATTGCGAATAAACCCACCATCATTTTGTGCTAAGAGTGCTTGGAGTGTGTACGTAGATGAAAGTGCACGGTCGAGATTAAATTTAATGTCATAACTGTAATTCACAGCTGTGTTATAGACGTGTGCTCGCTCTTTTTCTGATTCGAGTGTATGTAAATTAAAAATAACGAAAGAGAGTAATGAAAAAGAAAGTGCAAAAACAACCACCAAAATCGTTTTAGGATCGCGTAGTTGCAGTATTGCCAATCGTTTCATTCGCGCTCCATTTCCTTAGGTAGAAAACTATTTTATCAAAAAACCATCTTATTTACCAAACGCATAGCAGATGCGAATGCCCATTGAAAATTAAAACCGCCAAGTTCACCCGTTACATCGAGTACTTCACCGATAAAATAGAGATTTTTACATTTTTGACTCTCAAAAGTTACCCCATCAATTTCATCGGTGCAGACACCCCCTTTGGTGACTTCCGCTTTGGTATAACCAAAATTTCCAGCAGGTGCGAAGGTGTAAGACTTTAAGGAGCAGATGATTTCACGCTCATGCGTACTCAGTTTAGAAAGCACTTTATCTTCCATGCCTACAGCATCTAAAAATGCCTTAATGAAACGTCTTGGAAGCCCTAGTGCGGTGATAATCTGCTTTTTACTTTGTTGCTTAAAAAGAGTCTCTATGGTTTGAATGTGTGGCAAAAAATCGATAGTAATGTTCCCTTTTTTCCAGTAAAGTGAAGCGCTCAGCACAGATGGACCGCTAATACCTTTGTGCGCGAACAACAGGTTTTCACTAAAACGTTTACCGTCCACATGAATCGTTACAGGTAAAGCGATACCGCTTAACTCTTTCATCCAAAATTGCTCTTTTTGAAGCGTAAGTCCAACAAGTGCTGGAGCAGGAGTAATGATAGTATGCCCAAAATGCTCTGCAATTTTATAGCCTATATCACTGGCGCCAATGCTCGCGTAACTCAATCCTCCACTTGCCACAACCACTTTTTTGGCATGAAGTTCGCCTTTATCCGTATAAATAACAAAATGTTCTTTTTTTTCAACACGAGTCACTTTTGTTGAAAGATAAAACGTACAGTAAGACGTAAGCCTCCCAAAAATGGAGATCAGCTCTTTAGCGCTATTGGCACAAAACATTTGCCCATGAGCGCGCTCTTCAAGGCTCAATCGATGTTTTTTTACAAAAGAGAGCGTGGAAGAAGCATCAAAATCCTGAAGGATAGATCTAATGAAAGCTTCATCACCCAAATAGTTCTGCTCTGTTGCAAAACGGTTGGTGAGGTTGCATTTGCCTCCACCTGAAATAAGCAGCTTTGCGCCTATTTTAGGGTTTGCATCTACGAGTGCTACATCATGCCCCTCAAGATGACTGGCTGCCATCAAAGCGCTTGCACCTGCTCCGATGAAAAGAATATCGTGAATTTTCAAACTAACGCACTTTCACGTCTATTTTTCATTCACACATGTGTAATTCACCGTCGCATCTAAAACAAGTGTTTCATCACGCAATATAGGCGCTTCAGTAGGCGTTGACTCCTCTTTGAGAGGTGCGCTTGCACGTGGAAGCATGCTTTTCATCATCACAGGTTGGGGAGGCTCACTCCCTTCAAAAGCAACAGCGCTTATCTCACAGCGCATCTTTGTCTCTTTTGAAAAAAACAGCGCTTGCTCGTTTGCCATACGTAGCAATGACGCACGCATCGCAAGACGTGCGCTATTTTGAGCTTTTGCACTCACTGCCCATGTTAGGGCACTTTGATTGATGAGAACAGTCGGTGCTTTGATTTTGTGGATCGCCTCCAAAAGGGCATTGTAATGCTCAATAGACTTAAAATCACACCCAAACGAGAGTGTACCGCCATAGCCATTAAAAATCTGTTTCTGATCTTTATAACTGTAACGAGGAGAGAGGTAATAACCACCACCATGGCAAAACTCCCCTTTTGAATCAAATTGTTTGAGAGAAGCAACAATGGCATTGAGGTGTTCTTTAATCACATCAGCGCTTTTATGCTCTTCCGTAAAACCAATTTGAGCACGCAACACATCAGGCGTTAAAGATTCAGAAACATGTTCATTCGTCGTAATGGTCATCTGCGCATTTAGCACAAAGGGTATAAGCGTGAATAAGAAGAGAATGCTTTTCATAAAAGAGTCCTTTTTTAGGCTAAAGATGTCGCTTTAAATGTTTCAAAATTCTGACGAATTGCATCGTAGAGAATAATACCAGCAGATGTTGCTTGATTGAGACTTCTGCCATTTTTCCCCATTGGAATCGTAATGGCATTGTCCCATTTCAGTTGCATAAGTTCCATCGGAAGTCCTGTGGATTCGCCACCCAAAAAGATGAAATCTCCTGCTTTAAATTTGGCTTCAAAATAAGGCTTATTTGTTTTAGTGGTCGCAAAGAAAAAGCGCTCTAATTTATCACCATGCGTTTTTAAAAATTCATCTAAATTTTCCCAAACCGTAACGTCCAATAAATGCCAATAATCAAGCCCTGCGCGCTTCACGGTTTTATCGCTAATCTCAAACATCGTTGGTTTGATGATGTGCAATTTACAGTCTGCATTAACACACATGCGCCCAATACTGCCTGTATTTTGAGGAATTTGTGGGTGAACTAAAACAATATTGAACATAAAAAAATCTCCCTATTCTGCTTCGTAAGAAGCTAGCTTTAGTGCCCAAGTGGCTAACGTAGTGTGTTGGGCTTTGCCCAATATACGTGTCAAAATCAAAAAATGATCGTTTTATTGTCGTGAACAAAAATACGCTCTTCAAACACCAAATCAAGGGCATTTGAAAGTACATTCTTCTCAACATTTCTACCTGCACGTTGCATATCTTTCCATGTCATTTCGTGATTGACATGAATAACATCTTGCGCGATGATAGGACCTTCATCAAGATTATTGTTCACAAAGTGTGCTGTAGCACCAATGATTTTAACACCTCTTGCAAAGGCTTGCTTGTAAGGGTTTGCTCCAATAAATGCAGGAAGGAAGGAATGGTGAATGTTAATCATTTTCTCTTCATAATGACTCACAAACTCACTCGATAAAATACGCATGTATTTCGCTAAAACGATGTAATCCACACTGTAGCTTGCTAAAACCTCTAAGACTTTTGCTTCATGTTCCGCTCGGTTAAGTCCCTCATGGCTGACACAATGATAAGGAATGTTGAATTTTTCACTTAAACTTCTTAAATCTTCATAGTTTGATACAATGGCTAAAATATTCGCGTTTAGGTCATCGCTATCATGTTTGAGTAAAATATCACCCAAACAATGTGTCTCTTTTGTACCCATTAAAATGATGTCTTTTTTACGTGATTCAGCAACGTAAATATCGGCATTTGAAGGTAACATAGCTTGGAGTGTACCTTTAAACGCACTGATTTCAACTTCACCGCTGAGTTCCGCACGCATAAAAAACTTGCCATTTTCTCTATCGACGAACTCATCGTTTTTGATGATGTTCAGTTGGTATTTAAACACGACATCTGCAATACGATAAATCAGACCCTTCTCATCCGAACAGTCAATTTTTAAAATATAATTTTTTGCTACTTCCATACGTTTATGCCTCACACAGTTTTTTTATTTTTTCAATTCGTCTTCTTCGTAACTCTTCGCCAATATCACGTCCAACAAAGCCATCACGAATGACTTCTTGAACATTCACACCGCCTGTAAAGATCTCATCCCAAATGCCCAATCGAAGGGCTTGTGCTTTAATCCCCTCTTTGTAATGCCCTAACCACAGTTTAATTGGCATCTCAAGGCTCACGTGCAACAGCATTTCATCGCTTATCGCTCCTTCAAAAAAAGGTTGATTTTTGAAGGTTTGCAAATAATGATTGGGCGCATCAAGCTTTTTTAACCACAAAAGTGGTTCTTGCTTGAGTTTATTGGCTACGATATAAACAAAATAGTAAGCCTTCAAAGACTCTTCAAAATTTTGCTTAGAACGGATCAATTCCCATGCAATTTCAAAAAAACGTTTTTCTACGCACGCGTTAAAACACTTCACAAAAAGATCTAACGCATACATATAAAATAACCCATAGTGCAAATAAGATGCACGAAATAGCTTCTCAAATTCCCACAAGATACGAGGTTTACTTAAATCTTCCAAAGAGATGCTTTGCATCACCGCAAGACTTTTTTGCTCTATCTTAAATCCAAGACGCGCACTAAATTGCATCGCTCGAAGCACTCTTAGACTGTCTTCTCTAAAACTTTTCTCATCGATAATCACAAGAGACTTTTGCTCAATCGCCTCTTTACCGCCCCAAAAATCGAGCAGTTCACCATTGAAGATGTTTAGCATCATGGCATTGACACTAAAGTCACGACGACGGGAAGCCTCTTTTTCATCTTGGCACACCTGCACTTCAAAGGCCGTATGTCCAATGCCACTTTTGCGCTCAATACGAGGCAGTGAAAAGTCAATATTGCCTAGTTTATAGACAAAAAAACTTTTACCAACACCTACTGCACCCACACGTTGCATCAAACTCTCAAACGCTTTAGGTTCTATATCATAAACTTCTATATCTAAATCGTGCAAAGCCTCGTCTAAACAGAGGTCTCGCACACTTCCCCCTACCAAATACGCTCGCTTGGTATAAGGCTTTAAAAAAGCGATTGCTTCATCTATTTGGGTCTCAAAATGCGTAGGGAAAACGCAGTTTAGTTTCATTTTTTGGAACTGTCCATTTGCTCCAATTGTTCATCAATGGTCGCTAAGAGGTATTCTAAAAAGTTCAGTGTCAAGTCTATTTTTGCTTCAATATTTTTATTATTAGGCGATTGGAACCCTTCAAAAAGTACTAAAATACGCTCTCTAAGATTGACGTAAAATTGTTTTTGACTCTCATGCGCTGACTCATCTTCTGCTTCGTGAGGCATAGCATACGCTTTAATGGTGCTAATCTCTTCGGTAATCTCTAAAAGAGGTTCTGGTTCAAACGAGACATCTTCCGTTTCACGCTTGCGTGGTGGTTGCAGTGTTTGCTGTTGCTCTTCTTTTGGGGCTACCTCTTCAAGCTCTTTGAGCGTTGAGAGAATCATATCTTTTAGTTCCATGTTTTCACTTCCATAATTTAACTAGCCAACGCTCAAATTCTAAAAATTCCACTTCTGAGTTCATATTTAAAAAAAACTTCTTCATCTCTTCATCTACACCCAAATACTTTTTGCGAATACCTGATAAGCGCTTAATGGCAATTTTTGCCTCTTTGTTATCAGGATTTTCGCGAAGAAGCTCTTTGTAAATCTCCAAAGCCTCATTTTTGAGACCTTGAAGTTCATAGATTGAAGCGAGTGTTAGGGTTTTCATAGTTTAGCTGCATAATCCGCGATAATAGAGCCCATTTGTGTTGTTGAACACACCTCTTTTGCTCCAAAATCTGCTAAATCTTTCGTGCGGTAACCATCTTTAAGCACCTGCTTAATCGCATTTTCGATACGATCCGCTGCTTTGCTCTCACCCAGTGCAAAACGAAGCATCATCGAAGCACTTAAAATAGTTGCCAATGGATTGGCGATGCCTTGTCCTGCAATGTCTGGAGCGGAGCCGTGAATTGGCTCAAAAAGGCCAACTTTTCCACCGATAGATGCTGATGGAAGTAAACCAATAGAACCGCTGATCATACTTGCTTCATCACTTAAGATGTCACCAAAAATATTGCCTGTTAAGATAACGTCAAATTGGCGAGGGTTACGCACAAGTTGCATTGCGGCATTATCCACATACATATGTGTCACTTTGACTTCTGGATACTCTTTAGCAATTTCATTCACTGTGTCTCTCCAAAGCTGTGAGACTTCAAGAACATTGGCTTTATCGACAGAACAGACCTCTTTACGACGTTTCATCGCAGATTCAAATGCCACACGAGCAATACGCTCAATTTCAGGCTTGGTATAGACCATCGTATTGTAGCCTTTGAAACCATCATTGCCACGAGGCTCACCAAAATAAATACCACCCGTTAACTCACGCACCACGAAAAGGTCAACTCCTTTAAGCACTGCAGGCTTCAGGGTGCTTGCATCTAAAAGCTCATCAAAAACAGCAGTTGGACGAAGATTTGCAAAAAGTCCTAACGATTTACGAAGTTTTAAAAGTCCAGTTTCTGGGCGAAATTCACGTGGTAAAGTGTCCCACTTTTGACCACCAATGGCACCAAAAAGTACAGCATCACTCTTAAGACACCCCTCAATGGTCTCATCAGGAAGCGGTGTTCCTTTAAAGTCATACGCCACACCACCCATAAGGTAGTCTTCATAGCGAAGTTCAAAATCCTCTTTTGCGCAGACACTATCAAGTACTTTTATCGCTTCATCAATGATCTCAGGACCAATACCATCGCCTCTAATAACTGCTATATTGTAGATTTTTTTCATTTCTTCATCTCTTTTTGTGCATAATTCATAAGTCCACCCGCAGAAAGGAGTTCTTGCATAAATGGAGGAATTGGGCTAAATTTATAGGTCTTGGCACCATTTTTCACTTCGCCACTCTCCATAGAAATAGCAATCGTATCGCCTTCATTGATAGCATCCGTTTGGGCAAGTTCAAAAATCGGAAGTCCTGTGTTAAACGCATTTCTATAAAAAATACGCGCAAAACTTTTTGCAACAACAGCACTCACACCAGCCGCTTTAAGTGCTATTGGAGCGTGCTCACGACTACTGCCACAGCCAAAGTTTTCACCCGCAACGATAATATCGCCTGCTTTGACTTTTTTAACAAACTCAGGGTCTGCATCTTCCATCACGTGCTTTGCTAGCTCTTTAGGATCGGAGGTGTTCAAATAACGTGCTGCGATGATAAGATCGGTGTCGATGTTATCGCCAAAGCACCATACTTTTCCGCTAATCGTACTCATTGCTTATCCTTAGTAGGTCTCTATAGTTTCCTAAAATTTTACCGAAACAGGGTTGTGAAAAAGTTTAATCACCGATACTTTGAACAAAATAACGCCCTTTTTCACACTGAACGCGTAAAGGAATATCAAAAATATGGGAAAGATGCGCATTGGTTAACAGCTCTTTTTTTGAACCTTGAGCGTAGATACGCCCTTGTTTTATAAGCACCACATGGCTTATCTCTTCAAAAATTTCTTCTAAATGGTGTGTGACTAAAATGATGGTTCGCTCCTGAGCAATTTTGCGCAAAAGCTCCACAAAACCAAGCTGTGCCTTGATGTCAAGCCCAACGGTCGGCTCATCCAAAATCATCGCTTTTGGATTATGCACCAGTGCTCTTGCGATGATGCACTTTCTAAGCTCTCCCGTTGACATCTCGGAAATCCGCTTATTGCGCAGATGCGAAATCTCCAAAAAAGCCAATACTTCTTCCACTTTGGTTGTATGCTCTTGTTTAAATCCTTGATGCTCATAGAGGTGAAAGCTACTAAAAAAACCTGAAAGGGCGACTTCAAAACCACTTAAATCTGGGGAGCGTTCACTAAATTGGTAGTGTAAGTCATTGGTGATGATGCCAAGATGTTTTTTAAGTTCCCAAATATCCCAGATCGTTTTACCAAAAATCTCCTTCTGCATGTCGTCACTGTAACGAGGGTATATGTCATTGGAAAAGAGTTTTAAGAGTGTAGATTTTCCAGAACCATTTGCCCCTAAAATAGCCGTATGTTGTCCCTCTTTGATGTTTAAATGAATGTCATGTAAAACATTTTCTGATTCATAAGCAACATTCACCTGTTTAAAATTGATAATTTCCATAGTCAACTCCTCATAATCTCACGGATTATATCACATCATTCTGCACAAAATTTCGTTAAAATGTGGCATTCGCAAACAGAAGTAAAGGTAATGGATTCTAATGTTTTCTAAATTTTTTATCAACCGACCCAATTTTGCCATCGTTGTTTCACTCATCATCATTATCGCTGGTATTATGGCGATTCGATCCTTGCCTGTGCAAGAGTATCCCGATGTCGTTCCTCCACAAATCATCGTTTCAACGACCTACCCAGGTGCTGATGCCATAACCCTTGAAAAGAGTGTGGCTTCTGTCTTAGAAGAGAAAATCAACGGTGTTGAAAATATGCTCTATATGATGTCCACAACCTCGCCAAGCGGACTTCTTACCATGAACCTCTACTTTGAAGTTGACACTGACATGGCACAAGCAAAGCTCGATGTCAACAACCGTGTGCGTTTGGCAGAGAGTAAACTACCCGATGCAGTAAAGCGCCAAGGGGTCGAAGTTGCGGAGCGCTCCAACGATACCTTACGTGTTTTGGTCTTGTACTCCGATGATAACCGTTACGATACGGTTTTCATGTCAAATTACGCCATCAACAACATTCTTGAAGAGTTCAAACGTATTCCTGGTGTCTCCGAAGCGGTCGTTATAGGCAATCAAGAGTATTCCATTCGCGTATGGATCGATCCGCATAAACTCTCTTTTTACAACCTTACCACCAGTGATGTCATTAGTGCCATCAAAGCGCAAAACGAGCAGTACCCCGTTGGTCAAATCGGGCAAGAGCCTTTAGAGAAAAATCTCGCATTTACCTATACAGTCACCTCAACAGGCAGACTTAGCTCACCTGAGGAGTTTGAACAAATCTTAGTCAAATCCAACCCCGATGGTTCTTCTCTTAGACTCAAAGACGTTGCCTCTTTAGAACTTGGCTCTGAACGTTACTATTTTAAAGGTATTTTCAATAAAAAACCAACCTCAATGATTCGCATTACCCTCACCTCTAAAGCCAACGCCTTAGAAGTTTCTGACTTACTCGATAAAAAAGTCGAAGAAATAAAAAAAAGCTTTCCTGAAGGACTTAAAGTCGATGCAACATATGACCCTACTCAATTTGTAAGAGCTTCCATTAAAGAGGTGATTGAAACACTTTTAGAAGCAGTTGTGCTGGTTGTTTTTGTTGTCTATCTTTTTTTAGGCAATATCAGAGCGACCATCATCCCTGTGCTTGCTATCCCTGTCTCCATCATCGGAACCTTTGCAGGTTTCTATGCCACGGGTTTTTCCATTAACCTGCTCACTCTTTTTGGATTAACCTTAGCCATTGGTCTGGTGGTTGATGATGCGATTATCGTCATTGAAAACGTAGAGAGGATTTTGCGAAAAGAAGCACTCAGTGTTAAAGAAGCCACCATTAAGGCGATGAAAGAGATCACCGCACCTGTTTTAGCCATCGTTCTTGTATTAAGTGCTGTTTTCATTCCTTCCGCATTTATGGGAGGTCTAAGTGGTACGATGTCGCGCCAATTTGCCATAACCATTGTTATCTCTGTTGCAATTTCAGGTCTTGTGGCATTAACACTCACCCCTGCTCTTTGTTCACTGCTTCTTAAACATGAAGAAGAGGAGCCTATCTGGATTATTCGTAAGTTTAATGCCATGTTTGACTACATTACCCACCATTTTGGGCAGATTGTTCAAACGACCATTCGCTATAGCCTTTTAAACTTGCTTCTTTTTGGCATTATGATTTTCGCGATTACGAAGCTCATGCACATCATTCCCTCTGGACTTATTCCAAAAGAGGACAAAGGAACCTTTTTCGTCGTAAGTAATTTGCCTGCTGCAGCGTCACTTTCACGCACCCATGAGTTTAACATCGAAGTGGGAAATGTGGCATTACAACATCCAAGCGTTATCAAAGTTGGTGGTTTTTCAGGAAGTGATTTTAGCTCCAAAGCTTATACCACAGATGCAGGATATAGCTACGTAAAACTCGCCCACTGGGATGAACGCAAAGAAGCAAACCAAAGTATTGATGCTATCTCCAAAGAGGTGATTCAAAAAATTTCTAAAAACAAAGAAGCGCGTGTGGCAGCAGTTTCTCCTTCAACCATCAGTGGTTTGGGTGTTTCAGGAGGTTTTGAGATGTATGTTCAAGATAGAACGAGCGGCAATTACCATCAACTCGAAACCTATGCAAGAGAGATTGTACAACGTGCCAATGAGCGCAAAGAACTCCGCTCCGTTCGTAGTACACTAAGTTCCAGTACACCCCAATACCAACTCATCGTCAACAACCAAAAAGTTAAGGCATATGGTATAGAAATAGCCGATGTTTACACAACGATTCAAGCAACCTTTGGAAGTGTGTATGTCAATGACATCAACCTTTTTGGACGTAACTATCGTGTGAATGTTCAAGCCAAAGGTGATTTTAGAGAGGACAATAAAAACTACAATGATGTGTTCATGCGCACAAGTGATGGAAACCTTGTCTCTTTAGGCGATCTTGTTTCATTTAAACGTGTGGTCAATCCAAGCATTACAAAACGCTTCAACATGTTCCCATCTGCGCAAATTTTGGGTGAAACCAATGTGGGCTACTCTTCAGGAGAGGGACTTAAAATCATGGAAGAAATTGCAGCGGAAGTTCTTCCAGATGGTTACTCTATCGCATGGGGTGGTGCTTCACTTCAAGAGAAAAAACTCTTAGAAAAAGGCAATCTCTCATTTGTCTTTGCGATTATCTTCATTTTCCTCATTCTTGTCGCACTTTATGAGAGCTGGATGATTCCTTGGGCGATTGTTTTAGCCGTTCCTTTCTCGCTTTTGGGTGCAGAACTGTTTATCTGGCTCAGAGGTCTGCAAAATGACATCTACTTCCAGATAGGACTCATCACGCTTGTGGGACTTTCAGCCAAAAATGCCATTTTGATGGTGGAATTTGCTCTGCAAAAGCTCGAAGAAGGTTATACACTTATAGATGCAACGATAGAGGGAGCAAAAATTCGTTTCCGCCCTATCATTATGACCTCCTTTGCATTCATCGCAGGAACCTTGCCTCTTGCACTTAGCACAGGTGCAGGAGCCAATAGCCGCCATGTTATCGGGACAACCGTTGTGGGTGGCATGGTCACACTCACCCTCATCGGTGTCTTTTTTACCCCACTCTTTTTCTATCTTTTAATGAAACTAAAAGAGCGATTTGTAAGAAAATAAGGGCTTTATGCCCTTCCTCCTTTTTAAAAAACTTCTTTTATTCATATCAATATATCTTGATGTGAAAATTCTATTGTGCTATACTTGCCAAAATCAAAATGCGAGATACCTATGGAAAACTTTTTAAAAACAGTTGGCGCACTCAATGACGAAACGCGTTTACAAATTCTTCGTTTTATTCATAAAAATGGTGAAGTATGCGTTTGTGAAATAGAAGATGCTTTTTCGATGATTCAGTCGCGCGTCTCAAGGCATCTTAAAATCCTCAAAGATGCAGGCTTTTTAAGGGTTGACCGTCGTGGGAAATGGGCGTATTATGCCATCCGTTCACCCTTAGATCGTTTTAGACTCGAATGTTTAGAAGAGATTAGTTATTTAGAGATGCCCTTACTCACCTCTGTGTGTGCCTGTAAAGATGCAAAATGATCCTTGCTTTTAGCCTTTTTCTTATCACGCTTCTTTGTGTTATTATTCAACCGCGTGGACTTCAAATAGGCACTTCTGCCATTATCGGAGCAGGTGTTGCTCTTCTTTTAGGCGTGGTAAGTTTTGCCGATGTTTTAGTAGTCACGAGCATCGTTTGGGATGCAACGCTCGCCTTTATCGGCATTATCATTCTCTCATTAGTTCTTGATGAAATTGGCTTTTTCGAGTGGTGCGCTATCTGGATGGCAAAATTTTCTAAAGGCAATGGACATTTGATGTTTGTCTATTCATTGCTTCTAGGCTCCATCATCTCTGCTTTTTTTGCGAATGACGGTGCGGTGCTCATCCTCACGCCTATTTTGCTGGCTAAAATGCGCATCTTAAAGCTAGAGCCTAAAACCATTGTGGCGTTTTTGCTTGCAGGTGGGTTTATCTCAGATTCGGCTTCGCTACCATTTATCTTTTCAAATCTTACCAACATCGTTACAGCAAACTACTTTCACATTGGCTTTACTCAATACTTAAGTACTATGTTCACGCCCTACATCGTAAGTACATTCGTATCTGTGGGCGTTTTATGGCTTTTTTTACGCAAAGACATCCCTTCACATATCAATGTAGAATTGCTGCATAATCCCGATGATGTTTTAAAAAGTAAACCGCTTTTTTACCTCAGTTGGTTTTTTATCGCAGCTTTGATGGGAAGCTACTTTGTGGGTGAACTTTACCATGTTCCTATTAGCTTTATTGCCCTTGGTGGAGCGCTTATTTTTCTTGCCATTGCGACCTATTTTAAAGCTGCAAAACCATGGATGACCATCAAAACGGCTCCGTGGCAAGTGGTGTGGTTTAGCATTGGACTTTACATCGTTGTGTATGGGCTTAAAAATGCAGGACTTACGGAGTACCTGACACACATTCTTAATGAATTGAATGCACAAGGTAACATGGTTGCAGTAGTGGGAACAGGCTTTATTGCTGCGATTTTAAGTGCGGTGATGAACAATCTGCCTAGTGTGATGATCATGGACATCGCACTCCACGACATCCCAAACTCAGCGCTTGCTTACGCTAACATCATTGGCTGTAACTTAGGACCAAAGATGACCCCTTTTGGCTCACTGGCAACCCTTTTGTGGCTTCATGTCATGGCGAAAAAAGGGGTGAAAATCAGCTTTTGGGAGTACTCAAAGTTTGGGCTAATCGTTACACCACCGATTCTTTTGATAGTACTTTTGAGTTTGGTTTAAAAGGAAAACTATGGAACTAATACTACGTAAAGCACAGGAAAATGAATACCGAGCCATCATTCATCTGCTCGCGTCCAACACTCTTCCAACTTCAGATATTTATGAGAAAAATATCACACTTTTTGTGGGCGTTCAAAAAGATGAGATTATCGCTACTATCGGGATAGAAACATATGGAAATGCAGCATTGTTGCGTTCATTGTGTGTAAAAGAAGGATATAAAAACCAAAAAGTAGGTGAAAAGATGCTCTCTTACCTTATCACCTTGTGTAAGCATGAAAATATTGAAGCACTTTATCTGCTGACAACAACCGCAGAGCACTATTTCCTGCGTCATGGATTTGACAAAATCACACGTGAAAATACACCTTTACACATTCAACAAACCCGTGAATTTAAAGACATCTGCCCTTCATCTGCCATTATTATGTGCCTTAAACTCTAATGTTTAAGGCTTTATTCTTTGTTGTTTGTACATTTCTAATGTAGTTCTAAGTTCATCAATATCAGTATGCGTTCCTACAACTTTGGTAGGATACCCATTTGGATTGTACGCGATGACTTTAGCTTGATCAAGCACCCATTTATAACTTCCATCACTGCAGAGCATACGATGCTGATGTTGGTAATGCTTTGTTCGACCACTTAAAAGTGCAGTAAGTTCATTCAAACAATAGTTCAAATCTTCAGGATGGATGAGAGACATCCACTTATCTTTCGTTTGTTCAAAGTCTTTCACATCATACCCTAGCATTGTAATCCATTGTGGCGATAAAGAGATCAGATTTGCGATAGGATTCCACTCCCAAAATCCGTGTCCTACGCATTCTAACATATCGATATACTCTTTTCTCATCGTCAAATACCTTTCATTCTACATGTTTTTACGTTGGGATTGTACAATGCCAATGTGACATTTGCGTTATATTTATTGCAATAGAAAAATTTTTACCACCAATAGGTTGGATAATGCCTTTGGCTATTGGAAGAGAGGTTGTTTACAAGCAGTGCGACACAAAGCATAATCACTGCACCAAGCCCAATAGGTGTGAATGGATAAAGCCAGCCTAGAGAGTGAATGTGTTCATTGCCCATGATATAAATCAGTGCAGTAGCACCTCCTGGTGGGTGCATTGTACGACTTGCGTGCATCACCATGATCGAAAGCGATACACTCAGTGCACACAAGAGTTCTATAGAAAAAAGTGGTGAAAAAAACTTCATCAAAAACACAGCAACACAGGCAGAAAATACATGCCCACCAATGATATTGCGTGGTTGCGAAAAATCTGCTTGAGGTGCACCATAGATTAAAACAGCAGTTGCGCCAAAAGAGCCCAGTAAAAAGAAAGTCTCTTCAATGGCGAAATAATATCCGAAAATTGCAACACAATAAATACCTAAAAAAGCACCAAATCCTGACCAAAGTATTTTACTTAAAGGCTTTCTTGATGGCGGTTTTGACTTTACCTTCATTCTTTCAACATAACTTTTTACCACTCACATACTCCCGAAAAAATTTGTCTATTGTAGAAAAAATGACGATTTTTTTGCATGACACGCATCAAGTCTTTTGTACAAATTTCCTCATTTTTCCTTTTAAATTTACATATAATTTACGCACATTCACTACGATGCGCCCTTAAATCTATAAAAATGAAAAAGGGACACCATGTCATTTTCGACAATCAAAGGAAAATTAACGCTACTTCTGGTGGTTTTAATTTTGGGATTTAGTGCCTTAGGGTATGAAATTATCAAGGAAGGGAACGATGCTAAGATGGCCGCAACAAGGCTTGTCACAATCGCCAACATTGAAAAGCTGACATTGGAGCTTCGCATTGAACAGCGAAATTATCAAGTTCATTTTCAAGCTAAAAATTTAGAGCAATATGAAAAAATTTACCAACAACTTCAACAAGATCTGGATGAACTCAAACGTATGCTTTTAAGTAAAGTGAACCATGACCGCATCGATGCACTTAAAAAACTGCTTGCAGAATGGCATGCCATCAACGCGCCACGTATGGTGCTATATACCAAATACGGCAAAACTATTTACGATGAAACATTTGCACAAACACACAAAGAAGATGCACAAAAGCTTGAATCACTCTATAAACAAAGTGCCCAGTCTTTTGTAGTCATTGTCGATAAATTTGAAGAATTAGCCGACGAAGTTAAAAAATCAAACTTTAAACGCCTCGATACCAACAAATTGATGTCAGAAATCGTGCTCACACTCGTCATACTCATCGTCACAATCATCTTCTTTTTTGTAACACGTTCTATTAAAAACTCGGTAGCTCTTGCAAAAGAACGTTGTGAAATGATGCGTGCGAACAAAGACCTTAGTAGCCAGATAACGCTAAACTCCAAAGATGAAATTAGCGATATTATGAACTCGGTAAACAGTTTAATCAACGATGTAGCACAAGCGCTCAATGCGGCAAAAAATAATGCCATCGAAAATGCTTCGGTCGCGGAAGAGCTTTCCAGCACAAGCCTTCAAATCGGCAAACGCGCTGAAGAAGAGGCAAAGGTAGTGTTTGAAACAACCAACGATGCAAGAGATGTTGCCAACGCTATCGTAGATGCCAGTGTGCAGTCTCAAAATGTCAAAGAGAGTACCACCCATGCCCAAGAGAGTCTTTTGAGTGCCCAAGAGCTGCTCAATGAAACCATCGCGCAACTCTCACAAACGGCTCAAGCAGAAGCTACAATGAATGAACGACTTAGTCATCTCTCTGTTGAAGCAGAACAGGTCAAATCGGTTCTGGATGTCATCGGTGACATCGCAGATCAGACCAATCTTTTAGCGCTCAATGCTGCCATCGAAGCAGCTCGTGCAGGTGAGCATGGTCGTGGCTTTGCCGTTGTTGCCGATGAAGTGCGAAAGCTTGCAGAGCGCACTCAAAAAAGCCTCACGGAAACCAACGCAACAGTCAACGTCATCGTTCAGTCCATCAGCGACATTAGCCAAGAGATGAACCACAATGCTAAACGCATCCATGAACTCTCAGAGTTTTCTAACCAAGTTACAACGCAAACGAACAATGCCGCTACGATGTTAGATCACTGTGTTCATGCTACCGATGAAGTGGTCGCTAAAGCCAATGGCAATGTGAAACTCATCAAAACAGCCGTCATCGAAAAAATCGGAGAAATCAACACCCTTTCAAGCTCCAATGCCAGAAGTGTTGAGGAGATAGCCTCAGCTGCCGAGCACCTCTCAAAACTCTCCGCAAACCTTAGCCATACGTTGGCTCAATTTAAAACAGCCTAGTCTTATTCTCCAAAGAGTACACACTCTTTGGAGAGTTCTTTAACCAATTCTTTGCTATCATAAAGCACTTTGTTATTAAAGGGTTTTGCGTGTTACATCAGAACATTTCTATCAAACTTACACCTGTGTTTAAACCACGAGATGAAGCATCAAGCATTCTCTTAGGATTTTGTGGTGATGCCCTATTGATGGGCATTGACGGCTCATTACCCTCCGCAGACATTTTTGAAAATCTCGGTCAACCACTACATAGTTTTCACATCGGAGAGATAGAACAAGAGCTCTATACCCTTCTCATTTGGGAAGAGGACATTGTGCTACCTGAAACACTTGTTAAAACAAATCTACGCCAATTTTTAGACGTTCACCCACCCCATCTTTATGCCATGCTCAACCGAGCTAAACAACTCGCACACTGGCTTTATGACAATAAATACTGTGGTCGCTGTGGTGACCCTATGGGTTACTCTGCAAAGTTTTCATCACTGACGTGTACCACATGTGGATTTACCATTTTTCCACGACTCTCACCTGCTTGCATCGTGCTTATCAGCAGAGGTGAAGAGATACTCCTTGCACGCTCACCCCAATTTACAAAAGGGATGTATAGCCTCCTTGCAGGCTTTGTAGAAGCAGGTGAAAGCGTTGAAGATGCCGTCCACCGCGAAATCTACGAAGAAGTAGGCATTCGTGTTAAAAACCTTCGTTACTTTGGCTCTCAACCGTGGCCTTTTCCACACTCCTTAATGCTTGGTTTTTTTGCGGAGTATGACAGTGGTGAGCTACGACTTCAAGAAGAAGAGATTGAAGATGCCAAGTGGTTTACAAAAGAAAACGTACCACCCCTTCCAAATCTGAGTACAATCTCTGCTATTATGATAAACGCATGGCTTAAAAATCATTGATTTTTTATTGACATTTCTGTGTTAGAATGACTCAACTTTCAAAGAGGAGTTTGCCATGCACATGACCCCTGAAGCACTTTTCAATGCTAGACGTCATTTCCTCAAACTCGGCGCTGGCGCACTGGTAAGTAGTTCTGCTATCTCTCAGCTTTTAGCAGAACTTCCTAAAGATCTAAGTTTGAAGTATCTACCAGACCTTAACCCAAACAATCTTACCCTGAACACGCTAGAGCAAGCCAGTAATTACGTCAATTTTTATGAATTTTCTACCGACAAAGAAGCGCCTGTCAAACTCTCCCAAAAGATGAAAATAAGCCCGTGGAATGTGGGATTTTTTGGAGAGATCAAAACAGAGCAGATGCTTGAAGTCGATGACCTCATCGCTAAGTTTGGACTTGAAGAGCGCATTTATCGTTTTCGCTGTGTTGAGGGCTGGTCGATGGTGGTTCCTTGGATAGGCTTTCCACTCTATAAACTGCTTGACTACTTAGAACCCAACAGCAAAGCCAAATACGTCAAGTTCACCACACGTCACGAGCCTTCGATGTTCCCTGACCAAGCCAAAGGCATTTTCGCATCCATCAAACACCCTTATGTTGAGGGCTTACGCATGGATGAGGCGCGTCATCCACTGACCTTCATCGCAGTAGGAATGTACGGCAAACGCCTGCTTCCGCAAAATGGCGCACCCATTCGCCTTGTCGTTCCGTGGAAATACGGCTTTAAGTCCATCAAATCACTCGACCTCATCGAATGTGTCGAAAAAGAGCCACTCAACACATGGCAAGAACAAAACCCGAAAGAGTACGGCTTTTATGCCAATGTCAACCCTGCCGTTGACCATCCTAGATGGACGCAAGCAAAAGAGCGCTTGCTGGGTAAAATCACCAAACAAGCCACGCTGCCCTTCAATGGCTACGAAAAAGAGGTTGGAGCCCTTTATGCTGGCATGGACTTAAGGAAGTTTTTTTGAAAGCCTTGCTCATTTTCATCGCCCTGCTTCCTTTGGGACTGGCTTATTATAAACTCGAAAGTGCCATCGACCCTATCAAGATGCTCTACTCTTTTACGGGCATCGGGGCGATAGTGCTGTTACTGCTCTCGCTTGTACCTTCAACCTGTAAGCGACTATGTCACATCAACACGCTTCCTTATCGCAAAACCATCGGACTATTAAGCTTCTTTTACGCCCTTTTACACGCCTCTGTCTTTGTGGTGCTAGACAGTGAGTTTGACTTCATCACCATCTTTGAAAAAAGCCTCAAAAAGCCTTTCATTTATGTTGGCGTTATCGCCTTTACCATTCTTCTTTTTATGGCACTTACTTCGTTTAAAAAGCTCTTTGCACGTTTTGCAAAGTACCACAAAGCGGTCTATCTTGCCCTACTGCTAGCCCTTTTGCATAGTTTTTGGGCGCAAAAAGTAGCTGGGGTGTTTGAGTATAGCGTGATTACCGTGGGTATAGTACTTTTAGGGGAGCGAGTTTGGGCGTGGAAGAAAAGTTAAATAACTTTACATGTAAAAGCTCTTTACTTAGACGGCAAACAATCTATGCAATATCTTCCTTTTTTATCATATGTTAATTTTTTTTCTTTTTTAATCAAATTACTAATATTATTGTAATGCTTTTTACATTGATGTAGCATAGGTATTTCAAAATCTAAGTTTTCTAAAATATCAATTGACCTCTGAGAATATTCAAGTGCTTTTTGACATTGTTTTTTTGCAGCATATGAATGTGATATATTATGATAACTTTGAGCTAGGTCAGGATGTGCATTTCCTAATACCTCTTCATAAATTTCTATAGCTATTTCATACAATTCTATTGCTTTTAGATAATTTTTCATCTCATTATATACGGTGCCCAAATTATTATAATTCTTGGCTGTAATTGGATGCTTATTTCCCAACTCTTTTAAATTAATATCTAAGGCTTTCTGATATAACGTTAAAGCAGTAGAAAGATTTCCTTTATCATGATATACAATGGCTAAATTATTATAAATACCTGCTGTATTTTGATGATCTATCCCAAATATTTCTTCATTTAATTTTAACGCACTATGATGTAATTCTAATGCTTTTTCCCTATTTCCTATTGTATTATTTATGAGTGCTAAATTATTGTAACTATTAGCTAAATAAGCATGTTTATCACCAAATATTGATTGATATATATTTAACGCTTGGTTATATAAATTGATCGCTTCTGAATAATTTCCAATCACATAATATACCATAGCTAAATGGTCACAACTTATTGCAGTCAAAAAATCTTTGTTGCCTAAAATATTGTTGTGAATTTCTAATGCTTCTTGATGTAAATTTAATGCTTTTTGATGTTGCCCCATAGCATGGTATAACACTCCTTGTAAATCATATGTTTGCGCGATTTCAA
>CAYXNJ010000042.1:0-21754 GCA_964466465.1 uncultured Sulfurospirillum sp.
TTTTGAAAAAAATCCGCTCTATGTGAAAAAAAGTAAAGCTGAAGCTAGGAAGAAAAAGCGTATAATGACGGCTCCATAATTTACATATAAAGGCGTTACTTGGAGTCTGTTAAGATTAGTGTTGTTTCTCCCATTTATGGCTGTAAAGAGTGTTTGTTCGAACTTTATGATCGACTGGTTAAAACACTTTCTCAAATCACTGAGAATTTTGAGATTATTTTCGTCAATGATGCCTGTCCTCAAGGTTCGTGGGAACGTATTGTCATGTTATGCGCAAAAGATAGTCGTGTTAAAGGTATTAACCTTTCTCGTAATTTTGGACAGCACTATGCTATCACCGCAGGCTTGGATTATGCTAAAGGGGATTGGGTTGTTGTCATGGATTGCGATTTGCAAGACAAACCCGAAGAGATCATCAAATTGTACAACAAAGCGCTTGATGGTTATGACATTGTCTTTGGACGACGTGTAGAAAGACAAGATAGCTTCTTTAAACAATTAGGCTCAAAGGCGTTTAATAGGGTGCTAGAGTACTTTACCGAGACAAAGCACGACAATAGCATTGCCAATTTTGGTATCTATGCACAAAAAGTGGTTGAGACGATCAACCGTTACCGTGAACATAGCCGTGATTTCCTCTTGTTTGCCAAAATGGTTGGTTTTAAAAAAACAGAAATTGATATTGAGCATGCTCCTCGTGCGTATGGAGAGTCTTCGTATAATCTTACAAAGCTGATCCGTCTTGCCATAGACTCTATTGTTTCGCACTCGAATAAGCCACTACGCCTTTCGATTCAACTAGGCTTTTTTATAGCATTGGCAAGCCTCATTTATGCAGGCTGGCTTGTGATTCGTTACTTCTTTTACCATACCCCTGCTGAAGGCTGGACGAGTTTAATGGTTTCAATGTTTTTTATGTTTGGTCTTTTATTTGCCATTATTGGTATTACGGGGCTTTACATTGGCAAGATTTTTGATGAAGTCAAACGTCGTCCACTTTATATTATTGGGGAAACAATAAATATATGAAAAAAATAGCTATTTTACAATCAAACTATATCCCTTGGAAGGGATATTTTGACATTATTGGTAGTGTGGATGAATTCATTTTGTATGATGACATGCAATACACTAAAAATGATTGGCGCAATCGCAATAAAATTAAAACCCAAAATGGGCTTCAGTGGCTCAGTATTCCTGTACGCCAAGAGAGTTTACATCAAAAAATCAATGAGACAAAAATTACTGACCCTAAATGGAATGTCAATCATTGGCGAAGCATTTCGCAAAATTATGCTAAAGCTCCTCACTTTAAGGCGTATAAAGAACAATTTGAAGCATTGTATATGGGTGCAACAAGCGAGTATATTAGCGAGATCAATCGTCATTTTATCGATGCCATCTGCGCGATGTTAGAGATAAAAACCGTGATTCGTGATTCAAGAGAATTTGTACTAGCCGATGGAAAGAGTGAGCGTCTTTTGGCACTATGTCAAGATTTGGGTGCTACAACGTACCTCAGTGGACCAGCGGCACGTGATTATTTGGATGAGTCTATTTTTAAAGAAGCTGGAATTGCAGTGGAATGGATGGATTATAGTGGGTATCAAGAGTACCATCAACTCTTTCCTCCGTTTGAGCATGGTGTGAGTGTGATCGATTTGATCTTAAATGAAGGCGAGAACGCCAAAAATTATCTTAAAAGTACAGGTAAGTAAATGATCCATTTTAATAAACCTCCACGAACAGGCAACGAAGATAAATATGTCTTAGAAGCGATGAACAGTCTTAAAATTTCAGGCGATGGTGCTTTCGGTAAACGTTGCCAAGAGTGGTTTGAAAAGCGTTATGCGTGTCCTAAAACCTTACTGACTCCTTCGTGTACTCATGCCCTAGAAATGGCAGCTTTACTGCTAGACATTAAAGAGGGTGATGAGGTTATCATGCCTAGTTACACCTTTGTGAGCACTGCCGATGCGTTTGCGCTTAGAGGGGCAAAAATTGTTTTTGTTGACATTCATCCTGAGACCATGAACATTGATGAACGCCTTATAGAAGCTGCGATTACTCCAAAAACGAAAGCGATTGTTCCTGTGCATTATGCAGGAGTTGGATGCAATATGGATGTCATCATGGACATTGCTACCAGACATAATCTTTTTGTGGTTGAAGATGCAGCGCAAGGCTTTGAGAGCTCGTACAAAGGAAAACCGCTTGGAACCATTGGTCATTTAGGTGCGTTTAGTTTCCATGAAACTAAAAATGTCACGAGTGGCGGGGAGGGTGGACTTTTACTGATTAATGATGAACGATTTTCACATAGAGCAGAGATTATTCGTGAAAAAGGAACAAACCGTAGTCAATTTTTTAGAGGAATGGTTGATAAATACGGTTGGATGGATATAGGGAGCAGTTACTTGCCAAGTGAGCTTCAAGCAGCCTATCTTTGGGGACAATTAGAGATGGTGGATGCTATTCAAGCACACCGTTTAAATGCGTGGAAAACCTACTATGAAAGACTAGAGCCTCTTGCAAAACGAGGTGTGATTGAACTAGCATATATCCCTGAGGGATGTGTTCATAATGCGCATATGTTCTATTTGAAAGTCAAAGATTTGGAAGAGCGAACAGCGCTTTTGGAGAAATTTAAAGAGGTCAGCATTGGGGCAGTTTTTCACTATTTGCCTTTGCACAGTGCACCTGCTGGTATTAAATATGGTCGTATGTTTGGTGAAGATATTTATACCACAAAAGAGAGTGAGAGATTGGTTCGCTTACCACTGTATTATGGCATCACGCTAGAAGAGATTGATGCGGTGTGTGAAATTTTGATTAAATGGAGTGCACGTTAATGGCACATTTGTATATCTTTGGAACGATTTTCTTTACGGTGTATGGTCAACTAGTCATTAAATGGCGTATCCCTAATTATGGGCATTTACCAGAACAAACTTTTGAGAAAATTATCTTTTTACTCAAGCTCTTTTTAGACCCTTTTATCCTCAGTGGTTTCGTGTCTGCTTTTGTAGCCTCATTGTGTTGGATGGCTGCTATGACAAAGTTTGAATTGAGCTACGCATATCCATTTATGGGGCTTACGTTTGTTGTCGTTTTTGTTTCGTCCATCTTTTTATTTAGTGAGAGTGTGACGCTTTATAAGATTCTTGGTCTTGCTTTGATTGTGCTTGGTATTTTTATCTCAAGCAGGGGCTAGGAGTTTTGGTGGCGAGTGTTGAAGAAAAATTATTAACGATTTTATGTGAAGAGGTTGTCCCTGCTCTTGGGTGTACCGAGCCGATTGCCATTGCCTACACAGCGGCAAAGGCCAGAGAGATTTTAAACGAGCCAGTAGAGCGCGTGGAAGTGCGCATCTCTGGCAATATGATCAAGAATGTCAAAAGCGTTGTTGTTCCTAATAGCGGTGGAATGGTGGGCATAGAAACGTCTGTGGCGATGGGTTTAATCGCAGGCGATTCCAAAAAAGATCTGATGGTCATCAGTGACATTTGCGAAACTGAGATGCAACACGTCAAGGCTTTTTTAGAGCGCAAGGTGATAGATGTTTTACATGTAGAGAGTGATGCCAAGCTTTATGTGGAAATCAAAGTGTATGGCAAGGCGCATTGGGCGAGTGTTGAGATTAAACATACGCATACAAACATCACCCGCATTTTAAAAGATGGCGAGCTTCTTCTGGATCGTCCGTGTAACGATGCTGATTTTAACTCTAGCTTTGAAGACCGCGAAGTTCTGAGCATTGCTGTCATTTATGAAATAGCTCAAACGATAGACCTTTCAAAAATAAGACCTTTACTTCTCAAAGTGATTGAGCTTAATTCTCGCATCGCGCATGAGGGATTAGAAGGGCATTATGGGGTGAACATCGGAAAGATCATCTGCGATAACATCAAAAAAGGTTTTTACGGCAATGACGTGCGTAACCGTGCCGCTGCTTTTGCGAGTGCAGGCAGTGACGCAAGAATGAGCGGTTGTGCGCTTCCTGTGATGACCACCAGCGGTAGTGGCAATCAAGGAATGACCTCCTCGTTGGCACTCATCGAGTACGTAAATGTTTTACATGTAAAGGAGGAAAAACTCCTTCGTGCCCTTTTCTTTTCGCATTTGGCAACGGTGCATATTAAAAGCAATGTGGGAAGACTCTCGGCTTATTGTGGGGTTATCTGCTCTGCGGCGGCAGTGAGTGGGGCATTGGCACTGTTGAACGATGAAAGTTTAGAAGTGGTTTCGCATTCCATTGGCAATACGCTAGGCGATGTTTCAGGCATCATCTGCGATGGCGCAAAATCTTCGTGTGCGATGAAAATTGCTACAACGATTTATGCGGCATTTGATGCGTACATGCTTGCTTCCGCGGGGAGATTTCTTCAAGGAGGGGATGGCATTATCGCGCATGACATCGAAAAAACTCTCAAAAATATTGGCGCACTTTCCCAAGATGGCATGTACATTACCGATAAAGTCATCATCGATATTATGAGTAAAAATCACGCCAAGAGGTAAAGACCTCTTGGATGTTATTTTGAGCGCATTCGGGAGAGTTGCCCTGCTTGGTACTCTTCTTTTGTGATTTTTCCATCTTTATTTGCATCAAAAAAGCTAAAATCAGGTGAGTTTGCTGCATTTCTCATAGGCATTCCAGCTTCTGCTTTAGCGCTCATACGCTCTGCTTTGACACTGTCAAATTCTTCTTGCGTAATCACGTTATCTTTATTTTTATCGTACGCTTCAAATCCGA
Organism: uncultured Sulfurospirillum sp.; assembly: GCA_964466465.1. Taxonomy (GTDB): domain Bacteria; phylum Campylobacterota; class Campylobacteria; order Campylobacterales; family Sulfurospirillaceae; genus Sulfurospirillum. The sequence continues at coordinate 4,757 of CAYXNJ010000042.1, forward strand.
GGGGACCACGCGTTGTATCTGCCGCATGAAGCGTTAAACTTACAAGGCTTACCATGGTTAAGAACCAGACTGTTTTTTTCATCTTGACTCCTTTTTTGGGAATGATTTCGTGTTAATAATGTCAAAAATTTGTGCAGGCGATTTACCATTTTCTTTTGCAATTTGATGAATTGTTTTTGTGCTTTCTATGCCACGAAGTTTCTTTGCATTTAATTCGGCAATCATAACGGATACATCACGTCCCATTTTCTGTGCAAATTCTTCTAAGGTTGAGAGCTCTGCATGGTTATAAGGGGCTTTATCGACTTTTTTCTCCCACATCGCCTTGAGATCATCTTGAAAGTCTAAAAATTGATCAAATGGAGTCCAATAATAGAGCGTTCCTAGAACAAAAAGCAGGTTGATGCCAAACGCAAGTAAAAACTCTTTGGTTAACAGTGAAAATTGGCGTGTTTTATTTTTGAGGTAATTGAGAAGAGATGACCAGTTGAGATACATATGAAAAATGATACCGACTAAAAAGAGTACCATAAATGTAACATGTAAGTTTGTATATTGTGTTTTATCGAGTCCTAAAAGCTCCCAATTTGTCCAGTTGGCAACTCTGCCTTTTGGTGCTAAAAAAAGGATAATCCCTGTATAGCTCATTATGAGAAATGAAAAGCTTATACTTAACGAAATAAAACGTCGCAGTGTTGCCATTACACATTCCTTAGATAGACTTATAATATGAATAAATTCTCTTGATATTATGGCACATTAATGTTAACAACTGACCTTAATGAGTGTTAACGCTATCTTAAGTCCCTTTTGGATAAAATAGAAAACTTTTTGATGTAAAGGATATTTAAAATGAGAGGCTATAAAGTCTTTGCAGGAACGGCAAATCCAGAGTTTGCAAAACGAGTGGCGAAACATCTTTCTCTCCCTCTTTCAGCAGCTGAGATTAAGACCTTTAGCGATGGCGAAATCAGTGTTCAAATCAGTGAGAGTGTACGCGGAAAAGATGTGTTTATCATCCAGTCAACCTGTGCACCTGCTAACGTTAACTTGATGGAATTGTTAATTTTAACAGATGCTCTAAGACGTAGTTCTGCAAACAGCATCACGGCAATTATGCCTTACTTTGGCTATGCGAGACAAGATAGAAAAGCTGCACCTCGTGTTCCTATTACGGCAAAGTTAGTTGCCAATATGATCCAAACTGCTGGAATTGACCGTGTTGTAACGATTGATTTGCACGCAGGACAAATTCAAGGCTTTTTTGATATCCCAGTAGATAACCTTTATGGCTCTATTATCTTCAACGACTACGTAAAAGCTAAAAATCTTAAAAACCCAATTATCGCAAGTCCTGATATCGGTGGTGTTGCACGAGCACGTAGTTTTGCAAAACTTTTGGGTGTTGATATGGTCATTGTTGATAAACGTCGTGAAAAAGCCAATGAGTCTGAAGTCATGAACATTATTGGTGATGTTTCGGGTAAAGATGTTATTTTAGTGGACGACATGATCGATACAGCAGGTACTATTGTGAAGGCTGCTGAAGTACTTAAAAAAAGAGGTGCAACAAGCGTTATGGCATGTTGTACTCACGCGGTTCTTAGTGGTCCAGCGTATGAGCGTATCGCTAAAGGTGAGTTAGACGAATTAGTTGTAACGGATACCATCCCTCTCAAAGAAGCGAATCCAAAAATTAAAGTGCTTAGTGTTGCTCCTGTATTTGCTGAAGTCATTCGCCGTGTTTATCATAATGAAAGTGTAAATGGACTCTTTATTTAATGCAGAAACATATTCGTAACTTCTCAATCATCGCCCATATTGATCACGGTAAAAGTACCTTAGCAGACCGCCTTATCCAAGAGTGCGGCGCGGTGAGTGAACGTGAAATGACCACCCAAATGATGGACACCATGGACATCGAAAAAGAGCGTGGCATCACCATCAAAGCCCAAAGTGTACGTTTAACGTATGTCAAAGATGGACAGCCTTATGTCCTAAACCTTATTGACACTCCAGGTCACGTTGACTTCTCTTATGAAGTCAGTCGTTCACTTGCTTCAAGTGATGGTGCTCTTTTAGTTGTCGATGCCTCTCAAGGTGTTGAAGCACAAACCATTGCGAATGTTTACATTGCCATTGAAAATAATTTAGAAATTATTCCTGTCATCAATAAAATAGACCTTCCTGCGGCTGATCCTGAGCGTGTAAAAGATGAAATTGAGCATACGATTGGACTTGATTGTACACATGCTTTAAACGTCAGTGCTAAAAGTGGCATTGGTATTCGTGAACTTCTCGATACCATTGTCGATAAAATTCCAGCTCCTCAAGGCGATGAAAATGCCCCAACAAAGGCATTGATTTATGATAGCTGGTTCGATAACTATTTGGGTGCACTTGCACTTGTTCGCGTCTATGATGGAAGCATCACCAAAGGTCAAGATGTCTATGTTATGGGTACAGGTAAAAAGCATGAAGTTTTAAACTTGATGTATCCACATCCTCTTGCGATGCAAAAAACAACTGAGATCAAAACAGGTGAAGTAGGCATTGTAGTCCTTGGACTTAAAAACGTGGGTGATGTTCAAGTGGGTGATACCATTACCGACAATCGTAAAAAAACGGCTGAGGCTGTTGGTGGATTTAAAGAGGCGAAACAGTTTGTTTTTGCAGGTCTTTATCCAATTGAAACAGATAAATTTGAAGAGTTACGTGATGCACTTGATAAACTAAGCCTCAATGATTCAAGCATTTCGTATGAGCCAGAAACCTCTGCCGCTCTTGGATTTGGTTTTAGGGTTGGCTTTTTAGGGCTTCTACATATGGAAGTGATTAAAGAGCGTCTGGAGCGAGAGTTTGATCTTGACTTGATTGCTACAGCGCCAACGGTTACCTATAAAGTCAAAACAACAAAAGGTGTGGAGTTAGATATTCATAACCCAAGTGAATTACCACCGGTGAATGAAATCGAAGAGATTTCAGAGCCGTATGTCAAAGCAACCGTTTTAACACCTACAGAATACCTTGGAAATATCATCATTTTGCTCAATAACAAACGCGGTATTCAAAAAAAGATGGATTACTTAAGTCCAGAGCGTGTTTTATTGGAGTATGAAATTCCACTCAATGAAATTGTGATGGATTTTTACGATAAACTCAAATCGGTCTCAAAAGGGTACGCAAGCTTTGATTATGAGCCGATTGGTTACCAAGCGGGAGATCTTGTCAAGCTCGATGTTCTCGTTGCTGGAGAAGTGGTTGATGCACTTTCCATCATTGTTCCACGCATCAGTGCTCAAACAAGAGGACGTGATTTTGTGAAAGCCATGAAAGAGATTGTTCCAAGACAGCTTTTTGAAGTGGCTATTCAAGCAAGCATTGGCAATAAAGTTATTGCGCGAGAGACAGTTAAATCGATGGGTAAAAACGTTACCGCAAAGTGTTATGGCGGTGACATCACACGTAAACGAAAACTTCTTGAGAAACAAAAAGAGGGTAAAAAACGAATGAAAGCAATTGGTAAAGTTCAATTGCCACAAGAAGCCTTCTTAACCATCCTCAAAATAGACTAATCTATGCGTTGCCAACTTTGTCTTGGACTAAGTTGGCAACCACTGTGTAAGCATTGTCTTAAGACCATTTTAACACCAACTCCTGCTTTTAGAATTTTAGAGAATGGACTGAAGGTGTACTCTTTTTATAACTACAATGATATAGCCCCACTTTTACATACTAAGCATACCTACATCGGCGCAAAAATCTTCGCACAACTTGGAAAGCACACATTTTTTGAATTTTTTAAAACCTTTGAATTACCCAAAGGAATTTACGCGATACCCATTGATGATCATGTAAGATATGGTTATTCACATAGCGCCATTTTAGCCAAAGCGACACAACCTTATTTAATGCCATTGTATGGAAGTTTAAGGGCACAGAATCAAATAAGTTATTCAGGCAAAAGTAGGGCTTATCGCAAAACAAATAAACGTGACTTCATTGTGCACGCGAAAGAGAACATAGATGTTATTTTGATTGATGATATCGTTACAACGGGCAGTACACTAGAAGAGGCACATGAAACACTTAACCAAAAAGGTATAAATGTTTTATGTGCACTTGTTTTAGCGGACGCAAAAGAGCATTTTTAGCTTCTTGAGCATGACCCTGAATAAATAGGTTCAGGACTGTTTTTTTCAATATGCAATTTCATCATCAGTAAAAGAATTTCGTACATATCTTTATCATTGTATTTAGCAATCGTTTTTAGTGTATCGCTTGTATTTTTAACATTCACATGGTTTTCTAAAAGTTTTTCTTGAAGAAAGAGAACATCATAATGCAATAATGCACATAAGTCATTAAAAGGTTGATTTTTTGTGTTGTGAATGAGAAAATCGATGTTATCCTCATGGCGGATATGCTTGTTGAAAAAAATGGCAACGCACTCTTGTGCAAGCCTTCTAATGGTACATCGTCTAAGCCATGCGTGAACACCTAAAAGACAAAGAATTATGAGTGCAGCAAGTTTGTGCAATAAATAATTGTGAGGAGCTTGGTTTCCTAATACAAAAGCAATACCAGTGACATACAAAACTATAAACATTACAAGAATGGACAGAATAACGGTAACTTTAAGTATGGTTTCATTCACGAAAATTCCTTCTAAGGGGTCAGGGCTAAACTTTTAACTTTTTAACATTCTGTGATAGAATTCTAGCAAAAAAAGAGGGTATTTATGCCACGAAGATTGCGTATTGAAAGTTTGGGATACCATCATGCTTACAACAGAGGCGTGGCAAAAGGAATTATTTTCGAAGATGAAAGAGATAAAGCAAAATTTATTGAGCTGATGGCAAGTGTTGCAAGAGAGTACAAGTTTCATATACATGCGTTTTGTTTGATGGACAACCATTATCACCTGTTAGTTCAAAATACACGTGAAAATCTCTCTTCAGGTATGCGCCAGCTTAATGCCCAATATGCGAGTTATTTCAATAAACGTCATAACCGTGTAGGGCATTTGTGGCAAGGTAGGTTCAAGTCATGGTATGTGCTAGATGAAAAATACCTTTTTACACTTTTCAAATACATCGAAAATAACCCCATTAAAGCAGGAATGAGCCGAAAAATAGGCGAGTATATGTTTTGTTCCACCTATAGCATGTTAAAAGATGCAGTGCCTCCTTTTTTACAAAACAGTTTTGTTTTACGAGATTATCATACCCACGAACTGTTTGATCTCTTAAGCATGCCATTAAGTCCAGAAGAGCAGACACGCATTCATACATTTCATCAAACAAAATATAACCATCATAATGGTGAAATTAAGCCTTTACATAAAGAAAGACTTGAAAGCTATTTCATCAATGTTCAAAATAAACAGCAACGAAATGAAGCCATAAAAAAAGCCCATGAAGATGGGTATAGTAAAAGTGACATTGCAAGAAATATCTCTCTAAGCGTTGCAGGAGTAAGCAAAATACTCAAAAGTTAAAAGTTTAGCCCTGACCCCTATTGAAACAAAAGGAAAAGAAAAGTAAAATGAAACAATTTTATATTGTAAGGTTAATGAATGGATAATATTTTTGATTCTAACCAAGACATCAAAACAATTAGTATTGAAGAGTCGATTAAGACCAGTTATCTTGATTATTCGATGAGCGTTATCATCGGACGTGCGCTTCCTGATGCAAGAGATGGTTTGAAACCAGTTCATAGAAGAATTTTATATGCGATGAATGATCTTGCGATTTCTTCACGTAGCCCGTACAAGAAATCGGCACGTATCGTCGGTGATGTTATCGGTAAGTACCATCCACATGGTGATACAGCTGTTTATGATGCACTTGTTCGTATGGCTCAACCTTTTTCTATGCGTATTCCAATGGTTGATGGTCAAGGAAACTTCGGTTCTATCGATGGTGATAATGCGGCTGCTATGCGTTATACGGAAGCTCGTATGACACCACTGGCGGAAGAGTTGCTCAGAGATTTAGATAAAGACACCGTTGATTTTGTACCAAACTACGATGATAGTATGATAGAGCCAGATGTACTTCCTAGCCGTGTTCCTAACTTATTGCTGAATGGCTCAAGTGGTATTGCGGTTGGTATGGCAACAAACATTCCACCACACTGTTTGGATGAACTGTTAGATGGACTTTTGCTTTTAATTGAAAATCCAGAAGCAACACTTGAAGAAGTCATGGAATTCATCAAAGGCCCAGATTTCCCAACAAGCGGTATTATCTTTGGTAAAAAAGGAATCATCGAAGCATACCGTACAGGACGTGGTCGTGTTAGAATTCGTGCAAAAACACACATCGAGAAAAAAGGAAATAAAGACATCATTGTTGTGGACGAACTTCCGTATCAATGTAACAAAGTACGTTTGATCGAACAAATCGTTGGTCTTGTAAAAGAGAAAATGATTGAAGGTATCAGCGAAATTCGTGACGAGAGTGACCGTGAGGGTATTCGTCTTGTCATTGAACTCAAACGTGAAGCGATGAGTGACATTGTCCTTAATAACCTTTATAAATCAACCAGTTTAGAAGTCACCTTTGGTGTTATTTTACTTGCAATTCACAATAAAGAACCAAAAATCTTTACATTGATCGAATTGTTACAACTCTTTTTACGTCATCGTAAAACCGTTATTATTCGTCGTACCATTTTTGACCTTGAAAAAGCAAAAGCAAAAGCACACATCTTAGAAGGTCTGAAAATTGCGCTTGATAACATCGATGAAATCATCGCGTTAATCAAAAGCAGTGCCGATACAAAAAGCGCAAAAGATGGCTTAATTGAGCGTTTCAATCTCAGTGAAGTTCAAGCAGGTGCAATTCTTGATATGAGACTCCAACGTCTTACAGGACTTGAGAGAGACAAAATTGAAAATGAATTGGCTGAGTTGTTACTTGAAATTCAACGCCTCAGCGACATCTTACGCAGTGAAGCACTTCTTAACAACTTGATTAAAGAAGAGTTATTAGAGATTAAAGACAAATTTAAATCAAAACGTATTACTGAAATCGTTGATGATTACGATGATATTGATGTGGAAGACTTGATCGCCAATGAGCCGATGGTTGTCACCATTACGCACCGTGGTTACATCAAACGTGTTCCACTTAAGCAGTATGAGAAACAAAAACGTGGTGGTAAAGGCAAAATCGCTGTAACAACGTACGATGATGACTTTATTGAGAGTTTCTTCGTTTCTGATACCCATGATACCTTGATGTTTGTAACAGATCGCGGACAACTCTACTGGTTAAAAGTGTACAAAATTCCTGAAGGAAGCCGTACAGCAAAAGGTAAAGCGGTTGTCAATCTCGTACAGCTACAAGCAGATGAGAAGATTATGGCAATCATCCCAACCACTGACTTTGATGAAACAAAATCAATTGCGTTCTTCACTAAAAACGGTGTTATCAAACGTACCAACTTGAGCGAGTTTAAAAATATCCGTTCTGTAGGTGTTCGTGCAATTACTTTGGATGATGACGATGGCTTAGTCACTGCAAAAATTGTAACGCAAGAAGCACAGTTCTTATTTATCGTAACTAAAAAAGGTATGTGTATTCGTTTTGAAGTAAGTGATGCACGTGAAATCGGAAGAACTGCACGTGGTGTTACGGGCATTCGTTTTAAAGAAGAGAATGATTGTGTAGTCGGTGCTGCGGTTATTTACAATGAACAAGAAGAGCTTTTAACCGTTACTGAAAAAGGTATTGGTAAACGAACAACTGCAGAAGAGTATCGTTTACAAAATCGTGGTGGTAAGGGTGTTATTGCTATGAAGTTGACAGCAAAAACTGCCGATCTAGTAGGTGTTGTTATTGTTGATGAAGATAAAGACCTTATGGCACTCAGTAGCAGTGGTAAAATGATCCGCGTGGATATGGAGACGATTCGCAAAGCAGGGCGTAATACGAGTGGTGTTAAAGTCGTTTCTGTTGAAGGTAGCGATGTGGTTGCAAGTATTGCACGTTGTCCTAAAGAAGAGAGCGATGAGCTTGATGGTGAATTTGAAGAAGGTGATGAAAGCTCTTCAAATGAAGGTAGCTTAATTATCGATGATACGCCTAGTGCTGAGTAATTGGAATAGTAGTTGCTTTAAGAGAAAAAAATATTAAAAGGTGTAGCTATGAATAAATGGGTTGTGACACTTTTGGCAAGTTTAGGTTTGGTGTTAGTGATTTCGGGTTGTTCCGCAAAGAAAGAAGAACCAGCCAAAAATCCAAAAGATGCAATGTATGATTTTAGCAATGAAAAATCTTTTGTGGTTTATGGTGAAGGCATTGCACCTAAAAATACAGTTTCACCTGCGCAAGCAATTGCTCTTGCAAAACGTGCAGCGATTACCGATGGTTACCGTCAACTTGGCGAAAAACTTTATGGCGTTAAAATTAATTCAAGCGAGACTGTTCAAGATGCAGCATTAAAAGATTCTCGTATCGTTGCACAGGTTAATGCCCTTGTTAAAGATGCAGCTATTACAGATGCAGCATTTAAAGATGGCTTATACAGTGTTAGAATGGAAATTACGATGAGCGCACGTAGGTGGCAAGAACTCTTTGCTTACTAATTTTAGGCGTTTCACAAGCACTTTTTTGCAGTGATGTTTTTTGGTTTTCCTATAAAATCGTCACTGCAAATAGCCTTGTGGTCTATGAGCAAAAAAACATTACTCCTGTGATGGTTCCGTATGAAGGGAAAGTGCAAAAACTGTGTACCCTTCAATTAGCTAACACACAAAATCTCCCCAAAGAGCAATTTTTACGGCAACATTTTCATGATATTTTGCCATGTTTTTATCCACTCTCTTCGCATCTTCTTTCATGGAATGAACAGCATTTAAAGCAAGGAAATGACCGAATTGAGTTGATCATTGAGCCTGTGCGCTTTACAGTAGATTTTAAAGATGAATCTGCTACCATAAATGTCATTAGGTAAAACACTTTTTGGCAGGATTGATGTAAATGCACGTTGCAATTGTAGAAGACGATATCAATATGAGAAAATCCCTAGAGATCGCTCTAGGTGAATATGAAGAATTTAAAATTTCTACCTATAAAAGTGCATTAGACGCTCTCAAAAAAATTGATTCCAGTGTGGATCTGATTGTCACTGATATTAATATGCCTGGAATGGATGGCATTGAGTTCATTAAAAAATTAGATGGTCAGTACGATATTATCGTTATTACAGGTAATGCAACACTGAGTCGTGCGATTGAGTCTGTTCGTTTAGGTGTGAAAGACTTTTTAACCAAGCCTTTTGAGATTGAAACACTCGTTGAAGCGATTAAACGTCACGATAAAATTCGTACCAAAGTCAAAGAGAGTTTTGAAAAGATTGATAGCAGTAAAGAAGAGAATGGTGATTTTATAGCAACTTCTCCAGAGCTCGAAAAGGCACTTTCCATTGCACGAAAAGCGGCAAAAACGGATGTGAGTGTCCTTCTTTTGGGTGAGAGTGGTGTCGGTAAAGAGCTTTTTGCAAACTATGTGCATAAAAACTCCCCACGCGCTAAAAATCCTTTTGTTGCGATCAATATGGCGGCCATTCCTGAAAACCTTTTAGAAAGCGAACTCTTTGGGTATGAAAAAGGGGCTTTTACGGATGCTACTGCGGAGAAAAAAGGGTATTTTGAAGTGGCGAATGGCGGAACACTTTTTTTAGATGAAATTGGTGAAATGCCTATGACACTTCAAGCCAAGCTTCTAAGAGTCATTCAAGAGCGTGTGATGGTACGTGTCGGTGGAACGAAAGAGCTACCCATTGATGTGCGTATAGTATCTGCCACCAATGCCGATATTAAAAAAAGCATCAAAGAGGGTCGTTTCAGGGAAGACCTTTATTATAGGCTCAATACGATTCCTATCGAAATTGCACCTCTTCGTCAACGCAAAGAAGAGATTTTACCGATTTGTGAAGTCATTTTAGAGCGTGTTACGAAAAAATACGGTTTACAAAAGCGTTATTTCTCAGAAGAAGCAATTGAGTCATTGATGACGTATCGATGGCCTGGAAATATTAGAGAGTTGATCTCTGTCGTAGAACGTGCAGTGATCTTAAGTGATACCGAGGCGATTAGCAAAGAAGATCTTTTCTTAGAGAGTCGTAACTGGTTTAGTTCATAGTAAAACAAAATAGACTTTTTTGATAACTTAATACCAACTCTATTGGGTTATTAAAAAAGTCTCATATAAAAAATGAAGGTAAGAGAAATGAAAAAGTACAATGTAGCAATCGTTGGAGCTACTGGTGCGGTTGGCGAAGAGTTAGTAAGAGTTTTAGAAGAGGTTGACTTCCCTGTCAATAATCTTGTTCCATTAGCAAGCAGTAAAAGTGCAGGTATTGAACTTGAATTCAAAGGTAAAACTTATAAAGTGCTTGAGCTTACTGAAAAAGCATTCGAAGAGAACGATGTTGAAATTGCATTTTTTAGTGCAGGTGGTGATATTTCAGCACACTATGCTCCCTTTGCAGCAGAAGCAGGTGCGGTAGTCATCGACAATACAAGCCATTTTAGAATGGATGCGGACGTTCCTTTGGTTGTTCCTGAGTGTAATCCAGATGATATTGACCAATGGCAAAACAGAGGTATCATCGCAAATCCAAACTGTTCAACTATTCAAATGGTACAAGTATTAAAGCCACTTGATGATTTGTTTAACATTACACGTGTCGATGTAGCAACCTACCAAGCGGTGAGTGGTGCAGGAAAAGGCGGTATGGAAGAACTTGTTAACCAAATGCAAGACTTTTTTGCCTTTAAATTGGATCAATGTGAGCCAAAAACATTTGCACATCAAATTGCGCTCAATGTTATTCCACATATCGATGTCTTTATGGATAACGCATACACTAAAGAAGAGATGAAAATGGTCAATGAGACCCAAAAAATCTTGGGTAAAAAAATGGAAATCAGTGCTACATGTGTACGTGTTCCCGTTATGAGAAGTCACTCTGAAGCGATTACCATTCATTTTGAAAAAGATGTTAATTTGGACAAAGCAATCGAGGCACTTAAAAATGCTGAGAATGTTGTGGTTATCGACAACCCAGCGAAAAAAGAGTACCCAATGCCAATTATCTCAACAGATACTAATGAGACTTATGTAGGAAGAATTCGTAAAGATATTAACCGTGATAACGTTCTTCACTTATGGTGTGTTGCTGACCAGATTCGTGTAGGAGCTGCAACCAATGCAGTGAGAATTGCACAAAAATGGATTAAGAGAGAAGAAGCGTAATGCTTGAGAGATGGTTTGAAAAAGGTTTATGGGCAAGCAGGCTTGTTATCTTGCTTGCCGTTATTTTTAGCATTTTTGCGGCATTTGCACTTTTCCTAATCGGTAGTGCAGACTTATACCATGTGGTCATTGCAACCTATCAATACTTTTTTATGGGAATACATCCTGAAAATTTTCATGCTGACGTTGTCGCTGAGATTATTGGTGCGATTGATTTATATCTCATTGCCGTTGTTTTACTCATTTTTGGTTTTGGTATTTATGAACTGTTCATTTCGGATATTGATGTCGCTAAAGGAACAGGTGGCGATAAAGTGTTATATGTAAGCTCTTTAGATGAACTTAAAGACAAAATTGCCAAAGTTATTGTTATGGTTTTGGTTGTTAGCTTTTTTCAGCGTGTTTTGCATACGGAATATAAAGGCTCACTAGAGATGCTTTATTTTGCTATTTCTATTACAGCCCTTTCTTTGGGACTTTACTTTTTACATAAAGGTGGAAAACACTGATGATTTTTGTTGATGCGTGTTTCGGTAAGAAAACTCCTTATACGCCTGTATGGATGATGCGTCAAGCAGGGCGTTATTTACCTGAATATATGGAAGTAAGAGCACAAGCAGGGGATTTTTTATCGCTGTGTAAAGACCCACAAAAAGCGTGTGAAGTAACCCTTCAGCCTGTGGATATTTTAGGTGTGGATGCGGCTATTTTATTTAGCGATATTCTAGTGGTTCCTTTGGAGATGGGTATGGAGCTTCAGTTTTTAAAAGGGGAAGGTCCTGTCTTTTCTCATCCAATTAAAAACCAAGCAGACCTTGATAAACTGGATGTTCAAAAAGCTATTGATGGTTTAGAATACGTTTATGAAACCATTCGCCTGATTCGTGGAAAACTCGCTGCAGATAAAGCACTCATCGGCTTTTGTGGAGCCCCATGGACACTTGCAACCTATATGATTGAAGGTCAAGGTACTAAAACGTACGCGCTTGTCAAAAAATTGATTTATTCTGATCCAGCGTTTATGCACGCCTTGCTTAAAAAAGTAACGGAAGTGCTTAAAGGGTATATGGAGCGTCAAATTCAAAGTGGGGCAAATGTCGTGATGATCTTTGACTCATGGGCAGCCGCACTTGAAGAGAGTGCTTACTTTGAATTTAGCTGGTCTTACATGAAAGAGATAAGTGCTTATCTCAAAGCAAAGTATCCACACGTTCCTGTGATTTTATTTCCGAAAGGGATTAGCGGATATTTGGATAAAATCGATGGTGAGTTTGATGTTTTTGGCGTGGATTGGTCAACGCCACTTGAGCTTGCCAAAGAAAAATTGGGTCATAAATATGTCCTTCAAGGAAATATGGAACCAACACGCCTATATAGTAAAGAAGCTATTGATAAAGGGATTTCTCATATCGTCAATGTTATGAAAAATAAACGTCATGTCTTCAACTTAGGACATGGAATTCTTCCAGATATTCCAGTAGAAAACGCAAAATACTTCATTAATCAAGTCCAAACGCGTACTAAACTATAACAGTATGCCCTATTTTAGGGCATACTCTCTTCCCCTGTAAAGGACTCCCATGAGTAATATTATCTTCGGACCCATTACCTCCAGACGTTTTGGACAATCGCTTGGTATAGACCTTAGCCCAAATGCTAAACAATGTAATTTTGACTGTCTTTATTGTGAGCTAAAAGGTGCAAAAACTGTCAATAGTGCGAGCAATACTCCATCTGTCCAAGAAGTGTTAAATGCGCTTAATGAGGCGTTACACAAACATCACAATTTAGATGTTATTACACTCACCGCGAATGGCGAACCAACGCTGTATCCCAAATTAGGTACATTGGTTGATGAAATACTCAAGATAAAAAAAGAGACGAAGCTCTTGATTCTTTCTAATGGTTCAACCATCGCAGATCCTTTGATGCAAAACACGCTTTCAAAACTTGACATTGTTAAACTCTCTTTAGATTGTGTGAGCTCTAAATGTTTTAAAAAGCTTGATCGCGCGTATAAAGGTATTGAGATTTCTCAAATTGTTGAGGGGATGAAAAGCTTTAGAGAGCGTTATGTGGGTGAGTTGGTCATTGAAATTTTAGTGGTTGAAGGTTTGAACGATAGTGAAGAAGAGTTTCAAGCTTTAAATGCAGCATTACATGCCATAAAGCCTGATCGCATTGATGTAGGAACGATAGACCGTCCGCCTGCTTATGAGGTCAAAGGGGTGAGTATTGAGCGGTTGGTGGAGCTTTCCAATGTGCTTGAAAACTTACCTGTCTCTATCGCGTACAAAAAAAATTACATTCCTCAAAAAAGGTATTTTAGTAAAGAAGAGATTTATGAGCTTCTTCTAAGACGACCTCAAAGCTTTGAAGACATAGTGCTCTGTTTTGATGAGGAGAGCGTCAAACATCTTAATGCCTTAGTTGAAGAAAAGCGTTTATGCGTGAAAAATATTGCAGGGGTGAATTTCTATAAAGTGGTGTAGTGGGCGAGATATTCGCCCACTTTCAATTATGCTAATGCTAATTGCTGCTTTTTATACTTGATACGCTGCGTAAAGTAGATAAACCCATAAATGCCTAATCCTATCGCGTAAGAGACGTAGTGGCTTGGGAGACCTAATTTAGCTGCCATCAGTTTTGGAAGCATTAAAAATGGAATAACAACTACTAAACCGATACGCTCCAATGTGTTAATACGCGTTAAAACGAAGCTTTGTGTTGCCGATGTAAAGGCAAACATACCGAGTACTGCTCCACCAAAAATCAGCACTATTTCAAATGGATTGGTAATCCACTGCCATTTAGACGCATCGTTTGGATCTTCAGGGTCAACGCCACCGATGAGTAAAAGCTCGTTATTAAAAAAGAACATAAACGGTAAAATACCCGTTCGTATATCGTAAATAAACGATTGAATACCCGTAACAATAGGATCACTTTTTGCGATTGCTGCCGAAGCATACGCTGCCATACCCACAGGTGGCGTATCATCAGCTAAGATACCAAAGTAGAACACAAACATATGTGCCGCAATCGTTGGAATGAGATAACCACTATTGCCTGCAAGCTCCATGATGATAGGCGCTGTTAATGCCGCCATAACGATGTAATTTGCTGTGGTTGGAAGACCCATACCAAGTACGAGTGAAACAAAAGCTGTCATGAAAAGTACCGCGAGAATGTAGCCGCCTGAGAGGTTATCAATAACTTCTGCGAGCACTAAACCAATACCTGTCAGTGTTACAGAACCTACGATAATTCCCGCAACTGCTGTAGCAACAGCAATGGAGACCATGTTCTTACCACCCATAACCATACCGTTTCCAATGTCGGCAAATCCTTCAAGAATCAGCGGAAGGGTAATTTTTTCTTTATTGAGAAAAGCTTTAAAAGGTTTTTGAACCACCATGATAACCATCAAAAACATAATCGCGCTAAAAGCTGCACTTTGTGCGGATTGTCGTAATACAATCAATGTATAAATCAAGAAAAAGATCGGGATAAGATAGTGAATACCTCGAACAAAGATAGGCCATGTACGACCGAGTACACTTGCATCTTCCCCTTTTAGACCATGTTTTTTTGCCTCAATGTGAACGATGTAAAACAGTGCAGCATAACACGTAAATGCGGGAATAAATGCCGCAAATACGATGTCCGTATAATCGAGCCCTAAAAATTCCGCCATAATAAACGCAGCCGCACCCATAATCGGAGGCATCAACTGACCATTAACCGAAGCGGCTGTCTCAACTGCGGCAGCTTTGTGTGAGCTAAAACCAAGGCGTTTCATCAAAGGAATCGTAAATGTACCAACGGTAACGGTATTGGCGATGGATGAGCCTGAGATCATACCAAACATACCAGAAGCCGCAACGGCAGCTTTGGCTGGACCACCATCATATTTACCTAAAATGGTGTAAGAGACTTTGATGAAATATTCACCTGCTCCTGCTTTATCGAGTAATGAGCCAAAAAGAACAAATAAAAAGACAAAACTAGCACTAACGCCAAGCGGTACACCAAAGATACCTTCTGTGGTAAGGACCATTTGTCCCATAATTTTATTAAGACTTGCCCCTTTATGTGCAATCATATCGGGAAGATAGGGTCCAAAATAATCGTACAGTAAAAACACTACTGCTGCAAGCATCAATGGAAGACCCATAACCCTACGAGACGCTTCAAGGACAACTAAAATTGTTGCTACACCGACGATGATGTCTGTCTGTGTCCATGCCCCTGAACGCATTGCAAGGTCTTTGTAGGCATACCATTGGTATAAAACAGCAGCAATTCCTACGAGCATAATGACAAAATCATACCATGTAATCGTTGATCTAAGTTTTGGGCTTTTACTGATAGCGTGCATTGCAAATGCGAGTGCGATACCAAATGCTAAGTGAATGGCTCTCACATGAGCACTATTGCCTGGGTCGATAACAATGTAGAGTTGATACAAAGACCAACAAAAAGCAATAGCGGCTACAAACCAGTATTGCCACGTATTACTTTCAAAATCTCTATGACCTTCAAATTCGCTGATGAGTTTCGCATCATCCAGTCGTTCTTCTAATGTTTTCACGCGTTAACCTTTTATGTCAATCTGTAAGGCTTTTTGTTAAAAGCCTTACATGTTAAGAGTCGTTGTAGAGTTATTATTTAAGAAGACCAGCTTCTTTAAATGCTTTAATCGCACCTGGATGTTGTGGTACGCTTAAGCCTTCAAGTAAGCTCTCTTTGGTAATTGTTTTGTAAGAAGGGTGAAGTTCTTTAAATTTGTCAAAGTTGTCTAAAATGGTTTTAGTTACCTGATACACCACTTCATCTTTCACTTTGCTGCTCGTAACAAGAACGGCTTTTACACCAATACTTGGAACATCGTTTGGCACACCTTTGTAGTATGAACCTGAGATGATACCTTTTGCATAGTAAGGGTATTTTTTAACCAACGCATCAATCGCAGCACCTTCAATAGGAACAATATTGATGTCAACGGAGTTAGATGCGTCTTTAATGTTAGCTGTTGGATGTCCTGCTACGAAGAAGTAACCATCGATATGGTTATCTTGAAGCATGGTAGGACCTTCGGTTGATTTAAGCTCATTTGCTAAGGCTAAATCTGAGCGCTTAATGCCAAGAGCTTCAAAGACAACATCAACAGTCATGTTAGTACCTGAACCTGGAGAGTCTAAGTTAAGCTTTTTACCTTTAAGATCAGCCATCGTTTTGATGCCTGATTTTTGGCTTACAACAAGGGCAAGAAGTTCTGGGTAAATCGCGATAGCACTACGAAGTTCTGGTACAGCAGCAGCGCCTGTAAATTTACCTTCACCTTTAAAGGCTTGATAAGCAGTGTCACTTTGTGAAATACCAAAATCAAGCTCGCCTGCTTTGATAGTATTTACATTGTAAACGGAACCACCTGTAGATTCTACAGAACATCTGATGTTGGTCTCTTTTTTGTTTTTATTGACCATTTGACAGATAGCACCACCTGTTGGATAGTACGTACCTGTAACACCACCCGTACCAATTGTAATGAACTCTGCTGCAAACATAGGAACGCTAAGTGTTCCTGCAAGTGCCAATGTAACAAGTTTCTTTTGCATATAGACTCCTTAAAATTAAATCTTTTTATATGCTACTATCTTTCTTCTTACTTTTTATTGAATGATTTGACACACAAATGTAAGATTTATGTTATTTTTAAGAT
>CAYXNJ010000043.1:0-21183 GCA_964466465.1 uncultured Sulfurospirillum sp.
TACGAAGTTTAAAAAATATGAAAACAAATTTTTGGATCTTGTCAAAAATGGTCAGCATCCGAAGGTTTTATTTATTGCGTGTAGTGATTCAAGAGTTGATCCTTCTTTGATAACCAACTCTGCTCCTGGAGAGCTTTTTGTATTGCGAAACATTGGTAATTTTGTTCCTCCGTTTGCCCCTGACAATGACTTTCATGCCACAGCTGCAGGAATTGAGTATGCAGTTTCGGTTTTGGGAGTAACGGACATCATCATCTGCGGGCATTCACATTGCGGGGCTATTGAGACGATGTACACAAAAATTACAGATATCAATTTAGTACATGTTAAAAAATGGCTTGAATTGGGGCTTGATGCTAAAAATTACGTTACACAAAAACTGATTAGTCAGCACGTCTCTCAAGCGGAACGTCTTGAACTTACTGAGAAAATCTCACTGCTTTTTCAATCGAAGAACCTTTTAACGTATCCTGATGTTGAGCGTCGTGTTCATGCAGGTGAGCTTTTCATTCGTTCTTGGTATTATCACTTAGAAACAGGTGAACTTGAATACTTCAACACCGAATCGGGAGAGTTTGAGCCAATGTTAGGTAGTGAAAATTGATTCGTTGGAGTGTGCTGTTTGTTCCTTTTTTGCTGTGTGCATTAGAGTTTAAAGTAGCCACCTACAATGTAGAGAATCTTTTTGATGCCCAAAAACAGGGCGGCGAGTACGAAGAGTATATCCCCAACAACAAGCATGGTTGGAATGAAGCGATGCTTCAGATTAAGATTGCGCATATTGCGCGAGTCATTTCTGACATTGATGCTGATATAATCGTTCTTGCCGAAGTCGAAAACAAAGCAGTGCTTCAAAGATTAAACGCTGCGCTTGGAAGTAAAGCCTATCCCTATCTGTTTTATCCTAACAAAAAAGAGCGTGTTAACATCGAAACGGCAATGCTTTCGCGCTTTCCTATCGAAAAAACTTCCACTATCACCATGAGAGATCAAGCCAGAGGGATTCATCGTGTGACGGTTAGCGTAGATAACAGAGCTTTGGATCTTTATCTGAACCATTGGCCTGCGTATATTGAAAAAGAAGATGAACGTTTAGTCTATGCGAAAACATTGCACAATGTTTTAGAAAAAGAGAGCAAGAGAGAGTACATCCTTTTGGGAGATTTTAACTCCCCATACCAAGAGCAAAAAGGTCATTGGGGTATGGGACTGGTGACGTTTTTACAAGCAGGTGATAAAACGGCACCTTTGTATAATCTTTGGTATGAGCTTCCTCAAGAAAGGCGTTACTCGCATAGCTATGGCAAACAAAAAAGCACGCTAGATCATATTATCATTCCTAAAACGTTATTGGATAGAAAGGGAGTTGAGTATAAACCAGCCTCAATGCACGTGTTTATACGTCCTTATATGCTCGATGAATTTGGCAATCCTAACAGGTGGCAAATCAGCAATAGAGGCAGGGGTGAACACCAAGGAATAGGCTTTTCTGACCACTTCCCCTTAACTGCAATTTTCCATACACTTAATGATTAAATCTCAAATATAACACGTTCTTAAGCCCTTTATTTTTATAGTTATACATTATATTTATCATAAAGGACTCAAAATGATCTGTGCTGAAAAACTTCAACGTTTAATGATGGCAGCTGTCTTGTTTGTCGCATGCTGTTTAATGAGTACGGGCTCAATCTATGGTACGGTATTGCTAGGATTTGTCATCGCAATGATTGTACTTTGGGCAATTACTGATTTTTGTCCTTCTATTTGGCTTTTTACAAAGCTCTTCGGTCACTGCAAACGTAGCCATTAACACCTTTTATCCTTTACATGTGAAAGGACGATTTAACCTCTCTTTGGTTAAAATAGAGTCAAATTATTTACATGTAAAGGTCAATCAATGATCAAACCTCTTTTGATAGAAATAGGCGTCGAAGAACTTCCTGCAATCCCTTTTTTAAAAGAACTCCCCAATATTGAAACATTATGGCTTGATATTTTAGAAAAAAATGCCCTCGCGTGTGAGTTCAAGTTCTACTATACACCACGTCGTTTAGTGCTTTGGCATGAAGCGTTCCCAACACAACAAAATGAGCGTGAAGAAGAATTTTTTGGAGCACCTCTTAGTGTTGCACTCAAAGATGGTGAACCAACACCTGCTGCTCTTGGTTTTGCAAAAAAATGTGGCGTTGAATTTAGCGAAGTATCAACGGCACAAAAAGATGGTAAAGAGGTACTTTACTACAAAAAAACCATCGCAGGACAAAGCTCTAAAATCCTTTTACAATCAATGATAGAGAGTTTTATCAAAGGACTTAATTTTGGTAAGTCTATGCGTTGGGGCTTTTTAGAAGAGAGTTTCATTCGTCCGATTCGCTGGCTTGGCTGTATGCTAGGTGATGAACATGTAGCTTTTTCTCTCTTTGGCGTAGAGTCCACACCTTTTTCGTACCCTCACCGAACGATTTCGTATGAACCATTTGCTTATATGTTTGCGGGAGATTATTTTGACAGACTTGCTGAACGTGGTGTTGTACTTTACCCAAGTAAACGTGAAGAGATCATCTTAAATGATTTTAAAGCGATTGAAAAACAAGAGGGTGTACATATTGAAATCGATGAAGATCTCTTAGCAGAAGTAGTTGCCATTACAGAGTATCCAAAAGCACTTATTGGTAGTTTTGAAGAGCGATTTTTACGTCTTCCACCAGAAGTCATCATTACGTCTATGAAAGAGAATCAACGCTATTTCCCTGTCTTTAAAGAGGGAAAGCTGACCAATCGTTTCATCGTTGTTTCAAATGCAATTAGCGATGATTATGACTTAATCGTGAGAGGAAATGAAAAAGTACTTCGCGCACGTCTTTCTGATGCACTTTTCTTCTTAGACAATGACCTTAAAAAAGGGCTTCATTATGAAGGTCTTAAAGACATTACCTATCTTGATGGCTTAGGTTCACTCCTCGATAAAGAGCTTCGTGAAAAAGCGATAGCAACGTACTTAACCAGCAAATACCAACCAACACTTCTTGCACAAAATGCGCGTCTTAATGCTTCAAGTTTGCAAGCACTCATGGACAAATCGGTGATGTATAGCAAAAGCGATCTTTTAAGCGAGATGGTGTATGAGTTTACAGAACTTCAAGGCTTGATGGGTTACTACTACGCCAATGCGGCTGGTGAGGATGAACTTTTTGCATTAGCGCTTAAAGAGCAGTACCTTCCAAATTCTGAAGAGAGTGCGCTTCCAAGTACTCTTTTTAGCGCTATTCCTGCGCTTGCTTATAAACTCGATTCACTCATTGCACTTTTCAGTATCGATAAAATTCCAACGGGTAACAAAGACCCTTATGCACTTCGTAGAGCCGTGAATGGTATCGTTAAAATCGTACTTGATCAAGGCATCGCTTTTGATATTGCAAAAGACCTTAAAGCACTTGCGCAGAGCTACAAAGCATTTGATTTTACTGTTTTAGAGACATTCTTCTTGGAGAGAATGTACCAATTCTTTGATGTGAACCCTTCTATTATTACAGCAGTTATCAGCAGTGGTGAGCGAGACATTGTTAAACTTTCACAAAAAATTAAAGCACTCTCAACCATTGTTCAAGATGATGGTTTTAAAGAGATGTTCTCAACCTTTAAACGTGTTGCTAACATCATCAAAAATATGGAAGTCAATGCTCAAATCTCTGTAGATGAAAAACTTTTTGACAACAGTTATGAAAAAGAGCTTTATGCTGCTTTCAAATCCGTGACCACTAAAACATATGACTCTTTTGAAGAGAATTTAGATGCACTCTTTGCCCTTAAGCCACATATTGATGCGTTCTTTGACAATGTTATGGTTAATACGGAAGATTTGAACGTTAGAGCCAATCGCCAAAACCTCATTGCTTCGATTTATAATGCGTTTAAATCGATTGCAGACATTAAAGAGATTAGCATTTAAGCTTGTTTATGTGTAAACACTTGAAAGAGTGTTTACACTTTTTTAATGATAATAGAGTGCATTAAGTTTAATTTTGGCATACTAAGTTAAATTATTTTAACTTCATAAAGAAAAGATTACCAAAAAAGATGTCAATCAGTAAACGAATAAAGTACTTTAAGCAACTTGCTATTTTATTAACATTTTTTTGGACACTCCTCACAACCATTTTTGTTGTCTATCAATTTTACAATGAAGAAAAGCACATTGAAGAAAATTCATTAGAGAAAATTAAAGGTGTTGCAGAACAGTCAGTAGCGTTTGTTTACTGGGCGTACGAGCAAAAAGCCAAAGCCCTTAGCGATGAGCAAAGGTATAGTATTCGCAGTAATTTTTCCCTCAAAGAGCTTCTTTCAGTCCTAGCAAAACACAGTGAAATGGAGTTAGACATCGCTTCTATCTCTAAAGATTTTCATTCACTTCCTCTTAAACCGACTATCAAAAAAGCACTGACACAGATGCAAGAGTATCACGAAGATCGTTTTGCATTGTTTGAAAAAGAGGGCGAAAAGCACCTGTTTTATGTCAAACCGATGCCTGCAAATAATGCGTGCATTATGTGTCATGTGCATAATGATAAGAAAGTTGGCGAGCTTATAGGCTATACAACATTGGAAATGAAAGTCCCAACCTTTAAAGAAGCCAATCCTCAAACCTTTTATTTTCTCATTGGAACGTATCTTGGAACATGGTTTTTAGGACTTTTTGCTATTTGGTGGATTCACTCTCGTGGACGTAACTATCTGAATGAAAAAACAAAAATGTATGAAGAGAGCATGTATGCGCTGATCGATATGGTAGAAAAGCGTGATAGCTATACTGCAGGACACAGTCAAAGGGTTGCAGAGTACTCTAAAATGCTGGTTATGGCAATGGGGTATAGCAGTGATGATGTTGACTTTATCTATAAAGCGGGCATGCTTCACGACATTGGTAAAATCGAAATTCCTGATGCTATTTTACTAAAGCCCGATAAGCTGAGTGAAATGGAATACTCTTTGATCAAGCGTCACTCTACGGCGAGTTATGAACTACTCTCTCGTGAGCCTTTTTCTTTGTTGTCAACGGTTGTTTTACATCATCATGAACGCTATGATGGAGGAGGCTATCCTAATGGCTTAAAAGCGGAGCAAATTCCTTTCTTTTCTCAAGTCATTACGGTTGCAGACGCGTTTGATGCGATGACCACCAATAGGGCGTATCGTAAAAGTTTAAGTCGTGAAGAAGCGCTTGCCATCTTAGAAGAAGAGAGTGGAAAACAGTTTCATCCGTTTATTGTTAAGATTGCTAAAGAGGTTTTTGCAGATGTGAAGCTTCCTGAACATACAACACAAATGCCCAAAGATCTACTAGAAGAGATGCGCTTTTCATACTACTTCCGTGATCAACTGACAGGCTTTTACAATATAAACTATCTTAAATTTGTTTTTACGCATGCGCGTGATTGTCAGTATAAAATGCTTCGTATCGATCATCTTAACTGCACCAATTTTGCTACGTATAATAAACAATACGGTTGGAAAAAAGGTGATGAATTCTTATGCTTAATTGCAAAAACGATTCAATCTATTTATCCAGAAGCAATTATTGTCAGAGCCTATAGTGATAATTTTTTAGTGTTACATATGAAAGAAAACGAACGAAATTATGCTGTTGTAGATCAATTATTAAGTCAGTATGGTTTGGTAATGCAGTATCAACATATCGAACTTGATACGAATGAAACATTAACACTAGAAATTTTAGAAGATAAACTACTTCATTTAGAGAACGAGGTATAATTGCACCTATTAACTCTATGAGAAGAGGGGCGTTCTATGCGTTTTACTACTTGTCCGTTAGATTGTTTTGATGGGTGCAGCATTGCTGTGAGCAAAGATCTTAAACTCAAAGGCAATAAATCTCACCCTATCACACAAGGCTACCTCTGTCATCATCTCAACCACTACCATACGTTTGAACGCATTGAAGAAGCCCGATATTTAGGGCAAAGTATAACACTAGATGAGGCTTTAGCGATTTTGAGTGAAAAATTACGCACATATGAGCCATCCCGTACGCTCTATTTTAAAGGAAGTGGAAATCTAGGTGTGATGCAAGGCGTAACGAAGCGTTTTTTTGCAGAGCACAAAGCTGTTTTAGCGTCTGGCTCTCTTTGCGATGAAGCAGGTGATGCGGGCATTTGTGAGAGTAGAGGTGCAAACTTATGCCTCTCTCCTTTGCACGTAAAAGATGCCGAAGTGGTGATATTGTGGGGGCGCAATCCTAGTGTGACCAATTCGCATATGCTCCCTTCTTTAAAAGGCAAAACGCTCATCGTCATTGATCCTGTTAAAATTGACTTAGCCCTCAATGCGGCACTTCATATTCAGATCAAACCACGAGGTGATCTCTATTTAGCGCTTTTGCTCTGTCGTTTGGTGGCGATGGAAGAGATGGAAGATGTGAACTTTTTAAAAGAACGCACCCGAAATTACAAAGACTTTTTAGAGTTTATCAATGGCATTCCGATGCGTAAACTACTCGATAAATCACATGCTAATTTAGATGAAGTAGGAGAACTGTTACATCTGGTAAAAGGTAAAAAAGTCTCGATTTTGGTAGGTATCGGTGTCCAAAAATACAGCTTTGGACACAGTGTTTTACGCTCCATTGACGCATTGGGAGCTATGCTAGGGCTATTTGGAAAAAAAGGCTGTGGTGTGGGGTATCTTTCCAACAGCGGTTTTGGATTTACCTCTCCATTTAAAGTCAATGCTAAAACAGAGCCTTTGCCTATCGTCAACTTTGGTAAGTATGATCTTGTATTTATCCAAGGAGGCAATCCTTTAAATCAAATGCCCTGCACCGCAAAAGTCAAAGCAGGGCTTGAAAAAGCAAAATGCGTAGTGTATTTTGGTTTGCATGAAAATGAGACATCTTCAAAAGCAGATTTGGTCATCCCCGCTCTTAGCTTTTTGGAAAAAGAAGATCTCAAACTGAGCTACGGACATCCTTTTATAGGGCGTATGCCAAAGTTGGTCGAAAATCCGATGGGGCTTAGTGAGTATGCCCTAACACAGGCACTTTTAAAAGCGTTTGGGTACACGCTTTTAGAGAGTGAAGAGAGTATTATTGAAGAAGTGGTTGCTTCTAATAGTGTGGAACACGATGGCTTTTTAATCTCGAAAACGTATGAAGAGTACCCTTATGAGAAGACCTTTTATACCAAAAGCGGTAAGTTTGAATTTTTAGAGGAGTTTGATGATGATTTTGACGACGAAGAGGGCTTTTTTCTGATCGCTGCCAAACAAAATAAGTCACTTAACTCGCAGTTCATAACCGATGATTATCTTTATGTTCCTCTCTCTTTGGGGCTTGAACAAGAGGAACGTGTAAGACTGACAAATCGCTATGGAAGTGCTGAATACTCAGTGATGCCAAGTGATAAATTACGAGATGATTGTCTGCTTCTTTACAGTGGTGCAAAAAATGCCAATCAACTTACGCCTTATGCGATGAGCCAAGAGGGCAACTGTGCTATATACCAAGAAATGAAAGTGAAATTGGAAAAGGTCAAATGAGCGATACTGAGATTTTATTGGATGATGCGCTTTTACTCGTAGAGCAAAATTTCTATTTTTTACATATGGGTGAGTTTTTAGGCAAGCTTTCCAAAACAGAAGATTTGGCGGATAGAAGCCTTTTTGTGGTCAAAAAATACGAAAATGATAAAGCATATTACTTTAATGCAGAGATCATTCAAGAGCTTTTAGCGAATGCTCGTCAAACCAATAAAGAGGAGATTTCTCTTTTTGAGTATTTTGTTGAGTTTAACGCTTTTCGTGGTATTTGTATGGCGATGGTAGAGAGCCTTCGTTTTGATAGCCCTTTTAAAATTTTTATGCAAAAGCTTTTTGGAGAGCAGTATGAGAATTTTTTTGACATCGTCTCGTTTGTACGCAATGTCCTCTCCCACAACATTCACTCTGAAATTCGACTCAGCGAAAAAGATTTTGATGGAACGCTTAAGCGCATTCGCCGTATGGGACGAAAAGCAGATATGAGCTTTGCGTTTCAGTACTCACTTAACCTTCCAGAGCTAGGCGCTCCTAATGATGCGTATATCTTTACGTGCAAAATTGATTTTGAAAAGCTTGAAGAGGGAATGCCTTTTTTAGAGATTCTCTCAATGTGGGATCTTTTGATGCTCAGTGAACTCTGTTTTAATTTGGTGATGACCTATAGAATGAAAGAAGAAAAAGCATTAAGAGAGGAAGAGGAAGAAATGTGGGCAGAGTGACGTCATTTAAAAGCGTTCTAATCTAGAACGCTTAATACGTTTTTAAAGCAAAGCTTTAAAAGACTACGCTAACGCTGAGTTCACTTCGGCAGTGTGCCCGCGTGCATTTTGCACTTTAGAGTTCTTGCAAACCTTAGTTCGCAAGAACTCTAGTCATTGTCTAAACAGCTTCGTTATCAAGCTCACCTGTACGAATTCGAACACTTTTCTCGATGTTGGAAACAAAGATCTTTCCATCACCGATTTTACCAGTGCGCGCACTTTTAACGATAACGTCGATGACTTTGTCAACGAGTTCGTCAACAACAACCACTTCGATTTTAATTTTTGGCAAGAAGTCAACGACATACTCTGCACCTCTGTAAAGTTCTGAGTGTCCTTGTTGTCTTCCATACCCTTTTACTTCGCTCACTGTCATACCTGTGATGTCTAGTTCTGCAAGAGCATCTTTGACATCTTCAAGTTTGAATGGTTTGATAATTGATTCAATTTTTTTCATTTTAGATCCTTATTATCTTAAGTTGAAGGCTTTTTCGCCGTGTTCTACTTCATCCAAACCTTGTGATTCCGCATCTGCACTTACTCTTCCACCACCTGTTAGGATAGAAGCAATTTTAAAGACGATAGCTGAAGCAATCGCTGTATAGATGATAGTCACTACAACACCTTCAATTTGAATCATCACTTGCTCTGCGTTACCATAAAGTAAACCCGTTCCTAGCTCATTAACTTCTGGGTTTGCAAAGATACCTGTTGCAATTGCACCCCAAATACCAGCAACACCATGGATACCAAAAGCATCTAAAGAGTCATCGTATTTAAGCGCTTTTTTCAAGCCGTTTACACCGTAGAATGCTACGATACCAGCGACTGCACCGATGATGAGTGAAGCACCTGTGTCAACAAAACCTGCTGCTGGTGTAATCGCAACAAGACCAGCTACGATACCAGAAGCGATACCAAGAAGTGTAAACTTTTTGTAAGTGATATACTCAATTGTCATCCAAGCAAGCGCTGCAATTGCTGCTGCTGTGTTGGTTACAAGGAATGCACTTGCTGCAATACCA
Organism: uncultured Sulfurospirillum sp.; assembly: GCA_964466465.1. Classification (GTDB taxonomy): domain Bacteria; phylum Campylobacterota; class Campylobacteria; order Campylobacterales; family Sulfurospirillaceae; genus Sulfurospirillum. Next base: position 9,341 of record CAYXNJ010000043.1, read on the forward strand.
TCTGCACCTAATTCACTACCAGCGTTAAATCCGAACCAACCAAACCATAACATACTCGCACCAAGAACGGTGAGTGTTACAGATGAAGGGAACATTGCTTTACCGTAATCTGCACGTTTACCTAACATCAGTGCTACTACCAAACCAGCAACACCCGCGTTGATATGAACAACTGTACCACCCGCAAAATCAAGAACACCTAATTTTGAGAGGAATCCGCCACCCCATACCCAGTGAGCAATAGGAGCATAGACTGCGATAATCCACATCGCTGCAAAAACGATCCATGTTGAAAACTTCAACCTCTCAATAACAGCACCACTCGCAAGCGCTACCGTAATGCCCGCAAAGGTCATTTGGAATGCCACAAAAAGCAATACAGGAATGCTACCTGTTGCCCAAAGGTCTGTTACCTTAATACCACTTAGGAAGAGGCTATCAAAACCGATGATACCGCCGATATCTGTACCAAACGCTAAGGTATAACCTGCTACAACCCATACAACGGCTGCAACAACATAACCCATAACACTCATTGCAATGGTGTTGAGTAAGTTTTTAGAGCGAGACATCCCGCCATAAAAGAGCGCTAAACCTGCTGGTGTCATCAGCATAACTAAAGCAGTTGCTGTTAAAACCCATGCAGTGTTTCCCACGTCAAGGGTTAATACCTTTTCAGCAGCCTCTGCCGCTTCTGTCGCTGCTTCTTCTGCAGCCCACAATGCTGATACAGGCAACAATGTTGCAAGAGAGAGTAGTTTACTTCTCATGAATTCCTCCTAAAATGTTGAACTGATGAAATTGTATCACTTAGTGGATTTTAATCTATGCAGATTGCTGATTAAAATTTAATCAGTTTAAAAAAAGAGTGAAATTTTCTTCAAACATTTAACAACAAGCTATAATACCATCCAAAATTCATAGAGGATTCAAAACAACAATGAATAACATGTTATGGTTATCCGCAGGACTCTTTTTACTCGCCTTATTTACCTCTAAAAATCGCACACGAACACGCAAAAGCGCACTGATTGGTGCTGGGTCTATTTTCATTTATATGATACTCAGCGCTTTTTATATTGTTTCCAACTATTTTACAGGAGAGGGTATCAATGATGCCGTCATCTTTCACCTTCGTTATGGACTTGATGGCTCAGGCTTTGGTGATTATTATTTAATCATAGCAATAGGTGTTGGGCTTTTTATCGCAAGTTTAGCACTTTCTATTTTTTACTATCGCTTGGTTAAAAATGATGTCTTTGAGCATCATCAAAAGCTGAAGCATACGCTTTCTATAGTCGCTTTAACTTTATCGCTTCTTTTACATCCAAGTATTCGATTTTTAGGAGAGAGTGGGCTTAAAGCCCTTGGTGTCGAAAATCCACTGAGTCTTCAATACAGCTTTAGTGATTATTACCAAGACCCTTCATTAACACCTATGAGTGAAGAACATCCTAATATCGTCTATATTTTCGCCGAAAGTTTTGAAGATACTTACTTTGATGAGAAGATTTTCCCTTCTCTTGTCAAAGAGTTACGACCTATTAGAGAGCAAAGCATCTCCTTTACAGAGATTAAACAAGCATTGGGTACAAGTTGGACGATTGCGGGGATGACAGCCGTGCAGTGTGGTATTCCTTTAGTCACACCATCCACCAACTCCCATTCTCCACAGGGAAACTCAATGTCTAAAATGAGTACATTTTATTCTGGTGCGGTGTGTATGAGCGATATGCTCCATAAAGAGGGCTATAAGCTTATCTATCGCAGTGGCTCACCTTTGGAGTTTGCAGGTGTGGATAAGCTGTATAAAACCCATCAATTTGATGATGTGAAAGGCATTAAAGAGCTTAAGCCCTTACTTCAAAATCCAGGCTATCAAACGCCTTGGGGATTGTACGATGATACACTGTTGGAGATTTCGTTCAATGATTTTAAAAAGTACTCCAAAAGCAAACAGAAATTTGCGATGTTCCTCTCTACGATGGATACCCATCATCCTTATGGACACGTTTCAAAGAGTTGTAAAACACAGCAGTACAAAGATGGTAGCAACTCTATGCTCAATGCCGTTGCATGTTCCGATGAGCTTATCGCTAAGTTTATTAGACAAATACAAGATTCACCGTATGGCAAAAATACGATTATCGTTGTAGGCTCTGATCACCTTGCGATGCACAATATGGCAATAGATGAGCTGATGAAAGGGGAGCGTCGTAATCAATTTATGATTATTGACCCAAGAGCTACTGGTGGGAAAAAAGTCGAAAAAGTTGGTACCACACTTGATATTGGAGCAACACTGTTACCATTTTTAGGCTATGACGCAAAACTTGGACTCGGTCGTAATCTTTTGGGGGACGAAGATTCCTTAGAAGCTTCATTGAGTCATTTTGATGCGATTTTAAGTGCGTGGTCAAAAGAGATCAGTCGATTTTGGGAATTTCCTAAAATTGAACATGACTTAATCCTCGATACCACAAAAAACAATCTGAAAATTGGTACAACCTTGTATAAATTTCCTATCTTACTTCGTTTGAGTGATAATTTAGAAGTGAGCCCCTTCTTTGAAGTCAAGCTCAAATTTTTTGAAACGGCGAAATTGTACGGGTATTTGCATGACTATCATGCGGATGATGCCTTTTTATGGATAGACAAATGCTCCCGCATTGCTTCTTTAGAGTCCGATAATAACGTAAGTGCTAAAGGCACTAAATTCTGTTACGCCTTGGGAAAACTTGGTGGTGACATTACGATTGATACATTAAAAAGTGAGAAAAAACTCACCCTTGATGTACTCAATCAAACGCTGATACTGCCGTATGAAGATGAAAAAGCAGTACGAAGAAGAGAGGGGTTAACCACCATTAAAGAGAAGTAGTTCTACTTCTCTTTTTTGAAGAAACGTTCCCCATAAAGATTAATGATGAGTCCTGAGACGATTAAAAAAGCGGCGATAAGCTTCCAACTTGGAAGCGCCTCACCTACTAAAAGAGCCGAAGAAGAGAAGCCAAAAACAGGGACTAACAGTGTAAAAGGCGCTACAGTTGTGGCAGGATAACGACTGAGTAAAAAACTCCAAATGGCAAAGCCAAAGAGTGTCACAGGATAGACCAAATACGCGATAGAGCCAATACTTAGCCATGAAAGATGGCTAAACGTTTCAACTTTCCAATAATCAACTTCCAATACAAACGAAAGCCCCAATAAAAAAGGAAGGGAGAGTAAACTTCCCCATACCACAAGACTAAGCATATCAACTTTACCAATCTGTTTTGAAAAAAGATTGCCCATTGCCCATGAGAGCGCTGCTCCTTCTACGAGTAGTAAGCCTAGTAAATTAACATCGCCTCCTGTGTGAAAGCCCACAAACACAATGCCCGAAAAAGCGACTGTTGCACCGACTATTTTAGATAAACTCATTTTCTCTTTGAGAAAAACAACCGCTAAAATAGCTGTAAAAAAGACTTGCGTTTGAAGACTGAGCGATGCAATACCAGAGCTTACACCAACATACATACCTGAAAAAAGAAGCGAAAAATCAAGTACAAACATGGTTAAAGAGTAATAAAAAAGCATTTTCCATGAGGTGTTTTGAGGGCGCTTAAGAAAAAAGACCGCAGGAAAAGCGGCAAAAAAGAAACGTAAAAAGGTGAGCATCAAAGGGGGTATCTCTTTAAGGGCTACTTGAATGACCACAAAATTAATCCCCCAAATAGCCACGACACTGAGGGCAAGTACAATATATTTAAAAGGCATTAAAAGATTCTCTTAACGATTGTTGATGGCAAGTTTGATGCCAAAAGCGATAAGCGCAATGCCAGCTAAACGCGTAGCGATTTTTCGTGCAAATGGAAATGCTTTGAGCTTTAGTGCAACACTATTACCAAGAAAAACTAGTAGTGCTTGATAGATAAGGCTTATCAGACTGACATGCACTATCATTGCGACAAGCGTCACTCTTGAAGCATCGGGGCGTAAAAAAAGTGGGAAAAATGCGACAAAGAAAAGCATGACTTTGGGATTGGTGATGCTGACGAAAAATGCCTGTTTAAAATAGACCATGGCAGGTTTTTTGGGTTCAGCTTTTTCTGTATCAGGCGCAATTTTTGTACGTAACAGTCCCACTCCTAACCAACATAAATAGGCTGCGCCAAAGTACTGAAGAAGTTCAAACAGAAGAGGGTTTTGTTGCATAATGGCAGCAAGTCCTGCAAGCGCTGCTATCATAAAGACAAAATCACCCAAGAGTGTTCCAAATACGGCTCCAAGTCCTGCTTGAATGCCATTGCGTGCAGTTGCATTTAAAATAGCAATCGTTCCAGCTCCTGGGATAAGTTGAAACAGTAAAATGGCTCCGATAAAGCTGTAATAGTTCTGAATATCAAACATTTTCATGCCTTTTTTAAATTTGGGGTCATTATACTACGATTTAAAAAAAGGCATTGCCTACATTTAGTCCTTTTTTTGTCATACATTTTTCTTATAATGAACAAATAAAGCATGACTTTATGAAGAATGCCATAGAATGTTAGCGCTATAAAAAAGGCGTTTTAAGTCTGATCTCATCGATACTATTACGGGGCAAGGGGAAGTACATGAGTGTGAATTTACTGTTAATTGGAGCCAATGATGCAACAACGCAAGAACTCGTTTCTTTGGTTGATGCAACACTTTCGACAACAGCTGTTTATCAAAAAGCTACTTTAAGTAACTATCAAAATTATGATGCTGCAAATTATGATTTAATTGTCTGTTTTGCCAATCGCTATGATGAGATGGTGAAAAAATACGGCAAAGAGAAGGTAATCTCAGTTGAATTTGTCCCTCCAACAGATTTTTTTGTTGCAGTGAGTCGTATTCCTGCGGGTGAAAAAGTAGTTATTTTTAACAACAGTGCTTCTGGGGCAAACGTCCTTTTAAAATTTTTAAAATTCTATAGATTAGATCATGTTACGTACCGCATTGTACCTTTTGATGAGTGTAGCGATAGTGAGACAAGGGAAGCGTTAGGTGAATCAAAATACATCATCGGAACCGATGGTTATGTTTCAGCAGGAAAAGCACTTTATACCAAATACAGCTCGTATTTACGCCCAGATGTAACGGTGATGCCAAGTCCTCCTCGTACAGCTACAGCTGAGAGTGTGAGTGGTTTAGCGCAGATTGTAACCGCTATCAATAGTGACAAAGCACTTCAAGAAGCGCGTGATATTTCCAAAAAATTGGCGGAGCAAACCAAAGAGATTTCTCTCATTACCCAGAGCGCTTCAAAATCCATCGAAGATACTGCAAATACCATCGTTGTTGTGAATTCTAAGCTTGCCTCTGAAGTACAAAACGTTCAAACAACCAATAATATGGCACTAGAATTAACCGAAGCGGTAGATCAAATTGGCAATATTACCACTGCCATCAAATACATTGCGAGTGAAACCAACCTTTTAGCACTTAACGCTACCATCGAAGCAGCACGCGCAGGAGATCATGGACGTGGTTTTGCCGTTGTCGCAAGTGAAGTACGTAAACTTTCCGACCAGAGCAATAAATCAACCGATAATATTCGTCTCTCCATTATGGACGTTCAAAAAGTGGTTGACCAGATCGTCCCAGCATTGCAACGCACCGTGGATGAGATTATTAAAACACAGTTGGAAGTCGAACGCATCAGCATCGCGGCACAAGAAGAGAGTCGCGCTATGAATGAGATTATTAAAAAACTTCAAGTCATTGTGGATGTTTCTGAAGCATTGAATGCTGCTGAAAATAACCACGCCTAATTTATAGAAGAGACTTTCGTCTCTTCTTCTTCATTTTAACAGCCTAAAAAAGAGCTTTTGAGTCAATCATAATCTTCATTGTGTTACACTTTCGTGGGAATTTTTTAAAGGAGACACGATGCGTTTTTCGATAACACTGTTAAGTCTTGCTGCTATCATGGCAACAAGTATGGTAGCAAAAGAGGTCAATGTAGGTATTATTTTACCGATGAGTGGAGCACTTGCGGGTTATGGTCAAGTGGCGTATGAGGGTGTTGAACTTGCCAATGCGCTTCAACCTAAACTTAAAAATGGCGACAGCGTTAAGCTTGTTTTAGTCGATACCAAAGGTGATAAAGTAGAATCCGCCAATGCTGCAACCAGACTCATTACCTCTGATAAAGTTGTGGGAATTATTGGAGAGATGATTAGTACGAATACCGCTCAGATTATCTCAATTGCAGAGAAAAAACAGATCCCTGTCATTGCACCTGCTGCGACCAATGACAAACTGACTGAAAACAGAGCCTATGCGAATCGCGTTTGTTTCATGGACTCATTCCAAGGCGCTGTTGTTGCAAACTATGCTTCTAAAGATTTAGGGCTTAAAACAGCTGTTATCGTGACTGACCAAGCACAAGTTTACTCTTTGGGTCTTGCAAAAGCCTTTACACAAGCCTTTACTCAAAACGGTGGAAAAGTACTTAAAGAGGTACGTGTAAGTTCTGGCGATAAAGATTTTAAAGCGGTCATCTCTCAAATCAAAGCGCTTAATGCAGACTTTGTGTTCTTGCCTCTGTACCACACAGAAGCGTCTATGATTAAACGTCAAGCAAAACAAGCAGACTTTAACAAACCATTTTTCTCAGGTGATGGCGTTGCAAACCAAACGTTTATTGATTTAGGAGGAGACGCGGTTGAAGGGTATATGTTTACCGATGCGTTTGACCACAGTGCACCTCCAACCAACAAATCAAAAGATTTTATCGCGGCGTATGAGAAAAAAACAGGTAAAAGAGAGTTGAACTCATTTACTGCTTTGGGTGCCGATGCCTATAACATCATGGTGGATGCGATGAACCGTTGTGCCAACCCAGAAGACAGCGTTTGTGTCAACAATGAGATTCGTAAAACCTCAAAATTTGAAGGTGTTTCAGGCTTTATCAGCATTGATGATAAAGGAAATGCAACACGCTCAGCTGTCATTAAAGAGATTAAAGATGGCAAAGCGGTTTACAAATCTACTGTTAATCCTTAAACCATCAAAACCAAAGGGGCACTTTGCCTCTTTGGACTACTCATAACCTTTTATCCTCTCCTTACCAAAGTTTTGCTACCATAATTAGATATGTCAGATACTAGGGATATCACTTGTTAACACTTCAAGAACTCATCAAAGAAAAAGTTTTAGTCATCGATGGTGCGATGGGCACACAGATACAAGCACTCAGTCTTACTCCTGAGCAATGGGAAGGCAAAGAGGGATGTAATGAACTGCTAAACGTCACCGCACATGAAGAAATTTCAAAAATTCATCGTGGTTATTTGCTTGCAGGAGCGGACATCATCAAAACCAACACCTTTGGCGCATTGCCGTGGGTTTTGGAAGATTATGGCATCGGCGAACGTACCTATGAACTTGCAAAAGAGGGTGCACGCATTGTCAAAGAAGCATGTGCCTCCTTTGCAACGGAGCAGAAGCCTCGTTTTTGTGCGGCTGCGTTTGGACCAGGCACGAAACTGCCTTCTTTAGGGCATATTGCTTATGATGAGATGTATGAGGGGTATAAAGAAGCTGCACGAGGTGTGATTGATGGTGGGTGTGATCTTTTCCTCATTGAGACAGCACAAGACCCGCTTCAAATCAAAGCAGCACTTCATGCTATTTCTGATGCACAGGAAGCATTGAACACAAAACTACCTATTATGGTTTCTGTCACCATTGAGCTGAGTGGAACGATGCTCATTGGAACCGATGCTACGACCATTGCAGCGATTTTAGAGCCTTTTGACATCTTAAGTCTTGGTTTTAACTGTGGTACAGGACCAGAGCAGGTTGAAAAACATGTTAAAACACTTAGCTCTGTTTGGGGTAAACCTATCAGCGTACACGCCAATGCAGGGCTTCCTCAAAACCGTGGTGGCTATACGTTTTACCCAATGGGACCTCGCGAATTTGCGGAACTTCAAGAGAAATTTACGCAGATTGCGGGTGTTACAATTTTGGGTGGATGTTGTGGTACAACGCCTCAGCATATCTTAGAGCTTTCCAAAAGAGTGGAAGGTAAAAAGCCTCTTGCTCCTAAGGGTGAGATGCCTCGTAGCATTGCTTCTTTGTTTGAAACAAGAGCACTCAAGCAAGACCCAGCACCATTTCTCATCGGTGAGCGCAGTAATGCGACAGGCTCTAAAGCCTTTCGTGAGCTTTTACTTGCCGAAGATTACGATGGTACACTAAGCGTAGCACAACAGCAAGTCAGAAGCGGCGCGCACGGCATCGACGTGAGTGTGGGCTTTGCAGGACGTGACGAGCATAAAGATACCAAAGAGGTAATGAGCCGTTATGTGCAAAAGATAGCATTGCCACTTATGCCCGATACCACGCAAGTACCAGCCCTTGAGGTTTCGCTCAAACTCATTGGTGGAAAGCCCATCATCAACTCGGTTAACCTTGAAGACGGTATTGAAAAATTTGACAAAGTCTGTTCCTTAGCGAAGCGCTTTGGTGCGGCGCTAGTCTGTCTTACTATTGATGAGCAAGGCATGGCAAAAACCAAAGAGAAAAAAGTGGAGATTGCTGAGCGTATTTTTCAGCTTGCTACCACAAAGCACGGCATTAACGCGGGCGATTTGGTGTTTGACCTTCTTACCTTTACTGTGGGTAGTGGCGACCCTGAGTATCATACTGCGGCGATTGAAACCATCGAGGCGATTCGCGAGTTTCATGCAATGCACCCAGAAGTAGGCTTTGTATTGGGTGTTTCAAACATCTCCTTTGGTTTGGCAAAACACGCCAGAGAGTATCTAAACTCCGTCTTTTTACACCATTGTGTCGAAGCAGGACTTAGCATGGCAATCGTCAATGTCAAAAATACCCTTCCAATGCACAAAATCAGCGATGAAGATAAAAAAATCTGTGAAGATTTGTTGTTTAACAGACGAGAAGAGGGTGACCCGCTCTTTAAATTTATCGACCATTTTGCAGGCGTTGTTGAGAACAAAGATGAGAGCGATGCCGCGTATGAGGCAATGAGTACGAAAGAGAAAATCTCAACGCTTCTTATCGATGGCGATAAAGAGCGTATGCTCTCTCTTTTACCAACGGCAAAAGATGAGATAGCTCCTGAACTCATCGTCAATGAAATTTTGATAGATGCGATGAAGGTCGTTGGTGAGCTGTTTGGCAGTGGCAAGATGCAGTTGCCTTTCGTGCTTCAATCTGCTGAGGTTATGAAAGCGGCGGTGGACTTTTTACAGCCGTATTTGCCAAAAACAGAGAAAAGTACCACCACAACACTTATCATCGGAACTGTCAAAGGCGATGTGCACGATGTGGGTAAGAACTTGGTTGACATCATCTTAAGTAACAATGGTTTTAAGGTCATTAACATCGGCATCAAAGCAGAGCTAGAGCAGTTTATAGAAGCATTAAAAGAGCACAATGCCGATGCTATCGGTATGAGTGGGCTTTTGGTGAAGTCCACCAATGTGATGAAAGAAAACTTAGAAGCGATGCAGAAAATGGGCATTAAAATCCCTGTCATCTTAGGCGGTGCCGCACTTACCGATAGCTTTGTGGAGGACTTTTGCCGTCCGATTTATGATGGACCGATTTATTATTGTAAAGACGCATTTGAGGGCATTGAAGCGATGGGGCGCATTGAGGCGAAAAACTATGACACTTCGTTCAACCGAAAAGTCGTTGAAAACAGTGTTTCTAAAGCTCAAAAAGAAGCTAAAGAGATACCACCGTTTGAGAGTCTTAAAATGCCTAGCCGCGACATCGCCATTCCAACACCACCATTTTGGGGCAGACGTGTGCTTAAAACCGACGTCAAAGAGTTGGCGTTTTCGTGGATAAACCACAAAATCCTCTTTGCGCAGCGTTGGGGGTATAGCGGAAAAGGGCAGAGCAAAGAAGAAAAACAAAAACAGCTCGATGATGTGCTTTACCCGACCTATGAGCGTGTCAAAGCGGACATTGAACGACTAGGGCTTTTTGAGCCGACCATCATTTACGGCTACTATCCAGCGCGCTCGCATGAAAACAATCTTTATCTGTTTGATGAGAGTGAAGGCTACTTTAGCGAGGCTCAGGTCAATCGTGAGGGCATTGAAGCCATTAAAGCGCGCGCCATAAAAGTGTTTGACTTTCCACGCCAAAAGAGAGCGCCTTATCGCTCTCTTAGCGATTTTATAAGTCCTGAGCGCCACGATGTGCTTGCCTTAACGTGTGTAAGTGCAGGAGCAAAATTTTCAGCGTATGAAAAAGAGTTGTACGATGCGGGCAATTTTACAGAATACTTTTTTGTGCATGGTCTGGGTGTGGAACTTGCCGAAGCGTTAGCGGAAATCGTGCATAAACAGATACGCCTAGATTTGGGTATTGCAGAAAAAGAGGGGCATAGTTTGCGTGATGTGCAGATGAAGCGCTACCACGGGTGTCGCTACTCATTTGGTTACCCAGCGTGTCCTGCTTTGGAAGATACGAAAGTCATTTTTGACCTTCTTAAACCTGAAGAATTTGGTATAGAACTGAGTGAGACGTTCCAAATTCACCCAGAACAAAGTACGACTGCTATCGTGATGCACCATAAAGAAGCGCTTTATTTTAATGTTTGAGTTATAATAATTTTACATTGATTTGAGGAGGGTAAAATGATTAAAAGTTTAGTTGCCTCAATGGCATTAGTTTCGTTGGTATTTGCTGCGAGCCATAGTGGTGGTGTTAGTGAAGAAAAAGTAAAGCAAGAAGTGCAGTTGCGCCAAGATGCACAAAAACAAGAGATTGAGTCGAAAAAAAGTCAACTTGACACCAAACAAGATGTCAAAAAAGAGACAGAAAAGACGACAAAAACAAAAGCCAAAGAGAAAGAAGAGAAACTAAAAGAGAAAAGTAAAAAAGACAAAGATGAAAAATAAGTAGTTTCTAAACGATGGCAAAAGTTGTCATTTTCTCAGGTGCAGGCATCAGTGCGGAAAGTGGGCTTTCCACATTTCGCGATGCCGATGGACTCTGGGAGAAATACCGCATCGAGGAGATTTGTCAGGCAGGGTGTTTGAACTGGAATAGGGAAAACACCCTTACATTTTACGATGCCAGACGGGAACAGCTCGCTTCTGTAACGCCAAACGCCGCACACTACGCTATTGCCAAACTCAAAGAAACATACCCAAATGACATCGCCATCATCACCCAAAATGTCGATGACCTGTTCGAGCGAGCAGGGTGCAAGGACGTTTTGCACTTGCACGGCTTTTTGCCACGCCTTCGTTGTGAGCAGTGTGGTACAACCCATCTTATAGCTTATACCAAACAATCACGAGAGCTAAGTTGCCAAAACTGCGGCGGCTCCTTTCGTCCCGACATCGTCTTTTTCGGCGAAGCCGCTCCGATGTACGAACACCTTTATGAAGCAATGCAAGAGTGTGAGTTTTTAGCCATCATCGGCTCTAGTGGAAACGTCATCGCTATGGATCATTTTGCACGCCATGTAAAAGTTGCTATCCTTAATAATTTAGAGCCAAGCTCAGCCATCAATGAAAAGGTTTATACAAAAGTGCTTTATAAAAAAGCAACGGAAGCGGTGGGTGAGATAGTGCGAGATGTGGAGAGGTTTATTGTGATGTAGATAGATGTTGAAAACTTTTAAGAAAGCCTTTTGTATTATTAAATTGCATTTTATAAAATATAATTATAGGAGGATTTGTATGTTCAAAAAAGTTGTATTTTTTCTATTATTTTTATTAAATTTATGTGTTGCTGATAGTAATGTCAAGCCTCAAGAATATTTAAAAAGCGATGAAGCTCATTTTTTAATTCAAAGTGGTAAGTCGGTTACTTGTGAAGACTCAAAAAGTGGA
>CAYXNJ010000044.1:0-21003 GCA_964466465.1 uncultured Sulfurospirillum sp.
GTTGGGATTAATATGATTAGAATATTAAAGAAAATAAAACCAATATTTTTTCGATAAATTGGATTATCAACATAAGCCAATTTATTATTTAGATTTTGTTTTATAAAAAAATTATTCATTTTATTCTTTGGTTTCTCTATATTAACCTTAATAATTTTTTTTTGTAGTCTTATTTTATAAATTCTGGTAAATTTGAAAGTAATGTAAAGTAAAGTAGTAATTAATAGTACAAGTAACCCATCAGGGAGTAGTTGTGTAGCAGAAAAGAATCTAACAAAAGAAATAGACATTTTTGATAGCTCAAAGAGTTGCCATAATCCTCCAAGAATAGTAGGAAGCAATAGTATTATAGATAAATTTCTTTTAATTTGATCAAGATATTTTTCTATATATTGCATCTTTTTCCTTTACAAAAACCTCTCCACAAATCTATCCAAGCCTTCATCATTCATGGCACCGCTTACACGCTCAACCTCTTGTCCATCTTTAAAGACAATGAGGGTAGGGATGGAGCGGATTTTGAAGCGAGAGGCGAGGAATTGCTCGGCTTCGGTATCGACTTTAGCAAAAAGTACACGAAGTGGGTAAGCACGTGCGGCTTGTTCAAACACAGGTGCAAACATCTTACAGGGTCCACACCAAGGCGCCCAAAAGTCCACAATGACTGGAACATCGGTACTCTCTAATACGGCTTCTAGGTTGTCACTTGTAAGTGCTAAAGGATGGGGATCAAGCAAAGAAGCTTTACATTTTCCACAGTTGGCTTTTTTATAGACTTCTTGTTTTGGAACATTATTGGTAGCAAGGCAAGAAGGGCAAATAACTTTCATAGCTTATCCTTTCGTTGCATAATCTTTAAGTGCTTGAAGAATTTGGGGCTCAAGCTCCCACTCTTTACCATCTACGGACATGACAGACTCTCGCTTAATGCCATCGACTGAGCCTTTGCCAACAATGAAGGCAAGGTATTTTTCGACTGCTTCAAACGGTGGTAATACTTCTACATGTAACATTCGTTCAAGTTCTGCAATGAACCCATACCCACCCCAGTTAGAAACCGACGCGATCATAGGGTAGTCACAAGGAATGACACAGTAGTCATAAAAAAATTCTTTATTTTTAAGTGCTTCGGCAAAGCTTCCCATACCGACTTCATTGCCACCGTCACCTATGCCAAAACTAGGAGCCATTTTGCTTCCTAATTTAAAAAGCTCATCGACAGGTGCTGTAAACTCTTTGACAGAAACACCTCTTGCATTCAGATAATCGCCTTGTGCATTTTGACCACAACGCTCAATAGAAAGGTGACAAATAGGTTTATACGTGTTTAAAATCATAGTGCTCTCTTCATCGCTTAAACCTTCAAATGGGATGTAGAGTGTTTTGATGTTAGGGAAATAATTGTCACAAAATGAGTCGGTGATAATGACAGGTGTATAGCCTAGTTTATCGAACGCTTTGGCTAAAAAGTAAGCTCCTAAAGGACCATCGGTCTCAGCAAAACCTGCAACATAAAAACCTGTATAGATGAATACAGTGCCTTTTTCAAGTTTTAAAAAAGCGTGGGCGGCCTTTTTGGTATGCTCGAAGGGAAACTGTGCTTGAATTTTGTCCATATGACGAGTGGAGTGTTGAAGTGTGATCTCTTCAATTGTATGAAAATTGCGCATGAAAGCCTTTACCTCTAAAAAGTTAACTGGAAAAATTGTACCTAAAATTTGATACAATTCAACCAAAAAAAGGGATTAAAATGTGTCCAAAAGAGTTACGCGCTAAAATTGCTAAAGGCGAATTTACAAGGCCGACAGCGGGTGAGTGCCCTGGCTACATTCAAATGAATATGGTCGCTTTACCAAGAGAGTATGCCGAGCGTTTTGAAGCCTTTGCCAAGGAAAACTCCAAAGCGATTCCTGTTCTTGAAGTTATTTCTGAAGGACATCACTCCAAAGTTTTAGCCTCTGGTGCGGACATTTTAAACGAGATTCCAAAGTACAACATTCTACGTGATGGCGTCTTGGTGGAGAGTGTTACAGACATTACACCGTATTACACGCCTGATTTGGTCTTCTTTTTGATTGGTTGTAGCTTCTCATTTGAAACAGCACTTATTGAAAATGGTATGCCACTTCGTCATGTCGATCAGCAAAAAAATGTTGCGATGTACAGAACCAATATCAAACTAAAGCCTGTTGGAGGGTTTGAAGGCGAGATGGTGGTGAGTATGCGCCCGATTAAAAAAGAAAAAGTGGCAGATGCGTGTGTGGTCACGAGTCATTACCCACGTATGCACGGCTCGCCGATACAAGTGGGATACCCTGAAATGATAGGCATCAATGATGTAGCGCATCCTGATTATGGCGATGCGATAGAAATCAAAGCCGATGAAATTCCACTCTTTTGGCCATGCGGTGTAACGCCTCAAAATGTCATTACCAGTATGAAACTTCCTTTTGCGATTACTCATGCGCCTGGGCATATGTTTGTGACCGATAAAAAAGACAGCGAATACTACGAGTAGAATCCACAATATTATAACAAAGCACCAACGGTGCGTGGGCTCACTGCCGAAGTGAACTCAGCGTTAGCGTAGCTTTTAGAGCTTTGCTCTAAAAGCGTGTCATGGTAAAAACGCTTCTTGAATAGGCTTAAATCGGTACGTTTTGAGCACTTCAGGAAGCTTCTTCTCCATCATCGCAATTCCCTGAGGCTCGTTTTTATTGCCATGAATGAGGATAATACTTCCTTTTTGAATAGGCTCATTTTTAGCGATCCACGCATTGGCGCCTAACGGAATTAAAAAGTACGTTTCTCTCAGCTCTCGCATTAGCTTTTCATTGGCAATCAACCCTGGAAAGCGAAAAAAGACGGAAGGTGTGATGCCCTCTTCTAAAAGCGTTTTCTCAAGCCCTAGTATTTCACGCTTAACATCGGTATTGTGATGCAACAGAAAGTTTTGACGCTCAGGCAGTTTGGGGTCGTAAAAATGGGTATGCGTGTGGTTCACCCATGTGATCTCCAAAAGCGGGTTTTTCACAAGGGCTTCAAACTCTTTTTTGTGGTGTTCCTTCCACGCAGAACTCAGTGCAATGGCGATGGGTGTTTTACCATTTTGTTTGGTTAACTTTTCTATAAAGGTACTCTCATAACCTTGTTTAGTGGATGGGCACAGATCCATGGTGAGATAAATCGCTTTATCATTAGATGTGACACCATGTGTTGCACCCCCTTTTATATAAGAGGCAGTGGCGTTGTTTAGTTGTTTCGCAAAGGGTGATTGTAAAAAGCGTTCATCTAAGGGCATCAGTTTTGAAGCATCGAGAGAGAGCACTTTGGTTTGCAAGGTTTGCGTGTTGGTAGTGAGGTAAAACATAACCCCCGCAAGTTCAAAACGTCTTGATACAAGGAAAAGAGTGTCATTCTCTTGGTACTGTTTTGTGAAGATTTCATACTGTTTAATATGCTCAATAGCGGACAATGGAAGCCAACAGAGAAGTAAAGAAAAAATTAGTCGTAACATGCGTACTCCTTTTAAAAGAATTTTAGCTCTTTTTTGAAAAAATATGATTATAATTTTGCAAAATATTGTCTAACGGCGGTGTTTGAGTTTTCAAACGGATTTGAAGGCTTTAAAGCCTAAAAGAAATAATGAGAATGAGAGAATGACGGTCAACGAAGCAGTTTTAGAGATGCGTTATAGTGGAATTCCCGAAGAAGATATTGAAGAGATTCTTGAAATTTGCAAGAAAAAAGGGCTCAGCCCTCAAAATATCGACAAAGAACTTGAAAGCAGAGGCTTAGATAAGGTTTTTGAGTTTGAGTACGATGCAAGTGAGAGTTGGTTTGAAAGTGGAGCAGCAAGTAGTACTCCCGCACACAAAGCCCCTAGTAAACAGGGCTTAGAAAAGGAAAAAAAGTAGATGGCAAAGCAAATCAGACAAATTATTGAAGAGTACTATGAAACCATTTGGAATGAGCAAAAACTCGACCAAGCACATCATTTTTTACACTCTGCCATCACCTTTAGAGGTTCTTTAGGTATGCGAGTTGAAGGTATCAATGGTTTCAATGACTATGCCAAAATGCTTTTTAGTGCATTTTCAAACCTTTACCATGTCATAGAAGATGTTGTCGTTGAAGGCGATAAAGCTGCCGTAAGACTGGTTTATTCAGGAATGCACACAGGCAAACTCTTTGGCTTTGAACCAACAGGTAATCGTATTCGTTATTCGGGTGCGTGCTTTTTTAAATTTGAAGATGACAAAATTGTGGATGCGTGGGTTCTCGGTGACCTTAATGCCCTTTATGGACAACTTAACGTTTCAGACCATCACTAAGTTTTGCCTCTTTATACGCCATCATGGAGTGTGCGATTAAGGTCGTAACGATGATGGCTCCTCCGATTAATGTGTTGCTATGTGGTTTTTCATCCATAAGTATCCACACCCAAAATGGCGCAAGTACAGGCTCAATAATCGTCAAAAGTGCCACTTCCACAGAGGGTAAAACTTTCGTTCCTATACCAATAAATGCCCGTGAAAGCGGTGTGAGCAACGCTCCCATAAAGACAATAATCCAAAGCGAATAACTATCAGGAATGATCATCGGTGCAGTGAGTGCTGCTAAAAGAGATGCGATAAGCGCACCCGTTCCAAAGCATGCTAGACGGTTAGCCTCTTTGTCGCGCTCTAAAACCGAAAGCATCGATACAAAGGCAAATACACACCCAAAAGCATAGAGGTTACCTTCCATATTGCCCAGTTCTAAGTCATTGAATAAAATAATAGCAAGTCCTATAAACACAAAAAAGATTGCACCAAAGGTACGGCGTGGTGTTTTTTGTTTAAAAAAGATAAAAGCGATCATGGCACTCACCAAAGGTCCCGTACTTAAAATAAACACGGCACTCGCAACACTGGTATGTTTGATAGCTAGAATAAACAAAAGATTGCTCAATCCTATGCACACCCCACTCCATAAAATAGTGGAGAGATGATTTTTATAGAGGGATGTAATGCTCTTTTGATGTTTAGACCATAAGGTGATATTCATCGTCACAAACATACACACACCAAAGTAAAAGGTAAAATTTTGAGCAGGCACATGGGTCATTTTAATGAGTGGCGATTCAAAACTCATAAGAATCATGCCCAGTGTAGTTATACTAAAAGCTTTTGTGTAATTCATAAGATTACTTTGATTGATTTTTGCGAAAATTGATGTAGAGTTTTTCTATCTTAGCACGTGCCCATGGAGTTTTTCTAAAAAATTTTAGGCATGAGTTGATACTAGGATTTTCATGAAAGCAGTTCATGTGCATCATTTCATCGAGTTTTTCCCAACCATAATGTGCTTGCAGCTCCGTAACTAGCTTTTCAAGCGTGATGCCATGCAGGGGATTGTTCTTGTTTTCGTTGTTGTTCATGTATTCCTCAAGGTTTAGGGTAAGGATTTCTCCTTACCTTTTATAAATTTAATTATTGCGCTCTACGCTTAAACCCGCGTAACTTTGAACGGTTGGCATGATCTCTATACGATTGACATTCACGTGTGCTGGAAGCTCTGCTAAAGAGAAGATAGCATTGGCAATGTCTTCTTTTGAAAGAGGTGTAGTGTTTTTATACACAGCGTCTGCTTTTTCTTTATCGCCTTTAAAACGTACATCAGAAAATTCGGTGAGTGAAAAACCAGGTTCAATGTTGGTAACACGAACATGTGTCCCTTTAAGATCGGTTCTGAGGTTGAGTGAAAACTGTTTGACAAACGCTTTGGTTGCGCCATACACATTGCCACCTTCATAAGGCCAACTACCAGCGGTTGAACCAATGTTAAAGATATAACCAGATTTTCGTTCAACCATGACTGGAAGAACGGCTTTGGTAACATACAACAACCCTTTGATGTTGGTGTCGATCATGCGCTCCCAATCATCCAAGCTTGCTTCATTGGCATGCTCTAATCCCAAAGCAAGACCTGCATTATTGACCAAAATATCGATATTTTTATATTCTTTTGGAAGGGATGCAATGGCGTTAAACACTTCTTCTTTTTTGGTAACATCAAAACAAAGGGGTAGAATATCGCATGTGGATAAGCGCGCTTTTAAGGCATCCAAACGCTCTTTACGACGACCAGTAACAATGACTTTATAGCCAGCTTTAGCAAACTTTTCAGCCGTTGCTTCTCCAAAACCAGAAGTAGCACCTGTAATCAAGACGATTTTTGACATGTCGATCCTTCTTGTGTTATTTGCATCATTATAGCGTTTTAAGGTATAATGATACCTTTTGTAACGTCATTAAAAATTGGCTTTATCCAAGAGAAATACTAAATTTAGCCTTAAAATAGCCATTTTAAAGCACTACTTTCAACTTTATGCGTTTTTTGTCTAATTTTTCACCACTTTTTTTTGAAAACTTTTTCCAAAAATATACTACTATTTCCTTATGAAATAAAAAGTACTACTTTTAGTATTCTTAAAATTTACTAAGGTGAACGACGTGGCAAAACAGAAATTTGGTAGAGAAATCATACAAAGTGTGATTGAAAAGAATAAGACCAAAAAGCGTGAAATCGCACAATTGACCATCAAGATTGATGCAAAGCTTGATATTGCCCTTAGTAAACTGTCAGCGTCACTGAACATCTCTAAAAATAGGCTTATTGAAGATATTCTCAAAGAAAGTGGCATTATACAAGAAGTTGAGGAGAACTACTATGAGTAAATTTCCCACTCAACATAGCGTCATTGAAGCAACGCTCGAAGGCATGCGCCAAGCACAAAAAAACTTTTTATTTTGGACGAACAACCGACTTTCTCTCTCTGCTGGACCTCAAAAAATTCTCTCTATTCACGTAGCACAAGCATTAAGCTTGATTGAAAACGCTCCTGAAGTATTTATTGATGCGACGGTATCGGATATTTTACGCTGTTCCTTACCTAACCGTAAAGCGTTTAAAACCTATATGGAAAAAAATGCACTCTCCCAAGATGTCTTTAGCATCACATTGGACGAGCGTTTGTCTCACCAAAACCACAATGACTCTATTTCAAGAGTCATCATTACGCTTAAAAATGGTGTGTGCAATGCTAAAGCTGAGTACAGTTATGAGATCGAGAGGTTGTGTAAGATGTTACACAAAAAAGTGGAAGAGTCTTCAACACTTGATTATGGTATTTTTGCTTTTTATGCTGATCTTTCTACTTCTGCACGCAAAAAACTAAATAAACGCATTCCCGATGTCATCGCAAGTTTTGATGAGGTAGTCAGTCATTTCCCAACGCTAAAAGCTTCTTTTGTACAGACGTCTGTGCAAGAGGTGGTTGATGTGGGTGAGTGGATGGCAGGGTGTTATGTGATAGAACCAAAATAAAACTCAGCCAAATACTTTCAGATTTCAAAGTATTGGACTGAGTTTTAAAATTTATAAAGGAGTGAGAATGAAGAAAATGTTTCCAAAATTGACTGCTTCTTTAGCAGTATGTTCTGTGCTTGTAAGTACAAGCATCGCAGCTGATGTGATTAAAATTGGTGTTCAAGCACCTATTACTGGGCAGTATGCCAATGAAGGGCAGAGCATTGATAATGGTGTTAAACTCATCGTTGATCAGTACAATGCTAAAGGTGGCGTTTTAGGTAAAAAAATCGAAGTGGTAACGTGTGATGACCAAGGTACAGCGCAACAAGCAGCAATTTGTGCAAAAAAATTGGTCAATGAAGGTGTCAAAGCCGTTATTGGTTCGTACACATCAGGCGCAACAGAAGCAGCCCAAACGACGTATAACAGAGCAGGTGTCCTTCAAACCAGCGATGGTACAAGTGACTCTTTGATCGCACACAAATACTGGACATTTTTTAGAAATTCATTCCCGAACAGTGCTGAGGCAGACTACACAGCAAAATATTTTGTTGATGGCAAACAGTATAAAAAAATCGTTATTCTCTCTGATTATTCAAGTTATTCTACAGACTTAGCCGATGCTACCTCTAAAGCACTGAAAGCAAAAAATGCCAACATCATCTATGAAGGTAAAATCAAATCTGGTACTCAGAACTTTACAGCAACACTCACAAAAATCAAGTCAATGGAACCAGATGTTATCTACTTTAGCGGTTATTATACCGATGGTGGATTACTCAGAGCACAACAACTCCAACTTGGCATTAAAGCAGACTTTGTGGGTGGTGACTCTAACGACAACCCAGATTATATGAAACTTGCAGGCGATAGTGCTAAAGGAACACTTCTTATCAACGTACCAACACCAGACATCCTTCCGTATGACATCGCTAAAACATTCTTAGTGGACTACAAAGCAAAATTCAACGCGATGCCAGCGTCTATTTGGTCACTGATGAACGTAGATGGTTTGCGTGCCATTTTACACGTGATGGAGCAAACCAAATCGGAAGATACAAAAGTCATTGCTGAGGGCTTACATAAACTCAAAGATTTCCCAGGTATTACAGGTCCTGTGACCTTTAGAGAAGATGGTGAACGCATCGGTGGTGGTTATATGACGTATGAAGTTCAAGCGGATAAAAGCTATAAGATTGTTTACCAATAAGCATTTTGCTGATACACTTTCAGCCCGCATTGCCAAGGAGAAAGTTTCTCTTTGGCATGCAATTACATTAGGATAAGGTTATCTTATGGATATTTTCTTACAACAAATGGTCAATGGCCTTACCATCGGGAGTCTGTATGCACTGGTTGCATTAGGATATACGATGGTGTATGGTGTTATGCGACTGATTAACTTTGCACACGGTGATCTCGTTGCGTTTTCAGCGTTTATAGGATTGAGCGTTTATGCCCAAATCTTCGGAGAGAGTGTGACTTCATTGATTGCGGTCATCACCGTTTTTGTGTTTACTGCTGCCATCGTTGCTGTTGTGGGTGTACTTCTTGAGCGCCTAGCGTATAGACCTTTACGAACTGCACCACGCCTTAGTGCTGTTGTTTCAGCACTCGGAGCAGGGTTGGTCATTCAAAACTCAGTAATGCTGATTTGGGGTCCGAATATGAAAATCTTCCCTTCCAACCTTTTCCCTGCAACCATTTGGGAAATAGGGGGCATTGTGATTACCTTTACGCAAGTGATGATTTTAGGGCTTTCATCGGTGTTGATGGTAGGACTTTACTTTTTCATTCATCAAACCAAAATTGGAACCGCCATTCGTGCCGTTGCCATCGACCAAGATGCGGCAAAACTTATGGGCATTAATGTCAATCGCATCATTATGATTATCTTCATCATCGGCTCTTCACTAGGTGCTGTGGCAGGATTGTTCATTGGAACATACTATCGTGGTGTTACCTTTGATATGGGATGGATGTACGGGCTTAATGCCTTCGTTGCGGCAATTATGGGTGGTATCGGTAATATTCCAGGAGCGATGTTAGGAGGCCTTCTTTTAGGGCTTTTCAACGCAATGATTACAGGGTATATCTCCACGCAATGGGCAGAAACATTTACGTTTGTGCTTCTCATCGCAATTTTAGTCTTTAGACCAACGGGTATTCTTGGTGAAACCGTAGCGGAGAAAGTATGATGAATAAAACCAGTATGATAGCCATAGCGCTACTTATTTTCATGGGGCTTTATCCACTTTTTGTGGACTCTGCATGGTTAGCGGTTGGTACAACGTTTTTGGTCTTCTCTGTGGTTGCTCTCTCTCAAGACATTATTTTAGGGCGAGCAGGCGTCTTTCACATGGGACATGCGATGTTCTTTGGTTTGGGTGCGTATACGACAGCCATTTTAAATGTACATTTTGGTCTTCCTATTTTAGCGACATGGGCGCCTGCTGTATTGGTTCCTATGCTGGTTGCGTTTGTTATGGTAGCTCCGATTATTCACCTTCGAGGTGATTATCTATTGGTTGCAACGATTGGTTTTAACATTATCTTTATTCAAGTGCTTGAAAATGATGTCTTTGGTTTGACAGGAGGACCGAACGGTCTTTTTGGTATCGATGTTGTGAGAGTCCTTGGGTTTGACTTTAGTTCGCAAACGCATATGTACTACATGGCGTTTATTCTTCTAGGCATTACGCTGTTTATTATGCGCAATCTCGACAAAAGTAAATTTGGTCGTGCGATGTTTTACATTCACAAAGATGAAATTGCAGCACAAAGTATGGGTATCAATGTACGTTATTTTAAACTCTATGCGTTTATCTTGGGTGCGGGCATCGCGGGTGCAGCTGGAAGCATGTTCTCTGTTCAGTACTCAGCGGTGAGCCCAGAAGCATTTAACGTAACACAGTCGATTATGTTTTTTACCATTGTTTTAGTAGGTGGTTCTGCATCTCTTCCCGGTGTTTTAATTGGAACATTTGTGATGTTCGTATTGCCTGAGATGTTTAGAGAGTTTGAAACAGCACGTTATTTGGTCTTTGGCGTTGCCATGATCTTAACGATGATTTTACGCCCTCGTGGTATTTGGCCTGTTAAATTTGGCAATATCCCTGATTTCCTTAAAAAGGGGGTCAAATGAGCGAGTACATCTTAGAAATTAGCCATGTGAGCAAATATTTTCAAGGACTTGTCGCCATTAATGACCTTTCAATGAAGGTCAAAAAAGGCCAGATATACGGCATTATCGGACCCAATGGTGCGGGTAAAACCACACTGTTTAACTGTATTACGGGTATTTATCGCCCTGAGATTGGACAAATTTTGTGGAAAGGTCAAGATATTAAAGGTATTAGCCCGTATAAAATTGCTGAACTTGGTATTTTAAGAACCTTCCAAACCATTCGCCTTTTTGCGGAGATGAGCGTAGCTGAAAACATTATGTCGGGTCGTCACATCAAGTCGAAACAACGATGGTATAACGGTGTGATTCCAACGCCTGCGTATTACAGAGATGAAAAAGCGAACTGGGAAAAAGTGGGCGAATTGATGGAGTTTTTCAATCTCACAGAGTATGCGACCATTCCAGCTGGAGATCTCTCATATGGTATTCAAAGACGTATAGAGATGGCGCGAGCACTTGCTGCTGAGCCTGAACTGCTTATTTTGGATGAACCTGCTGCAGGACTCAATGAAAATGAGACCTTGGAGCTCACACAAACGATTCGAAAAATCCAAGCGATGGGTGTGACCATCATGATGATTGAGCATGACATGGAGATGGTGATGAGTTTGAGCGAATACATCACCGTCATTAATTTTGGTGCAAAAATCAGCGAAGGAATTCCTTCGCATGTACAAGACGATCCTGTTGTTATCGAGGCGTATATTGGAAGTGATGAGGATGATAGTGATGAGTGAAAAATTACTAGAAGTAAAAGGCTTACACGTCAATTACGGTGCCATTGAGGCAATTAAAGGCATTGACCTTTATGTTAACAAAGGAGAAGTCGTCACCATCCTTGGAGCGAACGGTGCAGGTAAAACAACCACACTCCGTACTATCAGCGGGCTTTTAAAGGCAAGTGCTGGAAATATAGTATTTGATGGTAAAGAGATTGCACACATCCCTGCTCATGAGATCGTCTCTCTTGGCATGAGTCACTCTCCTGAGGGACGTCGTGTTTTTGGAACACTCAGTGTTGAAGAAAATCTCATGATGGGTGCGTACAGTTTGAAAAAGTATGATGCTTCAACGCTTAATTGGATTTATGAAATTTTACCTCGCTTATATGAACGTAAAAAACAGCTTGCTGGCACACTCAGTGGCGGTGAACAGCAGATGTTAGCCATTGGAAGAGCGATTATGAGTAAACCAAAGCTGTTGATCTTAGATGAGCCAAGTCTAGGACTAGCACCTGTTTTAGTCAAAGTGATTTTTAAAGCAATTAAAGAGATTAGTAAAAGTGGTGTAACCGTTCTTTTGGTAGAGCAAAATGCAAAAGCAGCATTAAAGCTTGCCAATCGTGGTTATGTGTTGGAGTTAGGAAAAATAACACACAGTGGAAGCAGTGAAGAATTATTAAATTCTGAGATGATTCAAGAGGCGTATTTGGGTAAGAAAAAGTAAGGTTTCATAAAAGACCGCCTGTAGTTTGCAGGCGGCTTTTTTTTGCCCAATTTTTATATGAAGTAAAAAGTACTACTTTTAGTACTACAAAAGGA
The DNA here is from genome assembly GCA_964466465.1 of uncultured Sulfurospirillum sp. GTDB lineage: Bacteria > Campylobacterota > Campylobacteria > Campylobacterales > Sulfurospirillaceae > Sulfurospirillum. The sequence continues at coordinate 12,085 of CAYXNJ010000044.1, forward strand.
GAAATAATGCAAGCAAATGCTGAAGTGATTCAAAGAGCGATTACCCTCGCCGAAATATGGCAAAACAGAGCCAGTGAATTGGTGAGTGATTTTGACAAAAAGTTCCATATTAAAATGAACAAGATGCTTAGCAATCCGAAAGATAAAGTCTTTTTGATTGAATTGATGGACCAAAGTTTTAGAAGTAAAAACCCTACGCGTGTTGCAAATCAGATTGAGTATCTTTTTGCAAAATACGAAATGGCTTCATTTTTCACAACAGCGGAGCGTTTTTTAGTCTTTTTATTTTTAAATGCAGGTGTTTATTTACCTCAAATTTCGATTCCACTTTTTGTAAGCAACATACGGGAAGACACAAAAACGGTTGTACTTAAAGGGGAAGATGAGCCATTTAATGCACATCTTGTGAAACGAAAAAATGAAGGAACAAGAGTCAACATTAACCTCATTGGTGAAGTCGTTCTTGGAGAAGAAGAGGCGGAAGAGCGTATTGAAAAGTATCTAAAAGTACTTGAAAACCCAAATGTGGATTATATTTCCATCAAAATCTCTACACTTTTTTCTCAAATCAATGCGTTAGCGTATGAAGAGACGGTTGCAGAATTAATCAAGCGTTTGAGCCGTATCTATGCGCAAGCTAAAAAGTACAGTTTCACCAATGCTAAAGGTGAAATGGAGAATAAATTTATCAATCTTGATATGGAAGAGTACCGTGATTTAGCGCTGACGTTTAGCGCTTTCACCCAAACGCTAGATCTTCCTGAGTTTCAAGATTTTCGTGCGGGAATTGTACTTCAAGCCTATCTTCCAGACTCACACTTATGGCAACAAAAGTTAGTTGAGTGGGCGAAAAAACGTGTTGAAAATGGCGGTGTACCAATTAAAATGCGCCTTGTTAAAGGTGCCAATATGGAGATGGAAGAGACTGAAGCAGGACTTCGCCATTGGGAAATAGTTACCTTTACACAAAAAATTGACACCGATAGCAATTACAAAGTGATGGGTGAATTTGCTTTGCGCCCTGAAAATGCAAAGTATGTCAATATCGGCATGGCATCACACAATCTTTTTGAATTGGCGTATGGTTATGAACTTTCCAAAGAGTATGGAACAACCCAGTACTTTAGTATGGAGATGTTAGAAGGTATGAGCGAGTCTGCACGGCTTGCCATTAAACAGATCAGTGGTGAAGTGATCTTATATGCACCGATTGCTAAAAAAGAGCAGTTTACGAATGCCATTGCTTACTTGGTAAGACGTCTTGATGAAAATACGGGTGTGGAGAACTTTATTCGCTACTCCTTTGGGTTAAAAGTAGGAACACCTGCATGGGAAACTCAAAAACAAAAATTCATTGACTCTTTTGAAAATGCTAAACATATTTTTATAGGCTCAAAACGCAAACAAAACAGACTTACAGAGCAGTGGGAGCATTACGAAGGTGGTAGTTTCTTTAGCGGTAAATACCATGGAGAAGCAGACACAGACTTTATCTTGCCAGCCAATAAAGAGTGGGCAAAAGGCATTCGTGCAAAATGGAAGAAAAAAGCGGCTGAAACACTTGAAATTGCACCTGTCGTTGTGGGTGGTGAGATGTTCGTTGAGCGTGAAGTGAAAGAAGTCATCGATAAATCACAACTAAAAGAAGGCGTGATGTGCGGTAAATACGCACTAGCGACCAAAGAAGATTTAGAACGTGCTGTCGAGGTAGCTTTCGAAGATAGGGATGGTTGGAGAACGCTCAGTGTGAGTGAACGCCAAAAAATTCTTTGTCAGGTTGCCAATCAGGTGCGTTCAAAAAGAGCCGATCTTATCGGTGTCGCTGCAGCAGAAGTAGGGAAAGTATTTAGCGAAACCGATGTAGAGGTCAGTGAAGCTATCGACTTTTTGGAATTCTATGGTCATAGTGCACGTTATTTTGATACCTACAAAAACCTAAGCGCAAAAGGCAAAGGTGTGGGTGTGGTAACACCTCCGTGGAACTTTCCAATAGCCATCCCTACAGGCGGTATCAGTGCAGCTTTAGCAGCAGGTAACTGCGTTATTATCAAACCAGCCAGTGCTGCTGCTTTATGTGCATATGAGTTATGTAAATGTTTTTGGGATGCAGGTGTTAGTAAAAATACCCTTCAATTTGTTCCATGTTCTGGAAGTTTAGCAGGTGAGCATTTGGTCAAAAATGAGAAGGTTGACTTTGTCATTTTAACAGGTGGTGAGGAAACGGCTTATAAAATGTTAGAAAGCCGTCCAAATCTCTTCTTAAGTGCAGAAACAGGTGGTAAAGATGCGACCATTGTAACAGCGATGAGCGACCGTGATCAAGCCATTAAAAATGTAATTCATTCTGCATTTTCCAATAGTGGTCAAAAATGCTCTGCAACGTCGCTTTTAGTTTTAGAAGAAGAGGTTTACAATGACCCTCACTTTAAAAAAGGACTTATTGATGCGGCAAAAAGCTTGCATGTAGGCTCTGTGTGGGATTTTACGAATCGTCTTGGAACTCTTGCAAATCCTGTGAGTGGTGTACTCAAACATGCCCTTGAAAATCTAGAATCTGGTGAGAGTTGGGCATTGGCACCTTCGTATGTGGATGGCAATGAATACATGTTAAGACCGTGCATTAAATGGGGTGTTAAAGAGGGAAGCTTCTGCCATATGAACGAACTTTTTGGTCCAGTACTTTCCGTCATGTGTGCAAAAGATTTGAAGCACGCTATTGAGATCGTCAATGCGACAGGTTATGGACTGACTTCTGGTATAGAATCGTTGGATGAGCGTGAAGTGGCATATTGGAGAAAACACCTTAAAGCAGGAAATCTCTACATCAATCGTGGAACCACAGGTGCTATTGTTCTTCGTCAGCCTTTTGGAGGGCTAGGCAAATCAGCGGTAGGCACAGGACGAAAAGCGGGTATTCACAACTATATTACGCAGTTTATGGATATTGTGGATGTGGCTGAGCCTGTTATTAAGCATTCTGTGCAACATTCGTTTGTTCATCTCATTCATGGCTGGGTTGATGGTTGCCATAAGGGTGCGCATTCAGGTTTTAAAGCTGACTTTGAAAAACTATCAGTAGCTGTGGGAAGTTATCTTGAAAATTATGCAGAGACTTTTAGCCAAGAAAAAGATTTTGTCAATGTTCGAGGTGAGGATAATCTTTTCAAATATCTTCCTTTATCGAAAATTGCACTTCGCATTACCAAAGACGATGGACTTTTTGATGTCATGAGCCGTGTTATGGCAGCACGTATTGCTCAAACGTCTTTACATATCAGTATTGAGCTTAGCGCTGAAAGCAATGTCATTTCCTTCTTATATGAAAATCAAGGGGTATTGTTAGGCAAAAATGACACGATTGAGCGTGAAGATGAAGCAGCGTTTGTGAAGTGTTTTGAGCGTGTAGATAAAATCTTGTATGCCAACGAGACACTTATTACACCATTTGTGTATGAAGCAGCTTCAAAGAAAGCAAAATGTATTGTAAGAAGTAAGCCTTTGATGGAAGGACGTGTTGAACTACTCCATTTCTTTAATGAGCAGTGTATTTCACACAGCTATCATCGTTATGGCAATCTTGGCGCGCGTGGGATTAAAAAATAGAAGAGAAGAAAGGGGCAGAAATGCCCCGTGTGATTATTTGAGTTTTTCGATAATGGTTTGGTTAAGTTCAATAGTCTCTTTGTTTTTAGCAATATTCTCTTTATTCTTTTCGATATTTTGCTTATTTTTAGTAATTTCTTCGCGGTTAAGCTCGATAAGTCTTGTCAGTTCATCCACTCTTCGTTCGTACTTATTGATGAGATAATAAATTACGTAAACCAATATACCAATGACAATCCATTGTAAAACGTCCATGAGCCTTTCCTTTATGCAAATTTGATGACATTGTACCCTTTTAATGCAAATCAATCAATAATAGTAAAGACGTATTCTCGTTTGAGTTTTTGGGTGATAATTTCATGAATGTGAAGGCCTTTAAAACAGATTTCACCCAGTTCTTTTTCATCGTGCGGCTGATGAATTGCAATTTGGCGTAAAACTTCACCGCGATACGCTTTAGCAAAATGACTCACTACTTTTCCATTTTTCAGGAATTTCATGGTGATATAAGGGCGCTTTAACGTGTAAAATTTCTCATAAAAACCTGCACGTAGGTCAAGAACACTCTCAGTACCTATCCATTCATCAATTGCATCACTAAAATGCTCTTTATAAAAAGACTCTGTTTTAAAGCCATCTAAACTTTCCCCTTGTTGCAATTTATACTCAGGAATCAAATCGCCTGCTAAGAGAGGGCCAAACAGATTAGAGAAAATCATCACATGTTCTTTAATGTAGTTTTGCGCATTTATATCCAGAGATCCAAAGTCTAAATGATCATAAGCAATACCACTATAGCGTAGAATTGCTTTACACGTAGCTGCATTAAAAATATTCTGTGAAGCATAAAGAAGTATTTTTTGTTCATCCTTAATACCAAAAAGAGCTCGCAATTTGTCTATATCTTTTGTATTTAAAAGAGATTGATACTGTTCTAAAATGAAATGGCGTTTTTCATATAAATATGGAAAGAGTAAGCTCTTTTCTTCTAGGACACCATGCGTTGTTAATGCTCTTTTGGTCTCACTAGGGGAGAATAAAATCTTCATAATAACCCTTTATTTACAAACATAGACGAACATTTTAGCAAATCTTGAAATAAAATCTATGAAAAAGTATTGACTTTGGAAATCTTTTGAGATATAATTTCACCTCACAATCAAGGGTGCTGGTGTAGCTCAGTCGGTAGAGCAACTGCCTTGTAAGCAGTAGGTCGGCGGTTCGATTCCGTTCACCAGCTCCATTTTTGTTTGTGAAAGACAGTGTTTGACCAGCAATGAAAAATGGAAAAATACGGTGAGATACTCAAGTGGCCAACGAGGGCAGACTGTAAATCTGCTGACTATGTCTTCGAAGGTTCGAATCCTTCTCTCACCACCATTGCGGGAGTAGCTCAGTTGGCTAGAGCATTAGCCTTCCAAGCTGGGGGTCGCGGGTTCGAGTCCCGTCTCCCGCTCCAAGATTTTATAAGCAAACTGGGAGCTGTTGAATTTCTTCTGCTTTAGGGCGCTACAGAACAAGTTCAGTAGTCTTACCTTCCTTTCTTATTAAAATCAAATCATTAATTGTTGCTGTTCGATACAATTTGGTCCACCCTTTTGTAGTCGGCTCATATGGCTCAGGGGTAGAGCACTTCCTTGGTAAGGAAGAGGTCGAGGGTTCAAGTCCCTCTATGAGCTCCATCACTCAAAAAGTTTTTAATAACTTTGACAAATTGAAATGTATTAAAAAACAAACTCATTACGGAGGAAAAAATGGCAAAAGAAAAGTTCTCTAGAACCAAGCCACACGTTAACATTGGAACCATCGGTCACGTTGATCATGGTAAAACTACGCTTACAGCTGCAATTTCTGCTGTTCTAGCGACAAAAGGTCTTTGTGAATTTAAAGATTACGATGGTATTGATAACGCTCCTGAAGAGAGAGAGCGTGGTATTACTATTGCAACTTCTCACATTGAATATGAAACAGATAATCGTCACTACGCTCACGTTGACTGTCCAGGTCACGCGGACTATGTTAAAAACATGATTACTGGTGCTGCTCAAATGGACGGCGCGATCCTCGTTGTTTCTGCAGCAGATGGTCCTATGCCACAAACTCGTGAGCACATCCTTCTTTCACGCCAAGTAGGTGTTCCTTATATCGTTGTTTTCATGAACAAAGCTGATATGGTTGATGATGAAGAACTTCTTGAACTTGTTGAAATGGAAATTCGTGAACTTCTTTCTGTTTATGACTTCCCAGGTGATGATACTCCAATCGTTTCTGGTTCAGCTCTTAAAGCACTTGAAGAAGCAAAAGCTGGTACAGTTGGACCATGGGGTCAAAAAATTCTTGATCTTATGGCGGCAGTTGACGCTTATATTCCAGTTCCACAACGTGAAACTGAAAAAGATTTCTTGATGCCAATCGAAGACGTATTCTCAATTTCAGGTCGTGGTACCGTTGTTACAGGTAAAATCGAAAGAGGTGCTGTAAAAATTGGTGAGACTATTGAAATCGTAGGTATTAAAGATACAAAAACTACAACTGTAACTGGTGTTGAAATGTTCCGTAAAGAGATGGAGCGTGGTGAAGCTGGTGACAACTGTGGTATCTTATTACGTGGTATCAAAAAAGAAGAAGTTGAGCGTGGTATGGTTCTTTGTAAGCCAAAATCAATCACTCCACACACTGACTTTGAAGCTGAAATCTATGTTCTTTCAAAAGAAGAGGGTGGCCGTCATACTCCATTCTTTAACAACTATAGACCACAGTTCTATGTTCGTACAACAGACGTAACAGGTTCTATCACATTACCAGAAGGTACTGAGATGGTTATGCCTGGTGATAACGTAAAAATTAAAGTAGCACTTATTGCACCTATCGCTCTTGAAGAAGGTACACGTTTTGCAATCCGTGAGGGTGGTAGAACTGTTGGTGCGGGTGTTGTTTCTACAATCATCAAGTAATTTTAACATGTAAGGGGAAAACCCCTTGCATGTAATGAAAGTTAAGGAAATATCATGACCGTTAAAATCGGACTAAAGTGTTCTGAATGTGGTGACATTAATTACACAACAACAAAAAACAGCAAGACAAATACTGAAAAAGTTGAACTTAGCAAGTATTGTCCAAGACTGAAAAAACACACAGTTCACAAAGAAGTGAAATTAAAAAGTTAAGTCCCTTAAAAGACTTAACTTACATGCAGGGTAGTAGCTCCAACGGTAGAGCGTCGGTCTCCAAAACCGCAGGTTGGGGGTTCGAGTCCCTCCTACCCTGCCACTAGTCGAGGTAATACAATGGAAAAATTAAGAGCTTATTATCATCATTCTAAAGCTGAATTGTCAAAGGTTATTTTCCCAATTAAAGAACAGATTCGCAATGCGTTTATCTCTGTTTTTGTTGTTGTAACCGTAATTTCGCTCTTTTTGGCGCTGATTGATGCTATTATGTCTTTTTCTTTATCTTCTTTAATTTAAGGAGAAGGAATGGCACATAGATGGTATGCAATTCAAACCTATGCAGGTAGCGAACAAGCGGTTAAAAAGGGAATCATTACTCTTGTCAATGATCATGGTATTGCTGAAAAGTTAGAGCAAATTGTTGTTCCAACAGAAGATGTCATTGAAGTTAAGAATGGTAAAAAGAAGATTAGTGAGCGAAGTCTCTATCCTGGTTATGCGTTTGCAAAATTGGATTTAGATACAGCACTTTGGCATCTTATCCAATCATTGCCTAAAGTCGGAAGATTCATTGGTGAGTCTAAAAAACCAACACCTTTGAGTGAAAAAGACATTGCATTGATCTTGGAGAAAGCTGAGAAAAAAGGTGCGCCGAAACCAAAAATCTTTTTTGAGAACGGTGAAAGTGTTAGGATTACAGAAGGTCCTTTCGCAAACTTCACAGGTTCTGTTGAAGAGTATGATATGGTTCATGGCAAACTCACACTCAATGTTTCAATCTTTGGTAGAAGTACCCCAGTTGAGATTCTCTATTCTCAAGTTGAAAAAATAGTCTAAGCGTAAAGGAAAAGAAATGGCAAAAAAAGTCATTGGCGAAATTAAATTGCAGATTGAAGCTGCTAAAGCAAACCCATCACCTCCAGTTGGTCCAGCACTTGGTCAACGTGGTGTTAATATTATGGAATTTTGTAAAGCATTTAACGAAAGAACAAAAGATATGGCAGGTTTTAGAATCCCTGTTGTTATCACTGTTTATGCTGACAAAAGTTTTACATTTGTTACAAAACAACCGCCTGCAACTGATCTTATCAAAAAAGCAGTTGGTCTTAAAAGTGGTTCAAGCAACCCTTTGAAAAACAAAGTTGGAACACTTAGCAAAGCTCAAATTCTTGAGATTGTTGAGAAAAAAATCGCTGACCTTAACACAACAGATAAAGAAGCAGCTGCAAGAATTATTGCAGGAAGTGCAAGAAGTATCGGTATTAACGTCGTCGATTGATGATAACCCTTTACCGCCAGGGTCTATAAAGGCGGAAGCAAAATTATGCGGAGATAAATAATGGCAAAAAAAGTAAATAAAAGATTTCAAGAACTTTTGAAAAAAGTTGATAAAGAAAAAAAATATTCTGTTGATGAGGCACTTGCTAATATTAAAAACTTAGCATCTGCAAAATTTGATGAAACAATTGAAGTAGCACTTAAACTTAACGTTGATCCAAGACATGCTGATCAAATGGTAAGAGGTTCTGTTGTCCTTCCAGCGGGTACTGGTAAGACAGTTCGTGTTGCTGTTATTGCAAAAGACGAGAAAGCAGATGAAGCGAAAGCTGCTGGTGCTGATATCGTTGGTAGCGATGATTTGATTGAAGAAATTCAAGCTGGCCGTATCAACTTTGATGTATTAATTGCAACACCTAACATGATGGGTTTAGTCGGTAAAGTTGGTCGTATTCTTGGACCAAAAGGTATTATGCCAAATCCAAAAACAGGTACTGTAACAATGGACGTTGCAAAAGCTGTTGAGAATAACAAAGGTGGCCAAGTGAATTTCCGTGTTGACAAACAAGGAAATATTCATGCTGGCATTGGTAAAATTAGCTTCACATCTGAGCAAATCAGAGAAAACTTTGAAGCATTTATCAAAGCAATTAACAAACATAAACCTGCTGCAGCAAAAGGTAAATATATTAAAAGTGCCGCTGTGTCACTCACAATGAGCCCGTCTATGAACCTTGAAAATCAAGAATTAATCGACCTTAGATAATTATTGAATCACTCATCAAAATTGATGAGTGGTTTTGCCTTCGTGAAAATTCTGTCATAAGATTTATTTTATGACGTTAAATGTAAGTACTTAATCTTTGAT
>CAYXNJ010000045.1:0-20225 GCA_964466465.1 uncultured Sulfurospirillum sp.
AATATGAAAATTATGGAGCCGACATTATACGCTTCTTCTTCCTAGCTTCAGCTTTACTTTTTTTCACATAGAGCGGATTTTTTTCAAAAACAAAAATATGGTATTTCCCATACTCAAATTGTTCAATCGGATCTGGCATATTTGAGTTTTTAATTCCAATATAGAGGTCATTAATATCTTTGGGCTCAACCATAAAAAACACTTTTCCATCGGTTGAATCTTTTTGATACCACCTGTCACTAGACAACCATTTTACAAGAGAAACGCCTTTTTCATCGATTTGAATAGGACGAATATCCACCTCACCATCACTAAATACAGTGTAAATATGTGAATCCCAATATTCTGCAAAGCCAAAATGAAGCCCCCTGCTTTTAAGCTCCTCCACTAAAGCGATACGCTCATCCAAAAGCCCTCGCCACTCTTTAGGAGAAACATAGCTCCAAGACAAAGAGAGTGCAATTACAAAGCAGAGCGATAAAATCAATTTCATAAACAATGAAAAAAAGCGCCACATAATGACATTACACACTAAAATCATCATTAAAAATGGCGAAATATACCGAATATTATTGCGCGCCGCCCATGCGTGTTCATGTAATCCCGTTGTGGCATAAAGTACAAAAATAATACTAAATCCAACATAGGAGAAAAGCACAAAAAAACGCTCTGTTGAACTCATTTGATAAAAGGCACGTTTGACATGTAAAGCTGGAATAATCAAAACAAAAGGGTACAATGCGAATTTGAGCAATGATACAACACCTTCTATCGAAGCGGCACGAACACCTTCATTCCATTCAGCTCCTATAAAATTAAGAAGTCCTAAAAGCGCATGTGCCGCATGTACAGGAAGAATTTCTAAGGAAACAAGCCCTGCATTATTGGCACCACCTGCTAAGTGCAAGCTTTCTAAAAGATTAAAATGTGCCATCGCAGCAAGTCCCATGACCACACATGCAAAGGCGAAAATGACAAGGCGCTTCACTGATAAAACACGCCTTAGGGCATGTTGAAAGGTTTTAAGGCTGTCTCTTGCAAAATAAATGCTTAATGCGAGGGCACCAAAAAAAGGTGCTACATAATAGACAAAAAAGCGTACAGGATTTGCAAGTACGAGCAGATAGAGCAACATCATAAAGAAGATAAACGCTTTAATTTGAGTACTTTTGCTAATGACATGGGGGCTTAATTTTCTAAAAATAAACATAAATGCAATCATAAAAAGAAAATACCATGTATAAGCAGCTTCTCCATAGAGTTCGCGCAAATACATCGGCGAATAGCCTATGCACACCACAACGCTGCCCATGATGGATGAAGCGCGAGAAAGCATTAAAGAACGAAGGAAAAGATAGATAAAAACGATCATAAAAATGCTGACTTCAAAGACCGTAAAGGCGTGAGCAAAATAACCATTTTTACCTGCAAGAACCCAAGGAATGACTAAAAGCTGTTTGTAAAAAATCCATAGGTCATTATTGACATACCACCAATGGCTTGGGAAAAAGCTGCCAGAGAGGACCATCTCTTCCGCTAAGATATTGGCAATAGCAGCATCGGAATTAAAAAAAGCACGATAGGTTTTAAAAATATAAAAACTGATTTCATAGAGCACAAAACTGAGTAATAGAAGTGCCCCTAAAAAGGGGAGATGTTTTTTGAGTTGGTATTTTAAATAGAGTTTTTTAGTCATTGTTACTCTTGATTGGACAAAAACTCAATGGCTTTTTTATAATAACGACTTGACTCTAATCCCTCATTTTTTAGCTCATTGATATACAGTACTAAACGCTCGTCAATTTTTTTCTCTATTTCACTTAAATCATCAGTTAAGATAATAAGCTCAACATCTTCAGCACGAATCGTGTGATGCTCAACCAATGTCGTTGCGATAAAATCATACAATTTTTCCCAATACTCTTTCCCATACAAGAAAATACTTATTTTAGTAATTTTTCCTGTTTGAGTGAGTGTTAAGGCTTCAAAAAGTTCATCTAAAGTGCCAAATCCACCTGGGAAGATAACATACGCCAATGAGTATTTAATGAGCATTACTTTACGCACAAAAAAGTAGTCAAAATTAAGATGTTTTGTGGTGTATTTATTGCCTGATTGCTCATGTGGAAGGTTGATATTAAGACCAATGGATTGGCATTTTTTAGAATCAACCCCGCCTTTATTGGCAGCCTCCATAATGCCTTTTGAGCCACCTGTGACAATGGAGTAGCCTTTTTTACCTAGTTGATAGGCAAGGTGATGTGCGTCTTTGTAGTAGCGATTATTGGCATGAAAACGGGCACTGCCAAAAAAAGTGACAGCAGGTCCTAAATCTTGTAGCTCATCAAACCCTTTAACAAAATCAGACATAATGCGAAGAACACTCCATTCATCGGTGCGTTCTGTATCTTTAATATGTTTTTGTTGTTCCATTAATACAACTATCGCAATTTTTCAAGTCGTTCGCGTTTGGTACCAATCTCGCCAATTTGAACACCAAAGTTACCATCAACAATGACGACTTCGCCCATTGCAATCACTTTATCACCTACTAAAATTTCTAAAGGATCATTGGCGAGCTGATCGAGCTCAATCACAGAGCCTATATCCATGCTCAAAACATCTTTTAAAAGCATTTTTTTAGAACCAATACGCACACGAATCGGCAATCTAACATCTTTAATCAGCTCTATATTGCTTAACTCTTCAGGAGTCATACTTGTCATCACTTTTTTGGGTTCTTCAAAAATATACTCTTGCGCTGGTGAAGATGTTTCAATAGGGGCTGGCCCATCTTCGCCTATGAGAGGGGTTAACTCATGTGTAATCGCAAATGCAATCGTATCGTGCGAGTTATGAACCGCTAAATTGTAAATGAAGAGCTTTTCATATCCTTTAAAATCAATGGTACTATTGGCATCAATATATTCGATATTGTCGATATCAAATTCAAGTTTAGGCATATTTTTCTGGCTGCCAAGAGAGCGCGAAAAAGAACTTAAAATATTGGAGATAATCTCTTTGGTAGCATCAAGATCTTCGGCATCCATCTCTTCTTTTTCATTGCCTTCACCACCAAGCATCATGTCACCAATAGCTGTCGCAATGGAAGTTGCCATTGTCACACGCATCTTACCATGTAGCTCACCACCGACCGTAACATCGAGCTTTGCTAGAGGAGGACTGAGTTTTAACTTACTCTCACCACTCTCTTCGGAATTTAGCTCAACCTCAGGTGCAATACCAGTGAGTCCTTCTATCGTTGAAACGACTTCTTGTTGTAATAATTGTACGAATGTATTCACACCTTACCCCTGTTGCGTTGTATCAAATGATGAAATTTTGGACTTTCTTATCTGCTCTAACTCTTCTAAAGCACTCTTCACTTCATCTTTATCGGTTCTAACCAAACTCTCTATCTTAATAGATTTTCGAAAGCGATGCAAACCAATTTCAGCTAAGAAAAGCTCTTTTTTGTCAATCATGACAATAGCTTTATCATCGGCTGCGCGATCAAGTCTGATAATATCACCTTTTTTGAGTTCTAAGAGTTCCCCAACACTCAGTTCCGCTTGCCCAATGATCGCTTCATTAAAGACTTCTGCACGAGAGATCAATGTATTAAGCTCTTTATTACGGCTTTTCTTAGCACTGGTCTCACCGAGCATAATATCGCGGTTTGCTAAACGTGAAAGAATAGGTTCAAGGTAAATAACGGGATAACAAAGGTTAATCATACCGCTGGAATTTCCAATAATAATCTCCATAACCACCATAATGACAATCTCATTTTGTGAAACGATTTGGACTACGTTTGGACTCGATTCTTTTGTCTCAACGGTTGGATACATATCGGTAATCGGTGCCCAGCCCTCTTTGAGGCGCTGCATGATAATACGTAAAATTGCATCTAAAAGATTGAGCTCAATATCGGTAAGCTCACGTGTTGCTTCGTATGATTCACCAAGACCACCAAGAAGTCGGTCAATCATTGGAAACGCAATAGAAGGGTTAATTTCAATAATACAGTTACCATCTAACGGCTTTATTGAGAAGACGTTAAAGCTGGTAGGACTAGGCAAGGACATCAAGAACTCACCATAGGTCATTTGATCAACAGAATGTAATTGAATTTCAACGATACTACGCATAATCGAAGAGATCTGCGATGCTAGGTTTCTCGCCATCTTGTCGTGAATACCTTTAACCGCACGTAGCTGCTCTTTTGAAACACGGTTTGGTCGTTTAAAATCATACAGAATGACTTGTCTGGTATCGGTTGGTTCAGCTTCTGATGAGAGTGTATCGCCTTCTTCTTCTACCACTTCTAAAAGTGCATCAATCTCTTCTTGACTTAATATATCAGCCATGGTTGATTCCCAACTGTTCTTTGATCTTTGCTAAAAGTTTTTTATGAATCTGAGAAATACGTGATTCGCTAATATCTAACACTTCACTGATCTCTTTTAGATTAAGTTCTTCAAAATAATAAAGTTGAATAATCATCTGTTCACGCTCATTAAAGGTTGAAAGAATACTCTGAACCATTTCCATCAACTCATCTTTTTCCACTTTTTGTGCGGTATCTTCACCTGAAAGAATCGTGACTTGTTCATTTAAAGACATCACAGAGACAATCATCGCACTATTGCGTGCTTCGGCTATTTTTTCAATATCTTCATTTAAGGCTTTTGCCAAGTAGGCATCATCAGGTTCACTTCCATGCTCGCCCAAATACGCAGTAATCTCTTGATCGACTAGTTTAATAAGACGCCTGTTGGCTCTACTCATCGTATCTAAGGAACGTAAAAAATCAAGCATTGAGCCATAAACACGTTTTTTACCATATCCCCAAAAGGAGTCATTTTGGTCTTTATCGTAGCGCCTGGAGAGTTTAATCATCTCTTCGGTACCAATAGAAATCAAATCGTTAACATCTACCGAAGCGGGAAGCCTTTCACGCAGACGATACGCCATAGCTCGTACTGCGGGAAGATATTGCAAAACAAGTTCATCTTGTTCTTTTTTAAGATTTTGGCTGTAAGGATTAGGCTGCTGCTTTTTTAATGTAGGATTCATTACTCTCCGTTGAGCCTTTCATGATCTTATCATAATGCTGATTCATGCTATCAATGCTTGCTAAAAGATTGTCCATCACTTTTTCTCTGTTTTCAAGCTCTTGAATAAAATAATCACTAATATTTTCGTGGTCTTTCTTGTCAAAAATAAATGTTGCCATACGGTCGAAATCAAAGAAATTCATCACAGCCACATGGATAATGAGATAGAAGAACAACGTTATTTCTAACGTGTAAAAAAGTATCTCCTCTGGCTCTGAAAAATTCAGTATCGAAAACATCAACCCTATAAAAAAACCACAGATGGTGAAAAAGTAGATGAAATTTTCTGATTTGACCATATAATGCCTTTACAAAATGTATCTAAAATTGCTCAATAATACGCTTAAAAAAGCTTCCGAAGCTCTTATTTGTATCCGTTTTAAGCACTTTTCGTTCCAATTTATAAACTAAATTGTTGACGATACGTTTCATATCTAAAGATGCCAGTGAATTGGGAGCATCATTCGTAAAGAGTGTACGCTGTTTGATACTCTTTGAAATGAGTTTATCTTCAGGCAATTTCCCAATCAAATTGAGTTTCAAACCGTTTCCAATATTTGCCATCGCAACTTTATTGATTTTATCAAAAATAAGTTGTGCCTCTTTTTCACTTTTGGTCATGTTTAAAATCAGATGAATGTTTGATTGTGTTTTACTGGTAATTTTAATCGTTGCATATGCATCAGTAATCGCCGCAGGATCAGGAACAGTTACTACGATAACCTCATCAGCTGCTTCTAAAAAGAGTTGAATATGCTCGCCAATTCCAGCACCCGTATCGATGATCATAAAATCAAGATCATTAAGTACTTTGGTCTCTTCCAAAAAGCGTTCAAATAAAAACTGCTCAGAATATTTTAAAATCTCATCACCACTCTCTCCAGGAATCAGCAAAAGATTTTTTTTGATAGGAACAATGACATCTTTGAGCGAACATTCACCTTTAAGGACATGTAAAATATTTTTATCAATACGAACATTGAGAATAACATCTAAGTTTGCTAGACCAATATCTGCGTCAAAAAGACCTACTTTATATCCATTATTGGCTAGAACATTTGCCATATTTGCACTGACGGTACTTTTACCGACGCCACCCTTTCCACTAGTAATAGCAATAAATTTTGTATGGCTTTGCTCTTTAGCAGAAACTGCGCCGACTAGTTCTTGAAGTTTATTCGCCTGCGTTTCCATGTTCACCTCGTTTTTTCTCAAAACCATCTAAAATACATTCAACCAAAAAATCACTGGATGCGGGAACAATGTCATCTGGAACCTCTTGACCAATAGAAAAATAACTCACTGGCTTATCTGTATCATAGATCAAAGAAAATATCGTTCCAAAAACTTTTGTTTCATCAAATTTTGTAAAGATAAGCGTATCTATATCAAGAAATGAGAAGTTATTATAAATTTCTTTGAGGTCTTCCAGTTTACTTCCTGCAGAAAGAACAAGATTAACATCGATTTGCAGATGAGAACTTTGAAGAAATTTATTGAGTTTTAGCAGTTTTTCTTTATCGTACTGAGAACTTCCCACCGTATCGATTAAGATAACATCACAATGGCTCAAAGAAGAGAGAGCGTTGTTGAAATCATGAGGATCTACGACATCTTCAATCGGCAAACGCATCATTTTAGCGTATTGGAACAGTTGTTCAACCGCACCAATTCTATACGTATCGAGCGTGATAATACCTACTTTTGCACGTTTTTCTTGAATGTACGAATAACGAGCTGCTAGTTTAGCTATAGTTGTTGTTTTGCCTACACCCGTAGGTCCTACAAACATCATCACGCGTTTATTGCCTTTAGGAAGTTCCGCTTCCATACGCACAGGAATTAACTTACGAAGCAATACTTGAAAATAACGCTTAATCGTTTCACTGCTGTTTTTCATACGAACAGGCATATGCTCTAGCGTTAAGTTCATGATATTTTCTAAATGATCTTCACCCATACCACTCGTTTTAGCAAGCTTGTAAATCTCAGAAAATTCCGATGGAATCGCTAAATTATTACGATGCGGAGCTTTTTCTTCCCAAAACATCTCTTGAATGAGTTTAATTTTGTCGGCAAGTTTGTTAATCTCGCACTTGATTTCACCTAAGCCTTCATTGTTTTGTGCTTTTTCAGCCTGTCTTAAAGCAGATGGATTTCCTACATCACTGGTCGCTTGTGCAATTTGTGAGATCTGTTTTGCTGCTTCAGAGAGACTAAAAAGAACATCTTCGCCACTTTTGTATTTTGGCTCAGCACGAGGTTCAGGTCTTGGAGGTGGCGGTGTTGGCTGATCTTCTTCAATGGCAACAACCACTTCGTAAAGTGCTGAACTACTAATGGTCTTTTTACGAATTTGTTTGGTACTTATAACAAGGGCATTTTCACCGCATTCCAGTTGAGCCTGTTTGAGTGCTTCTGCTGGTGTTTCACCACTAAACGTATGAAATTTCACCTCAATCCTTTAAAACTTTTTAGCGTAAAGAGTGGAACGATAACCGATGCACGCTCCGACCATCTAGGATGTGGAACGATTAAGTTTGGTTGATGAATTTTTTGATTATCGAAAAATATTATATCTAAATCTAACGTTCTTGGTCCATTTTTAAAGAGCCTAACGCGCCCGAAAAGGTGCTCTGTATGTAAAAGGACTTTGAGTAATGTTTTGGCACTAAGTGAGGTTTGCATCACAATAATGGCATTATAAAAATCAGGCTGATTGAGATATCCAAACGGTGGATTTTTCAAAACTGCTGAGCTTTCTTGCACAAAAAAGCGTGGATCGTTTAACAATGTTCGGTAAAGCTTTACAAAACGTTTTTTTACATCGCCTTCATTGCCACCAAGACCAATGACAACCCTATGCGCGAAGTGCTTTTTTGCCTTCTTGCACGTTGGGAAAAAACGAATACACTCTAACTTCACCCCATAACCTCAGCGCCATCTTTTCGTACGATGATCGTATCTTCAATACGCACACCAAATTGCTCTGGTAAGTAAATGCCTGGTTCTATGGTGAAAACCATGTTTTCTTCAATGATGGTTTCTGAACGTGAGCCAATAACAGGTAGTTCATGGATGTCAAGTCCTACACCATGTCCCGTAGAGTGTACAAAATACTTTCCAAAACCTGCTTTATCGATGACATCTCGTGCCGCTTTATCAATCTCTTTGGCTTTTACACCAATTTTGACAGCTTTTAAAGCAGCTTCTTGAGCCAATAAAACCGTGTCATACACTTTTTGTTGATGCGCATCTTTGAACTGTTGCTTTTTTTCGAAATTAAAATGCTCATCAAACACACTTGTTCGTGTGCGATCTGAACAGTAACGTTGATACTTGACTCCTGCATCGAGGAGTACAAGTTCGCCCTTTTGAAGTGTTTTTCGTGTTGGAAGCGCATGCGGTTTAGCTGCATTAGCACCAAGAGCTACAATTGGCGAAAAACTGAGGTCCAATGCTCCTTTATGTTTAAAAATAGACTCGGCTTCAAAATGTGCTATCATCTCGTCTATCCCTAAGCCATCGCGTTTTAAAAATTCTCCAAAACGATGAAAAGCATCTCTACCAAAAAGAGCCGCTTTTTTCAGGATTTCAAGCTCTGTTTCTGTTTTGATGATACGTTTTTGCTGTGAAAAATTAGGTTTTTTTTGAAAATGAATGCTTAGCTTTTCAGAAAACGTTGCATAAGCATCTACATTCCATTCTGCTGGGTTATATGCAAGTGATTTGATACCGCTTTTGCGAATCAGCAGACGTGCTGTTTTAAGCAAATCCCGTCTATCACCTTCCAAAACCGTTGCATTTTTAATGACTTCAGCCGCTTCTGTTGTATAGCGTGCATCGGTAATAAAAAACGCTTCACTTCCCAGCTTTAAAAAAACTGCGTGATCGCATGAAAAACCGCACTCAAAATAGAGTGCGTTTTCATCTTGGAGAATGTAGTTGTTCACGTTACGCTTGTGCCGCTTGTTGTTGTGCTGCTTGAGCTTTACGAAGAGCGTCAAGCTCACCTAACATTTGCATCATTGAGATCATCGCAAGATGGTAACCAAATGGTCCAAAACCACTGATTTGACCCGTACAAACAGCCGCTGTCATGCTTTTTTGACGGAACTCTTCACGTCTGTAGATATTGCTAATATGTACTTCAATGGCTGGCAAAGAAACAGCACTAATTGCATCACGAATAGCAATAGATGTATGTGTGTATGCCGCTGGGTTAATGATGATACCATCAGCGTCACCTAAGCACTCTTGAATACGATCAACAATCTCACCCTCTAAATTGGATTGAAAAAATTCAATTTCAAAACCATTTTGCTTTGCAACTGCTTCCATTTGAGAGTGAATCTCTTCAAGTTTCATACCGCCATAAATGCTTTGCTCACGGTGACCGAGCATATTAAGATTTGGACCTTGGATCACGACAACTTTCATTGGTTACCTTTTGTTTAAAATTTACTCTTATTATATCAGGGGTAAGTTTAGGATACAATTACACGAATTTTTCGTTTGAAATCACTCTTTCAAACCTCTCAATAAAGGACACTAGTGACTCTTATAACCGCCGATTTTATACTAACCTGTAATGAAGGGTTTGAAATCATTGAAGATGGTGCTATGTTGTTTGATGAACGTATCATCGAAGTAGGTAAATGTGAAGAACTTAAAGCCAAACACCCAACTGCAACCATCATGGAAACGCCTCAAAACAGTGTTATTTTGCCAGGACTCATTAATGCACATGTTCACCTAGAATTTAGTGCCAACCAAAGTATGCTTCGCTATGGCGATTTTATCGTATGGTTACAATCGGTCATCAAGCACCGAGAAGAACTCAGCGCACTTGCAACAACAGAGCTTATTGGCTCGAAACTTCAAGAGATGCTTAAAAGTGGTACGACATCATTAGGAGCTATCAGTAGTTTTGGAGCAGACCTAGAAGCATGCGTGCAGGCACCTCAACGTGTCGTTTACTTCAATGAAGTATTAGGCTCAGTTCCAAGTGCTGTGGACGCTATGTATGGAGATTTTAGAGGAAGATTAGAGACAAGTAAGGAGTTTAAAAGTGAGCGCTTTATTCCAGCCGTATCTGTTCATTCACCGTATTCAACGCATCCAATCTTAGCGAAAAAAGCACTGCAAGTTGCCCTTGAAGAAGAGTGTGTTGTCTCTACGCATTTTATGGAAAGCCCAGCAGAACGAGCTTGGATCGATGAAGGAAGTGGTGATTTTCAAACCTTCTTTAGCGCGTTTAATCCTCACGCAAAGCCCTTGTGCTCTGCGCTAGAGTATCTTGAGTTGTTTAAGCAAAACAAAACACTCTTTACACACGCTGTTCAAGCCAACAAAGAAGAGTTAAAAACGATTGCTGACCAAAAAGCAACACTCACGCATTGCCCTGTTTCCAACCGACTTTTAGGCGTAGGGAAACTGGATCTGGATGCAGTGGAAAAAGCAAATATTAACCTCACGTTAGGAACAGATGGTCTTAGTTCTAACATCTCTTTGAGTCTTTGGGATGAGATGCGAAGCGCACTTATGATGCATCCACAAAAAGAACTTTCGCATCTGGCAAAAACACTCCTTCAAAGTGTTACATCTAACGCAGCCCACGCTTTAGGGCTTTCATGTGGCATACTGAAGCAAGGATGTTATAGTGACTTTATCGTAACAACGTTACCACAAGCGTGTGAATGTGATGATGTAGCATTACAGCTTATCTTACATACACATCAAACCCATTTAACTTTTATTGACGGAGAAAAACAATGCTAGAGCTTATTAAAAAACCTTTTATTTGGATAGGTGCTGTTTTTAACTATATCCAAAATCATTTCAAAACGGTGCTTCTTTTACTCATTCTTATTCTTGTATTTGGTTCGCAAGATGAGTTAAAGCATCCTAACCTTGCGGTTGTCAAAATTGAAGGTGAAATCCTCAATGTTGAAGAAATTTTAGAAAATATTGAAGATGCAACCAAAGATGAAAAAATTAAAGGTGTGCTTTTACAAGTTGATTCACCAGGTGGTGCATTAGCTCCATCCATCGAGCTTTCGATGGCAGTCAAACGCTTAGCTGAGAAGAAACCTGTCGTAGCATATGCTGCTGGAAGTATGACCAGTGGTAGTTACTATGCCTCTATTTGGGCAAACCATATCATGGCCAATCCAGGGGCTTTTGTAGGCTCTATCGGTGTGCTTTTCCAAGCTCCTAATGTTGCGGAACTTGCTAAAAAACTAGGCATTTCTGAGCAAATTATTACTGCGGGCGAATACAAACAGATGGGAACGTTTACACGTGAATGGACAGCTAAAGAGCGTGGCGCACTTAAAGAACTTATCGATGATGCGTACACGCTTTTTATTACCGATGTAGCAACTGCGCGTGGACTTAATCTTGCAAAACCAAATGAGTTTGCCAATGCCCAAGTTTTCATCGCAAGCAAAGCACTCAATGTTCATCTTATCGATGAAATCGGCTCTATCAATGACGCGAAAACAAAAGTGGAAGAGCTGACAAATGTAAGTCATGCTGTTTGGCAAAAACCTGACAAGATGGATAAATGGATGAAAAAGTTAGAGAGTAGCTCAAAATTACCTATTTTTAACTTGATGGGGTATCTTCAGTAAATAAGAGAATTCGCTATAATTTTTATATTTCCTTTTTACACCCCCGTAAGGAGTACGTATGAGTATTTACGATTTTGAAGTCAAGACCATCAGCGGTGAAGTCATTTCTATGGATGCTTTTAAAAACAAGGTACTCCTTATCGTCAATGTTGCAAGTAAATGTGGTTTTACGGAACAATATGCAGGACTTGAAACTTTATACCAAAAGTATAAAGACAAAGGGCTTGTCATCTTGGGTTTCCCTTGCAATCAGTTTATGAATCAAGAGCCCTTAAATGAAGAAGAGATCAAAAGTTTTTGCTCACTCACATATGGCGTTACATTTCCTATGTTTTCCAAAATCGATGTCAATGGCGAAAATACTCATCCACTCTACAAATATCTCAAAGAAGCCAAAAAAGGGCTTTTAGGCAGTGAAGCGATTAAGTGGAATTTCACCAAATTTTTAGTCGATAAAAATGGTACCGTGATCAACCGTTACGCCCCAGCAACAAAGCCTGAATCGTTAGAAGTGGATATATTACTCTACTTATAAACTCAAAGAAACTTTGACGATGTAAAACCCACCAAAGATCAACCATAAAAATAAAATGCTTGCCAAATAGATGGGTTTCATACCCACGTTTTTAAACTTTTCGATGCTCGTCTCCATCCCCAAAGCACTCATCGCCATCGTCAACAAAAAAGTGTCGATGGCATTGATGTTCGTTATAACGGTTTGAGGTAAAAGATCAAGTGAATTAAACCCAGCCATAACAATAAACCATACAGCAAACCAAGGAATCATGATCTTATTTTTCTGTTTTTTTACAATACCGTGTGAACTTTGGAGTAACCAAAGACCCAAAAATACAAGAAAAGGCGCAAGCATCATTACGCGGATCATTTTAACGATCACCGCTGTTTGAGAAGCTTCTGTGCCTAGGGCATTACCAGCCGCTACAACGTGCGCCACTTCATGTAGCGTTCCACCAATGTAAATGCCCATCTGTTGAGGTGTTAAAGGTATCAATCCCATTTTGTAGAGAAATGGATACAAAAACATCGCAATCGTTCCAAAGACTACAACCGTTGAGACAGCAATGGCACTTTTATGCGCTTCCGCATTCACTACTGGCTCTGTCGCTAAAACAGCAGCAGCCCCACAAATAGAGCTTCCTGCACTGGTAAGTATGGTCGTTTCTTTATCAAGTTTTAGCCATCGTGTCCCTACAAAATAACCAATGATAAATGTAGAAGTCACCACCATCGCACTGGTTGCAATGCCCGCAAGTCCTACAGCTTCTATGTTATAAAACGTAATGCGAAAACCATATAAAATAATGCCTAGCCTCAAAAGCGTTTTCGTTGAAAATAAAATGCCGCTGCACCACTCTTTGGGCAGTTTAGAACGCAAAGTATTGGCATAAATCATCCCCAGCACAATACCAATAATCAAAGAGCTAATGCCTAAATGTTTGAAAAAAGAAAACTCAGAGAGGTAGGTTGCGGACATCGCAAAAAGTGCAACAAATAAAATACCACTGAGGGTGTTATTGCGATTTTCTTTTTGAAACATATGTGTCCTTAAACTGTTTTGGAAATTATAAAATGTTTCTTTTGACAAGTAAAATAAATTATATTCGTTATAATCATAAATATTTTTAATGATGGAGCTCGTATGACCTTTCAAGAGCTAAGACTTTTTTACTACCTTTGTGAAGATTCGCATATCTCTAACTTAGCACAACAACTAGGTATTACCCAATCAGCTATTTCTCTTTCTATCAAATCCCTCGAATCTCAAATCGGAGAGCCTCTTTTTGATCGCATTGGTAAAAAACTCATTCTTAATGAAACAGGAAGGCTTTTTAAAGAAAAAACCTATTCACATTTTTTAGCTCTCAATGATGCTGAAAACTTTTTCAAGAAAGACAAAATATCGGGTATTTTAACCATTGCTTCTAGTAAAACGATCGGTGATTTCATCACACCTCATATTGTATTTGATTTTCTGACACAGCATGAACATGTCAATATCCACAAAGACATTCAAAATTCTGCACAGATTATTCATATGCTTAAGAATGGGCTTATTGATATGGGGTTTATCGAATCATCGTGTGATGAGATTGATCTCATTAAAGAGCCTATAGGTAATGATGAGCTTATCGTTGTGAGCAGTGATTCGTGTCTTGGGGAGGGAGATTTTTTCATTGATGAACTGTTTCATAAAAAATGGATTTTGCGGGAAAAAGGTTCAGGAACGAGAGAAATCTTTTTGGAAGCACTGGGTGACATCGCAAAAGAGCTCAATATTTTTATGGAGTTTTCAGAATTTGAAGAGGCAAAAACCATTTTACTGAGCAATCCTCAGACCATTACCTGCCTCTCAAGGGTTGCGGTTGAAAATGAACTCAAACGTGGAGAGCTCTTTGAAGTGAAATTGGTCAATTTAAAAATTGACCGTACTTTTTATCTTATTTATCACAAAAATAAATACCACACCAAGCTTTTTAGTCTCTTCAAAGAGTTCCTCCACACAAAGACAAAGCACACATAAGCACTCAGCCTATGTGCTTCATCGTTTAAATATGATGCTCTTTACGATACGCGATGATCTCATCAATACTTACAATAGGAAAACCGTACTGTTTCGCGAAATCATCAATCGCATCGCCGACTGCCATCGTACCATCAGGATTGGTTAGCTCACACAAAACAGCATAGGGAGAAAGGTTGGAGAGTCGCATCAAATCGACCGATGCCTCCGTATGTCCCTCACGTTCTAAAACACCATTTTTTCGAGCTCTTAGAGGAAAAACATGACCCGGAGAGACTATTTTCGCTTTACCTTCAGGATGAATAGCTGCTTTAATAGTCGTGACCCTATCTTTTGCACTGACGCCTGTGGTAACATCATCTTTTGCTTCAATAGAAACCGTAAAGCCTGTATGAAATTTGGATTGGTTGTGGGTGACCATCATGGGGAGAGAAAGTTCATCGACCTTTTCAGGTGGTAAACATAAGCAGACAATGCCACTGCATTCACGAATAAGAAGCGCCATTTGCTCTGTACTTAATGAGCCAGCATGAAAGATGATGTCCGCTTCATTCTCGCGGTCATGTCTATCCAAAACGATAACACCGCTTTGGTTTTGAAGCGAAGCAAGAGCTTGCTTAACATTGTGGTGAAGGGAAACTCCCTTACAAATTTGATTCATGGGTTACTCCTAGGAATGAGTAAACTTACCAGAATCAGGGCGTATTTAAATATAGGCACCAGACTTTGTCATAAACAATGGCAATATGGACTACATTCTCTCTCATCCGGACTTTAACCGTTGGTTTTGGAATTACACCAAATCTGCTTGACCTTTTAATGTTAGACTTCTTACATAACCCTTGAAAAGATAAAGAGTTTGTTCAGAGTGTGTTAATTTTTAAAACTCAAAATTGAGTCATAGCCGAAGCTATGGCGATGTTTTTAGCTTTAAAAAGTAGCGTGCTATGAACGATACTCTTTTTTCAACGGGTTATGAAAGAAGTCTATTACCATTAAAAGCGCTCGCGGACTCTCTTTGTTACAAGATTACCGCCAGTAGGGAATTGCACCCTGCCCTGAGAAATAAGTTTCGCAGGAATTATACTCCACTCTTCTTAAAAATGTCACACCTAGTTGAGATGTGTCTTAGAAGTTTGCTATAATTTCTAAAAAGAGACCATATGAAAGACCTCATCGCTAAACTTCCTAAAGCGGAACTGCACCTACACATCGAAGGTTCACTTGAACCTGAGCTCATGTTTTCTTTAGCGCAAAAAAACACCATTTCTCTTCCTTACAAAACGATTGAAGAGGTCAAACACGCCTATAACTTCACTTCATTACAATCCTTTTTAGACATCTATTACGCTGGTGCGAATGTGCTCATCAGCGAGTCTGATTTTTTTGATCTTACATGGGCATATCTGCTTCGATGTCATGCTCAAAATATCTGCCATACAGAAATATTTTTCGATCCACAAACGCATACATCACGTGGCATTGCATTTAAAACGGTGATAGATGGCATAACAAAAGCCCTTCAAAAGGGTGAACAAGAGTTAGGCATTAGCTCATTTCTCATTATGTGTTTTTTGCGACATCTTAGTGAAGAAAATGCTTTTGAAACACTCAAAGCATCACTCCCGTTTAAAGATAAAATCATCGGTGTAGGATTAGACTCTAGCGAAGTAGGGCATCCACCATCAAAATTTCAAAATGTTTTTGAAGCAGCAAAAAAAGAAGGGTATAAAATCGTAGCCCATGCGGGTGAAGAAGGCGATAGCTCGTATATCTGGGAAGCCATCAATCTTTTACAGGTAGAACGCATTGACCATGGTATTCGTTGTGACGAAGATGAATCCTTGGTAAAATTGCTCATCAAAAAACAAATACCTCTTACCGTTTGCCCTCTTTCTAACGTTAAACTTAGAGCAGTGAAAAACATGCAAGAGCACAATATTTTAAAACTTTTACGACAAGGCGTTTTAGTCACGGTTAATTCAGATGATCCTGCGTATTTTGGCGGATATGTGAATGAAAATTATGAAGCGATTTGTGATCATTTAGACCTTAGTAAAGAAGAACTTAAAACCTTAGCTTCCAATAGTTTTAAGGCTTCATTTTTAAATGAAGTGCAAAAACAACATTTTATCGCACTCATTTCGCAGTATTAAAGGACAGATAAACCCTTTTTTAAGAGCCATAAAACGAGATGATATTTTTACCTGCTTCTTTTGCTTGATACATCGCAAAATCAGCTCGTTTTAAAAGATCATCTTGATTTTTTTCACTATGATCAAAAACTACCACACCAATACTTGCTGTACAAAGATGCTCAACTAACCGCTCTTCATTGCTATTATATGAAACATTAATACTATAATGCTTTGATAGACTATGACGAATTTTTTCGGCTACTTTTTGTGCTTGTGCTATTGATACATCTTTATTTTTATGTAGCGTGCTAAGAATCACAACAAACTCATCACCACCAAAACGTGCTATGGTATCTACCTCTCTGACACACTCTTTAAGTCTTTCTGCCACTTGACACAGCAGTAGATCGCCTATGCTGTGACCATGAGTGTCATTGAGTGATTTAAAATTATCTAAATCCAAAAAGAGTAATGCACTATGATGATGGTTACGTTTCATTTCCGCTAACGCATAATTCAAACGCTCTTTGAGTAAAAAACGATTTGGTAATTTTGTCAACGTATCGTAAAATGCTAATTCTTGGACTTTATCTTGCATCGCTTTTCGCTCGGTAATCTCTCGTGTAATGCCATGATAACCAATGATTTCACCCTTCTCATTTCGCTCAGGTTTTGAGAGAATTTCACCCCAAAGAATTCTTCCATCTTTGCAGACATGTTGTATCTCATACGTTACAAAATCCGTATAAATTCCTTTTCGTTCTGCCTCTTGCCTTTGCGCTATCTTTTCCATAATCGTTTTAATACCAGCAGGTGTAAACATTTCAAAGACATGTTTTCCAACCACTTCATTGGCTCTATACCCTCTAAATTTCTCATCAGATGGGCTAATATACGTAATAAACAGATCTTTATCTGTCCGCCAAATCACATCAGTCACTTCTTCGGTAAGCCGCCTGTAAAGCTCTTCACTCTCTTTAAGTTTTGTTGCAGCCATACTTTTTTCAATCGCAATACTTGCAAGATTGGCAGAGTGTTCTATAATCAATTTATCGGCCTCTTTAGGTTTTTGAGGTGTTGTATGATAAATGGCAAATGTTCCCAATACATTTCCATCAGATGCAAAAATAGGCTCTGACCAACACGATTGTAATCCTGCACGAAGTGCCAATGCTCTATACTCTTTCCAGTAAGGATGTATAGCGATATCTTCAGCAATCACACGCTCTTTGGTATAAGCGGCTGTTCCACACGACCCTACACCTCGACCTATCGGAACTCCACAAATTGCTTCATTGTAAAAATCAGGCAAACGTGGAGCGATGACCTGTTCAAAAAACTTGCCCTCTTTATCGAGTAACAGAATACTGCACAACATACGAGGATTTTGTTCTTCAACACCCTCAATAATTGCTTCTAGTACCCTTGATAAAGGCGTCATTTTTGCTATCATCTCAAGAACGTTATTGCGATAATGCTCTCGCCTTTCCGCAGCTTTTCGATTTTTGATTTCACAATTGAGCCTATAATACCAATATCCAAAGAGTAAAAACAACAGTGCAACGCCGATGCCATACTTAAGCAATGTGTCAGCGTGAATACCATGTTCTATGCGCATACCAAGCCAGCGGCTATAAATAATGTCAGCTTCTTCAGTTGAAATGGAATCCATAGCTTTTGTCATAATAGAAGCAAGCACTTGGTTGCTTTTGGGAAAAGCAAAACGATGTTGGCTGGAAAATTCTGTTTGCCCTGAAAAGCGCAATTTCTCAAAGCCATTGGTTCGTATTGTATAATTAATAGCGCTCATATCACCCACATACGCATCGGCTTTTCCATCGCGTACAAACGTTAAGGCTTCTATGATACTCTTTACCAAAATGAGCTTTATTTGCGGATAGTGTTTTGCAAGAAGTTCTTGCGTATAATAGCCCTTTTCAACGGCAACACGCATTCCTGCCAAATGGCTTAAACGACCTATAAATTCGCCTTCTGCATTATCGACTATCATTGTTTGGGTATCACGATAGGGTTCGGAAAATAAAAAATATTTGAGACGTTCAGGTGTTTGGACGATGCTGGTGAGTACATCAATTTCACCTTGTTTGGCCATCTCAATCACTTCATCCCACGATTTTCCTTTAACAATCTCAAAATGAACACCCAGTTTTTGCTCTAAAAGATGTAGATAATCCACAGCCATGCCAACATAGTTTCCATCTTTATTGAGCCACTCATAGGGAGCATACTTAGAATCCATCCCTACACGAATTGTCGGATGTTCAATAAGCCATGTCTTTTCTTGATCTGATAAGTGTAAATTGATTTTTCGTGATTTTGCAGTAATATCCGCAAAAAGAGACGCAGGAATCATTAAAAAAACAATGCACATAAGATAAGAGAGAAACAATTTCATTGTTTTACCTCCTTATCTAGGCTTCTTGCATTAGCATAAATCGTCTTTAGTAAAAAGACTCTTAAGTGTCTATAGCTGGTATGAAAAGGATCAACATCAACATGATTCAGTAACATACCTCATCATCTTATTATCATTTATTTTGAAACAAAAATACTAACACAATTTTTACCCATTTTTTTCGCTTCATACATGGCATGGTCACACTGGCTTATCAGTGTATCGAAGTTGCTCGTAGAGCTATAAGCGCACAATCCAAAACTACACGTTATTGAACTTACCATCTCAAATTCTGTTTGGGTAATAATAAAACGTATCTTTTCACAGGCTATTTTTGCCTCTTCAATAGTGACATTTGGCAAAATCAGTAAAAATTCCTCACCACCCCATCGCCCAAACGTGTCATTCACCCGAATAGCACTTTTTACAATTTTAGCAAGATGCCTGAGCACCTCATCGCCTACATTATGTCCATACGTATCATTGATGTTCTTAAAGTTATCGATGTCAAAAAGTGCCACACAGAGTGATGTTTCATAGCGGTTTGAACGTTCTATCTCTCGTTGAAGTATCTCTTTTAATTTACGACGATTGTACGTTTGTGTCAATTCATCTTCTTCAGCAAGTTTTTGCAGTTTGGTATAGGAAGTATACAGAGCTAGTTCCATGACATACACAACAAATGTTAATAATCCTAAAGAAAAGACATATCGAAAGAAAGCAACTTTATCCCAAAGTCCTTGTTGCCATACCCCAATCCCTTTATGTGCCATCCAAAAGATACATCCATACAATGCGAGTGTATATAAAAGACCTTTTTTATGACCATTGAGATTGATCGCAATAATACAAAAAAAGATATTCCAAATCAGTCCAAAACTCTCGTTTTTATTAAAATAGGTAAATGCTACAAAAAAGATAAAAAAGTAGATAGTTACAATAAACGTACTGAGCTTAATGCGATGTGTTCGTCTGAGAAAAAGCATCGATGCTATAGAGATGATAAAACCAATTGTATCTATCAATGCAATCGTGTAATAGTGTAAGAAAAAAGCATTGTAAAAAAAGAAAAATCCAAATGTTGATGCACCTAAAGCTGCAAAAATCATCACCAATGAATATTGCCTACTGGCATAAGTGTTAGGTGATATCCGATTGGAAACAAAAATTCGATGAAAAATATGTGACATCAACGCTACTCCAAATAATCCTCATAACAAAGCATTAGCCACTATATCGGATAAAAGCTTTAAAACTGTTACATTTTATACAATATCAAGCATAACAAAAAAAGATTACATGGAATACTCCTTGCAACTGTCATAAAAAAATCACACAAGGAGTTTGTCATGGATGAAAAAGAGCTCAAAAAAA
>CAYXNJ010000046.1:0-18056 GCA_964466465.1 uncultured Sulfurospirillum sp.
ATACGCATATTTTTTACCTTTTATTTAATCATTAGTTTTTGATTCTACACAAAATAAGCTTATATATAAAAAAAGTTTGAAAATTTCAAAGAGTGTTTGAGTTTTATATATTAATACTTTACGAAGCTCTAAGGTCATGGTTTATTTTATAAGAGATGATGCCAATAAGAGAAATATCTTCATCGATTTGTTCAAAATGCACACCCACGCCATTGCCAATGAGGCGGTAGTTTAATAATTGTTCTTTTGTTGCATTTTTGATTTTTTTTGTATAGTCATAAGGAATACTTAGAACATCGCTACTGTTTAAATAGACATAGATTTTATCACCAAAATCAAGTCTAGTGATTGAAGTATTCATTCCATGCTCCTATAAGTTCTTCTTGATGCGTACGTATAATACTGAGTATCTTTCGTTCTTCATTTTTGGTGAAATTTTGCTTAGTGGTTATGTGCAATGTTTCCAGTTCAACGCGCATATAGCCATCTCCCTTTTCAATATGTATATGAATAGGCGTGTGTTCGTCGCTAAAAAAGAAAAATCTAAAACCGTCAATTTTAAAGACTGTAGGCAAAGCATTTCTCCTCAATGATAGGCTATTATACCATCTCATTTCTTAGTTTTATGATGCTGTAAAAGGGGTGTGTTTATCGAAGATAGAAAAGTAGTGAGGAGTTACCTAACTCCTCCTTTGATTTACATATAGAGTCTTTGATCTTCCAAAATGCCCAGTTTTCTAGCTATCGCAACAGCGGCGGTTCTGCCATCCAGTGCTGCATTGACAACAAGGTTTGCTCCTCTGACCACATCACCCCCTGCGAAGATGAATGGATGGGTTGTTTCTTGATTGCCATCGACCACGAGGGTATTGGAGCGACCAACGGAGAGTCCTAACTCTTCGTAAAAGTCAAAGCGTTTTGCTTCAAAGCCAAGGGCTAGGATGACGCTATCAGCAGGGATGGTGCGAAGTGTCTCTGGTTTGGTTTGCAATGAGCGGTTGGCGTCCATGTAGGTTTCTACGATTTCCAGTCCTACGACTTGATTTTCTGCATTGACCACGGCTTTTTTAGGGATGTGGTTGAAGAGAAATTGCACGCCTTCTTCTTTGGCATTGACCACTTCAGCAGGGCTTCCTGGCATGCTTTTTTCATCACGTCTATAAACACAGGTCACACTTTTGGCTTTATGGCGAATGGCGGTACGAAGGGCATCCATCGCTGAGTCACCTCCACCGATAACCACAACGTGTTTGTTTTGT
The DNA here is from genome assembly GCA_964466465.1 of uncultured Sulfurospirillum sp. Taxonomy (GTDB): domain Bacteria; phylum Campylobacterota; class Campylobacteria; order Campylobacterales; family Sulfurospirillaceae; genus Sulfurospirillum. The sequence continues at coordinate 1,260 of CAYXNJ010000046.1, forward strand.
AAGATGGATTTTTGAAGCTCATGGTCTAAAAGATTTTTTTGTGTTTGGGTGAGCAGTTCCATGACTTGATGAATCCCTTTGGCATCTTCATTTTCCATGCCAGCGGTTCTGCCTTGTGGAACACCTAAGCCTAAAAAGATGGCATCGTATTTGTCTTGGAGTTCAGCGATGCTGATGTCTTTGCCCACTTCTGTGTTGAGATGCACTTTTAGGCCTGCTTGTTTCATCCACTCAAGGCGTCGTAAAATGACATGTTTTGGAAGCTTGAAGTTAGGAATACCATACATCAAAAGCCCGCCCACACGGTTCTCTCGCTCATACAAATCCACATCGATGTTAGAGCGAAGCAAGAAGGTCGCACAGCTTAGTCCCGCAGGACCGCTTCCTACAACGGCTACTTTAAACTTACGCTCTTTGGAAGAACCATAGTGAGGCACCGCACCATTTTCGATGGCTTTTTCATTAAGAAAGACTTCAACATTACCGATGGAAACGGCATGATACTCTGTTTTTTCTAAGGTACAAGAGCTTTCACAAAGCCCTATTTTAGGGCATACACGACCAAGAATTTCTGGAAAAGGGGAGCGAGCATTGGAGAGTTCAAACGCGCTCATAGACTCATTTTCACCGCTGGCCTTGAGCCACCTTGGTATGTTATTGTTCAGAGGGCAGCCTGTACGGCAAAATTTAAACTCACTTTGTAAGCCCCGAAGTAGGTCAATCGGGCATTGTAAACAACGGCTAGCCTGTGCTTTAGCTTCATGTTCTTCGTAATTATGATAAATCGGGTAATAGTCTTGTTTGCGCTCTTCTGCTGGGCGTTTTTTCGGATAAGCTTTGGCGATTGTTTTATACTCTCTCATCTTCTTCCTCAATGATTTCTATACTTTTAACATCTAGCTCTTTCCCACCTATCATTGTGACATCATCACTTTGGCAGTGCGGACAGATAAAGTGATTATCGCAAATCACACTTTGTGTTTGGCATGAGGCACACACGATGCGTACATCACACATCTCAAGGATAAGCGTCGCTTCTTCACATAAGGTCTCTTCTTTAAACACATCGAAACACTGTTTTAAAAAGTGTGGTTCGATGCCGCTGAGTCTTCCAATGCGCACCTCAAGCGACTTGATCGCTTTGGCGTGATGTTTGCGTGCTTCTTTATCGCACACATCAATCAACGAGGCAACAATGGAGTACTCGTGCATTAGATTCTACTTGCCATCAACGCTTCAAACGTTTCATAATCCACTACACGAATGGCATCGGTCGTGCAGACTCTCACGCACGAAGGTCCTGTGGGTAGGTTTGAACAGAGATTGCATTTTTGTGCGATCATACGACCTTCTTTAGGGTTAAGCGTTACCGCACCGTATGGGCAGACAAATGTACAGCAACCGCAGCCTACACAGGCTTTTTCATTGAGACGGATAAAATCGCCCACTTTTTCAATGACACCATGAGGGCATACTGCCATACACGAGGCATCTTCACAGTGCATACACTGAAGCGGTGATGTTTTTTGTCCTTTTTTTACCACACGATTTCGTGATATAAGCGGAAGTTTTGTGACATACGCTTCCTCAAAACTAATGCCTGCATTTGCCGCGGCACAGGCAAGCTCGCAACTGAGACATCCGACACATTTTGTGCTATCTGCAACTATAAAACGATGTCTCATGTTAACGCTCGGTACAAGAGATACAAGGATCGATGCTGTTGAAAATCAGCGCAACGTCCTCGATAGAATTTTGTGGCATCATCACTTTTAGGGCTTCCCAGTTCATATAGGTAGGAACACGCCATTTCATACGCTCAGGTTTGCGTGTACCATTGCTTTTGAGGTAATACACTAGCTCCCCACGAGGTGCTTCGGTGCGTGAGGTCGCTTCACCTTCTGGTAAGAGTGTCTTGATCGGCAATGTTACGTCACCAGAAGGTAAAGCATCTACGGTTTGATGTAAAAGTTTCATAGACTCTAAGATTTCATACAAGCGAACAAGTGCTCGCGAGAGTACGTCGCCACCATCTTTAAGAACCACATCAAATGAAAGTTGGTTGTACGCGGCGTAAGGTGCTTTTTTTCTTACGTCGTTGTTCACACCGCTCGCACGGGCTACTGGTCCAACAACGCCCAATTTTAGGGCATCTTCATGACTTAGGTAGCCTACACCTTTAAGACGGTTGATGAGTGTTTCATCGCTCTCAAAACGCTCAATAAACGCCTCAATTTTACCTTTAGTGTCATTCAATGTTTTTTTGATGTGATCGCACAGTTCAGGTGTTAAGTCAAATTTTACGCCACCGATGGTATTGGCACTTAAGTCCATACGGTTGCCCCAGATAAGCTCTTTGAGGTCTTGGAAAATTTCACGTGTTTCTAAAAAATCCGTCATCAGCACGTTGTTGTGAATGAGATGGCTTAGCATACCTAAGTTAAATAAATGGCTTGCGATGCGTTTGACTTCATCGGCAACCACGCGTAAGTAAAGGGCACGCTCAGGCAAGCTCAGTCCTGCGATTTTCTCCACCGCCATACAGTAGGTAAAGGGGTGATTGTTAGAACAAAGCGCACACACCTTTTCGGTGATGATAAGGTTTTGTAAAAAGTTTCTTTGAAGCACGATAGACTCGATACCACGATGCACAAAACCGTTAATCATATCCACACTTTTGATGGTTTTACCATCATCATTGGGTTCGATTTTAAAATAGACTGGCTCTTCAAGGGCAACGTCAAAAGGTCCTAAAATAAGTTGTGTTTTATCCATAAATGACCTCCTTTTGTGCCTTAATACGACTCCATAATGTCTCATTGATTTTGCCGCTCATCATGGAGGAGAGGGTGTAGTACTCTTTGAGCACCTCTTCTTTGATGGCATCATCGATGAAAAGACGTTTTGGATTAGGGTGGTTTTCAAGTGCAATGCCATAAAGCTCACTCAGTTCTCGCTCTGTCCAATCGGCACTTTTAAAGAAAGGTGTGATGGAAGGAACGCTTTTATCATCCACAAAGAGCGTAATGTTCAGCATAACGCCATTAACATCAAAGTGATAGACGATGTTATGACCTTTATCATGTACATACGCGGTTATCATGCACACACGTGCGTTCATGCCTTGTAACAGTTCGGCAAGTTGTACAAGAAGTTCTTTATCGCTTAGTTCGCACCAAAGACTATCAAGATGGGCTGAAATGTGACACGAGAGCGGTAGCGCCTTACACGCATCATTGAGTTTTGTTTGTAATGCTTTCATCTTAAAGGGCTCTCTTTTCAAAAGTATAGTCACGTCTGCATTTTGGGCAGAGATCAAACAATGCACGCAACTTTTCATCGACTTGTTTAAAACCACGCTCCAAGAGGGTCTGTGGAATATGTGTCATGTTTTCACCGCACTGTGCACATTGGGTATAGTGAACGACATTGGCGGTGACATGCGTGTATTTTTCATGTTGGGGCGTTGCCTTAGCAGGTGAGGTGCTAAGAGCAATTGCTCCTGTTGGGCAAAAGTAGGTGCAGTTACCGCACAAAGTACAGGTGTTATGCCAGATGATAAAGTCGTGAAATTGCTGAGGCTGTGTACAGGTGATGCTGATGGCATTAGCTGGGCAGACAAACGCACAGGTTTTACAGACAACACACTGTTCACTGTTAAATGTGATTTGACCTTTATAGGTACTCATGCGTTCTCCTTTGCTTTCCAAAGAGCACAGGCTTGCAAAAGCCCATCGACAATACTTTTCGGACTTGGAGGGCAGCCTGCGACGTTAACATCAACATTGACCAGACGATCTAAGGGACCTTCTATGGAGTAACTGTCCCTAAAAACACCACAACTAATGGGGCAAATACCTAAAGCGACCACGACCTTTTTGTGAGGTAGGCGTTTAAGTGTTGCTTCAACATAGGGCTTTGAACGTGTGGTGATAGAACCAGTGACTAAAACGATATTGGCAATCTCTGGATCATTGGTGTAGGTGCAGTTGAGGGTGTCAAAGCCAAATTTTGGGACTAAAACTGTAGAGAGAAGTTCGACGTCACAGCCGTTACAGGAGCCTGCATTGATGCGATAAACGTTTATGTTATCTACCATAAAGAATCTCTTTAGTAAAAAAGATTAATTAAACCAATAAAGATTGATTTAAAGTTGGTATTGTAACACAATTATCAGTGATAACATCACAAAAAATAGAATTTTTTTGAAAAGAATTTCAGATACAACGCAGTACAATTTTTCCATTAATGATGGAAAGGATAAAAATGCCAAAAAGAGAAGAGGCCTTTGCATTACTGAAAGCTTATAACGGTGATGCTCTTGTGACACATGGGTTAGCGGTTGAGGGAACGATGCGCTATATGGCGCGAAAAATTGGCGAAGATGAAGAAATTTGGGGCATTGTTGGTCTTTTACACGATTTGGATTATGAAAAATTTCCTGAACAACATTGTCATAAAACAGCAGAAATTCTACGAGAGAAGGGGTATAGCGAAGAGATTATCCGCGCGATTATGTCGCATGGATGGGGCATTTGCACCGATGTAGAGCCTCAAAGCACAATGGAAAAAACGCTTTATGCGGTGGATGAACTCACAGGACTCATTACCGCGAGTGCTTTGGTGCGTCCAAGTCGCTCAGTTATGGACTTAGAGCTTTCATCTGCCAAGAAGAAATATAAAGACAAGGCGTTTGCCGCTGGAGCAAGTAGAGAAGTTATTCAAAAGGGTGCTGATATCCTAGGCGTTGGCATTGATGAGCTTATTGTCGATGTGATAGCAGCGATGCGGGAAATCGCGCCAAGTCTTGGGCTTGAGATGAAAGAAAGGGCTACGTTATGAAAAGATATATTGTCAATGTCATTGCCTGTTATTTATGTATATTTCCTCTCTCTTTATGTGCGGATTTAATCAATGAAAATTTATTGGTGAGTGTTCCTGAAAATTTCAAAGTTGATTTTGAAAAAAAAGAAAAAAATATGACGATGATGGAAATGGTTCCTCTTGATCAAAGCGTTCAGAATTGGACACAAATGGTAACCGTACAAGTTTTTTTCAATTTAGCGATCTCATTGGAAGATTTTCAAAAACGATTAAATAAATTATGGACAGCATCGTGTAGTGAATCAGAAAGTATTCCTATTGGAGAAGGGACAGAAAATGGCTATTCTTTTATGATATGGCTTCAAGCATGTCCTCTCAATAAAACAACCAATAAACCTGAATTAACATGGTTTAAAACCATTCGAGGAAATGATAGCTTATATGTTGTACAAAAGGCATTTAAGTATTCACCAAAAGATGAAGAAGTTGTTTCGCTTATGCGCTATCTTAAAGCAGTAAAAGTATGTGATTCAAGACTCCCAGAGCGTGCTTGTCCTAAGTCAAATTGACATCTTGAAGAAGAAAAGACAATTTTCTTCTTCTCTCTTCGTTTTAATTTATATTTACGGATGTATCAGAAAGTAAACTCCTCATTCTCTCCTTTTCTCAATGTTGAAAATCTCATACATTCATCATTCGCGTGAGCTACAATGTTTGTAGATTTAGATTAAGTATAATTATTTATATTTAATTAAGATTTTGACCGTGCATATCAAAAATAAATCTCACAATAGAAGGAGACGTACATATGTTTGAAAATTTCAAAGCAAGGGCTGAGACATCGGGGAACACCGAAGTAAAGCGTTTTGCAACAACCAATGAGGCTCTTGGTTTTATCGAAGAGTTCCTTAAAAATGAGGAAATTAAAAACGAATCTGGCTCTTATGCTGTTTGGGCAGATAGTCCTATTTTAAAGCAGTTTGACAACCAAGCAATGGCACAAAAGTTTCCTGGTCTTTATTTTGAAGTCAATAAAGAGCTCGCAAAAGGTGCAAAAGTGGGCATTACCCAGTTAAAATGGGGTTTAGCAGAAACGGGGAGTATGGCACAAGACTCAACTGACATCGCTCAACGCTTAGCATCTGCGCTTGCGTGGATTCACGTAGCCATTCTTCCAACATCAAAAATTATTGCAGATATTCCTGCTTTGATGACAAAGATGCACCCAAAAGATGATAAATACATTACGCTCATTACAGGGGCTAGTAAAACAGCAGATATTGAACGTGTACTTGCCATTGGCGTTCATGGTCCAGAGCGTTTGGTTATAGTGTGTGTCGATGATTTAGAGTTAGAAGGAGTAGCATCATGAAACACGATATGTCAGCATCCATCCACAAAGCCCTTGAAAATCAAAACCTAGCAGGTATTTTAGACAGATGGAATTACCCAGCAACACGTGCGAAAGCATTTGAAGGTGTTGATTTTGAGGCACTACGTACTCAAATTGCAGATATTAAAGGTGAAGCAGCGGGTCATCTTCGTGAACTTGCATACACCTTTAAGAAAAATGCCGAAGCCAATGGCATAAAAGTTTTCATTGCCAATAGCCCAGAAGCTGCGCGTGAATACATCGCGAATTTGTGTCAAGAAAAAGGTGTTAAAAAAATTGTCAAATCAAAATCAATGGCAACCGAAGAGATCCATCTGAACCATTTCCTTGATAAGTTTGACATCCAATCTGATGAAACAGATTTGGGTGAATGGATCTGTCAGCTTGCGCATCAAACACCTTCACATATGGTTATGCCTGCACTTCACTTAACCAAAGAGGAGATTTCAGACCTTTTTGCAGAAGAGACTAAACAACCGCTTGACAATGACATTCAAAAACTCGTTAAAGTTGCACGAAAAGCGATTCGTGAAAAGTTCTTTGAAGCCGATATGGGAATTTCAGGAGCGAATATCGCGATTGCAGAGACAGGCTCTATCGTCATCTGTACTAACGAAGGAAATGCGCGTTTAGTGACAACGCTTCCAAAAATTCACGTTGCATTGGTTGGTCTTGAAAAACTCGTACCTAACTATACCGATGCTGCACCTATTTTAGCGGCACTCCCACGAAATGCAACCAGTCAGCTTCTTACAAGTTATGCTTCTTTTATCTCTGCACCAACCTTGAATGATGATGGCTCTATGAAAGAGGTACACATTGTCCTCATGGACAACAATCGTACCAAAATGGCAGAAGATCCAAAGTTCAAAGAAGCACTTCAGTGTATTCGCTGTGCCGCCTGTTTGAACGTATGCCCTGTTTATCGTTTGGTGACAGGACACGTGTTTGGTGACATCTATACAGGAGGTATTGGTACGATTTTAACCGCATGGTTCAACAAATTAAAGTCTGCCGAAGACATCCAAGCGCTCTGTATCGGTTGTGATAAATGTAAAGAGATATGTGCCGCTAAAATCGACATCCCTGGGCTTATTTTAGAGCTTCGCCATCGTGCGGCGGATAAAGAAGGGTTGCCATTTATCTATAAAACTGCACTTGAAGTCATCAATAACCGTAGAGTCTTTCATGGCATGTTGCGTGCGGCTTCTGTTCTTCAAAAACCATTTGTCAAAGAAGGTTTCATCCGCCACTTGCCGATGTTCCTCTCAGGTTTATCTGAGTACCGAAGTTTACCTTCTGTTGCTCCTGTACCATTCCGTGATCTTTTTAAAACGATTGAGCAACCAAAATGCGATGAAAAAGCAGTCTTTTATGTAGGGTGTGCTCTTGACTTTGTCTATCCCGATGCTGGTGTGGCGATTGTGAAGATTTTAAATAAAGCAGGCATTGAGGTACTCTTCCCTGAAGAACAATCATGCTGTGGTATTCCTCATTGGGGAAGTGGTTCATTTGATATGGCAGCGGACGCGGCAGAGCGAAATATCTTGCCTCTCTTAGAAGGTGATCCTAAATACATTGTGGTCAGTTGTGCAAGTTGTACCACTGCTTTAAAAAAAGAGTGGGCAAAAATCCTCAAAGAGCAACACAGAGAGACATTAATTCCTAAAGCAAATGAAGTCTCGTCACGAACGTATATGTTCACCGAATTGGTTGACAAACTCATTAAAGAGAAAAGGCTTACTCCAAAAGAAGGCATTGAACTTCATACGCTTACCTACCATGATTCTTGTCATGCAAAACGTCATGTAGGTGTTTTCAAAGAGCCTAGAGCTGCGCTGAGTGCTGCTGGTTATGAAATCAAAGAGATGAATGAGTGCGATACGTGCTGTGGTATGGGTGGTTCTTACACTCTTAAACAACCTGAGATTTCAATGCAAATGCTTAAACGAAAGCTTGAAAACATTGAAGCAACAGGAGCCGAGTTTGTCACTGCTGAATGTCCAGGCTGTTTGATTCAGATACGAGGAGGGCTTGATAAATCAGGCTCAAAAATCAAAGCGATTCACCCAGCTGAGCTGATGGTCGATAAGTTCAAATAAATCGTTTATAAGGAAGAGCGTTTTGCTCTTCCTTTTATTACCTTGCGTATTGCTCTTTGATCTCTTCTTTGGTTGCTTGACGTACATCGGCTACAACACCATGAAAGACAACATCAATGCCCGCAAAAGGGTGGTTACCATCAAGAACGACATGATCTTTTGTCACTTCTTTTACGATGTAAATGATGCTCTCTTCTTCACCACTGAGTTCATCTTCAATAATCTCTTCAAACTGTTCACCAACATGGATGTGGTCGTCAAATTCACTACGAGGTTGTGTAACGACTAAGGTTTCATCGTACTCGCCAAAAGACTCTTTATAACTAAGCGCTACTTCGATTTCATCGCCTACGGTTTTGCCCTCTAACGCCTTTTCAACTTTTGCAAAGACATCATTGTATCCGCCATGTAAATATACAAGTGGTTCATCACCTGTATCAAGAGGTGTTCCTTTTTTATCAAGCACACGGTAACTAAGAGTTACGACGCTATTTTTACCAATTTTCATTTTCTATCCTTTAAGTAATTTTTGAGTCTTTTGACACCTTCACGCATGTGTTCGATATTTCGGGTATAGGCAAAACGGAGATAGTGGCTTGTGCCATTGCTTCCAAAGTCAATGCCTGGGGTAGTTGCAACATGGATGGTTTCTAGGAGTTCTTTTGCAAACGCAAAGCTATCATGGGAGTATTTTGAGATGTTCGCCCAGATGTAAAAAGCACCTTCTGGTTTTGCATCGATCTCAAAAAGCTCTGAGAGTTCTGCATATAAAAAATCACGTCTTTCTTTAAATTCGGCTTTTATCTCGGCAAGGTAACTCTCATCAAATGCTTCAAGAGCGCCGTATTGGCTGAGGGTTGGCGCAGAAATGAAAAGATTTTGTGCGACGATTTCTGCGTGTCGGACTTGCTCTTTTGGCACGATAACCCAACCCAAACGCTGTCCTGGCATACAATAGTACTTTGAAAAACCATTGATAACAAAAACATTTTTTCTTCCAAACTCAAGCGCACAATTTGCCTCTTTTTCATAGGTCAAACCATGATAAAGTTCATCGGAGATAAACGCGATATTGTGGGCTTCACAGTGTTTGATGAGTGCTTTTAGGTTCTCTTTTGTGTAGATATTGCCTGTTGGATTAGCAGGAGAAGAGATTTGTAGTGCATCGAGTTGATGTGGTTGTAAGTCTTCTACATGTAACTCGAAGTCATCTTCCTTACCAATAGGCATAAACAGCGGTTTGATGTCAAGCAGATGTGCAAAGTTTTTATAACAGGGGTATGAAGGGTCACTCATGCCCAGCGTTGCCCCACTTTTCAGCGTAAGTGCATAAGCGATCAAAAAAGCACCACTGGTTCCTGGTGTTAAAAAGATTTGATCGATGTCTATACTAACGCCATAGGTTGTGGCGTAATGTTGTGCTATTTTTTCACGAAGAGCGATAAGCCCATGACTTTGAGTATAAGAAAAACGATTGTCATCAATGCTTTGGTGTAATGCTTTTTTTACGTTAGGGGAAGGTGAAAGGTCGGGCTGACCAATCTCAAAGTGAATACTATCAGGAAACTTTTCAGCTTCTTTGACGATGTCCATAACAATAAAAGAGCTCATTTCTTTGCAACGCATAGATTAACCTTTGGATTTAAAAGCGGACATTATAGCGAAAAGGAAGCGATGCTTCCTCCTAAAAAGTTTATACAGCTATGGTTTGAAGAAATTGTGTTTTGAGCTCTTCATAAGGCAAATAACGCCCGATAACCACAAGCAGTGATTTTCGCTCACCCACAAAAGGAGAACCAAAGTCAAACCCAACGACTTTATGCACACCTTGAACGATGAGACGGCGCTCATCACTATCCACAGCTAAAACACCTTTGTAACGAAGCATATCGTTGCCATAGACTTCAACAAGATTTTCCATAAAGGCACCGATCTTTTTGATGTCAAGCTCACCCGCTTCAAAAACATAAGAGGTGATGTCATCGCTCCATGATTGGGTTGGTTTTTGAGCACTAAAGCTCTTAAATTGAATATTTTTGGCGTCTTTCGCTTGGTAAAAACCTTGAGTGACAGTGAGTGTATCGCTAAGATCAAATGCACCAATACCAATCCAAATCTCTTTAGGAAGTTCACCTTTGCATGCTTCAAAAATTTCTGCTTTAGAGTTAATCGCATTGATGCGAGAAAGAACAAGCTCTTTTTGTGCTTCATCCACACAATCCGCTTTTGTAAGAATAATGCGATCTGCAAAGCCAATTTGCGAAGCAGCAACGCGGTGTTCATCGAGCTGTTTAATGATGTGGATAGCATCAACAAGTGTTATTACCGCATCGAGCATGATGCGTTCACGAATGATTTCATCAACAAAAAAAGCTTGAACAATCGGTGCTGGATCAGCAAGACCTGTAGTTTCTAGTAAAAGACGATCTGCCTTAAATGCGCCAGAGTCCATTTTAGCAAGCAATTCGTGAAGTGCTTGGGTTAATTCTCCTCTAATGCTACAGCATACGCAACCATTGCTCAGTTCGACGATTTCAACATCTTCTGTACTTTTTAAAAGAGCTCCATCCACATTGACCGCACCAAATTCATTTTCAATGATGGCAATGCGCTCACCGTGATTGTGTTCTAAAAGGTAGTTAATAAGGGTTGTTTTTCCCGCGCCTAAAAATCCTGTTAAGATCGTAACAGGAAGCGGGGTCGTGTGGTTTAAGATGTCATCAGCAACAGCGTGAGCTGCCATTTTTCCCTCCATAGCGTGCTTCAACACGTTCTCTGTAAAATTCTTCATAACTCATAGGTGTTTGTTCAGGATGGGTAAGACGCATATGTTGCACATAGGTATCGTAGTCAGGTACACCCACCATCAAACGCGCAGCTTGTCCTAAATATTTTCCCGCTTTTGCAAGATTTTCAAACATCTTCTATCCTTGTTTTATTAAGATGATTTGACCAAGAGGAAATCCTCTTGGTCAAACAATTTAGTGTGCAGTGCCTCTAATAATATCTTCAGCATTTGCAGGCATTGGAGCATATGGAACCTCAATCGCAGTTGGTTTGTCAGATTGAAGTGCTTTAAGGCATTCTCTCACTGTAAAGTAGATCATCGAAACGACAACCACCATAAAGAAAAGAATCAAGACGCCATCAAGTTGGTTATTGAAAATAACGCGCTCTACAGCTTCTTGAGATTTAAAGACGGCATTTGGTTTAAAGTTGCCGCTTGAAAGAAGGGTTTGGAGTTGGTTTGCTTTTGCAAAGAAGCTGACCGCTGGATCAGAACTAAATGCTTTTAACCAACCTGCACTCATTGTACAAATCACCAACCATGTTGCTGGAACGATAGAAACCCAAGCAAAGGCTTGTTGTTTCATTTTGAAAAGTACGACAGTACATAACATCAAGGCAATGGCTGCAAGCATTTGGTTGGTAATACCAAAGAGTGGCCATAATGTATTGATACCGCCTAATGGATCAACAACACCGACATAGAGGAAGTAACCCCATGAAGCAACAACAATAGCCGTTGCAAGTAAGTTTGCAAACAATGAGTTTGTTTTTTTCAAGTTTGGATTGATAAGTCCTAGTAAATCTTGTAACATAAAGCGTGCTGCACGCGTACCCGCATCAACCGCAGTTAAGATGAAGAGTGCCTCAAACAAAATGGCGAAGTGGTACCAGAAAGACATAGAACCAAGACCACCGAGTGCTTGATGAATGATCTGTGCCATACCAACCGCAAGAGTAGGAGCACCACCTGCACGAGAGATAATACTTTTTTCACCAACATCTGCTGCAATTTGAGTCAGTACATCTGGTGTTACAACAAATCCCCAGTTACTAACGGTTGCTGAAGCTGCTGCTGCGATGTCTGCTAAACCTGTTGGGTTAAGAGCACCCATTGGGCTGTTCATTGCAAAGTAAACACCTGGATCGATGATAGATGCAGAAATAAGTGCCATCATAGCAACGAAAGACTCCATCAACATACCACCGTAACCGATCATACGTGCTTGAGTTTCATTGGCAAGCATTTTAGGTGTTGTACCAGAAGAAATTAAAGCATGGAAACCAGAAACCGCACCACATGCAATGGTAATAAACAAGAATGGGAAGAGGCTTCCTGACCATACTGGTCCATGGCTATCAAACGCATATTTGGTAACAGCAGGCATTTGCATCATTGGCATTAACGCAACAATACCAATCGCAAGACCAATAATCGCACCAATTTTTAAGAAAGTTGAGAGGTAATCACGAGGTGCTAAAAGCAACCATACAGGAAGTACTGCTGCAATAAAACCATAGATCACTAAAGCCCATGTGAGTTGTACACCACTTAGATCAAAGTAAGGTGCTAAACTTGGATTTTGTGCGACATCACCACCAACGATAATAGCAAAAACAAGACCAACAATACCAATCACAGACGCTTCAAGAATACGACCTGGGCGAATAAAGCGTAAGTAGATTCCCATGAAGAATGCTAATGGAATGGTAAAGGCAACAGTAAATGTTCCCCAAGGACTGTGTGTAAGAGCTTTTACAACGACCATTGCAAGAACCGCTAAGATAATGATCATAATCATAAAACATGCAATAAGAGCAATGATACCTGGGATGGTTCCCATTTCTGTCTTAACGAGATCACCGAGCGATCTACCATCACGACGTGTAGACACAAATAAGACCATATAGTCTTGTACAGCACCTGCTAAAACAACACCGATGAGGATCCAAAGCATACTTGGCAAATAACCCATTTGTGCTGCTAAAACAGGACCAACCAATGGACCAGCACCTGCGATTGCCGCAAAGTGGTGACCAAAGAGGATGACTTTGTTGGTAGGGACATAATCAAGTCCATCATTATGACGAAACGCTGGTGTCATACGTGTTGCATCAACCTTTAAAACCTTGTCCGCAATGTAAAGGCTGTAAAAGCGGTATCCAATCAAATAAACACACACTGATGCTGTAAGCACCCACATAGCATTAATCGATTCACCACGATTCAATGCAATATAGCCAAACGCAATAGCGCCTAAAATAGCTACAAATACCCAAGCGATCTTAGACGATGCGCTTGTACTGTTTGCTGTCATATCTTACCTCCATATAAAATTTACGATCATAGAGCACAAAAATAATTGCCTAGGAAATTCTCCACCTCCTAAGAACGGTAAAAGTTAGCATATCTTTTTTTAGATTCGCTTTAATTAGACGTATCTTTCATAAAAGATAATCACTTTGTTTCAAAAAGTGGTAAGTACCATAAATAGGGAAGTTCTTACAAAATTAGAATAAGCTAAAAAATCTTTTTTAGCGTGTACATTTTAAGGTTGTGGTGACACTGGCATCTCATGCACGGAACGTTTCTTGTATAGTTGTAATTGAGGGTTGTTTTAAAGCAGATCAAATTTATGTGAGGTACACAATGCGTTTTACTCATGCAACACCTGACGCGACGTATGGTTTTGCCAAACGTTTTGCACACTATAAAGATTTTTATACCAGATACGATGGGCTTATTTTCTCCAAACTAGGTTTTGGTACCTTTAAAAAAGAGCCTTATAAAGAAGAAAATTATACCTTTGACTATAAAGATGCCATAAAAATGGCTATTCATAGCGGTATCAATGTCATCGATACGGCGATAAACTACCGCTATCAGCAGAGTGAGCGGGAAATCGGCGAGGTGCTAGAAGAGCTTTTTGAGAGTGGCGAAGTCAAGAGGGAAGAGCTGATTATTTGTTCCAAAGGTGGTTTTATACCGCTTGATTTTCCATTTCCTGAAAACCCCTATGTGTGGATAAGTGAGCATATTATCCAAAAAGGTTTAGCAACTTCTATGGATATTGAGCTCGATCAACACTGTATGACACCAGCTTTTTTGAAAGCCTCTTTAGATCGCTCTCTTGCAAACTTACAGGTAGAGTGCTTAGACATCTACTTTTTACACAATCCAGAAACTCAACTTACCCGTATAGGTTATACACAATTTCTTGAAAATTTAGAAGCTATTTTTGCAAGTTTTGAAGAGAGTGTTCGTGAAGGAAAAATGAAAGCATACGGTATAGCAGTCTGGAACGCTTTGATCTATGAAGAGAGCAATAGCGAATACATTAACCTTGAAGATGTTTATGATGTAGCGCGAAAAGTTGGCGGTGCTAACCATCATTTTAAGTACATTCAACTGCCGTTTAACCTAGCTAAAACGCATGCGTACAGTGTTGCCAATCAAAAAATGAGTGATGGTAACTACTACACACCTTTGCAAGTAGCCCATAAATTAGGGCTTGGTGTGATAAGTAGTTCTTCTTTACTTCAGATGCACCTTTTTAAAAAACCTTTTAAGCCTGAAATTGGGTACTTGCTGGATTCTAAGATGGAGCTTCAAAGCGACATACAGCTTGCTCTACAGTTTGTGCGCTCGACAAGAGGTATCGTAACATCCCTCTTTAGCACAAGCTCAAGTGAGCATGTCAGCAGTAATCTTGGTATTGCCTCGGTGAACGCAACCAATACAACCAAATACAATCTTCTTTATAAGGTGGAGCGATAACATGACATATGACGTAATCGTAATTGGCTCAGGCATCGCAGGGCTTATGGCAGCGATTGAGGCTAAGAGTGAAACTAACAGTGTTGCGATTATCACAAAAAGCAATCTTATTAAATCGAACAGCGCCATAGCCAGTGGTGGTATCAATGCGGTATTAGATGAAAAAGATGAAGCGGAAATTCAAAAACACATCGATGATACGATGAAAAGCTCTAAAGATTTGGGCGATAAAAAAGCCATTAGTTATCTATGCCATCAAGCACCACTTATTATCCAAAAGCTTGTTGAGTACGGAGTTGAATTTGACCGTGATGCAAATGGCAAAATTTTGCAGAGAAGTTTTGGTGGAGGAAGTTCCAAACGTACCTGTTTTGTGGGAGATAGCACGGGTGCTGCCATTACACAAATGTTGATTAAAAAAGCCAAATTAGTTGGTGTTGAATTTTTGGTGAATCATTTTGTTATGGACATCACAACGATAGAAGAGTACATCAGCGGTGTGGTTGCCCTTAAAAAAATCGACTCTACTGTAACGGTTTATCCTGCCAAAGCTGTGGTGTTTGCAGGGGGTGGGTATGCGGGTATTTATCGAGGGTTTAGCACGAACGCGCAAGACTGCACGGGAGATCTTTTAAGTGTGGCACTCAGAGCTGGGATGAGTCTTAAAGATATGGAGTTTGTACAGTTTCACCCGACAGGTTTCGCTAAGACTAGTTACTTGGTTTCTGAAGCCGCAAGGGGTGAAGGAGGACATCTTGTCAATTCCGATGGGGAGCGTTTTGTCGATGAACTGGGCACGCGTGATGTGCTTGCACGCGCCATTTTTGAGCAGATGAGAGCTGGGAGAAAAGTCTATCTTGATATGCGGCATATTTCAAAAGAGATACTCGAAACACGTGTTCCATCTTTGTATAAAAGTGCTTACAATCAAGTAGGCGTTGATCTCTCTTATGAGCTTTTAGAGATCAAACCTGTGGCGCATTACAGCATGGGTGGCATTGCATCTTCTATGACGAAAAGCGAAATCAAGGGGCTTTTTATCTGCGGTGAGAGTGCCGCCCTTGGGGTGCATGGTGCCAATCGCTTAGGGGGAAACTCTCTCTTAGAAGGAGCAGTATTTGGGGAGCTTGCAGGGAAAAAGGCAAAAGAGTATGCCTTCAATAAGGATTTTCTGCCGATTGATTATAGTGTGGTGATCAAAAATATGGATTTGGTACAGCGTATTTTTGATGGGGATTGCTCTAAAAACTTCAATGCTATGCGCATCTCTGTGGGTAAAATCATGTTTGATAAAGCAGGTATTTTTCGCAATGAAAGCTCCTTGCAAGAGGCATTTGACTATATGAAGTACCTGCGTCTTGAGTCCAATACCCTGCATTGTATCGACAAAGGAAAACACAACAATGTTGAGTTGATCTCCATTTTGGAGCTTCGCAATGCTTTGGAGCTCAGTGAAGCCATCATCCTCTCAGCGATGCAACGACGTGAGAGTAGAGGCGCGCACTACAGAGAGGATTTTGCGTTAACAGAAAAAGAGGGCAATCGTCATGTTCTCATCAAAGAGCTTCAAAAAGGGTTCTTTAAAGTGCATTACGAAGAGAGTGGCTTAACCAAGTGGCTCAAGAAAATTTTAACATAAGGAAAAAATCATGGCAAAAGTAATGCTTCGAGAAGAGGGTGGCGAAATTTGTTTTTATATCGCAAAAAAAGATATGGAAGAGACGATCTCAAAAATAGAATTTGAAACCGAAGAGAAGTGGGGTGGTGAAGTGGAACTGAGCAATGGTGAGACATGGTGGATTCAACCAGGTCCTAAAAAACTTCCCAAAGAAGAAGTGTGTAAAAAATTGTCTGATTAAAATATAAACATAAAAATTGAACATTAATTGTTCATCTTTAACTATAATATTTTA
>CAYXNJ010000047.1:0-17923 GCA_964466465.1 uncultured Sulfurospirillum sp.
AAAAACTCACTTTTTTTATAAGTGTTTTTCAAATAATCAAACAAACCTAGAATATAACTTTCATTATTTAAAATTTGAAGATAATCATTTTTTAGACCATCAAGAATGATAGAAATATCAAGCTTTTCTTTAGCAACATCAATACCGACAAAAACTTTACGCATGGTAAATCCTTTTTTATGTATAATGTGTACTTCTTTATACTTGTAAACGTGGTCATGCCACAAGATTATTATTAAAAGTTAGTACACGAAAACCCCTATCTCTGAGAAAGGCTTAAAGCCTAAGTACAATTACGGTGTTAAGCGTGTATATCGTGACAATTCAATAACTTTTAATACAAATTGTTAAAAAGGTATTAAAGGAATGAATGACAAATGTATCTTACAAGTACAATTGTCTTTAATAGTTAGTGCTAGGAGGGCTGGTAAACCAGCTGAGATAAAGAATGGTGATTCTTTGATCCTTATACCAAGCACATCTATCTATCACGTCAATAGCTTGTCAAGCACCAAGTTTCATGAGGCGACACATTGCAAGTGTAGTGGCACTACACTCAAAGGTGTCAACGAAATGAGACGCCGTGTGATTGGCAAGCCCTACGGGAACTTTTTTAAAATTATCTTTGGGGCGTTAAAGATACTTTCCTTGCACTTAGCAAGGTTGCGCATCTTTGCCTACCAAACACAATCTTTAAAAAGTTCTATTGACGTGATAGATAGGTGCGCTTGGTATCTACCTGATCTGGGTAATGCCAGCGTAGGAAAGCTCAATCAAAATAACACACATCCTCTTATAAACCCTCCCACAACTTCAACATCTTTATAGGTTTGAGGAATAAAATGAAACATTGTTTAACAATAGCAGGCTCTGATAGCTGTGGAGGTGCTGGCATTCAAGCCGATCTAAAAGCCTTTAGTGCCAATGGTACCTATGGCATGAGTGTTATCACCGCGATTACCGCACAAAATACCCAAGGTGTCTTTGACGTGCAAGACATTACCCCATCAGTTATAGAACATCAAATCGAAGCGATTTTTGATGACATTCGTGTTGATGCAGTCAAAATTGGTATGGTTTCTCGTCCTGAAACTATTGAAATCATTGCACAGACACTTAAAAAATATCCTTTACCACCTTTGGTGATTGACCCTGTGATGATCTCCAAAAGTGGGTATGACCTTTTGCAACCTGAAGCCAAAAAAGCGCTTATTGAAACTCTTTTGCCGATGGCAACACTTATTACCCCCAATCTTCCAGAAGCTGAAGTCATCGTAGGCTATAAAATTGATACGATTGAATTGATGCAAAAAGCAGCGCTTGATCTGCATAAACTAGGCTGTAAGTACGTGCTGGTCAAAGGAGGGCATTTGGAAAATGATGCCACCGATGTGCTTTACGATGGCGAAACGTTTCATCTTTTGCATTCCAAACGATTAGAGACGATAAACACGCATGGAACAGGTTGTACGCTTTCATCTGCCATTGCGGCTAATCTTGCAAAAGGTTTACAGGTAAAGGATGCCGTTGAAGCAGCTAAGGCGTACATCACCGAAGCGATTACACATGGCTTTAAACTAGGGCATGGTGTGGGTCCTGTGCATCATTTTTACGCACTTTATACCAAAGCAGGAATTGAATCATGATGGAAGAAAAAACAACGTTAAGTAGCTTTGGGCTTTTTGCGCTCTGGTTTGGTGCAGCTATCTCTATGGCGGAGATTTTTACGGGTGGACTTTTAGCGCCACTTGGGTTTAGTGAAGGCTTAAAAGCGATTCTTTTGGGGCATCTTATTGGTGGTTTGATTCTTATTTTGGGTGGCTACATTGGAGCCAAAAGCAAGCTTCCTGCCATCATGTCCACACGCATCTCTTTTGGGCGCTATGGCTCTTACCTTTTCGCACTTCTTAATGTGCTTCAACTCATCGGTTGGACAGCGGTGATGATCATTTCAGGAGGGCGTGCTGCTAATGAACTGGGTATGAGCTTGTTTGGGTTTGATAGCATTAATACATGGGCAATTGCCATTGGCGTTTTTATAGGTCTTTGGATTTGGCTTGGAAAAGTAGGATTTCAAAAGCTCAATGTTATCGCCGTTGTTCTTCTGTTTGGGCTTACCATCATTTTATGTGGTGTTGTGTTTAGGGAAGGGAGCATTTTACAAGTCCCTGCAACTGGAGAGATGAGCTTTGGAGCTGCACTTGAACTTAGCATTATTATGCCTTTGTCGTGGCTTCCGCTGATCTCGGATTATACGCGGTTTGCTAAAAGTAGAAACGGTGGGCTTGTTGGTAGTTTTACGGGCTATTTCATCGGTAGTTCTTTGATGTATGCTATTGGTTTAGCTATTGCGCTTTATGCCAAAGATGCCAGTGTCGGTTCAATGATGATGGTGCTTCATTTAGGCTTTGCCGCTCTTGGTATTGTTTTGCTTTCGACCATTACGACAACCTTCCTTGATGCCTACTCCGCAGGTGTCACTTTTACCAATATTTTTCCACACATAAGTGAGCGAAAAATTGCTTTTGTCATGGCAATTATTGGGCTGTTGGTTGCTCTTTTTACCCCGATTGAGCAGTATGAAACCTTTTTATATGCCATAGGTTCGGTCTTTGGACCACTTTTTGCCATACTCCTCAGTGATTATTTTGTCTTCAAAAAAGAGGAGATTGAATCTTCTTTGTCGTTACACATAGGTGCGCTTATTGTTTGGGCTGTTGGTGTCACACTGTATTATCAGTTCGTTACGCTTGATCTTCCTTTAGGCTCAACGCTTCCAACGATGCTTGCAACAAGCATCATTTTTATCATTACGAAAAAGGTTATGGCATCATGGACATTAAAGAGCAACTAAAAGAGGCATTTGATGCCTTACAAAACAAGCGTGCTTTAATTCATCATATTACCAACTATGTGACGGTCAATGATTGTGCCAATGTGGTTTTAGCCATTGGTGCTTCTCCTATTATGGCAGATGAAATCGGTGAAGTGGAAGAGATGGTTGGCATTTGCGATGCGCTGGTTTTAAACATTGGTACCGCAAATGAGCGCACCATTGCTTCGATGCTTAAAGCGGGTAGGGCAGCCAATGCCAAAGGTATTCCAGTGGTACTTGATCCTGTTGGTGTAGGGGCAACATCTTTTCGTAGAGAGAGTGTTGCAAAACTGATGGAGGTTATCTCTTTTAGTGTGATTCGTGGCAATATGGCGGAGATCAAAACCATTGCAGGGCTTGAAGCAAAAAGTGCAGGGGTGGATTCTTTAGAAGAGGAGAGTGATGGCGCTAAAATCGCTTTAACGCTAGCTAAAAAATTAGGTTGTGTGATTGCCATTACAGGCAAAAGTGACATTGTATCAGATGGTGTGAACTCGTATGTGCTTGAAAACGGTGATAGCGCATTAACGAAAGTGACAGGAACAGGGTGCATGACAACATCTTTGATTGGTAGCTTCTTAGGCGCGTCAAACAAAGGACTTCCAAGCGCAATTGCAGGGATATTGACCATGTCAATTGCAGGTGAAATGGCAGATAAAAGCCAAGGGATTGGAACATTTCACACAACATTGATTGATAAAATAAGTGAAATGAATTACATTACATTAATCGAGAAAGCTAAAATAAGTTTACATAAATAATAAAAATTATTATTTAATATATATTTTAGTTTATAGTCAGTATGATTTCTTCATTAACAACGATAAAGGAGTAATCATGGCAAGAGTTGGAAATTCGATTATTAAAGGCATTGAGGTTCAAGAGATTATCACAACACTCAATCGTGCATATGCAGATGAGTGGTTGGCGTATTATCAGTATTTTATTGAAGCTAAGGTGGTTAAAGGATTGATGAAAGATGCAGCGATCGCCGAACTTGTTCAGCATGCAGCAGATGAACTCAGACATGCTACCATGGTTGCAGATCGCATTATTCAATTAGGTGGTGCGCCACTTCTTCATCCTGCCGATTGGCTCAAACAGACCAATTGCGGGTATGATGCACCGAATGATTTTGATGTCGTTGCAGTCTTAAATGATGCCATTAAAGGTGAACAGTGTGCCATTGCAACGTACTCACGAATTGTCGATTTGACACGCGATAAAGACATCGTTACTTACGATATGGTTTCACAAATTTTAGCCGATGAAGTCATGCACGAAGAAGATTTACAAAATTTGCATGATGACATCACAGAGTTTATTAGTGATTTAAAAAAATCTATGAAATAA
The DNA here is from genome assembly GCA_964466465.1 of uncultured Sulfurospirillum sp. GTDB lineage: Bacteria > Campylobacterota > Campylobacteria > Campylobacterales > Sulfurospirillaceae > Sulfurospirillum. The sequence goes on from CAYXNJ010000047.1 coordinate 4,229, forward strand.
ACTTTTTTGTAAAAAGTTTAAAGCACCTCTAGGGTGCGTGGGCTTTCTGCCGAAGAAAACCTAGTGTTAACGTAGCTTTTGGAGCTTTGCTTTAAAAGCGTGCTATGTATTTAATATAATAGGAAAAGGAGGCAGGTATGATTGATGTTACTTTAGAGCAGTTCATACCTGCTTTTCTTCTCACACTCTTTGCAGGGCTAAGCACAGGTTTCGGTGCTCTTTTAGCTTTTTTTTCAAAGAGTAAAAGCCATACATTCTTATCCATAGGATTGGGATTTTCAGCAGGTGTGATGGTCTATGTCTCGTTTGTTGAAATTCTTTTTAAGTCCAAAATGGCGTTTATTACCATTTACGAAAGCCCTATAATAGGGGAATCTTTAGCTTTACTTTGTTTTTTTGGAGGTATTGGGCTTAGTGCACTCATTGATCGGTTTATTCCCGAAGATGTCAATCCCCATGAACCAAAATCCAACAAAGAACTCAGTGTCCTTAAAGAAGGACATCAACATTCTCTTATCAAAGATTCGGCACTTAAGCGCACAGGTGTTTTTACCGCTCTTGCGATTGGTATTCACAATTTTCCAGAAGGGTTTGCCACATTTATTGCTGCGCTTGAAAATGTACAGATTGGATTAACCATAGCACTTGCCATTGCTATTCACAACATTCCAGAAGGTATGGCGGTTTCTTTGCCTATTTACCATGCGACAGGGAATCGTAAAAGTGCTTTTTGGTATGCATTTACTTCAGGTCTTGCTGAACCTATCGGTGCATTGGTCGGCTTTTTTCTGCTGCTTCCTATTATGGGTGAGCTTACACTGGGTATCACTTTTGGCATTGTTGCTGGCATAATGGTCTATATCTCTTTTGATGAGCTTTTACCTTCTGCTAGAGTCTATGGCAACGCACACACAACTATTTTAGGCATCGTGCTTGGGATGATGGTCATGGCCGTCAGCTTAGTTGCTTTTAAACTCATTTAATCCGAATACTTTCACTCTATTAAAGTAATTTTTTTTACTTTACACTACATTTAATAAATCTTAATATGTATTTTTTTTGTCACTCTATAAATAATGACCATAATATGACCATGGATATGATAGCATTGTAAGGTTTATAGTGAAAAATGTTTAAAAATGACGAGAAAAATAAATAAAATCTAATAAAGGGGCACTTGTGTTTGGAGGTAAAAGTAGGGCGCTAGAAGAGGTAAATCAAACGTTAGTGAAAGAGAATGAAAATCTTAAAAATGAAATTTTGTCTCTTAAAAACGAAATCGAAACGGTAAATGCAAAAAATGCAGACAAACAAGCTACTATAAATAACAACAGTCTTATATTGGCGTTAAATAGCATTATGAGTGATGGATGTAAAGTTGGTATCAGTGAAATTCAAAAAGATATTGAACGAAATTTAGCTGCAGCCAAAGAAATAGCGAGTATGAGTGGAACCACTGTCTCAACAATCACTATCCTTGATGAAACATCTTCAGAGCTGATTGCTTCACTGTCTCATATCAACGAATCGGCAAGTGAGTCAAGACACCTTGCAGAAAATCTGCATCACAGTGTGGATGAGATTTCTAGTGTTATCAATCTTATTAAAGATATTTCCGACCAAACTAACCTTTTAGCACTCAATGCCGCTATAGAAGCAGCACGTGCGGGTGAACATGGACGAGGGTTTGCTGTTGTTGCTGATGAAGTAAGAAAATTGGCTGAGCGAACCCAAAAAGCAACAGCTGAAGTGGAGATGAACATCAATGTTTTAAAGCAAAATGCAGGTTCTATGTTTAGACAAAATGAAGAGGTAGAACATGTTGCAGTAGCTTCAAATCAGCATATTGAGGCGTTTAAAGTAGAGCTAAATAATATTCAAAAAAGTGCTATTTCAATCCAAAAAGATTCTAATATTATTTCCTATGCTATCTTTGTTGCACTTGCAAAATTAGACCACGTAGCTTTTAAAGCTAAAGGATATGGTGCCATTTTCAATAAAGATTATCAGCAGATGTTAGATCACCATAATTGTCGTTTGGGTAAATGGTATGCAGGTATTGGAAAAGAAACATTCCAAAATACTATTGGATATAAAGGTCTTGATGACCCTCATAAAATTGTTCATGAATCTATCAATAAAGCTATTGCATTCCTTGCTGATGGCAATAGCGCAAGTGATGCTTCATCAGTTGTTATCAACTCGTTTAAAAACGCAGAAGAAGCCTCTTCTAAACTCTTTGGTTTACTTAATCAAATGTTAGCAGAAAAGAGTCAGTAGTTTTTTGTATAATTTCACATTTCAAATAAGGTTTGTATGTGAAATTTGAATTTTTAGGAACAGCCGATACAGGAGGCATTCCTCTTCATCAATGCCATTGTGTTATATGCGAAGAAGCCCGAAAAAAGGGCATTCATAATCGCTCAACAAGTGCGTACTTAGAGCTAGATGATGGCAGTGTGATTCTATTTGATGCGGGGGATGACCTTTTATCTGAGCGGTTTAACACGAAGCGTATTAGAGCAGTTTTTCTGACCCATTTCCATGCCGATCACTGTTTGGGACTCATTCGCCTACGAAAATCGGTTGAAACCATCACCTGCTATACGCCAAACGATACGCAAGGTTTTGGCGACCTTTTTCTCCATAAAGACTCCATAGACTATCAAGAGCTTCAGCCTTTTGAGGCTAGAGAGATTGAAGGGGTCAAAATAGTTGCCGTTCCACTGCTTCATTCCAAAAAAACACACGGCTATGTTATCTTTACACCTAAAAGCGTTGTGGCGTATTTAACCGATTGTGCGAGCATACCTGAAGTTTCACTTGAGTATCTAAAATCCCAAACGATTGATCATCTTTTTTTAGATGCTGCTTATACTCCATGGTTTGAGTCAAAAAAGCATTTAAACTGGGAGAGTGCGGGAGAGTATATCGATATGATTAGCCCTAAAAAAGGGTATTTGATTCACGCAAGTTGTAAAACGATTTTGCCACTTCACGAAAGTGGCGTCGTTTTAAAATACCCTTATATTGAAAAAGGGTTTTGTATAGAGGGGTGAAGAATTACTCTTCATCCTCATCGTCTTCAAAGGCTTCTTCGCCGTCTTCATCTTCAAAGTAGATATTGTCTTCATTACCATCGTAGTTATAGTCACTTTGATAAATCGGATCGTCCTCTTCTTCATCAAAATCTTCTTCGTCTTCTAAATCTTCTTCATAGTCATCTTCGTTCATTAAAATTTCTTCAACTTTATCGAGGAACGCATCGACATCACCTGTGAAGAGATGTTCATAACGCATCGCATCAACGATAAATTCACTCGAACAACCATTTTCAAGAAGGAGTTCTTTCAAGTCACGCATACTTTACCTTTGCTTTTTTCGCAATTTTACACTAATTTTAGATGTTTTTCAATTGCTCTTCATAGGACTCAAAAAGTTCATCGTGACTATGATGTAGGCTTTCAAATTGTTCATAAAGCTTTTCAAGTGCTTCTTCATCGCTTTTTAACTCTTTTGAAATGCGTCCTAGTTCTCCAACATCATTGCTTGATGAGTAGGCAATCAAAGCTTCATTTTTAGTTTTTATTGCCTCTTCTAGTTTCATGATTTTTGCTTCACACTGTTCAATCTGTTTTTTAAGCGGAGAAAGCTTAGTGCTTCGCTCTTGGATGAGTTTTGTGCGAAGTTTTTTACTCTCATTATAATCATTGGTATTTACTTTTTTAGGCGCTGTGTCAACTTCTTCTTCCCAGCCCATTTTTTCTAAAAATTCATCATACGTGCCTTCAAAAAACTCAGCTTTATCATGATGAAAAACAATGAGCGCATCGGCAAGTTCACGAAGCATCATCTCAGAGTGCGTAACTAAAATGGTTGAGCCTTCAAACTCTTTTATAGCTTCACAGAGCGAGTCGATAGAGTACATATCAAGATGGTTGGTTGGTTCATCTAAAAAGAGAAGGTTAGCAGGTGTAGCTATGATTTTACCGAGCATAACGCGACTTCGCTCTCCACCTGAGAGTATGTTGATCTCTTTTTCTGCCATCTTACCGCTAAACATCATACCACCACAAATACCTCGCACACGTGTAATACCCAATAAGGGGTCAACCTCGTAAATTTCATCGATGATGGTGTTCTTAAGGTTTAAGCGTTGGATATTGGTTTGTCCAAAATGTGCAAATGCTGTTTCAGGATGAAACGAGAGAGTGCCTTGTTGCAGTGGTAATTCGCCTGCTAGAACATTGAGGAGGGTGGACTTTCCTTTACCATTTTTACCAATGATGGCTAAACACTTTCCTTTTTCAAGTTTGAAAGAGAGGTTTTGAAATAAAGGACGCGCTGGGTCATACCCAAAGCCAATATTTTGGGCATCAAGTACAATCTTTGCGGGTGTTTTTTTATAGTTAAATGAAAAATGAAGATTGGCTTCTTCTTCAAGGTCATCCATTTCACCCATTTTTTCAAGCTGTTTGGCTTTACTTTGTGCCATAACAGCTTTGGAAGCTCTTGCTTTTTGACGTGTCACAAAGTCTTCAAGTTCTGCGCGCTTTTTATCGAGATTGGCTTTGGTTTTAAGATAACGCTCATCATCTTCTTCCAATTTGGCATAGTATTTTGCGCTGTTTCCTTCAATCATCATCAAACTTTTACGACGAAGTCCCATGGTATGTGTTGTCACGGCATCCATAAAGTCGCGATCGTGGGTGATAAGAATGATCTCACCCTTAAACTCTCTTAGAAAGGTTTTCAACCAGCGCATAGAGACGATGTCAAGGTAGTTAGTTGGTTCATCTAAAAGGAGTAGGGAAGGGTTGGTTGCAAGAAGTTTGACAAGGTTAAGCCTGATTTGATAACCCCCTGAAAAGCTCATAGGGTCTTTGTCTAAATCTTCTTGCGAAAAGCCAAGCCCAAAAAGCATCTTTTCAATTTTATAGACATCAAACGCTTCATCACCTTGTAAGGCGGACGCGCATTCTTCACGAACCGTTTTATGTGTAAACGCAATATGTTGGCGTAATGCTCCAATAGTATAGTTCTTAGGGATGAGAATATCGCCAGAATCAGCTTCTTCTTCACCGAGAAGAATTTTAAAAAGGGTAGATTTGCCTGAGCCATTTCGACCCACAAAGCCTATCTTATTACCACGGGAGAGTGTAAAACTAATGTTTTCAAAAAGGGTTTGTGCCCCAAAATGTTTTGAGAGATTTGTAACTTGAATCATAAAAAGAACTCATTATAAATAAAGATGTATGCCTTTAAAAAGGCGAGTTGTATTATAAAAAAAGTTTTGCAAGAACTTGATTAAACGGGGTGAATAGTTTTACCTCAAAAGAGGAAAACTATTCTGATTTTTTATTGATGGTATTAAGCGTATCTAAAATGGACTCTTTTTTAGTAGAATTATCAGGACCTGAAATGCGCATTGTAAATTCAACACGACCATTTTTTTCACGTCCTTCTGCTGTATCGTTACTTGCAAGAGGTTTTGTGTCACCATAACCTGCTGAACTTAGGCGATCTCTTGCAATACCATTGCGGATAAGAACACGAATAACAGCATTGGCGCGTGCGCTTGAGAGTTCAAGATTGTCTTGAAATTTAGAACCGCTTGGTACTGGCGTTGTATCTGTGTAGCCTTTGACAATGACTTCAACATTTTTAGGAAGCATCGCGATGATGTCAGAGACGCGTTTTAAGAAAAGCATCGAATCACTGTTGATAATGTCAGCAGAACCAGGTGCAAAGAGCATTTTTGTTGGAAGCTTTAAAATAGCACCATCAATTTTTTGCTCTAGTGAGCCTTCTCCGATGTTCATTTTTTCAATCATTTGAGCCAAGCGAGCAATCTCTTCAAGTTGTGCAGATGCACCACCTACGTTGCCTTTGTCTTTATCTTTGGCAGCTTCACCTGATTTCATATTCATATTCATAACAGGTGTTGCTTCTTCTGGCTTTGCACTGTAATCATAAATTTTTACAAATTCTTCTTTGAGTGCTTTCATCTTTTCCGTATTGACAGATGCAAGAGCGTAAAGTGCGATAAATAGGGCTAAAAGAAGGCTGAGAAAGTCGGCATAAGGTACAGCCCATTTTTCCCCAGCGGGACACTCAGTTGGTTTACACTTTTTCTTACCCACGAGGTTTTTCCTTATGATTTATCAAATTGGCTTTTTTTCTCTTCAAGTGGAGAGAGATAGTTAAGGAGCTTCATCTCAAGAGTACGAGGGTTGTCACCGTGTGAAATTCCTAAAATACCCGCTAAGATAACATGTTTTTCTTTGATAAAATCGTGTGATTTTGCTTTGAGTTTATTTCCCCAAGGACCCATAAAGATGTAGGCACCTGCGATACCTGTAACGGTTGCGGTAAACGCACCCGCAATACCCGCTGCCATCTCTGCTGGGTTGTCCAGTTTTTGAAGTGCTAAGATAAGACCCAAAACCGCACCGATCAGACCGATAACGGGGCATGATTCACCCGCTAGTAACCAGTAGTGTGCTGCACCATGATAGTACTCTGCCGTTTCTTCAATAAGAACTTCTAATGTTTCTTCGATTTCATGCGCCTCAACACCATCAACCGCCATGCTAAGACCTTTTTTGAAGAATTCATCTTCCATCATATTTGCATGAGATTCAAGGGCTAAAATGCCATCACGTCTTGCAATAATGGCAAATTCAACAATTTGCTTGATACGTTCATGCAAATTAACAGGTGACTTTTTGAAAATCACTTTAAACTCTTTAAATGCGGCTCTTACATATTCTGGCGCAGTTCCTGTCATTGCTGAAGCCATCGCTGTTGGTACAACGATAATAAACGAAGTAATGTGAAGTACGTGCAGAGGATTTCCACCCTCCATGATGTCTCCAACGGCAATAGAGGTAACAGAAATTACCATGCCCAAGATGACGGTTAAGTCCATACGGTTTGCTCCAAAAATAATATTCTAAACACTTTGTAGGCATTATCGGTTGAAATGCAAAAAACTTTACACACAAAGTAATGATATAACATTATTTCTTAGATAAAACAGTTATTTTACACGCTTGAAAGTGAAAAAAACAATTTGTAGTATAATGGCAAAAAATTTCAAAGGAGGTCATGTGATGGATGAGCAGAAGTGTTGCGTGAGTAATTTTTTTAAACGTTTAAGCGGAAAAGCAGAATCTCGTTGCACGAAAATTGTTGATGTTGCACACAGACTTTTTTTAGATCGTGGTTATGAAAATGTCAGTATGAATGACATTGTTAAAGAGGCAGGTGGCTCTTTAGCAACGCTTTATAAACATTTTGGCAATAAAGAACAGCTTTTTATTTATGTCATGGAGCAAAAATCTGAGGAACTTTTTGGAGAGTGGGCGCGTCAAAGTGTCTGTTATGAGGGGCGTATTGAGGCTTTTTTAATGATGATTGGTACGTCTTATTTAGATTTAGTGGCAGATGATGATGCTATTTTATTTCATCGTCTTATCGTATCATTGGGTTATTTGGAGACAAGTAAACTCACAAAAGAGACTATTTTAAAGACATTGACCCATCCAATTAACGTTGTGTCAGCGTATTTGGAAAATGAAAAAAAAGCAGGGCGCATTGAAGTCGATGATAGCATATTGTGCGCGCATCAGTTTCTCAATGCACTCGAAGAGCCGTTTATGTTCCCGCGAGTCTTAGGTGTTGAAACCGATGTATCGGAAGCAAAACGTCAAAAAGCTTTAAAACAAGTTGTGAAGATTTTCTGTCGAGGGGTAAGCGTTTCTCAATAATTACTTTTTTTACGGTAAGGGAGAAATAACTTGACTTATTTATTTTTTGAGACTATAATGCGCTCAAAATGTAATGTAATATACATTACACTAATCAATGGAGTTTAAAATGGCTACAAAAAGAGAATATGTGACGTACGCAAAATACGCCTTGATAGCAACCCTAGGAGCTTTTCTTCTAACAGGATGCTCAAGCCAAGATAAAAAAGCAGCAGGCGGAATGCCCGCCATGCCACCATTACCTGTTGCCACTTATAAAGTAGTAACAAGTGATGTTCCTGTTTCTTTGGAATATCCAGCCAAAGTCAAAAGTATGCAACAAGTCAATGTTGTTGCTCGTGTAAGCGGTGTTTTGGAGAAAAAACACTTCACTGAGGGAAGTTTTGTCAAAGCAGGCGATATGCTGTACCAAATTGACTCAGACCGTTATGAAGCATTGATGCAAGAAGCCGTTGCTGATGTTGGGGTTAAAGAAGCAACCCTAAAACAAGCCACACGCGACTGGGAGCGAACCAAAGTGTTGTTTGAACAAGACGCTGTGTCTCAAAAAGAGAGAGATGCAGCACTTTCAGCGTATGAATCAGCGGGTGCTTCCTTGAAAGCTTCTCAAGCTGCGCTTAAAAAAGCGACGATTGATTTTAATTATACGAAAGTAAAGGCAACCATTTCAGGACTTACGAGTTTAAATACTCAAGATGTAGGTAGTTATGTAGGCTCTAGCAGTGATACCATGGCGTTAACGACCATCACCCAAACAGATCCTATCTATGTTGAGTTTTCACTCCCTGATATTGAACTTTTGAAAAAACGTTATGTGATGGGCAATGGAAATTGGAACAGTATCGCACAAGCCAAACTCCCTGTTGGGCTCTCCACACCAGATGGTTCAAAGTATGCCAAAGCGGGAACGCTTGACTTCATCGATAGTTACGTTGACGCTGAGACTTCTACCATTAAAGCCAGAGCAACATTTTCTAACCCAAATAACATCCTGATTCCAGGTCTCTTTGTACGTGTGAATGTCGAAGGTTTGGTCTATAAAGATGCCATTAGCATTCCACAAAAAGCTCTTTTACAAGATGCAACAGGCTCGTATGTGTTTTTAGCTAAAGAGGGAAAAGCGCATAAGCTTCCTGTTAAAGCGGGAACGGTACATAATGACGCTTATATCATCGAGAGTGGTTTAAATGCAGGCGATGTCGTTATCACCAACAATCTCACCAAGCTTCGCCCAGGTTCTGCCGTGATTGTTGCAGAAGCGAAGGAATAACCTATGTTTTCAAAATTCTTTATCAACAGACCTATTTTTGCAACCGTCCTTTCGATTGTTGTAATTATTGCGGGTTTGATGGCGATTCGTGGGTTACCTATAGAAGAGTACCCAGAAGTAACGCCTCCACAAGTGAGTGTTGAGGCAACCTATGCGGGTGCCAGTGCTGAGACTATCTCTAAAACGGTAGCGGCACCGTTGGAGCAGCAAATCAATGGTGTTGAAGATATGATCTATATGTCTTCTACAGCTTCTTCAACAGGCTCTTTAACCATTAACGTCTATTTTAAAATTGGAACCGACCCTGATCAAGCGACCATTAACGTCAACAATCGTGTGCAAGCAGCACTCAATAAACTTCCAAGCGAAGTGCAAGCGCAAGGCGTGACGGTTACTAAACAGTCTTCGACGATTTTGCAGGTTGTTTCGCTCATCTCTCCTAATAACAGTTATGATGAAATATTTATGGCGAACTATGCACTTATCAATGTCATCGATGAGCTCAAGCGTGTCGAAGGTGTGGGTAATGCCTCTTTATTTGGCAATCAAAACTACTCCATGCGTGTGTGGATGAAGCCAGACCAGTTGGCAAAATACAACTTAACCCCCACCGATGTGATCAATGCTATCTCTGAAGAAAATTCACAGTTTGCAACGGGTAGGTTTAACCAATCGCCTTCTAAAACGTCTCAAGCCTACACCTATACGGTAACAACACAAGGTCGTTTTGATAAGGTAGATGAGTTTGAAAATATCATCTTAAAGTCCAACAAAGATGGCTCAACCTTGCGTCTTAAAGATGTCGCACGACTGGAATTAGGCGCTGAATCGTATGACGTCACTTCAACACTCAATGGTCAAACGATGGTGCCTATTGGTATTTACCTACAATCAGGTGCAAACGCCTTAGATACGGCTAAAAAAGTCAAAGCAACCATGGAGCGTGTGCAAAAGTCATTTCCTGAAAATATGGTCTATAACATTCCTTACGACACAACGACATTTATTCAAATCTCTGTTAATGAGGTTGTAAAGACGTTTATTGAAGCGCTGTTATTGGTTATTGCCATTGTCTATCTTTTCTTGCAAAATATGCGTGCGACCATCATTCCTGTGCTTGCGATTCCCGTGTCTATCATCGGAACGTTTGCGGGGATGTACGCGCTTGGCTATTCCATCAACCTTTTAACGCTCTTTGGCTTGGTACTTGCCATTGGTATCGTTGTGGATGATGCTATTATTGTTATCGAAAATGTCGAGCGAATACTCCATTCAGACCATGACATTAGCGTGAAAGATGCGACCATTAAAGCGATGCAAGAGGTCACAGGTCCTGTTGTCGCAATTGTTTTAGTATTGTGTGCCGTGTTTATCCCTGTTTCCTTTATGGGTGGATTTACAGGGCAGATGTACCAGCAGTTTGCCATCACCATTGTTATCTCAGTCATCATCTCAGGTATGGTGGCATTGACACTGACTCCTGCATTGTGTGCCATTTTTCTCAGTAAAAAAGAGCCAGCACCGTTTTGGTTTGTACGAAAGTTCAATGAATTTTTTGACGCTTCGACCAATTGGTTTACGAGTGGTGTAAGTCTAGTTGTTCGTCATGGTGTGATTAGTATCATTGTGTTTGCCGCATTGATGGGCATGACCTATACGCTGTTCCAAAAAGTACCGAGTGCGCTTGTTCCTATGGAAGATAAAGGGTATTTGATCGCGGTGACAGCATTGCCTCCAGCGTCTGCGCTCAATCGTACGGTAGCTGTGAGCTCTGATGCCAGCAACATCACAAAAAATATGCCAGGCATTGAATACAACATCGCTATCTCAGGCTTTGATCTTTTAAGCGGAGCAGCAAAAACCAATGCAGCGACAAATTTTTTAATCTTGAAAGATTGGAGTGAGCGTAAAACACCCGATCAACACTCTGAAGCACTCAGTGGTGCCTTAAATGGGGCATTCTTTGGTGTAGCCGATGCGACCATTTTTGCGCTTAATCCACCGCCTATTATGGGGCTTAGTATCTCGGGTGGATTTGAGATGTACTTGCAAGATCGAACTGGCGGTAGTTTACAAGAGTTAGGCAATATCGCCAATCAAATCGTCGCAAAAGCAAGTCAACGCCCTGAGCTTATGATGGTGAGAAACTCGCTGAATATGAACATACCTCAGTATAAAGTGACGCTGGATCGCGAAAAAGCGAAGGCTCTTGGTGTTTCCATCAAAGATGCTTTCACAACGTTACAGTCCACATTTGGGGCATACTATGTCAATGACTTTAACCTCTTTGGTCGTACCTATCAGGTCAATGTTCAATCCGAAGCAGACTATAGAGAAAAGCCAGAAGATCTCAAAAATGTGTTTGTCAAATCAAGCTCAGGAAAACTGATCCCTCTAAGTTCGCTTATTAGCTACGAGCGTAGTGTGGGTGCGGACATCTTAGAGCGTTTTAACGTCTTTACCGCAGCGAAGATCGAGGGTGAACCTGCTCCTGGTTATACTTCGGGTGATGCGTTGCGTGCTATCGAAGAGGTAGTGAAAGAAGTTGCACCAGAGGGTTATGCAACAGGCTGGGCAGGAACATCATTCCAAGAGAAAGAGATGAGCGGAAGCGGAAGTCAAGCTTTCATTTTCGGTATCGTCTTTATCTTTCTGATTTTGGCGGCACAGTATGAGAGATGGCTCATGCCACTCGCGGTTGTAACAGCCGTTCCGTTTGCGGTTTTTGGCGCGATTATGGCGGTATATCTAAGAGGTCTTAGCAATGACATCTACTTCCAAATCGGTCTGTTGGTACTCATTGGTCTCTCGGCTAAAAATGCCATTTTGATCGTCGAGTTTGCGATGCAAGCGCAAGAGAGAGGTAAGTCTATCTTTGATGCAACCCTAGAAGCGGCACGTCTTCGTTTCCGTCCGATTGTTATGACATCACTTGCCTTTACTATCGGTGTTTTACCACTAGCCCTAAGTTCAGGTGCAGGTGCAGGAAGTCGTCATGCGATAGGAACTGGTGTTATTGGTGGAATGATCGCCGCAACGACCATTGCGATCTTCTTTATTCCACTCTTTTACAACTGGCTAGCACAGCTCAATGCAAAATTTAGTAAAAAAGGAGAGCATTATGATGCGTAATATCTATGCCCTCTCACTATCAGCATTTATTTTCGCTGGATGTTCACTCTCCCCAGAGTTGAACATCCCCACAACACAGTTTCCGCAGACGTACCGTGCTGATGCAAAGGCTGAAACAGGTTATGTGGATGGCGCATGGTGGAGCAGTTATGGCGATGCCAAACTCTCTTCGTTGATTGAAGAAGCATTGGCCAATAATTATGACCTTCAAACCTCTATGGCAAATATCTCGCTTGCACGTGCGACGCTCTCAAGTAGTACGTCCAATCGTTACCCAAGCCTTGATGTACAAGGCTCAGGTCAAAGAATCAGAAGCAGTGCCGATACGTTTAGTTCAAAAGCCCATAACACGTACAATGACTTCTCTTTAAGTGCCGTGCTTAGTTACGAGCTAGACCTCTGGGGGAAATACAAAGAAGCAGAAGCCTCTTCAAGGGCTTCACTCATCGCAACCTATGCAGCAAAAGACACTGTAAAGATTTCACTAGCTTCCAGTGTGGCAGAGAGTTATTTTACGCTGATTAGTTTGTATGAGCAACTCGACATTACCAATGAAACGATAAAAGCACGAGAAGAAGGGCTTAAACGTAATGAGTCTAAGTACGCACTTGGGGCTATTGCTAAAACAACGTTGTTGTCAGAACGTGCAGAGCTGAACAGCGCTCAAATTACGAAAGATGCGTTGGAGCAGTCTATCGCTTTACAACAAAGTGCGCTTGCCGTTTTAGTGGGAAAATCGCCTGAAGCGATTGCAAGTTTTAGTCAAGATGGCTTACCACGCATCTTGCCAAGTGATGTTAAAGTGCCTGCAAATTTACCATCGGAACTTTTAACCAAACGCCCTGATATTAAGCAAGCCGAAGAAAATCTTAAAGCAGCCAATGCCAACATCGGTGTTGCACGTGCGGCTTATTTTCCAAGCATTAGTCTCTCAGGTGCACTTGGGTTTGAAAGTACACAACTTTCCAATCTGATGAAGTCACAATCCGCCATGAACAGCTTTGGTGGAAGCCTAGCTTCGCCACTGTTTAATATGGGCAAAACCAGCGCCAATGTAGAGAGTGCCAAAGCGAACAAAGAGCTAGCCGAAATTACCTATGCAAAGACGGTACAACAAGCCTTCCAAGAGGCGTATGATGCTTTAAATAAACGTCATACATTAACTCAAAAGCTTGAACACCAACTCGCTTATGAGAAAAATATAGAACAAGTCTATACATTGGCTCAAAAACAGTATGAGAGTGGGTATGGGGATTACCTAACCCTTTTAGATGCAAAGCGAAATCTTCTTTCTGCAAAGCTAGCAACCTCTCAAACCAAACAAGCACTGCTTAGTTCTGGAGTATCGCTTTACAAATCCCTTGGTGGCGGTTGGGATAAAGAGGTGTTTGATAGACACGCTAAAGAGTTATAAATTGATATACAAAAATGCTGTCGCACTAAAGCATGTGATTTATAGATGCGGATGAGTAGTATTTTTGAAGCATAAACTGATTAGGATAGGCGTATAAACGCCTATCC
>CAYXNJ010000048.1:0-17548 GCA_964466465.1 uncultured Sulfurospirillum sp.
ATAAAGATACTTTTAACAATCAAAAAGAATTAAACAAAAATAATGATTTAACTAAAACACACTGTATGCTCAAAATATCACCGAATGATATTAAATATATATTCGTTAAATCTGATACAGATATTCCTAATATAATAAATTTTATACAATCAGAAATGGATAGTTATACTTCAAATGAATTAAAAATATTAATGTCAAGAGTCGTATCATTAGAAAGTATTAGCAAAGATCTATAAAAAGAAGGGAAAGTACTAATTTTTTCACTCGTGTGCACCCTAATAATTTTAAAATAAGAGAATCCACCCAATGAATAAACCACAAACCCCATCCAAGGAACTCCTCGTCCTTAATAAACCCAAAGGTTATGTGGTAACCCGTTCGGATGACCTTAGGCGAAAGACGGTTTATGAGTTGTTGCCCCTGTGGGCGTATGATGAGGGGTGGATGCCTGTGGGTCGGCTTGATTTGGAGTCAAAAGGGCTTTTACTCTTTACGACCAATAGCAAACTAAACCATACACTCACCACGCCTAAAAAGTGCGTCAAAGTCTATGAGATTTGGGTACGAGGGCATGTCACGGATGAGCACATCCAAGAAGCCTTAAAAGGGGTGCAAAGCCCTGTGGGGTTGCTTCAAGCCCTTGAAGTGGAAAAAATAAGCACAGGTGGGGCAAAAACAAAGCTTCGTGTGAAGATAGACGAGGGCAAGAACCGACACATTCGCCGTCTTTTTGGAGCACTCAAAGACCCAAAATTTGGCACGCCTTTAAAAGTTTTGGAGTTAAGCCGCATTAGCATCGGCAGTTTTCACCTTGACATCCCAAGCGGTGAGTGGCGTTTTCTAAGCCATGAAGAAGAAAAAGAGCTGTTACAGAATGTCATCAAATGACCTAGTTTGGAAGGCAACGACAAAGGCGGCGTAGTTCACGGCGTACACCATACCCACACAACCGCCATGTTGAAGGATGCTTAAAAGCTTCAGACCTGAGCCAAAACCTCAGCGAATGGCTCTTGAACACCTTGTTTCGCAAAATCAATCTGAGAAATCACCCCCGCTTTTCCCGATTCAAATAAAAAAATACTGCTTTGACTCAGTATGCCTAAGCACTCGTTTGCATCATTTTTAAACATAAAAGGCGAACTTTGTGCTCCAAGGTAAATTGCTCCAATGCCCGATTCTCCCAAGCCGATCAATTCGTTATTGCTCCAGATGCGTAGTCCATCATAGATCGAGTCATTTTCATCGATCCAATGGTTGTTATCGGCATCGTATCGACTCAAATCTTTAAAGCCATTACCACTTTGCGTACCAAAGAGTTCGCTTCCATCATCAATCTTGCCGTTTTGGTTCTTATCGAGGGCTAAAAACCCGCTGTTGTTCGCAAGACGCGAAATCTGGTCGCTCGTGCCATCACAATCAATGTCAAACGAAAAGGTCGTATTGGTAAGCTCTGGCACAGTTCCGTCCATCGTGATGACAAGAGGGTCAACCACTGTGGTAGTCAAACTTGTTTTGGCATAAAAAGAACGCTGCATATTAAATTCAAGATTGAGCTGGATGCTCCTACCATCGGTAGTCTTCACACAACCTTGTGTCTGTACAGACAAGCTTTCTTCCTCTTTATACGTTGATTCATAATTGACTTCATAGATTTTTAGCCCTTGAAATTGGCTTGAAGATTCATTGACGTAAGAAGTGTTGTTTTGGAAAATATCTTGGATGTTTTGGGAAGATCCCTTGTGTGTTCCGCTCAAAAACTTGAGCAACTCTTGAATCAGCAAACATTTGACTTGCTTAATCCAATCAGCGATCAGCTCGTGCCTTGAAGTTTCCTGCTCTTGCACTACCACTTCGTTGGAAGAGAGTGATGCTAATGCCTCATTAAACGTATCTGTCTTTTCGGACGAAAACTCATGCTCCATAACATACGTGATGCTCTGTGATTCAATTTTCATGACACACCTCCTGAAGGAAAATGCAAGCAAAAACTATTCTCTCTTGAAGTGTTTTGGTATATAATGCCTATCACAAGAACATTAGAGGAGGGCACAATGGTACTGTTGGAAAAAATCAGCAACGATATACTAAAGCTACTAGACGAATTAGAAAACATCTTAAAACACGCAAATATCAACGAAGTAGCGACTAAAACCAACACACAACATCGTACTGTGAAGCAGATTGTAGGGCATTTGTGCGATTCGGCATCGAATAACACCCACCGCATCATTCACCTCCAATATCAAAACAGCCCGCTCATCTTCCCAGATTATGCAAATCTTGGAAAAAATGACCTTTGGATAAAACTCCAAGCATATAACGACTACGATTGGGAAGATTTGCAAGCACTCCTTAAAGCCGTCACTAAACACGTTGCCCATGTCATCAAAAATGTTGACAGTTCAAAGCTTGAAAACAAATGGATCAGCGCATTAAACGAGCATATCAGTTTAGAAGCGATGATCGTTGACTACCCACGACATTTTAAATTGCATCTTGATGAGATCGTTGATTTATTGCATTAAAACGATTGCTTCAAAGGAGTAAACGATGCCTCAAAGTTTAGAAATCTTCCAACTCGGTTCTCCCATCATCCGCATGGTAGCCAAGAGAGTCACTGACATCAAAACACCTGAGATTCAAACCCTGATAGACGATATGATACAAACGTGTTTGGACTCCAAAGGGGTCGGCATCGCAGCCCCACAAATAGGGCACTCTTTAGCCATCATGATTATGGCATCCTACCCAAATGTACGCTATCCTTACGCGCCAAAAATGGAGCCGACAGCATTGATAAACCCTAAAGTGCTTGATTATTCTGAAGAACAAGCCAAAGACTGGGAGGGGTGCTTGAGTTTGCCAGGCATTCGTGCACGTGTGCCACGGCATACGCACATTGAAGTGGCGTATTATGACCGAGAGGGGAAAGAGCAAACGGTCATTTTTAGAGATTTTCTTGCACGTCTGTTTCAGCATGAGTATGACCATCTTATCGGCAAAGTGTTCATCGACAGAGTTGAGAGTACGCAAGAGATCATCATGGAAAAAGAGTACCAGCGTTTGATGAATGCAAAACTGTCAGAAAACGAATCCTCTTTTTAAGATTGAGCCAACCATGCTTTTGGACTCATGCCATACCACTTTTTAAAAGCCCTTAAAAAGGGGCTTGGCTCAGCATAGCCTAAGTATGAGGCGATGGTTGGGGCATCGAGTCCTTTGTGCAGGTAATGCGCAGCCAATTTTTGGCGTACTTCACCCACAAGCGTTACAAAATTAACCCCTTCTTCTTTGAGCTTTTTTTGCAGTGTTCGAGGGTGCATTCCTACTTTGTGTGCCACACTCTCCAAGGAGACATCCAGTTCACCTGTCGCGATGAGAATGTAGCCCAAAACATGTTCTTTGAGGCTTCCATGCACACTCATACCTAAGCTTTGCTCTGCCTCTTTTTCAAAAACACTCAGTAGATAAGGATTGTCGTAGCTTGTTTTCATCGCGAGTTGTGCTTTATCAAAGAAAAGGGCGTTTTCGACCTCATCGAAAAGAATCGTCTCCCCAAACACTTTTGTGTACGTATTGATGTGCAGAGGTTTTGCATGTCGGAAGGTTGTCTGTTTTGGGAAAATAGGGTGGGGGATGATTTTATTGATCAGATTGAGAAGCGCACTTAAGTGAATCTCAGCGCTGTACTTTTCAAGGTGCGCTACTTCACCATTTTTATGGATGAGCAGGGTGAGTTTATAGCCTTCTTTTTCAGCCACAAAAATGGGTTTGAGTGTTTTACCAATGAGCAGATAGTACCGACACAGCTTGGTGATTGCCTCTTCAATACTCGATGAATGTAACATCAAATAACCTAAAACGCCTAGATTGTTTGGTGTAACAGACTCGGCAAATTTAAACAGTAGTCCAGCATCACCTGAGAGCATCATCGCTTCTTCTATAAGTTCATTGATATAAGAAGCCCGAATCATCGCCCCTTTGACCTGCAAGGCTTGCATCTGCATTCCTCTCTCTTGCATAAAAGCAGTCGCATCAAACGCATAACTCTTCGTCAAAAAAGAGAGAATAAACAAAAAAGCTTCCGCAGGAGCCTGCTTTGAGTCGTCAAGTCGCAAAATGTCATCCCCTGAGTCGTAAAATGTCACTAAAAATTTCTAGTCAGATTATATACTAACGAGCATTAACCCCGCTTAATAAGGAAGTCAAATGAACACCTATAGTCTCGTTCTCTCGTTTCATGTTATCTTCATTGCCACATGGATGATCATGCTTGTGTATCTGCCTAAACTCTTTGTCTATCACATGAATGCACCGCATGATGCCCAAGCTACAATTGTCTTACAAGAGACCAGTCTTTACAAAGTTGGCACCGTTGCTATGATTTTTTCGATCAAATTTGGTCTGATCTTACTTTATCTCAATCCCTACGTGCTCAAAAGTGGAGGGTGGTTGCACCTTAAATTGGCACTTGTTGCGCTGATGGTGGTTTATCACTTTACATGCAAACGTTTGATGGCTCAATTCATGAGTGGCGCCGTAAAGAGCCTTCTCTTTTACAGAATCTTTAGAGTTATACCCGAAATTACAACCTCTGTTATTATTTTACTGACCATCATCAAGCCATTTTAACTATTTGGCTTAAAATTCTATTGACAAATAAAGTCAAAAAATGTACTATTTTAAAAATGAATGACCGTCAGTCATTTTAAAGGTGTGTAATGGCAAGAATTATAGATAAGGAAGAGAAGCGGTGCGACATAGCACTTTCGGCTATTAATCTTTTTTGCGAAAAGGGCATACAACAAACCAGTATTGACGAAATCGCAAAAAGTGCAGGAGTAGCAAAAGGAACAATTTACCTCTACTTTAAAAATAAAGAAGAGATTGTCTTTACCATTTGGGACATTATAGCAGGGCGTCATCGTGAAGCATTTGCCAAACGGGTCAGAGATGATATGAGCGCTAAAGAGAAAATTTTAGAATTTTATAACTTCAGAGAATGTGATGAAGACCAAAATAAAGAGCAAGTGCTTATGCTCTATCAACATTTTGTAAGCTCCATGCTTATCGATAAAACAGGTTTATACACAGCATACTTTGAAAGCTTTTTTCAAGAGGATTATGATTTTCTTTCAAGTGCTTTAAATGAGGGTATTAAAAAGGGAGAATTTCAGGTTGAGAATATTGATCTACTCATCAATACCATCATTATGCTTTTAAAAGGAATTTTAGTCCGAGCCAAAGCTAGCAATATGGGCTTTGGTGAAGCACAATCAACACTCATCAACCATATTACCTATTTACTGGACATAGGAACAAGGAAAGTATCATGAAAAAATTAAGTCTTTTATGTCTCTTTCCACTGTTTGCGTTCGCAGGAAACTTACCACAACTTTTGAATCTTGCAGAACAGAACAAACAAGTGGAATCTTCACGCTATAGCCTAGAAGCAGCCAAAGAGAAAGAGTATGCCACAAAAAGTGGTTATATGCCAAGCCTCAGCTTTGGAGCCAATCAAACATACAATCAAGAAGAGAGTATGCTTTCTCCAGAAAAGAGTCGAACGGGAGCCGCAACACTCTCCTTTACTATTTACGATGGTGGAAAACGTGAAGCACTGTTTGACCAACAAGAAGCCCTTGTCAAATCTGCCACTTTCTCACTCGCATCGGTACAAAACAATGTTTCGCTGAATGTCATTTACTACTATTTTAACTACATCAGCACACTTGCAAGCAAAGAATCAACTTTGCAAAAAATGGAGCAATTAGAAGCGGAGCGTTACAGACTCGAAAAATACCTCTCAGTAGGCTCTGCAACAGCAGATGAACTCCAAAAGATCATCTCAAGCATCGAGCAAACTAAAGTTGATCTTTTAACCCTCGATAACACCCTTAACAACATCTCCAATACCTTAGAGTACTTAACAGGTAACGAAGTAAACGTAGAGGCTGGTTCCTCCATACTCTTCCAAGAGAAGCAAGAAAATGAGACCAAACGTTTTGATATTCTAGCACTTGAAGAGAGTGTACAAAGTGCTCGTGCAGAAGCTGAAGCTGCCAAAGCAGGGCATTTACCAACTATAAAAATAGAAGATACATACTCTCGCTTCAAATACGACTATGCCAATCCTGCATGGGATAACGATAGCGACCGTCAAAATACCGTGCAACTAAGCCTGCAATGGAAGATTTTTGACTTTGGCTCAACTTCTGCCTCTGTGCAAGCGGCACAAAAAAGCTACCTCTCCAAAAGCAGTGATCTAGCCTATGAGAAACAAAAAGCCAAAGCAAGTTATAAAAGTGCTCAAAACAGCTATAAAACAGCCCTAGCAAAGATAGATGCCGCAAAAGCAAGACTCTCTGCCTCAGAGATGACGTATGAGCTTGTGAAAAAGAAATTTCAACAAGGTATCGTCAATAACGTGACCTATCTTGACGCCCTAAGCGATAAATTTAACGCAAAATCTCAGCTTCAAACAGCACTCAATGAAGTCGAATACCAAAAAGCCGTCCTACTCTACGAAATGGGTAAAGAAATAAAAGGAGCCATCCAATGAAAAAAATTTTTATAACCACACTACTGATGTTTCAAGCCCTTGTAGCAGGGGAAGTTTACGCAACATTTGATGTTGTGAGCGAGAAAAGCTCCGAGTTAGGGCTCTCCATCTCTGGGGTTGTAGGCACACTGAGTATTGATGTGGGTGATCGTGTCAAAAAAGGCGATTTACTTCTTGCTTTGTATAATGCAGAAGAAAAAAATGAATATGAAATCGCACGAAAAAATGCTGAACATGCTCAAAAAGTCTATGACCGCTATGCAAAAATCGCTGATGTTATCGATAAAGAAAAGATGGAAAATTATCAATATGACAGAGATATTAAAGTGCTCACAGCGCAAAATAAAGAGATTGTTTATAAAAAAACAGAACTTCGTGCACCTTATGACTTGGTCGTTACAAAGAAAAATACCGAACTTGGTAACATTGTTCTAGGTTCTCAAACCAAACTGTTGACCGTTGAAAGCACAAAAGATGTCAAACTTGTTCTAAAATTGGATGAAAAGTATTGGACAAAAGTTAAAGTAGGGCAAAAATTTACCTATAAAGTCGATGGTAGCGATAAAAAGTATGAAGGTGTCATTAGTAAAATCTACCCAACCATTCTTCCAAGTACGCGTGAAATGCAAGCTGAAGTTAAAGCGGTTGATCTTATGCCAGGGCTCTTTGGCAATGGCATGATTAGTGTGGAATAACCATGTATAAACTAGCCATTAATCGTCCCATAACCACCCTTATGGGGGTTTTAACCTTTATTGTTTTTGGTTTGATGTCGTACAACACCATGCCAATCAACCTTTTTCCTAATGTTGACTTCCCCATCGTTACGGTGCAAACAACCTATAATGGAGCAGACCCTTCAACAGTCGAAACCAAAGTAACCGATAAAATCGAAGAAGCAGTTTCTGGTGTTGATGGCATCGATAAACTGATGTCAACCAGCTATGAAGGCTTTAGTGTCGTTACCATTCAATTTAAACTCACTAAAAATCTTGATGTAGCCACCAATGACGTCCGCGATAAAATCGGTGCGCTCAATCTTCCAACAGAAGTCGATAAACCTGTCGTTAAAAAACTGGGTGCATCAGGTGGTGTTATCAACCTTTTCGTAGCCAGCGATGGACAAAATGACATCGCCTTAATGCGTCTTGCCGATGAAAAGCTTAAACCAAAACTACAACGTATCAAAGGAGTGGGAGAGGTCAACATCATTGGTTTTCAAGACCGTGAAATCCGTATTTTCCTTGATCCTTTCTTACTGAACAAGTACAATTTAAGCGCTTCTGATCTTAGTGGCATTATCTCACGACAAAATGTCAAGCAGGGTGCTGGAAAGATGATCAACAAAGATCAAGAGATCATCATCAAAGCTGAAGGCGATGCAGCCAATATACAAGAGATCGAAGAACTACTCGTCAAACCAGGCGTTCGTCTAAAAGACGTTGCAACTATCGTCGATGGACTGAGTGATGCGAAAAGCTTTTCTTCCTACAACGGTCAACGTGGTGTAACGTTAGAAGTTAAAAAGATAGCAGGTGAAAATGTTCTAAACATCATCGCTGGTGTGAAAAAAATCATGCCAGATCTTCAACTTTTAGCGGGTAAAAACAACGAAATTAAAATCTTGCAAGACCAATCTGAGAAGATTATGGTTAACATTGACAATGTTCGCTTTGACCTTATCTTTGGTGCATTTTTATCGATTATCATCGTTTTTGCCTTTTTACGCAATGCCACAGCTACGATTGTTTCAGCCCTTGCTATTCCAACATCGGTTATTGGAACCTTTGCCATTATGAATGCCCTTGGCTACGACCTTAACCGCCTTACACTCATTGGTTTAACGCTTGCGATTGGTATTTTCATCGATGATGCCATCGTTGTTATCGAAAATATCATGAAAAAGATGGAAGAGGGGCAAAAGCCTTTCCAAGCTTCATTTGAAGGTATAAAAGAGGTAGCATTTTCCATTCTTGCGATCTCTTCTGTTCTCTTAGCGGTATTTATCCCCGTTGCCTTTATGGATGGTATCGTTGGTATGTTCTTTAACTCCTTTGCGATGACCGTAGCTTCAGGTATTGTTATCTCTTACCTTGTTGCCGTTATGTTTGTTCCTTCCATCGGTGCACGTCTTTTAAGCGCTAAGGAGAGCAAATTTTACTATGCAACGGAGCCTATTTTAAAAGCCATTGATAAGGGGTATGTTTCTATCTTAAAACCACTGCTTCGTTTCAAAACACTAACGGTTTTAGCAACATTTGGATTCTTGGTCGCATCAATGAGCCTTAAAGTCGGTATGGACTTTCTTCCGATGCAAGACAATAGCGAATTTCAAATCACCATCAAAGCTCCTGTAGGCATTAATTTAGAGACGATGAAAGAAAAAGTCATTCCTATTGATGCGATGCTTAAAGGTGATTCATCTATTTCATATTCAATCATCTCTATAGGATATGACTCAGCACAAAGCATTCATAAAGCACGTATTTATGTCAAACTAAAACCTGTCAAAGAACGCTCCATTTCCCAGCTGACACTCATCCAACAGTACCGTGAAAAAATGAAAGGTATCAAAGACCTTGTTATCGCGGTAGAGAAAGTAGATGACTTTGATACAGGTGGAACAACAGCACCGCTTCAAGTCGTTCTTACAGGCGATAAATTTGAAGTCTTAGATGAAACCTCTACTAAACTTATGGAATTTTTGAAATCAACTGAGGGTCTTGTGGATGTTGATAGAGACTATGAAAGTGGCAAGCCTGAGATGAAAATTAGCATTCTACGTGAGAATGCCCAAAGAGTAGGGGTTAGTGTCAAAGAAATTGCCGCAGTATTAGGTTCAGCCTATTCGAGCGATAGTGCAATTTCGTACTATGAGGACAATGGCAAGCAGTTTGACATTACTGTGCGTTTTAGAGATGACTTTAGAACATCCCTTGAAGATATGAAAAAACTTCAGGTGAAAAATGCCAATGGCGAATTTGTGGCACTCGAAGGCTTAATTGACTTTGAAGAGAGTTTGGGTACAGCGTCTATCAACCGTTTTGATCGTGAACGTAAAATCCTTGTTACGGCTGGAACAGTCGGCATCTCACTCGATAAAGTTGTTGTCAAAGTCGAAGAAGAAATGAAGAAAATCTTACCAGAGGGGTATCATTACCGATTTACAGGCGATGTTGAAAACATGAGCGATACAGGTAAAGCCTTTGGTGCAGCGGTTCTTTTAGCGGTCATTTTGATCTACTTGATTCTAGCAGCACTGTATGAGTCACTCATTCAACCGTTCATCATCATGATCTCTATGCCACTTTCATTGACAGGTATTATGGTTGCATTGTATCTCAGTGGCAACACATTTAGTCTCTTTGTTATGATTGGTATTATCTTGCTTTTAGGTATGGTTGGTAAAAACGCCATTTTGGTTGTTGACTTTGCAAACCGTGCTGTTAAAGAAGGAAAAAGCATTGATGACGCCCTATTAGAGGCAGGTGAAAAACGTCTTCGCCCAATTTTAATGACAACCTTTGCGATGATAGGCGCTATGATGCCTCTTGCTTTTGGTAGTGGAGCAGGGCATGAAGCGAATGCTCCTATGGCACTTGCCATCATCGGTGGACTTTTAAGCTCTACTGTTTTGACCTTGCTCGTTGTTCCTGCTATCTATAAGTTTATGTATCCGATGGATAGCTGGTTACGTAAATGGTACGAAAAAGGAACGGTTGAATAATCTTTCCATAAAAAGGGTATGGTTTTATAAACCATACCCTTTGACGTTTATTTATTGCGTTTTCGATCTTTTTTAGCCTGCTTTGCTTTCGCTTTTGCCTTTGCTTTTTTGGCATCGCTCATTTTGGCTTTGTCTGAATTGACCGCACCAACGTTAGTTTGTTTTCCTTCATATGGAACCGTGTGTTTTTGTTGCGTTGCTAAAGCCGCCATTTTATAGCCATTTTCCATCTTCACGCTATTATTAATTAATCCACCCATGATGTATCCTTCGTAAAATTTAAAAAAGTATTGGAGAAAAATCGTTGAGAGTTGTGTAACGATATGTGTTCATTATACTGAAACCTTGCTTCAAGTCCCCTCAAAGTCTTTAGCTTTGTTTTCAGCCTAGTTGATTACAATAACATCTACGATTTTTAGCACTAAGGAAATGTATGTTAGACGAAAACCTACTGAGCATCCAAAGCTATGCAGTAAAACACAAAATGAGCACCTTTGCTGTCATCAAACTCATCAATAGCAAAAAACTAAAAACCATTAAAAAAAGCGTTAATGGAGATGAACAAGAATACATTATTGACGATACACAACCAACCCATAAAACAATATCTAGTGAAAATAAAATAGAGTCAGAACAAAGTACCAAAATCGACTACGAGGTCGAATTTCACAAGCTTTTAGCAAAATATATCGATGTTCAAGAAAAATATACCAAATTGATTGAAGAAAATAAAAAAAGTTAAAAGAAGAGGGCATATTTCTTATATGCCCTTTATGATTCTATAGAAAATTTAGTGATTTAAAATATCGAGTGTTTTTTCATAGACACTCAGTTTTTCAAGCTCTCTATTTAATTCATCCGTTAAACGTGACTGTGATCGAAGTTCTGCTGAGATGGCATGACTTTTTCCTGCTAAGTTTTCCATATCAGAGGAGAGTGCATTACTTTTTGAAGAGACTTCCAATAATCCACTGCTAACACCGCTCATCGTTTTACTGATGTTTTCAACAGCCTGAATGATCGTACTAACCGATACATTGGTCTCTGAAAGGCTTTTTTGGGTGCGCTCAGCCAATTTTCGTACTTCATCGGCAACAACCGCAAAACCACGACCATGTTCACCTGCACGTGCCGCTTCAATGGCTGCATTAAGTGCTAAAAGATTCGTCTGATCAGCAATATCAGAAATGACACTTAAAACAACACGAATATCACGCACATTATTGGTCAAGTTTTCAACTTCTATCGCAAGATTTGCATTATCAGCACTTCCTTTTTCCATACTTGAAGAGAAAATGACAAACTCTTTTTCAACCGCAGAAAGATTTGTCTCAATCACATCAATGGCGCTTCCTGCATGTTGTAATGTGACACCAATGGTTTGAAGCACAGGCATACTCTGTTTCATCTGCTCAAGCATGGCTTTGTTAATATTATTGATCATATTTTGGCGATTGATTTTACGCAATAAAAAATAGCTTTTAAATCCAGCATATTTTTGGACAAAATTATCAATGTATTCATCCTCAAAATTTATGCCATCGACTTGATAGAAGAAAATTGCCGTTAATGTTTGATTGATGTTTACACCCAAAAGCTCTCCAAACGTTGAGAAGCCTACGACAGGGATTTCTTTGAATGTAAACAGTTTATTAATTTCTTGGTTATTGCATAAACGTCTTAATATACAGTCGTTAAAGATTGCCCCAATGGCTTTAGGTTTATTGCGGCTAAATTCTGCATAGTCATGATTGGTTGTCTGAACAAAATCTGTTTTTTCAAGCAAAATAAGCTCTTCACCCGCTTCAATATCACAATAAAAATGAATGGTGTCATTTGGTACGTCAATGGCAGCAACAGAACGAATATAAATCTCACCATTGATTTCTATACCAAAGGTATAATTAGTAAGCTTTGCACTTAATTCATTAGCAGAACATCTAAAATGACTACTTAACGCACTGACAACGCCTATGCCCATATTGGTAGAACGGTCTAAAAAAGCACTAACGGTACGTGTAATAGGATTGGCTGCTAAAACCGTAAACGATGTCGTTGTTTTTCTAAAATTTTGACTTTTAAAGACACCAAAACGATACTCTGGTGCCAATTTAATAAACGTAACTACAGCATGATGGCGTAGTGTACGTGATCCATCGTAAATATAGGTATTTTGAAAATCAAGTTTGCCACCAGCACTACCGCCAATGAGCAAACAGGGGAATTTAGCCACATTGTAAATCGCATCCATAAAAAAGCTCTCACTTGCACTCAGTCCATCGATGAGTGTATAGCCTAAAGTGTCATCTGAACGCATTTTAAACGGAACACGTACTTTTTTGATCTCTTCAGCGATCATAGCTGAACGCTCAGCCGCTGTTTTTTTGCTTGTTGCCATATCTTCGCTTTTTAGCGGTATAGAAGCAACATAAACATCACTTACCATAGAAGGAGAAAAAAGCATTAAAACGATGTTATCGCCTTCACCAGCACTTGAAGATGAATAGAGTGAGGGAAGAGGGTTTGTACCATTAAGACTGCATAACTCACCCGCTGTTGTTGAGAGAATTAACGTAGTATCATTAGGAAGAACATGTTTAAGTTTCGATGCAACTGAGTTCAAATCTAAAGAGGGCGAAACAAAGCCCAAAACAACTTTTGGTTTAAAAGAAACGCTTTCAAGCAACGATGGAATCATAGCTTCTTTAAGTGCTAAAGTAACAATGGCTCCATTGGCATTTGCATGAGATTTGGGGAATGTGCTTTGTTCTTGTGAACGAAAGAAACTTAACATTGGTCTTTCCTTGTTTTTATTATATTGCTACAACTTACAATCTACATAATTATTCATCCTAACGCAGGAATAATAAATATGTTCTTAAAATCACTATGCTAAGAATTGTTAGTAGCCTCATAGCATACATGAGTTACAAATATATTACATAAAATGTATAGCATGAAAATAGCTTGAATTATTACAAAGCATTCAAGAGAAGACCGTTTCATAAGAATTAATGATTTCGAAACAGAAGTTTATTTAATTATTGAAAACTGTAATTTTCAAAGTTGAATAGTATAAATAATACTCTCCAGAATTTCACAGCTATGATTGATTGTTGATCTGCCTATATTCGTTATAAATACCACTAAAAGTTAAAAGTTTAACCCTCGTATAATGAAAAAAGCCAAAAAGTTATACAGTTACTCATAGAGTTTGGGATGTCAAGATGCTGGGTTTAGCCCAGAGCGGTTCTTTTATCTTAAAAAAGAGAATTAGCTTGAGGGTCAGTTAAGTGATTGCACTAAAAACTTGAGTGGTAACAAAGTCAACTTCAAGGTTAGACTGTATTGTACGAGGCGAAGTTAATGTGCAATAAGGTTGAATCATCAGCAAGAGGAAGTATCCTCTTGCCTACCAAACTCTCCAATCATGTCATGGAGGTTTATCATGGACAATTTTATCGGATTGGATGTCTCTAAGTCAACTGTGAGCGTGTTTATACCACAAGGTGAGCTAGAGATAGAAATTGACAATACGGTCAAAGGCTTTACACAGTTATTTTCCAAATTAAAAAAACTTTATAACAAAGATTCCAATTCCCTAGTATTTGTCTATGAGCCAACATCAAGTTACAGTAACACCTTAGAGCTTTTCTGTGCCCATAAACAGATTCGAGTTTTTAAGATCAATCCAAAAGCTTCTCATAACTTTGCTAAAGCACTATCCATTCGTAATAAAACTGATAAAGTAGATGCAAAAATGCTCTGTCAAGCAGGGATGTTGGCAAAAAAGGAAGAGATTCTTATTCCCTTGATTGATGTGATTGTGGAGCAAATCAATGACTTGATGAGTTACTATCAACTGTTGGTAAAACAAAGAGTTCAAACAAGCAATCACCTAGAAAAGTTACAGCATAAAGAGAGCACTACAACTTTGAAAAAAGCCCTAGAAAAAGAGATTCAAACCTTTAAGCAAAAAGAACAGCATACGATTGATGAAATAAAAAGACTCATCACTAAAGATAGTAAATTGGCTTTGCGATACCAAAGTATCCAAACTATTAAAGGTATTGGCGATATTGCAACGATTGCGTTAATTCATCTTTTTCTAAAATATCCTAATGCCAATCAAAAACAGATCATCTCTTTAGCAGGACTTGACCCAATTGAACGAACCTCTGGTACTTCGGTTAGAGGAAAAACACGTATCTCAAAAGCGGGTAATAAACTCTATCGAAGATCTTTGTTTATGAGTACAATGGTGGCGATTCGTTTTAATGAAGAGATGAAATGTTTTTATGACAGGCTTAAAGAAAAAGGTAAACATACGACTTTGATACAAATTGCTGTTATGAAAAAACTCATTATTATTGCTAGAGCACTCTTTCATTCTAATCAAGGCTATTCAAGTCAAATCTATCAGGCTCATTGTGGGATGGTAGCTCAAAATTCCAATGTTGATTAAAGGAGAAAATTCAAAATAATGGTTATAATTTATTAAGATTTTTAGGATGTTTTAAGGTGGTAACTGACCCCTAATCTTCTACTTGATCCGTTATATCTTTTGTTGCGAAATCATACCAGTCACTATTAGCTTGCACATCTCCTTTAGTCAAACTTTCATCTCTAAAGTCTACATAACTCAACTCTGCCAATAAACCGTCATTTAATTCTTTACTTGTTGCCATCTGTTATTCCTTTAAAATTTTTTAAACCTGCATAATTTAATATATACAACTCTTGACTAAAAATATTTCCTTTACACCCTGGCTGTAATACACTACTTCCTTTGATAACTATGAAGTTGTAATCCCTTGGATTATAGGTTGTTAAATCTGCCACTACCGTATTGGTTCGCATATCTTTAATCACAATATTCCTAATAAGTAAAAACCTATCTATAAACCAATTTTTATATAAAACACGTCTATAAACACCATAGCGTGCTATCGGCTTTTCTAATTCCGCAACAACTATATTTCCATCTGCATCTAGGCTATAGTGAAGCACTGACTTTTCACCATTGTAAAGCTCCAAAGATTGCAATGAATGCTTCTTTTGCAGATATTGTTTTGGCATAAATTCTTTATCGGACTTAGATACAGATTTTAAAGTAGGAATCGCATCCTCAATATAAACACTCTCAGGATTCTCCACCCTCTCATACACTTTCTCTTTTTCCGTAAAGTTGCAGTAATAAAAAAGCAGTGCTTGAGTGATGATGATGTCATATGTTGGAAGCAAGATAAAAAACGCTATGACGAGACGCTTTATCCAAACTTTCTCAGTAAAACGTTTGATGATTTTATAGATACTTATTGCTATGGCTACATAAACGATAAGTATCAGCAGATATGCCATTCCCATTATCTTTTTCCTCCATTTTTAATCTTCACATGTAAAGATATTTCTAGCTTATTCTTCTGCTGTTTCAACATACCGCCTCCTTATGTTTGTTCATCTTTTTTCGTTCATGCCACCATTGTTTCTTCATCACTTTCTGCCCCTTTGTGTTGAATTTCATTTCTTACATGTAAAGATTTTTGGATTGAAAAATGTTTACATGTAAGAAGGATTTTTGTTTGTCCATCTTGGGTAAAAGTGGAAGTATCTGAGATTTGGTTATAAGCTTCTGAGGTAGAGGTCTCTGTAGCATTTAGGTTAATGGAAGTGATGTTTAGTTCTTGAAGTGTTTTTAGTTCATCATTGGTACTTATACCATCACTATTGGTATCCATCCATACTTTTAGATGAGAGTAGATACTGTCTTTACTGTCAATGACATTATCTTTGTTTAAATCGTATTGGCTTAGGGCTTCAAAGCCATCTTTAGCATTAGTGCCGTTTGTGAGTTTGGTATTATTTCCAAAGAGTTCTGAACCATTGGTGACTTTACCATCATTGTTAAGATCTAAGGTTAAGAGTCCATCACTGCTTTCAGCCCATGATGTTCGCTCTTTAAAACCATCACCATTCATATCAAAGTAAGTTTGTGTCTTTTCAATAAAGGTGGAAGTAGTTCCATTTTCGTTTAGGTCCAGTACCAATGGTGAGGAGAAGTTCTCATTGTGTCCTGCGGAGGTTTCAGGGATGATAGGGTCATTTTCATCATCATCGTCATCATCTTTATCTTCAAGATGAATGCCTAAGGAGTTATCGGATTTGGAGTAATTATCTATGGTGATAGTGCCAGATCCATTGGTAAAGGTAAGTGTTCCTCCACTTAAGCTATAACTTCCTCCATCACCTTCATAGACACCTGTGTCTTTATTGAACACACCACCACTGAGCATATTTCCTTCAAAGCTAACACGTCCACTGCCATCACTATCGCTTATGGTATCACCATTACCTGCTAGGTAGGTGTCGTAGTCGTCTCCACCCATTAAAGTATCGGAGCCTGAACCTCCGTCTAGGGTGTCTTGTCCTGAACCTGTATCTAAAGTGTCATTCCCGCCCATGCCATAGAGATAATCTGCTTTATTATCTCCAGAAATAGTATTGTCATCTTCATCGCCTTCAGCTACAACAGTACCATCAGGGAGGGTTACTTTGAGAACACCATTGGTATTTTCAATTTTTACATTAAGCACTGTGGAATCTATCGAGGCTAATAATAATTGTTTCGTAGAAATATACTTATTGTATTCAGACTCATATGTAGATTGTACCACTTGATCGCCAAGAATAAAGATGGCTCCATTTCTATCGTATAGAACTTTGGCATAATCCAAGTGAAGCATCTGTCCAGCTTTCATATAGTAAAAGTCTTTTTCATATTTCCAGTATTGGGTAGCTACATCGGATTTAATGGTTTTATAATAGTCTTTAATTACATCACCTAAAGAGCTAGTACTAGATGCCCCTGTTCCTTTAGCGATAATCCAAGATGATTCAATTACTACTCCCGCAACCCCAAATGGAGACATTGCTATCGCTTGAACAACATCGCCAGTGATGCCAACAAGTATTTCATCCCAACTATCTCCTCCAGCAACATCTATAATAGCCCCACCTGCAGCACCTTGTACAAAAATATATTTTTCACCTGCTTCATTTTTAATAGCACCTCCACCTACTGTATGGAGTAAATCCCAAACATTTTTTGCTTGTTGTAAAATTTCAAGTGCATTCATAATTATTTTCCTTGTTTAATATCAATATTTTCATAGCCATAAATAAATTTATGGAATTTGGGAAGAGAACCGATACAAATATTATGTTTTGAAAAGTACTCTTCAACTTCTGTATAATCATCT
>CAYXNJ010000049.1:0-17347 GCA_964466465.1 uncultured Sulfurospirillum sp.
ATTCGATTATCTTCTTTTCACTGATTATCGGTGTAGTGTTGGGAGATGGTTTACGAGATATTATTGGACTATTTGGTATACTCTTAGTCGTTCTTAGTGGAATTATTGTAGCAAAGGAGAAAGAGTGATTTTAATCGCTGGACCATGTGTCATTGAAAGTAGAGACAGCCTCTTTAGGGTTGCAGAGAAATTAGTCAGTTATCATGAAGATAAAACCATAGATTTTTATTTTAAATCAAGTTTTGATAAAGCGAACCGCACCAGTATCGACAGCTTCAGAGGCCCAGGTATCGATGAAGGTTTGAAACTTTTGGATGAGGTACGTAAAGAGTTTGGTTACAAACTTTTAACCGACATTCACGATTACACCCAAGCAAAGCCTGTAGGTGAAGTGGTTGATGTGCTTCAAATCCCAGCGTTTTTATGCCGTCAGACCGACCTTTTAGTCGCAGCAGCGCAAACAAACTGTGTGGTGAATATCAAAAAAGGGCAGTTTTTAAACCCTGCGGATATGCGTTATTCGGTCAAGAAAGTGCTCGATACCAGAGGTGTCAAAGAAGAGGGCTACGAAGCTGCTAAAAAAGCGGGCGTATGGCTCACTGAGCGTGGTAGTACGTTTGGATACGGCAATTTAGTCGTAGATGCGCGTAGTTTTGTCATTATGCGCCAGTTTGCACCTGTTATCTTTGATGCAACCCATTCGGTGCAAATGCCTGGAACTGAGGGTGGCAAAAGTGGTGGAAAACGTGAGTTTGTGCGCCCACTTTCACGCTCAGCCGCCGCTGTTGGTGTGGATGGTTTCTTCTTTGAAACACATTTTAACCCTTGCGAAGCGTTGTGTGATGGTCCAAATATGCTGGATTTAGATGATTTGGGCTTAGCGATCAAAGATATTAAAGCGATTCAAGACGCGCTTAAGGCATAACATGCAACTCATCCCAACACGCAATATTCTTTTAAATGTAGGAACTGCGGAGCAAAAAAGAGCGGAAATTAGAGAGTATTTTCTCAAAACTTATACGGTGTATGAGAAGCTCTTTGAACTTCTGAGCGATGATGAGAGTTACTATCTCACAGCAGATCCTCTGCGTCATCCGCTTGTTTTTTATTTTGGTCATACGGCAACCTTCTTTATCAATAAGCTGGTTCTTGCCAAGCTGATTGATAAGCGAATCAATCCAACATTCGAGTCCATCTTTGCAATTGGTGTAGATGAGATGAGTTGGGATGATTTGAACCAATCCAATTACAAATGGCCAAAAATCCCTGAAATTAGGATTTATCGCGATGCTGTTAAAGCTAAAATTTTAGAATTGATCGACACCTTGCCTCTCTCCATGCCTATTTCATGGGATAGCCCATTTTGGGCGATTATGATGGGCATTGAGCATGAGCGCATTCATCTTGAAACTTCCTCAGTTCTTATTCGCCAACTTCCCCTTGAGCGTGTTGTGCCAAACGATTTTTGGAAAGTTTGCCCTATGGATACCCCTGTGGTTTACAATGAACTTATAGCCGTTAAAGGCACAACCCTTCGTTTGGAAAAGAAAAAAGACGATGCGCTGTATGGTTGGGATAACGAGTATGGTGTTCATGTGAAAGAAGTGAAAGATTTTAAAGCGTCTAAGTATCTTGTGAGTAATGCCGAATTTTTGGGCTTTATCGAAGAGGGCGGTTATGAAAATGAACGCTTCTGGAATGAAGAAGGGTGGAAGTGGAAAAGCTATAAAAATGCCACCATGCCTCTGTTTTGGCGTAAAGATGCTTCAGGCTATAAACTTCGCTTAATGGCTGAAGAGATAGACATGCCATGGAGTTGGCCAGTAGAAATTAACTACCTCGAAGCCAAAGCGTTTTGTAACTGGAAAAGTCAAGTCTCGGGTAAATCCATTCGCCTTCCAAGTGAAGAGGAGTGGTATATTTTAAGAGATGCTCATGTCAAATGTGATGAGCCATTTTGGGACAAAGCACCTGCCAACATTAACCTAGAGTATTTTGCCTCTTCCGTGCCAGTCGATACCTTCGCATTTGGTGATTTTTACGATGTTATCGGCAATGTATGGCAGTGGACGGAGACGCCGATTAATGGATTTGATGGCTTTAGTGTGCATCCGCTTTACGATGACTTTTCGGTGCCTACGTTTGATGACAGACATAACATCATCAAAGGTGGTTCGTGGATCAGCACGGGCAATGAGATCATAAGAGCTTCTCGTTACGCATTTCGACGTCATTTTTACCAACATGCGGGTTTTCGCTATGTTGAGTCTGCTGAGCCAGTTGAAACACATTCTGTTTTTTATGAGACCGATTTTGCACTTTCTCAAATTTGTCATGCGCATTTTGGCACAAAAGAGCATAACTACTACGAAGCAATGGCGCAGTTGTGTATTGCCTTGGGTGGTGAACATAACAAAGCCCTTGAAATAGGCTGTGGCGCAGGGCGTGGAACTTATGCGTTAGCACGTCATTTTGCAATGGTGCATGGTGTGGAATTTACCGCACGCGTGGTAAGACTTGCAACCAATTTTAAAGAGAGTGGAAAGCTTAAATATGCGCTGAAAGAAGAAGGCGAGCTTGCCTCTTTTATTGAAAAAAATCTAAGCGATTTTAATATTGATCCAAAGGTTCAAAAAGTAGAGTTTTGGCAAGCTGATCCGCACAATATGAAGCCCTATTTTGATGGATACGATCTCATTCTCGCTAACGATATACTGGATACTCTGTACGATCCAGCACTCTTTTTGGAAAAAATCAAAGAGCGTTTAAATCCAGAAGGATTTTTGATCATATCAAGTGCTTATGACTGGAATGAAGGAAAAACTCCACGCGCAAAATGGCTGGGCGGTTTTAAGAAAAATGGCGAAAAATACAGTACATTTGATGCGTTAAGTGAGCATCTCTCGCCATTTTTTGAAATGTATCAAGAGCCTGTAAAAATGGAGTTATCTATCCATGAAAGTGATTCTAAAAGTGTGATAAAAACGTTACATATAAGTGTGTGGAAAAAGCGATAATTAAACTGTAACGAAAAATAGTGTATTATAAGAAAAAGTGAAAAAGGAAAATTATGAATATCATTGAAGGAAAACTTGCTCTTAAAGGTAATGAAAAAGTAGCGATTATTAACAGTCGTTTTAACCATATTATTACAGATCGTTTGGTTGAAGGCGCACGTGATGCATTTGTTCGTCATGGTGGTGACGAGAAAAATTTAGACCTTATTTTAGTTCCTGGTGCGTATGAAATTCCATTGGCACTCGATAAAATTTTAAGCAGCGGTAAATATGACGCAGTCTGTTGTGTAGGTGCAGTCATTCGTGGAAGTACTCCTCATTTTGACTATGTTGCGGCTGAGGCGACAAAAGGTGTTGCAAATACAGCTCTTAAATACCAAAAACCAGTAACATATGGCGTTTTAACAACCGATACAATTGAGCAGGCAATCGAGAGAGCTGGAAGCAAAGCGGGCAATAAAGGCTTTGAAGCGATGACAGGTTTGATCGAGCTTATTAGTCTTTATAAAAATCTATAAGGAAACGCTTTGGCAACACGACATCAAGCACGAGAAAGTATTATTACCCTTTTGTATGCGGAAGACATAGGGAACGCGGGAATTGAAAAATTCGTCGATGAACTTTTTGAAGAGAAAAAAATTCGTAATCAACAAAAAGAGTTTGCACTGGGTCTTTACCACGGTGTAAAAGAGCATTTAGGTACAATTGATGAAGCAATCAACCTTCATTTAAAAGAGTGGAACCTCAGTGAGATTGGAACAATTGAGCGTGCTATCTTAAGACTTGGCGCGTATGAGATTTTGTACTCAGAACTCGATAACGCTGTAGTGATTAATGAAGCGATTGAGCTTGCGAAGAAACTTTGTAATGAGACAAGTCCTAAATTTATTAATGGTGTTTTAGATGCGATTTGCAAAGATGGAGAAAGCAACTAATGAAGCTTTGCGTTGCGTTGGATCTTCCGAGTAAAGAAGAAAATCTTGGTCTCATTCAAAAACTAAAAAGCGAAGATGTTTGGCTCAAAGTAGGACTTCGCTCTTACATTCGTGATGGCGAAGCACTCCTTAGAGAAATTAAATCGATCAATCCAAATTTTAAAATCTTTTTAGATCTCAAAATCCATGATATTCCCAATACAATGGCAGATGCCGCAGAATCGATGATAGGGCTAGGTGTGGATATGTTCAATGTTCATGCTTCAAGCGGTGTCAAAGCGATGAAAATGGTGATGGAGCGTGTCAATACGTTTACCAATCCTCCTATCGTTTTAGCCGTTACAGCACTTACCAGCTTTGATAACGCCTCATTTGAAGCAATTTACAAAACGTCTATTGAGCAAAAAGCGGTTGAATTTGCGAAAGATGCGTATGCAAGCGGTCTGCATGGCGTGGTATGTTCAGTATATGAAAGCTTGGATATTAAAGCTCATACATCTGATACATTTTTAACGCTCACTCCAGGTATTCGCCCTTTTGGTGAGAGTAATAATGACCAAGAACGCGTGGCGGATATTGAAACTGCAAAAGCGCAGCACTCTGATTTTATCGTCGTAGGACGCCCAATCTATCATAGTAACGACCCGTTAGGCATTGTAAAGAAAATTATTGAAAATATTTAAAGACTAAGAGGGAAGAATGTTTCAAAAGATAGTATTAAGTATCGTGTTATTTTTTGCCTTTAGTATTGTTGCTTTTTTCTTGCTTATAAAAGTGATTGATTTTAATGAGTACAAACCTCGCATACAAAAAGCAATTAAAGAGAGCACAGGATATGAACTCGTTATTCGCGGTGATATTACTCTTTCACTTTCTCCTGCTGGGGTGAGTATTTTTGACATTGAAATTACCAATCCAACGTATCATCCTGAAACACCTTTTGCAAAATTAGGCAGTTTTGATGTAGCACTTGATCTTTCCGCTCTTCTTAAAAAAGAGGTTAAAGTGAGACATATCTCTATTGATAGTCTTAAGATGATGGTGGAAAAAACCAAAGAGGGTAAGTTTAATTACGAGTTACTTTTACCTACTAAGAACAGTGAGAAAAAATCTAAAGAAAGCAACACAACGCTTGAAAAACAAGATGGCTTTCCTTTGGTTAACGTTAAAAAAATTAAATTTAGCAATGCAGATGTAACCTATGTGGATGCCAATAGTAATGTTCAAGTTATTTTTGAGAAAATGAACCTTGACATGAATGATATTAATTATGACATTTCTAAACATCGATTACAAGCATTTTCATGTGTTGGAGATATGCACATCGATAAAATTCAATATGCCAACTATGCGCTTAAAGATATTTCCGCTTCATTCGAAATGAAAGACGCTATCGCCGTGAGTGAAAACTTGCATTATACGCTTTTTGATACGCCTATACAAGGAAGTGGTAAATTTGATTTAAGCGGAAAACAACCAAAGATTTCACTTAAGAGTAAACTTGTTGGTTTAAAATTGGCCAATCTTTCTCGTGAACTTTGGGATAAAAACCTTCTTGAAGGAAGTGCTAATGGCGATTTCAAACTCTCTTTTTTTATTGGTGATGCACATACGTTTAAAAGCACTTTAAATGGCTTTATTCAGATGTATGGGGAAGATGTAACCCTGAAAGGATATGATATTGATAAAATCGCGTTAGCGCTTGATCCAAACCAAAGATCTAAAGGGTTTTTATTGGGAAACTTACTTGCGGGTGCTGTGGGAATGTCCAAAGGAGAAAGTAGCATGCTCAAAGAAGTAAATACCAAAGTAGATATAGGCTACTCAGAAATACAACTCAGTGATGTTGCTTTAAGTACTGCCACAAATCGTGTGGCACTTAAAGGTACTATAAACATTGTTGATGAAAAATTTATTGATTTTAGAACAGCACTTTTGGATTCAAAAGGATGTGCAATATTTCAGCAAAAAATGAGTGGATCTTTTGCAAAACCTTCCGTAAAAGTAAATGATGCAACGATCACTGCGTTGAGCAATGTGGTACTCTCTTTCTCGACAAAGCCAAAAGCAGCACCAAGTCCAGCCAAACAAAACGATGAAAATTGTACGGTGTTTTATGAAGGAGTAGTGAAACATCCTGCTCCATTAGCGCCAGTTTCTAGCACACCATCTGGGGAATAAGTTTTGCTTTTTTAGATCATATTATAATGATCTAAAAAGGAGTACCCATGCGTTTTATAGAAGGTATTAAGCTAGTAGTAATGCTTAAAGATAAAATTGAAGAGGCGAAAAAAACAGATCAAGCCAGTGTGCAAAAGCTTCAAAAATTGCTTGAAAAGCTTTTAAAATCACAAGATGCTGCCTATATTTGAACAATAAACGGCTTAAGAACTTTCTTCTTAAGCCGTTTATTATATACTCTTGCTATAATTGCACTCTACTTTTTACTTGGACAGATGGGTGAGTGGCTGAAACCACACCCCTGCTAAGGGTGCGTCGGGGCAACCTGACCGAGGGTTCAAATCCCTCTCTGTCCGCCACCAACTTTAACTTCCCCTGATTATTATTCACATTGAAGTGTTTTTATAGGTACGCTAAATCTTTGACGAAAGCTGATTATATGTTAAAACTTTATACACATTTTATTACCACGTATTTTAAAACAGTTTTTGTTTCGACGCTTATTGCAACGGGTATTTTTGGTTATTATGCCCAGTATTTGAGCATTGATGCGTCTGCTGAAACCTTATTGGTTGACAGTGATAAAGATCTGAAGTTTACGCGTGAAGTGCATGCTCGTTATCCCAATTCCGATATCTTAGTTGTCTCTTTTAGTCCTAAAAAAGCTTTGTTGGACGATGAAACATTACAGGTGATTAAAGCACTTAAAGCAGATTTATTAAAAATCAAAGGTATTGAAAGTGTAACGACCATTGTGGATGTTCCATTGCTTCAAAGTCCTGCACGTCCGATTCAAGAAGTGATTGCAGATGTGAGAACATTAGAAACTCCCGATGTTGACAAAGCAATGGTGCAAGAAGAGTTAACAACCAGTCCACTTTACTCCAATAATCTTGTTAGCAAAGATTTTAAAACGACTGCTATTGTTGTCAACCTTAAAGATGATGCAAAATATACAGAATTATTGAGTAAGCGAAATGCTTTTTTAGCCCTTGAAAAGGAACGCTCCTTAACATCAAGTGAAGCAAAAGAGTTTGAAGCAGTTAAAACAGAGTTTAAAACCTATCGTGATCTTTCACGCGGTGAGATGCACCAACTCATTCTTGATGTTCGCGCTACGTTAAAGCAGTATCATAACGAAGGTGATCTGTTCTTAGGCGGTGTTATGATGATTGCCGATGATATGATTAGCTTTGTAAAAGATGATATTGCGATTTATGGTATTGCTATTTTAGCCATTATGATTTTAGTACTTTGGGTGATCTTTAGACAAATTCGTTTTGTTGTTTTGCCTATTTTTATCTCGTTTGCCGCGGTCATTATGAACACAGGAACCAATACGCTCTTGGGACTTGAAATAACAGTCATCTCGTCCAATTATGTCGCAATGCAGCTTATTACGACTCTTTCGTTAGTGATTCACCTTATTGTAAGTTACCGCGAAGAGTATGCGCTATACCCTCATGCAACGCAACAAGAGCTTATTGAGATGACGCTTAAGCGTATGAGTATTCCTGCTATTTTTGTTGTTTTGACTTCAGTAGCAGGTTTTGGTTCACTGATCTCGTGTGATATTGTCCCGATTATCGATTTGGGTAATATGATGAACATTGGTGTTACCTTCTCTCTTGTTGCAACGTATTTACTCTTTCCATCAATGATGATGATGCTTGAAAAGAAAGAGCCTATTATGACGTTTGATAATGCTTTTACGCTGAACCAAACGTTTGCAAGAATTGTAGAACATCATGGTAAAGTGATCATCAGTGTTGTTGTCGGTATTTTTATCTTCAGCGGTTATGGTGCTACGCATCTGTTGGTTGAAAATAGTTTTATTAATTACTTTAAAAAGAATACTGAAATTTATAAAGGCATGGAAAAAATCGACCATGACCTTGGAGGAACAACGCCTTTAGAGATTGTCATCTCTTTTCAAAAAGCGCCACAAGAGACCTCAGAGAAAAAGAGTGAATTAGATAGCTTTGAAGCAGAATTTGACTCAAAGGGTACAGAAGCGCAATACTGGTTTACGTCACAAAAAATGGAAACAATTTTAAAAGTACACGACTATCTACTTTCATTGCCAGAAGTAGGCAATGTCTCTTCTTTAGGAACGCTTTCAAAAGTCGGGCGAATTCTCAAAGATGGAAAAGATTTTGATGGCGTAGAACTAGCATTGTTATACAATGAACTCTCTCCATCCAATAAAAATGTTTTGATCACACCATATGTTAACGTTGAGCACAATGAGGCACGGTTTGTTGTACGTGTGGTGGATTCTAACCCAGATTTACGCCGTAATGAGCTTCTGCAAAAAATTCAAACTGAACTGCATACTAAAGTAGGTCTTGATACCAACGATTACCGAATGGTGGGGATGATGGTGCTTTACAATAACATGCTCCAATCACTTTTTTCTTCGCAAGCATGGACCTTGGCACTTGCGGTTATTTCACTTGGAGCAATGTTCTTATTTTTATTTAGATCTTTGAAAATAGCAGCGGTTGCGATGACCGTCAATATGGTGCCTATTAGTGTTATTTTTGGCATTATGGGTGTAGCTCATATTCCATTAGATATGATGAGCATTACTATCGCTTCTATTGCTCTTGGTATTACGGTGGATAATACCATTCACTATTACTACCGTTTTCGTGAAGAACTTGCACACGATGGAGATTATATTGCATCGATGCACAGAGCGCATGGTACGATTGCTTTTGGAATGTTTTATTATTCCTTGGCGACTATTATCGGCTTTTTAGTTTTGGTTACGTCGAACTTTATTCCAACGCTTATTTTTGGGCTTTTGACCGTTGTTGTTTTATTGGTAGCGATTGTGTCCGATCTTCTTTTCTCACCTTTTCTTGTGGTCTTTTTCAAACCATTTGGAAAAGGTAAAAAGTAACCATCGTTTAAAAGGGCACAGATGAAAAAATGGCTATGGCTCTGTTTGGGCGCACTTTTGGGGTATGCGACAGAGCTTCCTACAGTATCTTCTGTCGATTTAGAGCGTTACCTTGGGCGTTGGTATGAAATCGCACGATTTGACCATCGTTTTGAGCGTGGATGCAGTGGCGTGGAAGCCTTTTACACGCTTAGAGAGGATGGTATGATTGGTGTAAAAAACAGCTGTTTTTTAGCCGATGAAAATCGTACCAAAGAGGCGCATGGGCGCGCGTACATCGTCGATGAAACGAGCAATGCTAAACTCAAAGTCACCTTCTTTTGGCCATTT
This sequence comes from uncultured Sulfurospirillum sp., assembly GCA_964466465.1. Taxonomy (GTDB): domain Bacteria; phylum Campylobacterota; class Campylobacteria; order Campylobacterales; family Sulfurospirillaceae; genus Sulfurospirillum. Next base: position 9,372 of record CAYXNJ010000049.1, read on the forward strand.
TATGGCAACTACTGGATTATTGATTTGGCAGAAGATTACCGCTATGCCGTGGTGAGTGAGCCAAGCCAAGAGTACTTTTGGATACTCTCAAGAACCCCCGAAATGAGGCAAGCGGATGTAGAACATATCCTAAGCTATGCCAACAAATTGGGCTTTGATACCACAAAACTTATTTGGCGTCCATAGCCCATTTTAGGGCAAGTTGGAGGCTAAATCCTATCAGCCCAACACCGATAACTTTTTGTACCCACCCTAAATAAGGCAAGAGTTTTAAAGCCTTTTGGTTCCCAAAGAGTAGGGCAACACACATATCCCACACAAGCAATATTCCCACCATCCACACCGTATAAAACACTTTAACAGCCGCATCTGTTGTTGGTTCGATAATCGTAAAGAGCAGTGAAAAGTAAAAGAGAATATTTTTAGGATTGAGCAGTGCCGATAATAGCCCTTGCATAAAGAGCTTTAGTGCTATGTTGCTTTGTATCTGCCTAGAAGTATTCATGTGAGGTTTGGGTGCTATAAGTAGTAAACAGCCTAGATAAAATAAAAATGCCATACCTCCAAGCTCAATAAATGAGATAATTAAAGGGTTATCACTCAATAACTCATGCCCAACATAGGCTAATGCGATGTATAGGGCATTTCCACTTGCGATGCCTAAACAACTCCACCACGCTTTTTGATACCCATGCGTTAAGGCGTGCTTGATGATAAGAAAAAAATCTTGCCCAGGGCTTAGAAGTGCTAAAAAGTAGATAGACGTGAGAGTGAGAAACTGGGTGCTTATCATGTAAAGCCTTTTTACATGAAAGCATAGACGAAACGTCAAAAAAGTTATTGTATAAAATTGACTTGGTACTCTTTGGGCGTGAGCGCGGTGCGACGCTTGAAAAAGCGGTGAAAGTGGCTTTGGTCGCTAAAGCCGCAGTATTGGGCACACAGGGCTAGCGGAGTGCCTTCTCGCAGAAGTTTTTTAGCATACTCGATGCGAATATCAAGGGCATAGTGTTTGGGTGTACAGCTATAGGCGTGTTTGAAGTGGCGCAACAGCACAAAAGGGTTATAAGCAAAGCGTTTGGCAAGTTCTTGTAGGCTGAGTGGTTCATCGAGACGGTTTTCTAAAAAATGGGCTACATCGTTTAGGGTTTTGTCGGTTTTCGTGCTGATACCACGTGTGGTATAAAGCCAAAAAAACGTTTCCAACCATGCTTCTAACGCGTTGATATGAACAACATCGTAGCCTTTTAACAGCGCTGTAATGATGCTTTCAAAAGATTCAAACAGCTCTTTGTGAAACACCAATGGTGTTGTAAGTGGCAGAAGAGTACTGGCTTCTTGAAAATGCTTTGCTTGAATGCGCGTGCAAAACGCTGTATCAAGATAGACCATGATATAACTGCGTTTGGTATTTTTAATAGGATTGCACGCGTGTTGTGTGTGAGGAGGAATGATCGCGAGTGCTCCAGGCTTAAGTAAAAATGCTCCCTCTGGTGTTTGAAATGACGTTGTTCCTTCAACCATAAACCCAATAGAAAGGGTTGCGTGGGCATGCGATTCATACGAGCGTTCACTCTGCAAAGTTTGTCGTATCTGCACAAAAGGCGCTTCTTGATAGCATGTTGTCGTTGTTTTTGTCGTCTTCATGAGCGTATTGTAATATAATAGTCAAAATGATGGCAAGGAGAAGAGCATGAAAAAACTCTTTTTATTCGTAGCAATGGTTGCAACTTCTACACTATTTGCACTCGATTTTGCACGTGAGAGTGAGCTTCAAAACGAGTGCGACCATAACAATGGCGCGGCATGTTTGGAGCTTGGGGCGATGTACCATGTGGGTGATGGTGTCAGACAAAACTTTAAGAGAGCCAGAGAGCTTTACGCGCAGTCATGCTCTTTAGGAGTTGCTAAAGGGTGTGCAAATCTTGGTTTTATGTATGAGAATGGACATGCAGGCACCAATCTTGCCAAAGCGGCAGAACTCTATGAAAAAGCGTGTATTCTAGGTGATGCTAATGGGTGCGCGAGTCTTGCGATTTTGTATGAAAATGGTAAGGGTGTGAGTGAAGACTTGCAAAAGGCGGTGAATTATTATGACCGTGCATGTAGTGCAGGAGATGGCGCTAGTTGCGCACATCTAGGGCTTTTGTATGAGCAAGATGGCAATTATGAGTATGCAGCGATTTATCATCAAAATGGATGCGATGCAGGTGAAGCCAAAGAGTGTGCTAGACTTGGCTGGATGTACTATTATGGTCAAGGTGTTGCTCAAAAAGAAGAGCGTGCAGTTAAACTTTTAAAGAGAGCGTGTGAACTAGGCGATGAGATTGGGTGTAAAAACTACGAACTCATCAAAAATAGTTACTCTATCGAATAAGCCAAGACAGATGCCCCCATCAAACATCCGTTGGCATACGTTAAGCTCAAAAGAGCTTTTAGCCACGTTAGATGTGGATGAACAGACGGGATTGTCTTCTGAAAACATCAGTGCAAGACGCGCCAAGTATGGGGCAAATGTCCTTAGTAAAAAAGAGGAAGAATCGGCATTTAAGCTCTTTCTTCTTCAATTTCACCAACCGCTTGTCTATATTCTTCTGCTCGCATGTCTCATTACCGCACTTTTAGAGGAGTGGATGGACACGGGTGTTATTTTTGCGGTGGTATTGATCAACGCTATTATTGGTTATATGCAAGAGCGCAAAGCGATCAAAGCCATTGAAGCACTCTCAAAACTGAGCCATAGCAGTGTCACAGTTTTACGAAATTCACAAAAGGTGCTACTCGACTCTTCGCAGATTGTGGTGGGAGACATCGTGCTGCTTTACTCAGGCGATAAAATTCCTTCTGACCTTAAACTCTTACACGCTAAAGAGCTCAAAGTGGATGAATCATCTTTAACAGGTGAGTCAGTTTCTGTGGAAAAACACGTGGGTATTTTACATCAAGACACTGTTTTAGCCGACCAGACCAATATGCTATTTTCTTCAACTCTTGTAACTTATGGGCAGGGCATTGGTGTCGTGGTCGCTGTAGGCGATGCGAGCCAACTCGGTAAAATCAATACGCTAATTTCTAATGCTGATGTGCTGCAAACCCCGCTTACACAAAAATTAGCTTTTTTCTCGAAACGCCTTCTTTACGCTATTTTAGGCATGGCATTGGTGACGTTTATCATCGGTGTGATGCGTGGTGAAGAGCTAGTCATCACCTTTATGGCTTCGGTGGCAATGGCAGTTGGTGTTATCCCTGAGGGATTACCTGCTGCGATGACCATCATTTTAGCCATTGGTATTGTGAAAATGGCAAGTAAAAATGCCATCATTCGTAAACTCCCTGCTGTTGAAACACTCGGCAGTACAACGGTAATTTGCAGCGATAAAACAGGTACGCTCACGCAAAATGCTATGACAGTGACCCAGATGATGGCAGCAGGTAAAATGTACCATCTCAGTGGAAATGGGTATGACCCCACAGGGGCGATATTTGAAGAGCAGATGTCCTTTATTCCACTCAAAGGAAGCGCTCTATATGAAACATTGGTTGCGGGTGTTTTGTGCAATACGTCACGTCATGTTCAAATAGAGGGTGTTTATGCCATAGAAGGCGACCCAACTGAGGGTGCGCTCATTGTCTCTGCTAAAAAAGCGGGCATTCAAGCAGAAGTCTTGCTTCAAGAATTGGAACACGTAGATACCCTCTCTTTTGAGTCCGAATACCAGTATATGGCATCAGGTTACAGTGCTCTTATAGGAGATTCATTTCCAGTCTATCTTAAAGGCTCAGTCGAAAAAATACTCGAGCGATGCGATCTTTGTATGGAGGAGAAAGGCTCTTTTATGCCCATAAATAGGGCTTTGATAGAAGAAGAGGCTGAAAAGATGGCACGGCAAGGGCTTCGTGTTTTAGCGTTTGCTAAAGTGCATTTGAAGGAAAAAATAGATCAGCTTGGGCATCACCATTTTCAAAGTGGATTGATTTTTCTAGGTTTACAAGGGATGATTGACCCTCCACGAGTTGGTGTCATTGAAGCGATTCAAAGCTGTTATAAAGCAGGCATTGCGGTGAAGATGATCACAGGTGATCATAGCATGACAGCCCTTGCAATCGCTCGCTCCATCGGACTCAAAATTCATGAAGCGGCTCCTGTTTTAACAGGCAAAGAGATGGATGCTTTGAGTGATGAAACGCTAACCTCTTTGGTGGAAAAAGTGACTGTATTTGCACGCATTGCGCCTGAGCAAAAACTAAGACTTGTGAAAGCCTTGCAGGCACTTTCCCATAGTGTTGCCATGACGGGTGATGGGGTCAATGATGCGCCCGCCCTTCGACAAGCAAACATTGGCATTGCTATGGGAATCATGGGAACAGAAGTTGCCAAAGAGTCAGCCGATATGATTTTGATGGATGATAACTTCGCAACGCTCGAAGATGCGGTGGAAGAGGGGCGCATGGTGTATGATAACATCATCAAATTTATCACATGGATACTGCCTTCGAACATGGGTGAGGGTCTTGCGGTGATTTTTGCTATTTTAGCAGGGCTTGCACTGCCAATTCTTCCGTTACAAATTCTTTGGATTAACATGATTACCGACAGTGCCCTTGGCATCATGCTTGCCTATGAGCCCAAAGAGAAAAATCTTATGGAGCGCCCACCGCGCGATATTAACGAACCCATCTTAACAGGGCGACTTGTTTTTAAAGTGGCGTTAGTTGGGATATTGCTTTTCCTCAGTGCACTGAGTGCTTTTTTTTATGTTCAAAGCGTTGGTATGAGCGAGGAAGTCGCACGTACGTTGGTCGTGAACATTTTTGTGTTTGGCGAGATGTTTTACCTTTTTAACTGCCGTTCATTGCACTATTCAATGTTTGAAATAGGCTTTTTTAGCAATCCTCTTCTACTCGTAGGCGTTTTGGGTGTTACTCTTTTACAGCTTCTGTTTACCTATGCGTCCTTTATGAACCAGATGTTCAAAAGCGCACCACTAGGGCTTTTTGAATGGGGCGTGGTTTTGGCATCAAGCCTTATGGTTTACTGCGTTATTGAAGTGGAAAAATCGTTGCACCTCAAGAGAAAAAAGGCGAAGTAACTTAAAGCTTTTTGCCTTTATTTTGTAAACGAAAATGTACTTGTGTCATCTGATGGCGGTAGGCAAACATGGCGTCCATATCTTTTTTAACAAACGTAAAGAAGAGCGATTGAAACCATGCAATCGGTGGCGCTAGGGTTATCGTCTCTTCCATCCGCGTAAGATGTTCGCCCTCTGAACTAAAAAGCCTCTCATGCCTAAACGAAGCAAAAGGACCTTTGAGCATCACATCGACAATGCTTGTAGGACAGTTCGTTTCTATCGCTATCTCCCAACGGGTGGTGATGCCAAACTTTTTAATGTCAAGCACAACGATGTTCTCTTTTTGAGAGACGATTGTTACCCCAATGGAGGGCGGTGTAATAAGCGGGAGATTGTTTGTGTCCGTATGAAAGGCGCATACTTCGTCTATGGAAGCATCGATGAGGCAACTGTAGTGAAGTGTGAAGAGTTTCATAATACTCCTTTAAAAAGGGCTTTCGTAGAGAAATGTTGCAATCTCGGTTAGGCTCTCTTTGTCGTACCCAAGCAAAGGCATCAAGCCATGTTTTTTAATCGCTTCAGGCATCAATGCTGTTTTTGCATCGGGTTTTGTTATCCACTCTACCATAAATGTAACAAATTTTTCTTTAGAATCAAACGCTTTACGATAATGCACTTTGACCTCTTTGATAGACGGGGCAGAGTTTGTTGTGTGAATCTCATGGCACGTGACACAGTTCCCATTAAAAAGCGTTTCACCCAGTGGTGCGGCGCTTAGCGAAAAAGAGCACAGTGCCAATAAAAGTAGTTTGTTCATAGGAAATCTTTGGTTGTTTTTGTGTTCATTTTAGCAAAAAAAACAACTATGCACTTTGATATACGTCATCAAGAGTTCTATAGTTGTATTTGGTTGACATGTATCTACATATGGAGTAAAATATCTACAAAAAAGGAGATGCTATGAAAAAAGCAATTAACATTAGACTCGATGAAACGCTCCTCAATGAAATGGATACTATTGGTAAAGAGATTGATCGTAGCCGTACTTGGATTATTGAAAAAGCTGTAAGTGCTTACATGGATACACTTGATGAGATGATTGCCGATAAACGCATTGATGAGGTTAAATCGGGTAAAGCTGGCGTTATGAGTTTAGAAGAGGTTGCCAAAAGTTTGGGCTTAGCCAATGTTTGAGATCATTTTTGACAAACGAGCTTTTAAAGAGTTAGCACAGCTTGAAAATGAAGCACAACAGCTTATTTGGTCAAAAATAATCGAGTTAAAAGAGGGCAATTTTACAAACGATAAAGCGCTCAAAGGCAACCACAAAGGCAAGTTTCGCAAACGTGCTGGGGATTACCGCATCATATACCTCAAAGAAGGTGCTATTTTGCTGATTACGATTATTCGCATTGCACATCGTAAAGAGGTTTATTAGGTGTCTATATTATACAACTTTTCCTTTCTTGACAACCCCTTTCTTCTAAAGTAAAATGACTTTAAAACTCCCTCAAAAGGTCTAAGATGAAAAAACTACTCTGCCTTTGCGTGCTTTTAGCAAGTTACTGTTTTGCGGCTGGAAACGTCGAGTCAGTCACTCTTGCGAAGTCCGATAAGAGTTGGGATGGCTCAGCAATGCCTGTGTATCCCAAAGGAGCGCCTGAAATTTCGGTTTTGAAGATTACCATTCCGCCGCACACGGAGCTTCCACTGCATAAGCACCCCATCATTAACGCTGGATATATGGTCAAAGGCTCACTCAAAGTGGTAACGGATGAGAACAAAACATTGCACCTGAAAGCGGGTGAGGCGCTCATCGAAGTGGTCGATAAATGGCACTATGGTGTGAATGATGGTGACGAGTCTGTGGAGATTGTTGTTTTTTATGCAGGGACTAAAGAGAGTGTTTATTCGATTAAAAAATAGGTATTGTTAAAGGAGTGTAGGATGGATAAGGAACTGCAAACGCTTCAGAAGTTTTACAACATCGTGATTGAGTTTTTGACGAATTATAGTTTTCAACTTTTGGGTGCTCTTATTATCGTTATTATCGGGTGGTTTGCCGCAAAATACGCCTATGCACTTTTGATACGTGTGTTTGAAAACCATCATTTTGATAGTACGCTTTCAAAATTTGTTGCAAGTGTTGTCAAAATACTTATTTTTGCCGCGATGATTGTCATTGCTTTAGGTAAAATTGGCATCTCCATCGCCCCGTTTGTTGCTGCCATTGGTGCGGTTTCTTTAACGGCTGGTTTGGCACTTCAAGGCAGCGTTTCTAACTATGCGGCGGGTGTTTTACTCATCATCTCTCGTCCGTTTAAAGTGGGCGACACGCTCTCTGTTGCAGGTGTGTATGGTGTGGTGGAAGAGATAAAACTCTCCTACACGATGCTTCGCAATGAAGATGAAGAGCTTATCACGGTTCCTAACAAACAGATGATCGGAGATGTTTTGGTCAACTCTTTTGATGTGCGTGTGGTAGAAACGACCGTAGGTGTGGCATACGAGGAAGACCCTGCCAAAGCGATTAGTGTGATTAAAGAGGTATTGTCTGGTTTTAAAGAGGTTTCAAAGGAACATAAGCCTGTTGTGGGTATCGCAAAATTTGGCGACAGTGCCATCGAGCTTGGGCTTCGTTACTGGGTTCCAACAAAGAGTTTTTTTAAAACGCAGTATGAGGTTAATTCAGCGCTTTATGCCGCTTTACAACAGCATCATATTACGATTCCATATCCACAGCGAGAAGTAAAAATTTTAGGAGAGAAGTTTGATTCCAAAGAAGTATGAATTTATTGTGTTTGCCTTTTTGATGTCGTTTTTTATGACACTGTTGATGTCATTTATGATCACCTTTATTAATATTGGTTTAGTAGAGGATTTTTTAGTGCGCTGGTTGGGGGC
>CAYXNJ010000050.1:0-16674 GCA_964466465.1 uncultured Sulfurospirillum sp.
TGAAATTTAAAAATATTATTTTTTATGGATTAATACTTTTTTCTTTTGTACCGAATCATAAATAACCATGTATAAATTCCTTTATATAGCTTAAAATGCCCCATTCAAAAAGAAGGAGTGCTAGTAAAATGAGTAATTTTTTACTATAGAGTATAGCAAAAAACTTTGATAGTCCAAAAGAGCGAAGGGTAAAAAAGAGCAAAACAAAAGCAGACAATGAACCAGCAAGTGCAAGACCTGCTGCTCCCATAGGCTTAATGAGGGCAAAAGAAAAGATAAGATTTGAAACAAGTGAATACATCGCAATAATTGCTGCCTCTTTTTGGCGCATACCTGCATAAAGCCATAGTGAAAAGAGTTTTGCTAAACCAAAAGGGATGAGCCCTATCATATACATTGCTAAAACAAACCCCGTCATTTGGGTATCTTCTTTGGAAAAAGAACCATGTTCAAATAAGAGCCAAACAATTTCATGACTCAGTATATATCCACCAAGTGTGGAGGTCGTCAATAAAAATGCTAAAACCCAAAAACCTTGTGTTAGAAGTTTAGAGGCTTCTTCTTCGTTATTGGCTTTAAGAAGTCTTGTTATTTTTGGAAAAATACCTGTTGTAAGAGCAATAGCAAAAAGTGCGAGAGGAAGCTGAAAAATACGGTTACCATAATAAAGATAACTAATGCTTCCCGTGACCAAAAAGCTCGCTAAGGTTGTGTCAACAAAGGAGACGATTTGTGGCGTTGAGTTACCAATAATAGAGTGCCAAAAAGAGCGATTGAAACTTTTATTACTCTCTTCAAGGGCGCTATCTCTTTTGTGACGGTGTTTAAAACCAAGCGTGAAGAGCTTGCAGAGATTATCCTTCTTAAGGGCAATAAGATGGACGATAACTTGCAAAATACCACCTATTAAAACGCCGTAACTAAGGGCATACACGATGGTCTTCTTATCGTAACCTTGGTATAAAAGTAAAGCGCCTATCATTCCCATATTCAGAAGTGCCGTAGAAAAGGCAGAAACAGCAAAATGGTGTTTATACTGTAACAATGAGCCAAAAAGTGTGACACAAAAAATTAGTGGAAGATAATAAAAGTTAATAGCGACAAATGGTGCAGAAAGGGCCACTGTCTCTTCATCAAAGCCAAAAGCGATAATTTTGGCAAAAAATTCACTAAAAAGAGTCACAATCAATGAAAAAAGAATGAGAAAAAAGAAAAAACGTATAAAAATCGTATAAGTGAAGAGTGCTTTACGTGGTGTTTTAATAAAACTAGGAATAAAACTTTGTGTAAATGCCCCTTCTGCAAAGATTCGGCGAAAAAGGTTGGGAAACTTAAATGCCACGAAGAAAATATCGCTATAGATATTTGCACCTAAAATAGAAGCGCTCAGCATGTCTCTGATAAATCCAAAGACGCGTGAAACAAGTGTTCCGATACTGTTTGTAAAAAATGATTTTATAAGCATTTGGAATTTTAGCCAAATAACGTTTAAACGAAATTTTTATCTATTTTTTGCTAAGATAAGCAACATTTATATAACTTTCAGTCGATATACAAACACATGGGTTCAGAGCTCACTTAAAATTATTTAGAGGTGCACATTGGGGCTATTTGACAAAATCAAAGGAAATAATACAGATGAGGCAAAACTCAGTGATGGTGGAACCTCTGAATTTAAGTCCATCGTCATAGATACAACAAATGTCATCAAAGAACTCAAAAATGTTGCTGCAGCGCATCATTTAAAGCCAACAGATCTTGCCTTTAAACTTCTTCGTACAACAACGTATTATAGCGATGAAAAGAGCGAAAACAATGAAATGACCGAAGAAGAGCAAAAGCTCCTACTGGATGATAGTTTTCTACTCAATCCTAATTTAAAATTATCGCAACATTATCGTGTGGAGATTTATAAAGTTGAAGATATGGAGGATGACCATACCATTTTGCCTGAAATTACACTCAGTGGCAATAAAAATCTGACAAAAATTATTGCGATGGTTGCTCAAAATCATGATGTGAAATATACTTCAAAACTTGAAGAAAAAATGATTGAAGATATTCAGATTAAAAAGATAAAAGCGGGTATTTTGGTTGGTATTCGCGATCAAAATATGTATAAAGAGATTAAAAAAATTGTTGCAAATATTCGCGTCAATGGCATTATCGATCAAAATCAAACCTTTGTTGTGTGCCAAGGTGTTGATGAAGTACCTTCTATTAATGATGACCTTATTTTTCATTATAAGAAAAAAGTCAATGCTAAAACAACGGATGGTAAAGTAGATTATTCAAAACGAGGATTTGTGTTAGCCGTTGATAAAGATGAATGTATTATTGAATACATTAAACCACAACTTGGTACGCCTGGACGAAACTGTAGGGGTGCTTTTTTACCTGTTAAGGAGCCTCGTAAAGCCAATGATGCTCCTATTATGATTACCTCAAATTTGATTAAAAAAGAGAGTGAAACAAGTATAAAATACATTGCAAATCGTGGTGGATATGTCAATTTTGAAAAAGGGACCTATGACATTCAAGATCAGATGGAAATCAATGAAATTAGTTTTAAATCCACAGGCTCTATCGATGCTAGTTTAGGCGCAAATATCAAAATCAACATTAAAGAAAAAGATATTCTCAAAGATGCTATTGGTGCAGGTATGAGCGTTGAAACCACTGAAGTCCATGTTCAAGGTAACATTGGCAGTGGTGCTAGAATTAAAGCCAAAATTGCTGATATTGGTGGACAAACTCACCAAACGGCTTACATTGAAGCCGATAAAATCATTGTTGCGGTACATCGTGGAGAAGCTAACGGTATTGATGTGGAGATTGATCGACTTGAGGGCGGGAAAGTCATTGGTGATACCGTGCATATCAATCATATGATTGGTGGCGAAGTTATCGCTAAAAATGTTAAAATCGAAAATCTGATGTCAAATGCCAAAATAACAGCTTCTGAAATTTTGGAGGTTACAGAACTTAAAGGAACCAATAATAAATTTATTATAGATCCAAGTGTAACAAAAGAATTTAATGAGATGATTGACTCTATCAATAAAAAGATTGAAAAACTTGAAGAAGAACTCAAAGCGTTCCCTAGACAGTTAAGTGCTAAAAAAGAGTTTATCGATAAAAATAAACCTATGGCAGAAATGGTTAAAGAAAAAATTATGGAACTCAAACGCACAGGTGTAGAACCTCCTGTAACGCTTTTTGCTAAAATTAAAGATTTTCAAGAAAAAGTGATTGATTACAATACTTTTTTACAAACCTTTAAAGATAAAAAAGAGGAGTTACAAGAGTATCGTGAAGATCTTAACCGCGTCCAAAACAAGGTTTTTGCAGCTAAGATTATTAATCACTCTGCCTGGAAAGAGTTTAATGAGGTGCGTTTTAGACTTATTTACCCACCTAAAGATGTTACGTATAATCCAAAAGAGCGTGAAATTGCTCGTGAAATTACGCTAAAAGATATGGGCAATGGTGAGCATAGAATTATTCGATCAGGTGAGTATAGTAGCAAATGATAGTAGGAATTGAAGGAAAAGTAGTAAAAAAAGAGGTGACATTTGTTCATATCAAAACGTCATCAGGGTTAACCTATAAGGTTTTTGTCTCATTGTCGTGCCTTGGTAAAATAAGTAGTGATGCTATTGCTTTACATGTTACGCAAATTATTAGAGAAGATCAGCATAGTCTATATGGTTTTATGGATGAAAATGAAAAAAAAGTGTTTGATACCCTCATTAAACTCAATGGCATAGGACCGTCAACGGCTCTTGCTGTCTGTTCAACCCTTAGCCCAGATGATTTTGCTGGGGCACTCCTTTCTCAAAATATCCAAGCATTTCAAAAAGTTCCAGGTATTGGACCTAAAAGTGCAAAGCGTATTTTAGTCGAACTGAGTGATTTTTCATTGCAACTCCATAGTGATGAGAGTTCATCGGGAAGTCTTCTTGAAGCATCTATGGCGCTTGAAAGCCTCGGATTTAAAAAAGAGATGATTAAAAAAGCGTTGAGTAGCTGTCAGGGAAGCGATACGCAGACATTAATCAAAGAAGCTCTTAAAAAACTCAGTTAAATTCAACACAACATATAAAAAAGTAATAAAGGAAAAAGATGACGATAGCCGTTTTATTTGGCGCTCAAAGTTTTGAACATGAGATTAGTGTGGTGAGTGCCATTGCGTTAAAAAAAGTTCTTAAAAGTGATATTGTATATATTTTTTGTGATTATGAACGCAATTTCTATCTCATTCCAACCGATAAAATAACTTCAAAACGTTTTAGCAGTGGAGAGTATAAGAAAGATAAATCACTTTACCTCAAGCAAGGTGGTTTCTTTGCAAAGAAAATGCTTGGCGAAGAAAAAGTCGCTTTTGATGTGATGATTAACCTTGTGCATGGGCAAGACGGTGAAGATGGCAAACTAAGCTCAATGCTTGACTTTTTTGCGGTACCATACATTGGTCCAAGGACAGAGGGAAGTTGCATTAGTTACAATAAACTTTTTACGAAGCTTTATGCCAAAGAAGTGGGTGTTAATGTTTTGGATTACCAAGCATTACGCAAAGGAAGCAATGAGGCTATTAGAATTCCTTACCCTTTTATTGTTAAACCTTTACGCCTTGGAAGTTCCATTGGGATTGGTATTGTTAAAGAAGAGAAAGAACTTCCTTATGCACTTGATGTTGCGTTTGAATTTGATGATACTGTGCTTATTGAGCCATTTATCAGTGGTGTCAAAGAGTATAATCTTGCTGGTTGTAAAACCGATACCTTTCATTTTTCCATTATCGAAGAGCCACAAAAAGAGGAGTTTTTAGACTTTGATAAAAAGTATTTAGATTTTTCTCGCACTAAAAGAGTCAATGAAGCCACACTTGATAAGAACACTGAAGAGGGCATTCGTGAGGCTTTTGTGAAACTCTATGATCCACTTTTTTTAGGTGCATTGATTCGTTGTGATTTTTTCGTGATTGATGGCAAAATCTATCTTAATGAAATCAACCCAATTCCTGGAAGTATGGCAAACTATCTTTTTGATGATTTTGATAGCATTATTACTATGCTGTCAAAATGGTTACCTCAAAGTATCACTATGAGTAAAGAGTACCGCTATATTAACTCAATTCAAGCTGCTAAAGGGAAGTAAAAGTCTTGTTTATGTAGGATATTACATAAAATTTTGCACAAAGGTTTACTGTAATGACCTATGCTAAGAACGAGATAATGACTGCAACAGACATGGTGCGTAACTTTAGCTCTGTGTTAGGAAGCCTCAGTAAGGGCGAAAATAAACGTGTTGTCATCGTGAAAAATAATCGCTTTGAAGCGGTTATGATCACGGTGGACGAATACGAAAAAATGAGCGAAGCCGTTCAAATTTTGGAAAAAATCTACGCCAGCACGAAAAAGAAGAGTGATGGCTAAGAAAGAGATTTTATTTCAAAACAGTACCTATGCACTTTCCTATGAGATACTCAATCTTGGGCAAGCTAAAACAATCCTTTTTTTACATGGCTGGGGAAGCAATAAAGAGATTATGAAGCAAGCGTTTGGAAAAACATTTTCTGCATACCAACATCTTTATCTTGATTTACCTGGTTTTGGCCACTCTTCTATCAACGGTGTGATTAATACACAGACATATGCTCAGATTGTTACGTTATTTTTGGAAGCATTGCAGATAAAGCCTTGTATGATCATAGGACATTCATATGGTGGAAAAGTTGCGACACTGCTCAATCCAGATGTGCTTGTTTTGCTCTCTAGTGCAGGTATTGTGGCACCAAAATCGTTGAAAGTAAAAGCCAAAATAGCACTGTTTAAAATGCTAAAACCTTTTGCCCCACGTTCCTTTTACCGTTTCTTTGCAACCAAAGATGTGGATGGCATGAGTCAAACGATGTATGAAATACTTAAAATCGTAGTTAATGAAGATTTTAGTGAGAAGTTTCGTGCGCGTCAAGCTACAACATTTATCTTTTGGGGCAAAGATGATAAGGCAACACCTCTTGCTAGTGGAGAAAAAATGTACGCTTTGATCAATGGAAGTCATTTTTATCCTTTAGAGGGAGATCACTTCTTCTTTTTAAAACAGAGTAAACAGATTGAAAAAACGCTTTTGGAGTTTGGGTTTTGAATACATATAAGTTGAGGGTTACAGGTCGCGTTCAAGGTGTGAATTACAGACGCTTTGTGGTTGAAATGGCAAAAGCGTTAGATTATGTTGGTTATGTTACAAATCTGAATGATGGTAGTGTTGAAGTGGTCATTAATGCGACCTATGAAGAGGATTTAGAATTTTTTATTAGTAAGTTGTACGATGGGTCAATGTTTTCAGATGTTCACAATGTTATATGTGAAAAAATCGGGCATATGATTTTTGATGATTTTGAAAAGAGATAACATATGGAACAAATAGTTTTAAGCATAGCTCATCTGGGTTTTATATTAGGAATAGGTTTTTATTTTATAACGGCAATGCAATGGTACAGTTACCGAATTGAGCGCGTTTTGTTTCATTATAATCGTTATGATTGGCATGCTTATTTCTTTGGATTGCCTCTTTTGGGGTATTATGCTTTAGAAGGCGCTTTGCTTTATGGTTTTGTGATACTGTTTTTAGTCTTGCTTTTTGTATGGAACAGAAAGATGGATAAAAAGCTTGTATGGACAAGTAGAGTTAAACGCTTTTTTCTTTTTTTAGTTCTAGTGACACTGTTTCAAGATCTTCTATGTGGGTTCTTTGCTTCATGTTTAAAGCTCGGTGTTATTATTCCTCTCGTGATCGCACAGATAATGAGCATGCTTTATGAAAAACTACTTTTTATGAGTTTTCAAAAAGAAGCACAAAAAAAACTCATGTCAAATCAGGCGCTTAAAGTTGTTGCGATTACTGCAAGTTATGGAAAAACAAGTATTAAAAACTTTTTAGCGCATATTCTTGCTACCAAGTTCAACGTCTATAAAACACCTAGAAGTGTTAACACATTAGGAGGTATCGTTAAAGACATTAATGAATCTTTGCCTGCATCGTGTGATGTGTACATTGTCGAAGCTGGTGCACGTGCGCGTGGTGATATTCATGAGATAGCACAACTTGTCCAGCCTCATATTGCTGTTGTTGGGTGCATCGGAGAACAGCATATAGAATATTTTAAGACGCTAGAAAATATCCGCAATACAAAAATGGAGTTGATACATTCTTCAAGACTTGAAAAAGCCTTTGTGCATGAAAGTGCCCATATTAAAGGCACAGATACGATTGTTTCTTTTGGGACTGAATTAAGTGATGTTGAAGCGAGCTTGCAAGGACTCTCTTTTAGTATGGTGCTCAATGGTCAAAAAGAACATTTTCAGTGCAATCTTTTGGGTGCATTTAATGCTATCAATATTTCAGCAGCCATTCATGTTGCACAAACTCTTGGACTTAGTATAGAAGAGATTAAAGAAGCAGTTACTACGCTAACAGGTGTTGAACATCGTCTTCAAAAAATTGAAGCGGGTGGTAAACTCATTATTGATGATAGTTTCAATGGTAATTTAGAAGGCATGCTTAGTTCATATGAGTTGGTAGCAACACATGGTGGTCGTAAAGTCATTATTACTCCAGGTATTGTTGAAAGTACGGAAGAGGCTAATGCGATACTTGCTAAAAAGATTGATGAAGTATTTGACCTTGTAATCATTACAGGAAAAATGAATGTAAGTATTTTAGATTCTTCTATTAAAAAAGCACAAAAAATTCTTCTAACCGATAAATCTAAGCTACAAGAGACTCTAGCTGAACACACCTATGCAGGAGATGTGATACTTTTCTCTAATGATGCACCAAGTTTTATCTAAAAAAAATATTTTATTATACGAATGTTATACGATCTAAAGTATCATGAGGGACAAATTTAAAAGGAGTGGGATGAAAACGAAGAGTTTATATATCTCATCGCTTGAGCAAGCAGCGGGTAGTTTGATTGTTGCGATGGGTATTATGGAGCTGCTAAAAGGGCGGCTTGGTAAAGTGGCTTTTTTTCGTCCAGTCATCTTGGATGCGACTGAGAAGGATAAAGATATTGCTTTCATGCAGGAGTATTATGCTCTAAGTAAGAATGATGATGAGATGTATGGTTATACAGTACATCAAGTTGAAAGTTTAATTGCTGAGAATCGATACAATGAAGTGTTAGAAAACCTCATTGATAAATGCAAAATCTTAGAGAGTAAATATGATTTTGTTCTAATTGAAGGGCTTAATCAGGCTAATTTTTCACAGACTCTTGATTTTGATATTAATCTCTCCATCGCAAAAAACCTAAGTAGTCCTTTTATTAGTATTCTTAAAGGTAAAAATAAGAGTGTTAAAGAGGTTGTTGATGAGATTCATATTGAAGCGGAAGCGATTAAAGCAGCAGGTTGCCAACATTTTGCAACATTTGTAAATCGCTTATGTGAAGCAGAATTTGAAGAGTTAAAAACACTCAATGCACAAGAGCCTTTGCACAATGCTCCGATTTATTTCTTGCCAGAAGTCCCAGAACTTGACACTCCAACAGTTGCTGAAGTAAAAAAAGCGCTTGGATGTGTGCATATTTATGGTGAAGAAAAGGATCTAAGACGTGTGGTAAAGCAGAGTAAAATTGCTGCGATGAAACTGGATAATTTTTTAGAGTATATCGAAGATGGTGATTTGGTCATTACCTCTGGTGATAGATCTGATATTATTGTTGGCTGCCTTAGTACCGTATTCTCCAATAATTACCCTAATATTTCAGGTATTTTACTTACAGCAGGCATGATGCCACATAAATCGATCAATAAGCTTATTGCAGGATTTAAAGATCTCTCTGTTCCTATCTTAAGTGTGGAAGAGGGTACGTTTAATACTGCTGTGAACGTTGCCAAAGTTCCAGCAAGAATTACACCGCAAAGCGTGCGAAAAATAGCCCTTGCTATGGGACTTTTCTCTTCCAACGTCAATGTCTCGGAAATAGAACAATCTATCAATACAGAGTCTTCAACAAGCTCTATTACACCTATTATGTTCGAGTATGCTTTGTTTGAGCGAGCGCGAAAAGACCGTAAAAAAATCGTGCTTCCTGAGAGCAATGATGAGCGAATTTTACGTGCAACAGAGATTTTGTTGCGCCGCGATGTAGCGGATATTATTCTCTTAGGTGTTGAAGAAGAAGTTCGCCAAAAAAGTGCAAGCCTTGGACTTGACATTAGCAAAGCAACGATCATTGATCCTTTGAATTCACCATTGATGGAAGAGTTCACAAACTCTTTTTATGAAATGCGTAAAGCTAAGGGCTTGGCATTAGATGTCGCACGTGATAGCATGATGATGAAAAACTACTTTGGAACGATGATGGTTTACTCTGGCTATGCCGATGGTATGGTCTCAGGAGCGATTCACACGACACAAGAAACCATCCGCCCAGCACTTCAAATCATCAAAACAAAACCAGGAATTTCTATCGTTTCAAGCCTTTTCTTCATGTGCCTAGAGACCAAAGTTTTAGTCTATGGTGACTGTGCCGTGAATCAAGATCCAAATGCAGAAGAGCTAGCTCAAATTGCCATTTCATCTGCTGATACGGCTAAGATGTTTGGCATTGAGCCAAAAATTGCGATGCTTTCTTACTCTACGGGAGATTCTGGAAAAGGTGAAGAAGTTGAGAAAGTGAGACTTGCTACAAAAATTGTAAAAGAGACTCGCCCAGACCTTATGGTTGAGGGACCTATCCAATACGATGCTGCTATTGATCCAAGTGTTGCTAAAACGAAATTACCTAACAGTAAGGTAGCAGGCGAAGCGACCATCTTTATTTTCCCAGACCTCAATACGGGAAATAACACCTATAAAGCGGTTCAAAGAAGCTCAGGCGCTGTGGCGATTGGTCCTGTTCTCCAAGGATTACGTAAACCAGTCAATGACCTCAGCCGTGGCTGTTTAGTTCCTGATATCGTCAATACCGTAGCCATTACAGCCATTCAAGCACAAACCAACGATGGAGCAAATAAGTGAAAATTTTAGTCTTAAATGCGGGTAGTTCTTCTGTTAAATATCAACTCTTTAATATGACCAACAATGCTGTTTTAGCTAGTGGTATCATTGAGCAAATTGGCGAAAAAGAGTCAATGGCTAAAATTAAATACAAAGATGTTGAGAATGTAGAGCATAAAAGAGAAGAAAAATGTTCTATTAAAGATCATGATGAGGCTCTTAAATGGATGAGCGAAGCATTAATTCAATCAGGTGTGATTCATGACCTCAATGAACTTGATGGCATTGGACACCGTGTTGTACAAGGTGGCGCATCGTTTCAAGAGCCTGCGATGGTGAATGAGTATGTTATGTCTGAGATTGAGCGTTTAATTCCTCTAGGACCTTTGCACAATCCAGGACATTTAGCAGGTATGAAAGTTTCTGTTCAGCAAAGTCCAAATGTTCCTCAAGTAGCAGTTTTTGATACAGCGTTTCATTCAACACTGCCACAATACGCTTATATGTACGCTATCCCTTATAAGTACTATGAGGATTTGCGTATTCGCCGTTATGGGTTTCATGGTACATCTCATTATTATGTAACCAAAGAGGCAGCTAAATATTTAAAAAAAGAGATGAATACGCTTAATGCCATTACGCTTCATTTAGGTAATGGTGCAAGTGTGACTGCTGTTGAAAATGGTAAAAGTGTTGATACTTCGATGGGCTTAACACCACTTGAGGGACTCGTGATGGGTACACGTAGTGGTGATCTTGATCCTGCCATTCTTTTTTATCTTGCACGTAAATGTGGGCTTAGCATTGATGAACTCGATAAAATGCTCAATAAAGAGAGTGGACTTAAAGGAATATGTGGCAATAATGATATGCGTGAAATTATGCGTATGTCAGAAGAGGGCGATGAAAAAGCGACACTTGCACGTGAGATGTTCATTTACCGTTTGAAGAAATATATTGGTTCATACAGTGCTGTTCTTGGACATGTTGATTGTATTATTTTTACAGGAGGTATTGGTGAGAATGATAGTGGTGCACGTCTTAAAGCCTGTGAAAACTTGGAAAATCTAGGAATTAAAATTGATCCAAGACTAAATGACATGCGTTCAAGTGAGATTATGGAAATTAGCACACCTGAGAGTAAAGTCAAAGTTTTAGTGATTCCAACAAATGAAGAGCTAGAGATTGCTATTGAAACATTAGAAATGATTGAAGCACATCACGCAAAATAGACATCACTATAGACATGTAGAGAAGATTTCTCTACATGTCTATTAAGCTAAAAGCTCTTTTGCAATCGTATTGATTCGTTTTCCATCTGCTACACCTTCGCATTCTGCAAGGACACCAGCCATAATTTTTCCAATCTCTTTCAGCGATGTTGCGCCACTAGATGCAATGTGTTTTTGGATAATATCTTTTAGTGCTTCATCGCTGAGTTGTTGTGGTAAATATGCTTTTAAAATGTTTGCTTCTGCCACTTCTTTATCGTATAAATCAATTCGACCTGCTTCTTTAAATGCGGTAGCGGCATCGTCGCGTTGTTTAAGTGATTTTTGGATGATTTTGATGATATCTGCATCATTAAGTTCTTTTCGTTCATCCACTTCAATTTGTTTAAGCGCACTCATTAAAAAACGAATGGCATCACGTTTGAAATTGTCTTTATTTTTCATAGCATCTTTAAGGTCATCTTGAAGTTTTATCTTGAGTTGTGACATCTTTTTTCCTTGAAGCTTAATTTATTTTTGAGGGGCATATTTTATAGTATAATGGTGAAAAATAGAATAAAATGGAGTGATATGAGAGTTCTTGCATCTAGCTTTGTAATACTTTTAGTCTTCGCAGGCTGTTCTGCGCATCCAGCTAGTCCTCAAATTAGTATGAAAGCCCCTGTTTATGTTGATGAACTTCCTTCTCGTGTGAATGAAAATATGACATCAAACCCAGGAAGTCTCTTTGGACAAGGAGAAAATCCACTTTTTGCAGATCTAAAAGCAATGCACGTCAATGATGTTGTTACTGTTACGATTACTGAAAAAACGGCTCAAACTTCTTCTGGAAAAAAATCATTGGAGAAAGAGAGTACAAGTAATCTCAATGCTGGTATTACTACTGCTGCTGGTGGTGTTGCGGGTAATGTTGCAAGACAGCTTAATAAAGTTGGTAATATTGGATTTGATGCAGGTTCTAATAGCTCTTTTAGCGGTACAGGCACCAATACACGAAATGAGAGTTTTACGACTACAATTTCAGCTCGTATTATTAAAATTTTAAATAATGGAAATTATTTTATTGAAGGTAGCCGTGAACTGCTTATTAATGGTGAAAAACAGATTATTCAAGTCAGTGGCGTTATAAGACCTTACGATATTGATCAATATAATAATATTGACTCTAAGTATATCGCCGATGCGAAAATTTTGTATAAAACAGAAGGTGATATTGATCAAACGACCACTAAGCCATGGGGAACAAAATTTATGGAAACCATTTGGCCATTTTAATGTATTTAGTATAAAGGATATTCATTGGAAATTACAAACCCTCCCAAGTTTCTTGAAAGAGATAAAATTTTTAAAGCAAAAGATATTATTGTTCCTCTTAAATATTTTGGTGCAAGTTTCGATAAACTGAAAAAAAATAACCCAAACCGTGCTCGTGCGATTGTTTTAGGGTATAAAGCATGGAAATTAGGTTTAAATGAGACACAGTTACGTTCTGTCATTGAGCGTAAAATTGATGATAAAGAAATCATTGAAGTGCTAGAGTATAAAGAAAAGAAGAGTATTCGTAGTTGGAGTATTTATACAAAAGTTAAAGAAGATGACTATCGTATTAAAGTAGAGCGTTTATGGTGTAAAAAGCTAGGTGCCTTATGTTTGATTGGGAACCTTGGACAAAAAGAACTCATTGAACTTGCAAAAGAACACTTCAAAGATAGCTTGGATTGTACTATTCCGAAAGAGTTTTAAAAAACGTTTGCCTTACATAAACTAAGGCAAACACTTCTTCTATTTACGTTTTAACGGCTTTTGCCATATCCCACATAGGCATAAAGATACCAAGTGCCATCAATAGAACCATAGCGGCGATAAATCCTAATAAAATAGGCTCAATGTAACTTGCAATGTTATCAATAATTTGGCTAAAGCGTGATTTGAAATAAAGTGTGACTTTTTCAAGCATTTTATCAAGTGTTCCACTTTGCTCACCTGCTTGTATCATTTGCACAAGCATCCCCTCAAACAGCCCAGTATCACGGAAGGATTCAGTGAGAGAAATACCTCTTTGAACAGAAATTTTAACGGCAGAAAGTTTCTTTTTGAGGTGCGTGTTATCAAGTGTTAAGAGTGCCGTATCTAGGGCATCGGCAATAGGGATACCTGCACGAATTAGCTCTGTAAAAACGAGGCAAAAACGGCTAAGAGTCGCATAAAAAATAATATCACCAATGAGATAAAGTTTGAGAATGTATTGATCATATTGCTTTTTAAATTCTTCATTATTACTTAGCATGTATTGAAAGAAAATAATAATTACCGCAATAGCCGCAAGAAGATAAAGCCCATAATGATTGATAAGATTTTCCATAAAAAGAAGTATTTTGGTTGGAAGCGGAAGTTCTGCTTTAAGTTGGGCAAAAATATCTTTAAATTTTGGTACAACATAAATCATAAGAATAGAAAAAGCAATAGCAATTGCAACCACTACAGTAATAGGGTAACGCATCGCTTTTTTAAATTTTTGTCTATTTTCCTCTATTTCATCGAGAATTTCAGCTAACTTTTCTAATGATTCAGCCATATTACCTGTACTTTCACCTAACTCAACAAGTGCTAACGTAACATCACCTACTTCATTTCGATAACTCATCAGTGCTTGTGTAAGGCTTAGACCAGAGTTTAGGTCATCATTTACACTGTTAAAAATCTCTTTTAATGTTTTATCGACGGTTGCATTGGCTACTTCTTTAACACTATCATGGATTGAAATACCAGCATTGGTCATAACACTGAGTTGTCTAATTGCCGCAATGAGATTTGGCATTTTTATTTTTTTACGAAAGAGAGCGCCCATAAACTGTGATTTTAGTTCTTTCATCTGATCTTCAAGCGGTGCGGAAGTCTCTTTTACATTTAAGATTACACCTGGTATTTTAACTTTAGCAATTGCTATTGCATCGCTTCGATTAGGGGACTTAACAATGGTTTTTGTTTTTTGACCTTTAAAAAGGTAGTTTACTTCAAAGTACTTCATCCTTTTGCTACCCTTGCAATTTCATCCAATGATGTAATCCCATTGGCCGCTCTTGTGATACCATCTTGGTACATATCAATAAAACCTTCTTTAATGGCTTGATCTTTAATATCACTTTTTGAAGCCCCTTGTGCAATCATGCTTGAGATTTTTTCACTCACAGGTAAAATTTCAGAGATCATTTCACGCCCTAAATAGCCTGTTTGAGAGCATTTTTCACAGCCATTATTTTTATAAAATTGATAATTTTCAGGTAGCATATCTTTAATTTCATCATATGCTGTTTTTGGAAGTGTGTATTTCGTTTTACAGTATGGACAGAGTTTACGTACCAGTCTTTGTGCTTCAATAGCGATCAGAGAGCCACTAATGAGATAAGGTTCAATTCCCATATCAACAACCCTTGTCACAGCGCTAATGGCATCATTTGTATGCAGAGTTGAGAAAACCAAGTGACCTGTAAGCGCTGCTTGTACAGCAATACGGAGTGTTTCAGTATCACGAACCTCACCAATCATGATAATATCTGGGTCTTGTCGTAAAATAGAACGAAGAGCTGATGCAAAGGTTAGGTTGGCTTTTTCATTGACCTGAACTTGTTGTGTCAATGTAAGCTGATATTCTACAGGATCCTCAACGGTAATGATTTTACTTTGAACACTTTTAATGGCATTGAGTGCTGCATAGAGTGTTGTTGTTTTACCACTTCCTGTAGGACCTGTAACGAAGATAATACCGTAAGGCGTTCGCATGGCTTGAGCAAATTTAGCATAGGTCGCTGACTGCATTCCTAAATCTTCAATTTTAATCATCACTTTAGATTTATCTAAAATACGAATAACGATTGATTCTCCATTAATGGTTGGAAGGGCAGAAATCCTAAAGTCATACTCACGACCTAAGATTGTTGCTGAAAAACGACCGTCCTGTGGCTTACGTTTTTCGGCGATATCCATATTGGAAAGGAGCTTCATGCGAGATGCAAGTGGTGGATAGATATCTTTATCAAAAATGAATGTCTCAGTCAACATACCATCGATACGACTTCTAACAATACAGTTGTTTTCTGTTGGCTCTATATGAATATCACTTGCACGTGCCAAAATAGACGTTTTTAAAATAATCTCAATGAGTTTTAATATACCCGAAGATTCTTGTGGATTTTCAGCTGCACTAGACGTAATCTCTTTACGAATTTCACCAATAAGCCCTTTAATACTCTCACCAAGTTCCATTTTAACGAGGTATTTATCAATTTGAGTTGGCTCTGCAATAATGATTTTAAGGAGTTTACGTGGAAAAATTCTCTGGACGCCTTCTTGTGCATTGATATCCATGGGGTCTTTGAGTGCGACAAAAATATTAATCTCATCTTCACGAATCGGAAGTGCTTTGTATTTTTTGAGTTGAGCAAAAGGGAGCTTTGATGCTAATCGGTAGTCTATATCGATCGAATCTAAATCAAGATATTCATAATTGAGGTTTTTAGCCAAAGCTTGTAAAAATTTTTCACTGTCAATGGCAAAATTAGCGTTGACATCTTCTAAACTAAGATACCCTTTTTTGAAAAATTCAATGACTAGAATAAGCAGATCTTCTTTGGTGAAAAAATTATTTTCTAAAAGAATTTCACCTAAAACTTTGTGACTGTTTTGTTTTGTTTCTTCTTTAATTTTAGCAGCACTATTTTCGTCGATAATACGGTTGTGAATAAGATAAGTTAATAGTGTTGTTGTAATATCGCCCATGTTTTTACCATTGTCTATAAATTTTTACTATTGTATCATTTCTAAAACAAAGAAACAAAATTTGTTTAGTCAATGACCTCTCCCAATGTGATTTGGTTTAGAAGGCTTTGCGCTGCTTTAGATTTATTATTTTTCAAGTAAGCTTTGAGTGCTAAGATGGCATCTTCCTTATGTCCTAGTTTGAGTTTTGATTTGGCAAACCATATCCAGCTTTTCTCATTTTCTGAATCAACATTATTAGCAATAAGTGCCCATTTATTGCTTTCATTGTAGTTTTTTGTATGATAGTACTCCTCCGCAAGCATGAGTGCAAAAACAATGCTATGTGTTTTTTCAAATTTTTCTTTTAAGTATTGGATAGAATTAACCTCATGTGTTTCAATTTTAATAACACCTTTTTGTTTTGGCTCTTCAAGTAAAGGTGGTGGAAGTAGGGAAGTATCAATCTTGTCCTCTTTTGAGCGATAAAAATCTTCTTCATTAATCTTTTGAGCTTTACGTACAAGAACTTTACTTTCAAGCTCCTCTTCTTGTATACCAAAACTTGCTTTTTTTTCTACAGGTTCTGGCAAATAAGAAGTTTTTTTCTCAGGATTATTTTTATTACTTATTGTAGGAAGTTGAAGAAGTAATGTCTCATCGGTTTTTTGTT
>CAYXNJ010000051.1:0-16267 GCA_964466465.1 uncultured Sulfurospirillum sp.
TTCATTTTCTTGATAAAATTCTTTTTCTATTAATCTACTACCATCTACAAGCATTCTACCTTCAATAGGTTTTATATGAGAAAGTATTATAGTTGTATCTTCATGGAATTGACGATAACACTCTTGATGTTCTGATTCTCTACTAATTCTTTCTGCAATATTGTTTATCGCCATACTATAGTCACTTGAACTATTAATGTATGAAACTGGATTAAGTTTGTTAGATATAGCCCACTCTCTTGTCACACCTATTCCATATTCACCGTAAAAATCAACATGTTCATTAATCCTAGAAAGAGGTATATCACAATAACATACCATAGGAAAAGCTACATAATCTAGATTATGAACATACCAAGTAAAGTCTTCTAAGCAATATCGTGGCCAAAAACCATTTTTAAGAATATTCTTAATAACTTCAATATTTTTTGTAAAATGAAATAATGTTTGAGACTTTGGTTTCAATATTATTTTCTCCAGTTTATTCAGATTAAAAAACATAAAAAGGGCTAATTTTATATTATGTGGCTACTTAAATTTAATAGGTTTTACTCGTATTTCTGCCCATTATATTCCAAATACCCCGCAACGTGTTTATTGTGTGGGTCACGGTGTGTCCAGTGTACCACGCCACCCTTATCGTTGGTTTCTAAGTCTCCGCAAAATTTCACCACTCCACCCTCTTGTAATGTAGTCACTTTGGGTGCAAGATCGATGTTATGGGCTATAAGCAAAGTTTTTCCAGAAGCTAACTTGACGATAAAGCGTTGGTGACGATTGCCAACGTTGTCATCACTAAGCAGTTTGATAACTTTACCAGAGTCACACAGTGGTGTGCCTGCAAAAACATTTAAACTCAAAAGTGCCATTAAAACTAGTTTTTTCATTATAAAAATTTCCTTTTTAATCTTTAAGTATATGCCCAACACGCTTGAAATAATACACCGTAGCATAAGGCACAAAAAACTCTTTGACTGCCATAGCATTGATGATAGTGTCGCATTCGCCCACATACACTTCGATATTTATACCACGCTCTTTTAAAGCCTTTAATGCTGCTTCATCCCACGTATAGTGTAACAGCTCACTCAGTTCTTCTAAGCTTCCTTGTTTGAAAAAGGGTTGCATATCAAACGAAGAAGGATACGCAATATTTTGCATAAAATTTTGTGTATATGCTTCGCTATTTTTAGAAAATGAGAGGGTTTGAAGCTTTTTGAACTTGGCATCTTTGTCCTGAAAAAAGGCGGGAGAAAAGAGTTGAAGGGTGTCGATGCGCTTATTGCACGAAAGGGCGTATTTTAGGGCTTTGATGGCTCCATAACTAAACCCAGCGACGGTAAAATCGCTGTGGATGAGGTATGGAGCAAAGAGTTCTTGCTCGTTTGCAAGGCAAAAACCACTAAAGAACTTCATCGATGATGGCTTTTAGGCGTACTTTTGAGATACTCTCTACGGTATAAAGTTCGTCAGAGACTTTGGCTAAAACAGTGTTCATTCCCTCTAAAAAGTGCTCAAGTTCTTTGTGGGCATTTTCTAAGATAAACAGTATATCGCTCTCATACGGTATGAGTTTTTCGCCCATGCCGTAAACTTCAACCATCTCTTTAGCGATGGCAGTCGCACGGCTTAGATCTTCCGTGGCGTTGGTAAACTTTTCATTGTAAGCGAGTTTGGTAGCAACCATGCCTGCTAGATAGACTTTGATTTTTGAGAGCATTTGGGTTTTTGACTCGATTTCTCGATCCATATCTTTAAGGCGGTCATTGACGATGGTGATTTTGTCGAAATCTATCTCAAACCAGTACGCACACAGTGCTTTTGCGGCTTGGTAAAGCGCTTGAATTTTCTTCTCTTCATCGGAGAAGCTAAGGACTTTTTTCTTACCCATCAAGACTTTTTGGCGCACGGCTACAAAATCACTCAGTTCTAAGATGGTCGAACCACGGCGAAGCGCATTGATGGCAGCTTCATTGACAAAGGTTGCCAGTGCTGCACCGCTAAAGCCTACACTCATATTGGCAAGCTCATTTAAATCGACTTCGGTGGGCTTATTGCGCATATAGGTTTTTAAAATCTCCAAACGGTCGTTTTTATCGGGAAGTGGGATGAAAATGCGTCTATCAAAACGTCCTGAACGAAGCAATGCTTCATCGATAATATCGATTTTGTTCGTTGCGGCGATGACGATGACGCCACTGCTGTCTTCAAAGCCGTCCATTTCGGTAAGAAGTTGGTTGAGGGTTGATTCGCGTTCATCATTACGCATACCGCCACGCGCACGTCCTACGGCATCAATTTCATCGATAAAGATGATGGAAGGTGCATGAGC
The DNA here is from genome assembly GCA_964466465.1 of uncultured Sulfurospirillum sp. GTDB lineage: Bacteria > Campylobacterota > Campylobacteria > Campylobacterales > Sulfurospirillaceae > Sulfurospirillum. The sequence continues at coordinate 2,333 of CAYXNJ010000051.1, forward strand.
CTTCGCTTGAGAAAAAAGCTCTTTAACCCTCTTTGCACCCATACCTACATAAATCTGCACAAATGTCGCGCCACTTTGGTAGAAGAAAGGCACACTCGCCTCGCCTGCTACGGCTTTGGCGATCATCGTTTTACCAACCCCTGGAGGGCCTACGAGAAGCACACCTTTAGGCAAGGTGATACCATAGCGTTTGTACCGTGCAGGATTTTTAAGAAAATCCACGATCTCTTCAAGCTCTTCTTTGACATCTTTGATGCCCGCAACATCTCTAAAACTGACCTGCGCACGAACAGGACGAATGATACTACTCATAAAAGGATCATACGAAGCGTAGGCTTTTTGGTTAGTGTCTTGCTCTTTTTTGAGATCTTCGGCACGTTTCTTGCGCGCATAAATGAGCAGTGCAAACAGTAAACTACCAAGCATGCCTAAGACAATGAGGTCTTCAAAGAAAGGATTGGATTTTTTCACTTCGATAGGCACTTTTTTAAGGAGTTCACCAATGTCAATGCCATCTTTAATGATGACAAACTCATCTTTCAGCCCGTAAAGCCATACTTCGTTCTCTTCGACTTTCGCTTTTTTAATACCACCACTTTCTAAAAGCGCATGATACGTAGGTAAATCGATAATTTTGGCAGAATCACGCACATACCCAAAAGCAAGCAAAACAACAAAAATGCTCAGCGCCATTAAAGAGAGCATTAATTTTTGGGATTTAAAAATGTGCATAGTTTGCCTCCTGTTTGACTTCGTATTTTTCGATGGTTACCCACTCTTTAAGCAGGTCGCGTCCACTTTGAATGATGACTTTGTTAAAAAACTGATCATACCCGATGTAGTGGTCATCCTTGTGCTCTTCGACCAAGACATTGAGAGGTATTGCATTATTTTTTTCTCTAAATATTATGTTTTTCGACTCTACAAGTGCTTCAATACTTTTAAGTCGCTCTTTGGCAACATCGCCTTTTACCTCTGGTTTCATGGTCGCTGAGGGAGTTCCATCGCGTTTTGAGTAGGTAAATGCGTGAAGATGCGTGAGTGGAAACTGCTCTAAAGTTGTGTATGCTTCTTGCCAGATCTCTTCACTTTCTCCTGGGTGACCCGTGATAAAATCGGTTCCTAAAGCAAAGCCTCTTTCGCTGAGTTCTTGGAACAATTCTAAGTCACGTTTGACATTATTGCGTCTTCGCATCAGCTCTAACATACGCTCAGAAGTGTGTTGAAGTGCAACGTGAAGATGGCGTTCCAACCAAGGCTCACTTAAAATCTCTCTAAAACTCTCATCAATCTGAACAGGCTCAATGCTTCCAAGACGAATGCGGCGAACGCCCCTGATAGCGCCTAAGCGCTGAACGAGTTTTCCAAGTGAGCTTCCTTTGTCTTTGCCGTAACTTCCGATGTTTGTACCTGTTAAGACAAACTCACCATAGCCATTAAGGGCTAGTTTTTGGACTTGTTCAATGATCTTGGCTTCATCTTGGCTTCGTGCATTGCCTCTAACGTAAGGGATGATGCAGTAACTGCATCTAAAGTTACACCCTTCTTGAATCTTGATAAATGCTTTGGTTTTGCCTGTGTATTCATGCACGATGGTTTCATCTAGCGAGGTAAGATCGCCGATCTGATAAAACGGTGTCTCTTGCTTGAGTAGCGTGTTGATCTGCCCTTTTTCAGAGTGCCCCATAACGCCAAAAACCTTTTTTTGATTAAAAAGGCTCTCCCCTTTACTAATCGCTCCACAGCCTGCAACGATGACTTTTTTGCCCTCTTTTGTGGCATGGTTGATGTAGCTACGCACACCCGTATCAGCGCCATTAGTGACCGTACAGGAGTTTACGACAATGATGTCCGCACTTTTTTCATCTTCTGTGACTTCAAAATCGGTGAGATTTTCCATCATCACTTGGGTATCGTAGATGTTGGTGCGACAACCAAATGTTTTAAAAAAGACTTTTTTCATCAGGACTCTTTGGCGGTTCAGAAGGAACAGGTTTCTCTTGTTTACCAAAATTGATATTGTGCGTTTGGTAAGCAATGGTTATATCGGGCTCTTGGTTAAAGGCATCGATGATTTCACAACCGATGGTACCACGAAGTGAAAGCGCTGCATACGAGTTGGTCATATACCAACAGTTAACACAAAAACCTTGTGGCTCAACAAAGGCAAAAATACGAGGTTCTACATTGGTGTTTTTAAGGCTGTATTGATTGCGCAGTAAATTGAGCTGCTTTCTCGCGATGTCGGTATAACCTTTTGAGTATTTTTTGGTAATTTCACGAGCGATATGAACTGCTTTTTTGTGGTTTGAATCAAAGGTGATGTAAATATTAATGCCATCCCATACCGTTCTCATGGTACTATGCGTATAGTTTGAGATAACAGAGGAGAAGATAAGATTATTGGGAACAAAGAAAATTCTTCCTGCACGTGTGTTTTCAAGATAACTTGTTAGGGTAATGTCTTCTAAAACGGTCATACGAAGTAAGGAAATATCGACGATGTCTCCTACGTAAGAGAGACCATCTTTTTTAACTTTGATACGATCACCCACGTGGAAACTACCACCAAAGATGATGACCATCCATCCTAAAATGCTCATAAACCAGTCTTTCATCGCAATCGCGATACCCGCAGAAGCAAATCCTAAAACGGTAACAAGGTAGGAAACGTTTTCAATGTAGGAAAACAGCAAAATGAGAATAATCAAAGTGACGTTGACAAAGTTGATGATTTTATTGGCAGTGTAAAAACGGTCATTGTCTTTGATATAGCGTTTTGCAACAAATTTGAGTAAAAGCGTAAAGATGATGACGACAACGATAAAAATACCAATGTTGAAGGCACGTTTCATCTGTAATGTAATGTCTTGAGTAACACGAATGGTTGCTTCTTCGACTTTTTTAACATGCAATGTATAACTGGTATTGGCGATTTCTTGAGCGGCAATAAAGGCGTTAAGCTCTTTTTGTGCTTCATAGACTAAATCTTCATTCGTTACAATAGGTTCAATCTGGTAAAGCTCTTCGAGTAAAGAGAGTTTTTCTTTGAGTTTTCCAACCAAAAAGTCCAAACGATCAAGACGTGTTTTATAATCCATGCTGTCTTGTTTGATCTTTTTAACATACGAAAGTGCTGAGATAATCGCAAATGGGTTGGTGATTTTTGGGTAACTTTCAAGCTCAACAGGCTCAACCATTTTACTAAATGGAGAGTTTTTAAACTCTTGCAAAAGTTCAATCTGTTTTTCTAATGATTCTTGTTTTGAGACCAATTTTTCGTATTTTTCAAGAGTCACTTTATCTTTGGTGCTTTTAAATTTTTTAATCTCTGCATCAACCGTTGAAAGTTCTTCAATGAGCTTTTGATAGCTTAGGTAATTTCCATAACGCTTAAACCACAAGTTATCTTTTATGGCTTCATCAATGGCTGCAATTTTTTGATGAATAGCATCGGTTTTGATGGCGTCTTCTAGTTTAGTACTATTGCTATCGATTGCTAAAAGTACCGTAGATGCAAGTAAAAAAAGCCAGAGGATTTTTTTAAGCATGGCTTTCTCCTAAAGCTTGTAAAACAGTCTCTTTAGGAACATCACTGCGCATCTCATTTCCACCAATACCTTTGGCTAAAATGAACGTGATTTTATCGTTGGCACTTTTTTTATCCAAGAAAAACGCATCGTAAAATGCTTCAAGTGAATCAATCTCATAATGTGTTGGTAGCTCATAACGCTCTAAAAGTGCTTTGATACGTAAAGCTTTTTCTGCGCTTAAAAGTCCTAATTTTTGAGAAAGCGTATTTGCCATGACCATACCGATAGCAACAGCTTCGCCATGCAAATAAGTGCTGTAATGGGTCTGATTTTCAATGACATGTGCAAAAGTGTGCCCATAATTTAAAACCGCACGTATGCCCTTCTCTGTTTCATCTTGCGATACAACATCGGCTTTGATAGCGATGCTTTTATGAATTGCTATTTCAAGATTGGCTTTATCGTTTAGATCATGTGACTCTAACCATTCAAAAAAGTTTTTATCAAACGTTACTGCCATTTTGACGATCTCAGCAACACCTGCTGCAAATTCACGTTTTGGCAGGGTTTGAAGAAATGTACTGTCACAGTAAACTGCGCGTGGTTGCCAAAATGACCCAATGAGGTTTTTGCCATAACTGTTATTGATACCTGTTTTCCCTCCGACACTCGCATCGACTTGTGCTAAAAGTGTTGTTGGAATTTGGATAAAGTTAATGCCTCTTTGATAAATTGAAGCGGCAAAACCTGTCATATCGCCGATAACACCACCGCCAAAAGCAATCAGCAGGGATTGACGATCCAATCGATGTTCAAAACACGCATTTAAAATGAGATTTAGGCTTTCAAAGTTTTTGTACATTTCCCCATCAGGTAAAATGATGGTATGAATCTCTTTTGCAGCAATATGGTTTTTGAGTGTTTCAAGGTGCAAAGCTGCAACGGTGGAGTTTGTTACGACTAAAACTTTTGTGTCAAATACGAGTTTTTCTAATCTGCCAATATGAACACTATAATCTTTCGAATTCTGTTTGTTTAAGACAACATTGACTTGCATGCGCTATCCAAAATTTTTTTATTCTATGATACTCAAAAAGCACTTAATTATGCATTGATTGGAATGAAAAGCTGGTAATTATCGGCTAATTTAAAGTGTAATTTTTCCATATCGGTAGAGAAAATTGAGAGAAAATTTGCCTCTAGTATTTTAGGGCTGAATGGTAAAAATTGCAAAATATTGTCACGATGACGAAGCTTAACCAATGGATTTTTGTCACTTTGTACAACATCGACTTCTCGCCCAAAAATTTTGGAAAGGTTGTCAAAGTGTTCAATGAGGCTGTTTTTCTCATTTTCATGGTCAGGATTGTAGGAGTAGAGTTTAAGCTCAAGTGAAAGTTGGGTCGCAACATCAAAGATGACAGAAGATTCTTGTTCGATTTCATGCGCATCATTACTTAAAACAACGCCTTGATTGAGGCTTCCAAAGCCACGTTTCCCCATCTTGAAAACGGGAAGTTTTGTTTTGTAGAGTGTGCGTTTATTTTTTTGAAAAAAGGCATTCATGACAACGATCAGACCGATATCCATTTTTTCGGTATCTTCGCGAAGTGCTTTTCGAGGGTTATTTTCAAAGTAATCAATGATAACGTTGATGTGATGGTTGCTATAGCTTTTAATTTTTTCCAGTGTCTTAGAGTATGTTGGATTGATGATTTTGATATGTAATTTGTTGCTATTGAGTTTTGAATGCAGTAAAAGTGAATCATTGATTAAGACATCAATGTCATCATCATTCATGCGCAACATATCGACAAGGCAATAGATGCTACTTCCAAAAGGAGATGGGAATTGTCCCAATTCTCGCTTAATGCTTTTAAAGACACTTTGTAGTACTTTTGGGTCACCCACAAGCAGTAAAAGGTCATTGGGTAAAAGCATCAATGCAGGGCGTGGTAAAATAAGCGTGTTTGAGCGATACACCGCTGCAATTTTCCATTTGCTTTGTTCGATGGAAGCGAGATGACGGTAGGCGTATGAACTTCCAACAGGAACTGAAACTTCCATAATTTCACCAATACCAAGACCAATATTTTGTGCGACAATCGGTGTGTTTGGTAGATGGTCGGTAAAGCGAGATGCTAGAATTTCACGTGAATTGAGCATTAAAAGACGTTTATCTTCGATCTGTAAGTCCCATCTATCCATGATGACAACACGCACTTTGCTATCGACACGTCTGATGTTGGTATAGGTTGCTTTAACGTCTAGTTCATTTGACATAATGATCATTACTTGGAAAAATTGCTCATTTAAAACAATGGCAAGTTTTTCGTAACTGGTTGGGTCAAACTCGAAAAATTTGAAATTTTCAGGGCGTTTTTTAGGTAAAGTTTCCTCTTTATAGGTCACAATAGTATAGCTATTCTCCCCTGCTTCGGTTTCCATAACCTTTTCTAAAAATTGTTTTGCTAGAATGCCATCAGCGATGATTAAAATTTTTTTCATTATAAAGGTTTACCTTTGCTCCTAAATTACGAGAGGATATTGTAACTAAAATGGAATTTCAGATAGATAAAACCGATGGATTAGCTCGTGCATGTACGATAAAAACGGCACACAGTACCATTCAAACCCCTGTATTTATGCCTGTAGGAACGGTTGGCAGTGTTAAAAGCTTAGACGCAGTCGATATGAATGAAATGCTAGGCGCTAAGATTATTTTAGGTAATACCTATCATCTATATTTGCGTCCTAATGATGAAGTGGTTAAACATTTTGGAGGGCTTCATGGCTTTACAAAATTCCCCAACAGCTTTTTAACGGACAGTGGTGGCTTTCAAGCATTTAGTCTGAGTGACATTTCAAAGGCTGATAGCAACGGCATTATGTTTAAAAGCCACATTGATGGCTCAACACACTACTTTACACCTGAAAAAGTGCTTGACATTCAGTACAACCTCAATTCTGACATTATGATGATTTTAGATGATTTAGTCGCACTTCCTGCGACCAAAGAGCGCGTTGCTCTCTCCATCAAACGCACGACCGATTGGGCACAAAGAGCGATTACATACCATAAACAAAAGCAAGCTGAGGGCGTGGGTGTTCATCAAAATATCTTTGCGATCATTCAAGGTGGAACCGATAAAGAGTTTCGTCGTATCAGCGCGAATGAACTCTGTGCTCTTCCTTTCGATGGTTTTGCTATCGGTGGGCTTAGTGTGGGTGAGAGCAATGATTTGATGTATGAAACCGTTGAGTTTGTCACTCCTTTGATGCCAAAAGATAAACCACGTTATTTGATGGGCGTTGGAACGCCTGAGGATTTGGTGGAAAATGTTGAGCGTGGTGTTGATATGTTTGACTGTGTTATGCCAACACGCAATGCTCGCAATGGCTCACTCTTTACCTCTTTTGGCAAAGTCAGCATTAAAAATGCTAAGTTTCAACGTGACGATGCTCCACTTGACCCTGAATGCGACTGCTTTACGTGCAAGAACTATTCAAGGGGGTATTTGCACCATCTCTTCCGTGCAAAAGAGCTTACTTACTTTAGGTTAGCGTCCATTCATAACCTTCACTACTATCTTACCTTGATGAAGCAGATGAGAGAGGCTATTTTAAAAGGCGAGTTTAAAGCTTTCAAAGCTGAATTTTACAGGAAACGAGGCAAATAATGCGCTACAAGGTGGATGTCAAAGAGAGTTTTGAGCAAAGCTTGCTCTTTTGGCTTGATCGTTTTATCAAGTCAAAATTGACCTCTTTATCCAACCGCCATGTAGAAGAAAATGCCAAGCTCTCCTCCATCATTGGATCTTTAAATCACGGCTCTAAAACGATGGAAGAGCTCAAAGAACTAGCGAAAGAAGCCCGAAATATAGGGCTTATTGGGATTAATCTTTTTATTAATCCTTTGGAGAAGTTTTATTATTACATCGTACCTATGGGGCTTTCATCATTAAAAGAGATTGATGAAGAGTTACTCAGTGAATTTTTAGCTTCTCAAACAGGCTCACTTTCCGATGCTACGAAAAAAAACTACCGAATTGCATTACTAGGGCTTTTTAAATTCATTGATAAACAAAATGAGGATGAAAAAGGAAGTTCCCATCAATTTCGTATTGAGCTGAAAAACTGGGGTGGACTGGGCGGACGTAAAGGTGAAAAGCTCCCTGCCCACATGTACAAAGAAGAACTTTCTCGTTTCTTTAAAGCCATCGATGAGACCGAATTTAAGCCTTATGCGCAAGCTAAAAATAGACTGCTGATTAAACTGATCATTTTTACTGGAATGCGTGTCAGTGAGGCTTTGGGACTTAGAGTGAAAGATATGGTGAAAGATGGAGAGTATTTTGTCTTTCAAATTAGGGGAAAAGGCAATAAACCTAGAACAGCTATGATTAAATGTGAGCACATAGAACATGATTTGCGTGAATGGATGGAGTACCGAAGTTCGGATAGCCAGCTTCTTTTTCAAAGCCGCACAGGAAAGCCTCTTACTCAAGCGTATGTGAGTTATATTATGGATAAGATCCTTATGAGTGCAGGCATACGCAAAGAAAAAAATGGAGCGCACATGTTGCGCCATACGTTTGCGACCTTGTTGTACCAAAAAAATCGTGATCTTATATTGGTGCAAGAAGCTCTTGGGCACGCTGATTTGAACACGTCACGTATTTATACCCATTTTGATAAAGAACGATTAAAAATTGCAGCAGACACAATGGATGGACTCTCATGAAAAATCTTTTTGAAAAAGTAGATAGTTTTCACCTATCGGATATCAAAAACCCTACACATCCTTCTATTTTCATTGAAGAAGAAGCATATGATATTCTTATTTTATCGCTTCCAAGTATGGTTGATTCGTCCCTAAAAATGGAATCTCATGCTTTTGTGTTTGATCACGAGTCATACTACTATTTTGATAAACAAACAGCTCAGTTTGTCAATTTTGAAACGATGCAGCGCGTGTATGAATTTCTCAATGAAAAAACCAATAATGTCATGAAAATGGTCGCAACCATACATGAAAGCATCGATATGATGGAAGAAAAGCTGTATGACAATGCACGTTTTTCGAATTTTATGCACTATTGGCTTGCCAATAAAAAAGACCTTAGCCGCATTCATAGAGTCCTCAATTTAGGCGTTGAAGTGCTCAATACCTTTATAACAACCTACCTTAAAGAAGAAGATTTTTTAGCGATTCATTTTAAAGATATACATGAACATATCAGCCGAACAAATCGCTCTGCGCTTCTTGCAACCGATAAACTGAGTAACCTTTACAACTTTTACACCAGTCGTAGCAATGAAAAAATGAACCGCACGATTTATCTTTTGACCATTCTTTCTGGTATTTTCTTACCATTGCACTTTGTTGCAGGCTATTTTGGTATGAACTCTCAAGGACTTCCTTTTAATGAAATTCCTTATGGAACAAGCCTCGTAACGCTTATAATGGCAGGATGTGCTTTATGTATGACAGGAGCGATTTTATTTTTTAAGAAGAGACTTTAATCTTCTTTATCTTTGAGATGTTTTTTGGGGTAGTCAAAAAAGAGGATATGCCCGCTCTCTTCGCAAATTTCTTTAAAACTTTGCACATCAAAACTGATGCAGACAATCGCACAGGTTGGAATATTGCTCAAAATGGCGCCACTGAGGCGTTCCCCTACTTCTGTAATGGCAGGATTGTGCGCAATAATAAAGATGGATGAGTGTTTATTTTCTGTTTGATGAATCAACTCAAGATAGTTCTCATAAGAGCCTTCATAGAGTGAATCAACACTGATAATGCGTTTTTTTTCGCAATCAATCTCTTTAGCAATCTCTTTGGCGGTTTTCATCGAACGTTTTGCAGGGCTTGTATAGATCAGATCAGGCATGACATGAAACTGTTTTAAACGTTTCCCCATAAAGACGACATCTCTTTTTCCACGACCATTCAGTGGTCGTTCAAAATCACTGAGTGTTTCATCTTTCCAACTTGATTTTGCATGTCTGATTAAATAAATCTTTTTCATCACTACCCTTTCATCACTTCATATTATAGACGAGAAAGTATGAGATTAAAATAAAAAGTTTTCATTGACCCAATTTAAGACAAGTCTTCGGTTGACGGCAAAGAAAGGAAGCTCTTCACGAAGGACAATTTCAAGCTTTTTCATCGAATACTCATCAAGTCTAAGATCAGAAGCCACACGGTTCATCATCATAACCATCTGTTTTGCAGAACGTTTATCAAATTTTTCACTGCCTTCCGCTTCAAAAAAAGTGGCTTCATTATACGTAGTATCATCGTGTTGATAGTCGTCAAACTGCAAAAAATCTTCTTGTATGCGTAAACTCATACGGATTCCTTTTTCGGTAGTAAAAATGTTAACAAAAACGCCACCATCGCGATAGCAGCACCTATAAAAAAGACTGCACTCGTGGAATGAACCCAAATAATACCCAATGTAAAAGGCAGAAAAACGGCTGCTATATGGTTAATGGCAGACGCAACACCTGATGTCACTGAGATATCTTTTGGATCGGCTATTTTTTGAAAATAGGTTTTTAACGCAATGGCAATCGTATAAAAAAGATTGTCTAAGATATACAAAGCCACTGCCATGATTTGAGATTGTACCAAACCATAGAGGATAAAAATGAGAACTATGCAAATATATTCTAATTTTAAAGAGAGATTTTCACCAAAACGCTCAATCAATTTCCCAGCATAGGGTGCGCAAATCATGTTGATAATTGTATTGGCAATGAGTAGCAGTAGCATATTTTCAACACTAAAATGAAATTTTTCAACCAATAAAAATCCTGCAAAAACAACGACGATTTGACGACGAGCTCCTGCTAAAAATGTCAAGATATAAAAAAGCCAATACTTTTTACGCAAAAAGAGTCTGGTTTCTTGTACCACATCATCTTTGAAATGCTCAAACCCCATCCATGCGATGATGGCTAACAGTATGGTAATGCCGCCACTGAGAACATACACAACAAGGTATCCAACATTGAAAATCTGCATCATAACATAGAGCAGTGCCAAAATAAAGAGTGCCATAAATGAGCGAAGAGCGGAGAGTTTACCTAAAAAAGAAGGTGCTTTCTCTTTGTTAATCCATTGCAAGGAGAGTGAACTGTGTAAGGTTTCAAGGTAATGAAAGCCTATAGACATCAGCAGTGTGGTTGCATAAAGGCCAATGGTTGAAGGAAAAAAACCTGTTAAAAGTGTTCCTAATCCTAACAAAAACAGTGAAACATACGCAGCCGTTTGTTGTCTAAAAATCATGAGAACAAATACAATGCTAAAAGCTAAAAGTCCTGGAATTTCACGAATACTTTGGAGTAAACCAATTTTCTCGCCATTAAAGCCTGCTACTTCAACGACAAAGTTATTGAGCAAAGCGTTCCATGCGGTAAATGCAATGGGAACAGCAGCCGCTAAAAGATAGAGCAGCTGCTCACGTGAGGCAAAAAAAGAGGCTTTAATGTTCATAATTGAGTCGATACCCTATTCCACCCTGATTTTCGATGGTATCATCGGGGAGTTTTTTACGAAGGCGCTTCACTAAAGCACGGATGTTTTCAGTCGTTGTGAGCTCGCCACCCCACACATACTGTTCAATACGCTCAAAAGAGATATTTTTATTAAGATTTTTGGTAAAAAGATTGAGTAATAAAATCTCTTTTTTAGCCAGTTTAACTTCTTCACCGTTTCCATCAAGCAGTTGTTCATGCTCCATAGAATAGGTAAATCCTTCTGGTAAATTGACAAGACAGATTTTTGGTTTACAGAGTTTTTCAATTTTTGTCTCTAACTCATACATATAAAAAGGTTTTTTAAGGTACTCATCGCAGCCCTTGCTATAAGCTTCTTGGATGGTATCAAGCTCAACATTCGCACTGATAATAATCGCAGGAGTAGCATCATCCATACTACGAATTTCTTTTAAAAGACTGAGCCCATCAATGCCTGGAACGTTGATATCTAAGATAAAACAGTCATAGCCATTATCGATTGCTTCAAGAGCACGTTTGCCATCACTAAAAAGACTGACATGGTACTTTTTCTGCTCCAAAGCTTCTACAATGAGATTGGCTAAGCGTTCGTTATCTTCAAGTATCAATATTTTCATACAGTTCCTTTAGCTTTTTTAATGGTAATACAGATTTGAGCACCATTTTTTTTACTTTTAGCAATAATCTTACCACCCATCTTATCTTCAATGATAAGGCGTGCCATATACAGACCAAAGCCATCTCCATGTTCTTTGGTACTCATAAATGGATCAAAAATAGACTCTAATTTACTCTTTTCAATCCCACAACCATCATCACTGATGGAGAGATAGATGTGATTTTCATCGCTATCGAGTTCAATATCAATGACACCTTCTGTTGTTTTTGTCTCTCTTTTTTTTACAATACTATCTTTTGCATTATTAATGACGTTTAAAACGCACTGTTTAAATTCATTAGGGTAGCCAAAAGCTAAGAGTTGCTCAGGTTGTTTTTGAACAATATTGATGGTAATGTAGTTGTATTTGACATTGTGGTTGACAACACTTAGCAGTGTATCGATGGCTTCTCGTACGTCAAATGCCGTTTGCATTGATGAAGGCTTGATGAATTGCCTAAAATCATCAATCGTATTTGACATGTATTTGACTTGTGTCATGATGTCATCCACAAATTTTTGAGTATCTTCCTCATCTAAAGGCTTTCTTCTGCGTTTATAGATAAGCTCTTGTGCGATAGCCGATATCTCAACCAACGGCGTTTTCCATTGGTGTGCGATGCTTGCGATCATCTCTCCTACTTCGGATTGTTTTGAACGTTGGATGACGAATTGTTCGTGACGTTTGCGTTCTGTATCGATACGTTTTTTCTCAGTAATGTCGGTTAAAACAGTTACAACACCCGCCTCTTGGTTGTTCTCATCGGTATAGTAGGTACGTCTAACGGCAAAGATGATTTTGTCTCTAAAAGGCATTTGCATCTCTATCTCGGCACTATTTGGGCAATCAAGCGGTACTTCTTGAATGGCATCGCAAATGCCAGGCATGACTTCTTTGACGTGTTTGCCGATGATGTCTATTTTATCTCGTTCTAAAATGTGACATAAAAGATCATTACATCCTAAGATTTTTCCATCATTCGCTTTCCAAAAAATGGCACTTTGAATGTTATTTAAAAGAACATAGTCTAGTTTTCCTTGGCGCAATAGCTCTTTTTCTAATGAAATACGCTTGATGATGTTAAGGACTAAAATGGTTGTCAGTAAGAGAAGCAGTGGCATCAATGCAAACGCATTTTCAACAAATTTTCGGTGTTTTTCGTAAAAGCTCTCAACGCCATTGAGGATTTCAGCAGGGCTTGGCACATCGGTTAATGAAATACCAAATTTACGTAAGATGTTATTATCAAAATAATAGCTTCCTGCAGGTGTGTCAACAGGAATGGAACTGATTTTTCTTCCATTAATAATCTCAAATGCTTTTTTTGCAGCGATCATACCTTGCTCATAAGGGTTGATCATATAGCCACCAAGAACGCCCTCTCCTACATGAATCTGATTTAAAGCAAATACAGGAAATTTGGAGCGTTGGAAAAAAGCTTGAAGTTTATAATAAGGTATATAAGCTCCATACATATCGCGGTAAAAACTGGTAAATAAAATGGCGCTGTGCTTTGGAAGTTTATTGATTTTTTCGTCAATGGTGCTAAAATCGATCTGGTTATCGAAGACAACACGGAATTTGTCTTTAAAATAGTTAGACTCTTCAATAATTTGATCTTTAATCACAAGCGATGAATAAGCATCATCACTGAGAATATAGACCATTTTAATCGCAGGAAAGAGCTGATAGATAAGTTCTAGGTTTTTACGAATATCTTTATACTCCACAACACCCGTAACATACTGTTTTAGATAAGCATCTAAATCTTTGGCATTAAAGTTCTCAACACCACAAAAGACTATTGGTGTGTTTGGAAAAAGTTCACGATGGTATTTTAGTACAAAATCATAAGCATAATTATCGGCGGCAATGATCGCTTTATAGTTTCTATTTTTGAATTTCTTTTTATATAAATCAAGAAGCTCTTCAAAATAGTGTTCGGATTCTATTTTTTTACTATCCATATATTCTGTAGTGAGTTCATAATGTGGATGCTTGAGCATCACATCTTCAATGCCACGTGAAATGCCATCACTCCATTTCAAGCCTTTATTGTAAGAATGAAGCAATAAAATTTCATTACTATATAAGAATGAGCTATAACACAATAGCACGATGATAATTTTTAATAGTTTCATAAAAATCCAGTCATATCTTTTTTTATAAAATTGTATCCAAAAAGTCCAAATATAAATTTTAGCTATAAAAAA
>CAYXNJ010000052.1:0-15761 GCA_964466465.1 uncultured Sulfurospirillum sp.
TATACCTTATTTTTTCTTTTTCAAAAATTTTTCTTTTGCAAATTCGTAAGATTCTTTGATAAGCAATTCAAATTCTTGCAATGTTTTTTGTGTAGGATTTAAAACGCAAATCCAACCCATCCACGCATAAACAGGATGCGGCATAATCGTATCCACTGCGGTAAAATCAAAATCCATTTTGACTGTCTCGCCAGCAACTGGGCGTTTTGGGATGTATTTAAATTTTTGAATGAAAGTTTCTTTTTTTAGTCCAATATTAATACGATAGATGTTTTCACGATTGAGCATTGAGCTTTTGTCGTTGTCACCATCTTTTTCTTTGATGGTTAGGACATAAACTCCTCTTTTTAGAGTCTTGTTAGGATTGTAAAACATTCCTTTTTCACCCCAACTATCTACCAATACAACATCTTCAAAATGAGATAAACAGTAGTCTATGATGTCATTTGCTTCTTTATGGGAAGAAACCATTAAAACGTTCCATACGCCACAAAAAAGGCGATATTCATACACTGTGGCTGAGCTGCACCGCCTTTTGAAGGGCAGCGTTTCATGTAGGTGTTGATTTTTTTGCCATCTTTATGGGTAAGCATAGGGTAGGTAAAGTTCATATAATCTAAGATATTTTTACCATTCGAATGGTGGATAAATTCAACCGTTCCATCAGGCTCGACTTTGGTTACAATGCCTACATGTGTGATGTTTTCAGTTACATTAACCACAGGCTGTTTTGCAGGCGTTTTTTCTTTATTTTTCCCTTTTGTTTTTACAGCAGGTCGTCTTTCGGTATTTTCAAAAAAGACAAGATCACCAATGTTGGGAAGTTTTGCTTCAAAGGCATTGCCTTTTTTGGACATAAGGTTGAACATGGCGCGGGATTTTCGTGCGTTATCAAAACTTTGGCTCAGTTCTTTATTGTCATAAAAAGGTAAACCTGATTTGAAATTGACTAGATTGACAAAACCTGAACAATCCCCTCCATCACGCTTTCCTAAGTACATCATCGCATTTTCAACAATGGCTTCACGTTTAGAGAGTTCAGGAACGGGGCGTAAGTCAAAGCTTTCACGCTCTTTTTTAAGCGCAAATTCTTTAGTTGGTCTTTCTTCAAGATAGATTTTAGGCTCTGCATACGCTTGTTGTATTTCAGCAACTGCAGGAGAAACTTCAATACTTTTGGGTGCACAGCCACATAATAATAAAGCAACTAAACTGTATGAAATAAGTCTCATTTGATTTTCCCATAAGCACTAAAATAAGCAGGAGCTAAACATTGATGACCCTCGTTTTTAGGGCATTTTTCCATATAAGAGTTGACCACTTTATTGTCATACATTGCAACAGTTGGATAGTTGAGATTCATCTGGCTAATCAAATTTTTTCCTTTGGTATGGTGAATAAAATAGATGGTTTCATCAGGATCAATTTTAGTAATGATACCAATATGAGTGATATTGTCAATGCTTTTTTTGGTTTTTGCATATCGTTTTACAGTATTGGCAAAGAAGATTAAGTCTCCCACTTTGGGTTTTTCTTGGTAGAGACGATTTTGATCTTCTAAGAGATTGTAGATAGCAAGAGAGCGCCTTGCATCTTCAAAATAACCGTTTAATTCAACTGTTGTAAAGTAGGGTTGAGTACTCTCTTGATTGACGAGGCTTACAAAGCCTGAACAGTCTCCACCATCTTTTTTACCTTGATGTTTCATTGCATTTTTGATGATTTCTTCACGTTTTGGTGTATCATCATAGACAGGTAACTCAGGAGCATTTTGCGTAAACTCTTTTTGAGCACAACCACTTAATAAAAAAAGACACGTGCATAAGGCAAATAGGTACAGTCTCATTCATATCCTCATAAAAATGTGCGGCATATTAGCTATTTTTACCTAAAATTTTGGTACAGCAATATGACGATCAAGCGTAGCAATCCACTCTTGCTTGCTATGATCGTATGTTTTTATGCTAACAAAATTTTCCTCTAAAAACAACGAATTTGTCCAAATAGTCTCTTTATTCATGTCACTGTTGTGGATGTTGGTGACATGTTCATACTGATTGACTTTTGAGGCAAAACTGGCTTCTTTTGCAGAAGTATGTGTATGCCCACTGACCCATAAAAAAAGTTGAGGGTTCGCTTGGAGAAGTTCATGAATTTTCTTTTTAGGCTGAGCAACAAAATTAGGAGTATTGACCCAACGGTTATACGTTTCTAAGGTGTTTTCTAATGGTGCGTGAAAAAAGACAATCGTTGGCATTTTAGGATGGGATTGAAGCTCTTGCTCAAGCCAAGATAACTGTTCTTTTGAGAGTTCTGCAAGATGGTTGGGATCGTCTGCTGAGAGAAAAAGAAGTAGATAGGACTCTTTAACCATACTGTAGTAAAGTTTTGGCAGATTAAATGCCGTTTGAAAGCGTTTTAGTTTTGCCTCTTGAATTTCTTTTGGAGCGTGTTGAAGCTTGTCATTGCTGTCTAATTCGTCCATGTAGATAAAATCATGATTGCCTGTAATGACAGAAAGAGGCTTTTTTAATTTTGAAAAATAGGCTTTCACATAAGCGTATTCCTCCACTGTCCCTGTTTTAGAGCAGAGATCACCTATGGCTACAACCATGTTAACGTCTTTCCATTGATTGATATGCTCTATAACTTTTTCTTTGTTTTCTGGATTTTTCCCTGGTAAATGAGGATCGCCCAAGATAACAATATGGGCACTAGCACAGAGGCTAAGGGCTGTTAAAAGCCCTAGAAGTAAATATCTTATCATAAGCTATCCATTGCCTTTTGCATGCGATTTAAGATGGTTTCTAAAACACTTTTTTGTGTTCCAAAGTTTAATCGTACAAAATTTTTGTCGCCAAAAGGTTCCCCGTCGCTCAGGCCTACACCGTAGTGCAAGAAAAATTCATAAGGGCTTTCAACACATAGGGCTGACGCATCGATCCATGCCAAAAATGTAGCCTCTTGGTTTAAGAGTTTTAATTTTGGGTTGCGTGCTACAAAGGCTTGTACCATTTTAAGATTTTCTGCTAAGTAGGTGCGAAGTTCGTTTAACCATACATCGCCTTCAAGGTAGGCTGCTTTGAGTGCCGTAATGCCCAAAAGATTGATGCCTCCGACCATACTGCCCATTGTTTTTTTAAAGCTTTTGCGAAGCTCAGCATTGGGGATAATGGCAAAGGAAGCTTGAAGCCCTGCGATATTAAACGTTTTACTAGGAGCCATGAGTGTAATGCTTTTTTGTGCCAATGCCTCACTCAGCGAAGCGATGGGAATATGTTTTGCCTCTGGGTTCAACAGTAAATCAGCATGAATTTCATCTGAACAGATCGTAAGGTCATGTTTGAGACAAAATGCGCCCAGTTGCTCTAACTCAGCTTTGGTAAAAACGGTTCCTGCTGGATTGTAGGGGTTACACAGCATAAAAAGCTTGCATGTAGGCTTTATCGCTTCTTTCATCGCTTCAAAATCGAGTATCCAACGGTTGTTTTCCTCTTTCATACGAATGGCTAAGATTTCTTTATTGGCATGACGAGGGGCTTTGATGAAATGCGGATAAATAGGCGTTGTTGTCATAACGCTTTGTGTTTCAACACTAAGGCACGCAATATTCATGCTGCTTACAACACCATGTGTAAAGACAAGCCACTCTTTTTTGATCTCCCAATGGTAGTGGCGTTTGAGAAAAGCAAGGATGGCAGCGTAGGTTTCATCATCGATGTCAGTGTAGCCAAAAACGCCCTCAGCAACTCTTTGTTGTAATGCCTCTATAACGCATGGAGGCGATTTAAAATCCATATCGGCTACCCATGCTGGGATGACATCGGCTCCTTTGTATTTGTTCCATTTTTCGCAAGGTGTTTTGGTTCTATCGACGATCTCATCAAAATTAAACATACAAATTGTCCTTATTTTTAGTGTAATGATTGTAACATATTTTCCCAATTTGAACTTTAGAATCAGAGGTGAAAAAATGACCTATGTCATTATTGCAGTTGTTATTGTTGTCTTTTATTTACTCACAAAAAACTATCAAACAGAAGCGTACCAGCATATCAATGTGGATGTAAAGCAGACTCTAAAAGGCGATTTAAGGGAGCATGAAGCAGGGCTTTTGGTTTCACTGATGGCAAAAGTAGCAAAAGCTGATGGAAGAGTGTGTGAACTTGAAGCGGAACTTTTAAAGCATACGTTTACTGACATTGCACGTGTGTTTGAAAACAGTGATGCCGTGCGTGATGAACTGAAAGCAATTTATGAAAAAGAGATGCAAAGCTTTGATAACACGCTCATTGTTTCTCAAAAGTATCTCAAACTTACGAAAAATGACTATACCAAACGCCTTAAAGTGATGGAATATCTGCTCAATCTTGCTTTTATCGACAACAGTTTTTCGCAAGCGGAGTTTATGATTACCGAAGATATTGCCAATGCGTTAGAGATAAAACGAGCCGATTTTGAACGTTTAATTGCTTCTTTTGAGCAATTTTATGCCAATAAAAAAACACAAGCGCAGATGGGAATAAAAAATGCCTATGCCGTTTTAGGTGCCGATGAGAGTGAAGATATGGAAAGCATTAAGAAGAAATATCGTTCTTTAGTGAAAGAGTATCATCCTGACATTCTTATGGGGCAGGGGAAAGATCAAAGTATCATTGATGCTGCGACCGCTAAGCTTCAAGAGATTAATGAAGCGTATGAAATGATTAAGAAGGAAAAAAATTAGATGCTATCCACGCCTTTTGAGAGGCATACATTAAGTATGTCTGTTTTAATGACGCCCGATAAAGCCAATTTTTCGGGTAATGTTCATGGAGGAGACTTATTAAAGCTTCTCGATCAAGTAGCCTATGCGTGTGCATCACGTTATTGTGGTGGGTATGTTGTGACAATGTCTGTGGATCAAGTGATCTTTAAACAATCCATTCCTGTAGGTACATTGGTGACGTTTTTAGCCAGTGTCAATTTTACAGGTAAGACGTCAATGGAAGTAGGCATTAAGGTTATTGCCGAAAACATTCAAAAAGGCGTAGCTACACATACCAATAGCTGTTTTTTTACGATGGTTGCAGTCGATGAGAAAGGAAAACCCACACCCGTTCCGCCACTCACTCCTGAAACAGATGTGGAAAAAAGACGTTTCCATGATGGTCAAAGACGCCGTGACATCAGACTTCATGGATACAATGAGATTATGCCCAAACATTAGGGCTAATCTCTTTTATAACTCAGATTCAATGAGGGCTTGAAGCTCTTTGTATCCAAATTTAAGCAGTGGCTTACCATTGACGAAAAACTCTGGCGTTGCTTTGACACCAAGTGTTTTGGTATCGGCAATGTCTTGCTTGATCAGCGCGTCAATCTCAGGTTTTTTCATATCATCTTTTAATTTCTCGATGTCAATGCCAGCTTCAGGTAAAAAACTCCAAATAAGCCCAATATTAGGCGTATGATGGCTTGCCCATTTGTCTTGGTATTTGTAGATGACTTCAAGGGCTTCAAGGTATTTGCCTTGTAAGCGCGCCGCTTCTATCATCGCAACCACATAGTACGAGTCGGTATGAAAAGGGGCGTAACGAAGCACGAGTTTGATTTTATCGGGGTTTTGTTTGAGAATATTTTTGACAAACGGATAAAAACTTCTACACGTTTCACACGCTGGGTCAAAGAACTCAACGATGGTTGTTTTAGCGTTTGGATTGCCGATGACATAGGCATGTGGACGCATGAGTGCTGTGGTTTTCTCTCCCGTGACGCTGTGGTCAGCATTTTTATAGAAGTAGCTTCCTCCCACAAAAAGAAGCACAAGCACAAAGAGGGATGCAATAACAATAGTCTGTTTTTTCATAGGTTTAAGAAGCCTTTCGTTTTAAAAATAGTAGTAATACAAAAACAATGACAAATGAAACTAAAGAGAGAAACTGAATGGTAATGAAACCAAACCAGTTGACGTAATCACTCGTGCATGAAACCCCTTGAGAACACGGTGCAACGCTTTCTGGCAAGATGCCAAAATAGAGTAAATTATGGTAAATTGCAAAGAACAGCCCAAGTAGGACAAGCGGCATAGCGTACTTGAAAACATTTTTATCGTTGCTAAAAAGGGCGACGAGAAAAATAACTGTTAATGGATACATACAGATGCGCTGATACCAACACATAACACACGGTGGAAAGTACATAACTTCACTGAAAAAAAGACTTCCCAGTGTAGCGATCATCGCTGTAAGCCAACACAAGAAGAGTATTGTCCAAACGAGATTTGACGACTTTAGTGGTTGATTCATTAAAACTCCAAAATTTTGACAATTTTATTTAATACGTCCTAAAAGGAACGTATTGTAAAATAAATAAATAAACAAATATTTAACACGTTAAAAAGGAAAAGTGTGAGAGCGTTAATTAGTGTCAGCGATAAAACGGGGATTGTTGAGTTTGCTAAGGATTTGGCGGCATTAGGTTTTGAGATTATTTCAACGGGTGGAACGTATAAACTTTTAAAAGAAGAGGGCATTCGTGCGCTTGAAATCAGTGAAGTCACCAAGTTTCCTGAGATGTTTGATGGAAGAGTTAAAACGCTCAATCCGATGATCCACGGAGGCATTTTACACCGTAGAGATTTACCTGCGCATGTACAAGTCGCCAAAGAGCATGGCATCGAGGGAATTGATCTTGTATGTGTCAATCTGTATCCGTTTAAAGAGACCATTGCTAAAACCGATGATTTTGATGACATCATCGAAAACATTGACATCGGCGGCCCTGCAATGGTGAGAAGTGCGGCGAAAAACTTTGCCGATGTGATGATCGTGACCGATGTTTTAGACTATGACAGAGTCATTGAAGCGCTTAAGTCTGGGGCAAATAGCTTAGAGTTTAGAAGAGGTTTGATGATTAAGGCGTTTGAGCATACGGGTGCATATGACAGCATGATCGCCAACTACATGAATAAACGTTTTAACAATGGTTTTGGCGATAAACAGTTTATCGTAGGCACAAAAGCCTTTGATACCCGCTATGGAGAAAATCCACACCAAAAAGGTGCTTTATATGAGTTTGACTACTTCTTCACCAATAACTTTAAAACACTCAAAGGCGAAGCAAGCTTTAACAATATGACAGACATCAACGGTGCTGTTAAAATTGCTGCTTCGTTTGGTGAAGCTCCAGCGGTATGTATCATCAAACATGCAAATCCGTGTGGTTTCGCTATTGGTGGTGATTTGTTAGACAGTTATATTAAAGCTCTAAAATGTGACCCTGTTTCAGCATACGGTGGTGTTGTAGCGATCAATGGAACGCTAAGTAAAGCATTGGCAGAAAAAATCAATGAGATTTTTGTAGAAGTCATCATCGCAGCGAATGTTGATGAAGATGCTCTGCATGTGTTTGATAGTAAAAAACGTATCAAAATCTTTACGCAAGAGAGTAAATACCTTGTGCTTAGTGAAGATGCGTATGACTTCAAACACGTTGATGGTGGTTTTGTATTCCAAGAGAGTGATATGGTCAATGATGATGAGATCACAAATGCAAAATGTTTAACAACACGCCAAGCAAGCAAACAAGAGATGTCAGATCTTGAAATTGCTTATAAAGTGGCAAGTCTTACCAAATCAAACTGTGTTGTATATGTAAAAGATAGCGCTATGGTGGCTATTGGTATGGGTATGACCAGTCGTGTCGATGCAGCAAAAGCAGCTCTTCGCAAAGCTGAAGATATGGGCATTGATGTCAGTGGTGCAGCACTTGCAAGTGAAGCATTTTTCCCATTTAGAGATAGCATTGATGCAGCAGCAGCAGCTGGTGTGAAAGCGATCATTGAACCAGGTGGTAGTATTCGTGATGAAGATGTTATTGCTGCTGCCAATGAGTATGGCATGGCACTTTACTTTACAGGTGTACGTCACTTCTTACATTAAACCTTTTAGGAAAGCCTTTTTTAGGGCTTTCCTAATCTTTATTTTTTAATTAAGACAATATTTCTCTTTTTCTTGATGTAGATTAAGGAATTCATCTCTTCTTTGCATTATAGTTTCATCATTAAAATTTAAAAGGATGAAACTATGATGACTCCAGACAATTATCCCCATGATGCAAAGCTACTCCATGTAGAAAATACAACCGTTCCTTTTTTCTCATATGTACAAGATGGCATCGAATATATAAGCTTTGATACCTCCATGTGTGTGCCACCAGAACCAATGGTCAATGCTATGATCGCACTTGAGCTTCTTGATAGTGCACAGAAAAAAGTAGTGATGATCAATCATCGCTCACCTGTTGGTTTACTTGCAAAAGTACAGTCTTTTTATGACATCGCTGTCACAGAACTTGAAGGTGGAAAACTTCAACTTGTTTTCTCGTATAAAGAAGGTGTCAGCGATAAAGTGGATTTAAGTCAAAAACAGTGTGCAGGATGAGTTCATGAAAGTCTCACTTGCTACTGAAATGGCTCCTCCCTTTGTGTTGGTTGCTCATTTCTTTATCGCTGGAATAATCTTTTTAAGTCTTAGCGGTGTTGCCCTTTTGATGATGAGTTCTGATATTTCAGGATATATTATCTCATCCTCACTCGCAGCGTTTTCACATTTGTATCTACTTGGTTTTGTGATGATGGTGATCTTTGGCGCCATGTACCAGCTTTTACCAGTCGTTCTTGAAGCACCCATTTTTTCTAAAGACTTCGCATATGTACAGTTTTACATGTACATTGTTGGTTTTTCGTTGATGGTAAGTGGATTTAGCTTTAGCGAACTTCATTTATTGATTCCTTATGGTGCGGTCATTACGTATTTTTCTATGTTGATCTTTTGTTTCAATGTTTTTATCACTTTTTATCGTTTGGAAAACATTACGCTTGTAAGTAAGTTTTTACTGATCGGCACGATCTTTTTATTTATTTCTGTTACTTTAGGCTTACTGATAGGGATGAGCTTAGGACATGGACTCCTTGCCATTGATATAGATGCGTGGGTTAAAGCGCACATTATAGGCACTCTTGGCGGTTTTGTGATGATGATCGTCATGGGTGTTGCTATGGTGCTCATTCCGATGTTCTCACTCTCTCATGGTTTTGAAGAGAAGTGGATTAAGGCTGCGTTGTATTTGCAAAGTTTCGGTGTTGCTCTAAGTATGATCTCTTTGATTGCTGAATTTCCATTGTTTATAAAAGCGGTTGCACTTGTTTTAATGGTTGCAGGTATTGGTTGCTTTGTGGTACAAATGGTCATTATCTTTAAACAAAGAGCACGTAAACAGAATGATTATTGGGCCAAAAATGTGATGTTTGCATTAACGTGTCTCGTAGCTTCTGTGGTTGCGTGTACGCTTTATTTTATTTTCGATACACCTTTTATGGGGATGCTTGCAGGAGTGCTTTTCTTTTTTGGTTTTTTACTTTCGTTTATTGTGGGGCATATTTATAAGATTTTGCCTTTTTTAATTTGGTATGAAAAATTTTCACCGCTTGTTGGCAAGCAAAAAGTACCACTTTTGCATCAGATGATTCATACTAAAATTGCAGATGCTCAGACATGGATACTTTTTATCTCGATTATCCTTCTTTGTCTCGGTGTCATCTTTCAATTAACTGAAGTATTTTTTATAGGAAGTGTGTTGCTACTGATCTCACTTATGTTAGTGGCTTTTAATGCAGTCTTTGCATTTAATTACAAAATTAAGGAATAACAATGATTACAGAAGAAGATGTTTACAACGCGATTTCAACCGTGATTGACCCAGAAGTAGGGTTTGATATTGTCTCACTAGGGCTCATTTATGGTGTCAAAATTGAAGAAGAAAATGTACATGTTACGATGACACTTTCTACCAAAGGATGCCCATTGCATGAACTTATTCAACAATGGACAAAAGATGCTGTTTTAAAAATTGAGGGTGTGAAAAATTGTGACATTGAAATTGTTTGGGAACCAGCGTGGAATATAACAATGGCTAGTGAACGTGTTAAAAAGGAACTGTGTGGCTAATTTGTGTCACTTTAAAGATATATTGATTTCAAAATCAAACAAATATATACTATAATAAAAGCTGATTTTGATTTTGGAGGCGAAATGGATTTAGTGACCAAAGTGCATCGTGAACATGTAGATATTATCGTCACAGGGACAATTAAGACAATAGCAAATGCACAAGCGATTAAAGAGGCGGTTAGCAAAGCACATCAACAGCATCCAGATGCGATCATCAATCTTATGATTAAAGACTCTTTTATTATTACTTCTTCGGTGATAGGCTTTTTGATGAAGTCAATCAAAATGGATAAAATGAACTTATATGTTAACGTAGGCTCTGAAGAGCTTTATACAATGTTAGATGATATGAATTTAATCGAAGTAATGAACGTGAGAAAGGCCTACACATGCGAAAAGGAATAGGTCTTAAAATTGGATTAACGCTCATTCCTTTGTTATTGGGTAGTTTTATTATTTTACAGTTTTTTATTGTTGGTGAGTTTAAAAAATCTTCTCAAATTCAAAGTGAAAATAATTTGAATTTGCTCAGTCAATCGGTTTTTCAAACGGTACGTGCTGCGATGAATTTAGGAGATAGGGCTCTTATTGAAAAGTCTTTGAAAGATGCAGGGGAAATGAAGGGGATAAAAGAGCTTAAAATTCATCAATCCCAAGCAGTTATTGATACATTTGGTATCAGTGCAAAGCCTTCAACAGACGTTGCTGTTGTAGATATCTTCAAAAATCCAAAACAGCATAATATTACCTTGGATGATGACAAAGGTCATCGTTTAAGACTCCTAAAACCGCTTATTGCAGAACAAGACTGTTTAGCCTGTCATGCAACTTCTAAACAAGGTGATGTGCTAGGTGTTATGGATATGACATTCTCATTTGATGAGATTGACGCGTATATCAAAGAAGTGAGTTGGGAGTTGATTACCATTTTTGCATTTTCTTTGGTCATTACATCTGTTTTAATTATGTGGGTACTCAAAAGAGTGGTTGGAAATCCTTTAGAAATCCTCATGGCTCGCGTGCATGACCTCTCTAGTGGTAATGGCGATTTAACTGCACGTGTACAGATCAATAGTCAAGACGAAATGGGTGATATTGCAAAATACATTAATATTTTCATTGAAAAAATCCAATCCATCATTTTAAGCTCACAAAAAATTTCACAAAATGTTGAGCATACGGGTGAAACTCTCAATGTCAATGCTGTAGAGTTTTCAAAAGGAGTGGTGGAACAGGCGCATCAAATTAAGATGTCATTTGATTTGATGAAAGATATTGAGGCTGATTTAGACCTCTCTGAAGAGCTTGCTATTCATACAGTTGAAGACAACCATTCTTCGTTTAGTGTCCTTGAAAAGATGAGTATTGCACTCAATGAAGTTGTTCAAAAGATCAATGGAGCAAGTGAGTCAGAACAAGAGATGGCACATCAAATTCAAAATGTTGTTTCTCAAACTGACCAGATTAAGGGTGTGTTGGCGATGATTAAAGATATTGCTGATCAGACTAATCTATTGGCGCTTAATGCAGCGATTGAAGCAGCACGTGCAGGAGAACATGGTCGTGGATTTGCCGTAGTTGCGGATGAAGTTAGAAAATTGGCTGAACGCACACAAAAATCACTTGCGGAGATCGATGCAACCATTAGTGTCATCGTTCAAGGTGTTACACAGCTTAGTGCCAATATGGAAGTAAATGCTCAAAATATCAGCCATATTTCTCAAAATGCGTTTGAGGTACAAAATGCAACTGAAGAGACAAAAAATCGTACGTTAGAGTCTATTGAGGTCTCTAAAAAAGCATCTAAAAAAGTGGTTGAAATTTCTCATCTAACCAATCAAATGATGGAACAGATGAAAAAAACACTCAGCTTGTCAGATAACAATGAAAAGATTGCCAAAGAGCTTTCTCATATTTCTCAAACAATGCTAGAAGCATCTCAAACATTAGATACAACGCTTTCAACGTTTAAAGCATAAAATGCAAGGAGGCTTTAGCCTCTTTGCATCATTTCAACTTTTTCTTCTATCTCCAACAACTCTTCAATCATCGGCTCTAAAAGGGCTTCTTTCTCTTCAAGGTTTTGGCTTAGTTTACTGAGCCCGATTTTTTGGTAACACTCTGGATTTTCAAGGCATTTTTTAAGAGAGGCAATTTCATCTTCTAAAGCTTGAATTTGGATTGGAAGCGTCTCAAGAGCACGTTGTTCTTTATAACTTAGTTTTGTGGGAACACTCTCTTTTGTTTTCTGAACTTTTGACTCTTCTTTTTCATTTGAAAGTACGTTCTGATTTGACTCCATAGCCTCAAGTTCTTTAATCTCTTTTTCAATCTCTAAATATTCGCTGTAATTTTGATAACTCTCTTCAATCAAGCCTTCGCCTTTAAAGACATAGAGTTTGCTTGCAATCTTATCAACAAAGTAGCGATCATGGCTTACAAAAATGACGGCGCCACCAAAGCTTTGAATGTACTCTTCTAAAATATTAATCGTTGGAATATCTAAATCATTCGTTGGTTCATCTAATATCAAACAATCTACTTCTTGTGCGAAAAGGAGGGCTAATGCGACACGATTTTTTTCTCCGCCACTTAAGATGCCAATTTTTTTATTGAGGTCTTCTTTGGGGAAAAGAAAGTTTTTAAGATAACCAAAGACGTGCATATTTCTACCCTTAACATCAACCCTATCTCCACCATTGGGACAAAACGTTTCAATAAGGTCTTTGTTATCATCAAGAGAGGTACGTTGTTGATCAAAGTAACCGATTTTAAATTCACCCTTGTTAAAACTACCACTATCAACGCTCATATCGCCTAGGAGTATTTTAAGCAGTGTTGATTTTCCTGCACCATTTTTTCCGACGATGGCAATACGGTCTTTTTGCAAAATTCGCGTGTTAAAATCTTTAATAAGGAGCTTATCCCCTAATTTTTTATGAATGTTATACATTTCAAAAAGCATTTTTTGCTTATTGATAATTTTCTCACCATTAAAATTATGTTTTTCTCGCTCCAATTCAAGTTTGAGCTTTTTCACCAAAGAAGGATTTTTCTTTGCAGACTCACGCAACTCAAAAACACGTTGTTTACGCCCTTCATTACGCTTTAACCTTGCTTTTACACCACGCCTTAACCACTCTTCTTCACCTTTAAGGTATTTGAGGAGGTTTTCATGCTGTTTCTGTAAAGAGAGAATAAGCTGTTCTTTACACGTGAGATAATTTTCATAGCCGCCTTCAAAACTCCTGACGATGCCATCATCAATTTCGATAGTACGTGTTGCTAGATGGTCTATAAAATAACGATCATGCGAAATGAAGAGGAGAGTAAATTTTGATTTTAAGATCATCTGTTCCAAAAACTCAACCATGTAAACATCTAAATGGTTGGTTGGCTCATCCAAAAGCAAAATATCAGGCTTTTGAAGAATGAGTCCTGCTAGGGTTACACGACGCTGTTCACCACCACTTAAAAGGTTGACATCGCTTTGTTCAAACTGCTTAAGATCAAACTCGTATAGCACTTGCTCGATTTTTTCATCCAAACTCCAGGCATCATGAATATCTAAAAAAGTGACGAGTTGGCTTTGTTCACTTAAAAGGGCTTCGTTGTGATAGTCATGCTCTAAAAGTTTTAATACATCTTCATAACGCATTTTTGCTGCTTTAAGCTCTCGTAACGCTTCTTCGATGGCATCTCTAACATTCATACCCTCTTTAAAACGAGGGGTTTGATCGAGCATTCCTACTTTGACATTTTTTTGAAGAATTCTTCTTCCTTCATCTGCTTCTAATGTGCCACAAACGATTTTCATAAGCGTGGACTTACCACCGCCATTTTTACCTATGATGGCAACACGTTCACCTTCATGGAGTGAGAAATCAATATCTGTTAAAATTTTTTGGGTTTCATATGCTTTACTAATGCCGATTAAATCTAAGAGTGCCAAGATATACCTTATTTCTTTTTTTGCGCGTATTATACCATTAAGATAAAGATGTATAGACATGGGGTAGAGCGTTTAAGCTTTACCCCAAAAGAAGGAGCATTACGAGCGGAATTGATTGAGTTTATTGTTAAGATTTTCAGCCAAACGAGAGAGATGATCTGCCGCTGCTGCGATCTCTTCAACACTTCTTGCATTTTGAGAGGTGAGGGTGTTGATGTTTGAAACCATATCCACGATTTTATCAGTATCTTGTGATATTTTTCGTGAATTTTCAGCACTTGTTGTGACCGCATTAACACTTTCTTGCATCACTTGGGTTGTTCCTAAAATCGTAGTTTCAACGCCATTAGAGACATCTGAGAGTCTTTGAATGTTTTTAGCGTTTCTGCCCATTTGTTCAGAAGAATCCACAATAGACTGAACAATGACATTGATGGTTGCATTAATCTCTGTCAATGATGTTTGTGTACGTTCAGCCAATTTTCTAACTTCATCAGCAACAACCGCAAATCCGCGTCCATGTTCCCCTGCACGCGCCGCTTCGATTGCAGCATTAAGAGCAAGAAGATTCGTTTGGTCTGCAATATCTGAGATAACCGTAAGGATTTGTTTGACTTGTTCCGCATCGTGGCTCATCTGTTCAAGCTTTTGAGCGAGTGCTGTTTCGGCATGGCTTGCATGATCCATCTCTCCACGAAGTGATATGACTTCATTTTTAGCATTATCAAGTCTGCTTCCAGCCGTTGCGATGCTTTGTTTCATGTTTTCAGACAAGGTTGCTGTCTCTTGAACAAAAGATTTGATGGTTTCAATTTCTTGAATGGTACTAGCAACAATGCTAGAGCTTTGTTCTGCATTGCGACCTATTTGCATACTTGTTGTGCTCAGTTCATGCGAAACAGAAGCATTCTCACTGGATGAGGCTTTTGCATCAACAATTGTATTTTCAAGTGTTGCGATGAGTTCATTAAAGCTCTCTACCATCTCTTTGATCTCATTTTTCTTCTCATACACAATACGGAAATTGAGATCTTTATGGCGCACAAAATTGCTGATGCTATCGCGTACAAGATGCACGCCATTCATAATATTATTTCGGATGAGAACACTGATAAAGATGGTTGATCCAATGATACAAAGTGAGAGAATGATCATCACTAAATTTGCATTTTGCTTTTCTTCAGCAGCATTGGTTGCCATTTTATTGGCAAGGTCAAGATTGTATTTCATATGTTCATCCATAGCGCTTGTTAATGCTTTTAAAACAGGTCTTGCTTTATTAAAAGCAATGGTTGCCTCTGCTTTATGGCCTGATTCTGAGAGCTTTAAGATCTCATCGACCAAGTTTTTAAATCCACCAAAGGCTTCAAGATCTTTTGTTAAAAGGGCTTTGTCTTTTTCATCACTGATCATACCTTCGTATTTTTTGAACTCTTTATCTAAGTCATTAAGTGAGCCTAAAATTCCCTCTTTAGACTTGGCATTTGCCTCTTTATCCTCTTGGGTTATGTGTTCCCACAAGACAAGTCGAAGCCTCAGTGCAAAAACAGTTGCATGATTGAGAGAAAGAATACTAGGGAGCGAATTGACAGTAACATAGTTTGTATCATCATACACTTGGTCCATTTTTTTCATACTAATACCAAAGATGGTACAGGTGCCGATAATTGCGATGGATAACATGACCATCAGTTGTTTTGAAAGTGTCATCTTTTGCTCCTTTTGTGTTGGATTTTGATTTAACCCCATTTTCCTAATAAAATATTTAAAGTATATTTTTAATAAGAGACAATTGTAAAAAATGTTTTTCTCTGTGA
>CAYXNJ010000053.1:0-15633 GCA_964466465.1 uncultured Sulfurospirillum sp.
TTAGTATATTTAATACATTTTAATTTATATTTAATACATTTTTTTGTACAATCATACGATGAAAACAAGCGATATCATCAATCTTTTACATAATGCTATTGAAGCTGAGAATATGGGCAAAAAAATTTCTCAAAAGAAGATGGCAGAAAACTGTGGTATTTCAATGCGTACCTATCAAGAGTGGAGACTTGGTAGTAGTGCACCTATGGGAATTCCTGTTGTTTTCAATATGCTTGGGATGTTAAGAGATGAAGATATTGTAAGGCTGGTACGCAAGATTAATAGCTGACATTACGTACTCTTTATAATGTTGCACAAAATAAAGAGTACGTAATGTCAGCTAAAAACGGGCAAAAAGGAACGGTATGACAAATCTATCCGTGAGTGAGAAGTTGGCGTTAGAAGAAGTGTTCGAGTGTTTGAAAGATGAAAATTGTCGTAAGATTAGTGCTCTTAATAAACGTTTATTTGTGTATCGCTTAATGCGCTTACTGGTTTCGACGCGTCGAAAACTTTTACATGTAAAACGATAAGATTTCCTATCTTTTACATGTAAATGTCTTAAATTGCTTTTGTATTATCCATTAGCACAGGTACAACCACTAAAGAGACGATAACCGCAGCAATCGTTCCAAAGATAAGTGCAACTCCCAACCCCCCAAAAATAGGATCTGTCGCAAGAAGCGTACTCGCTAAAATAATCGCGGCGGCTGTTAAAAAGATCGGCTTTGCACGTGTTGCACTTGCCCTTGCAATAGCTTCTTTTTTTCCTACTCCTTGAGCAATCAGCGTTTGAGCAAAATCAATTAACAAAAGTGCATTACGTGAACTAATCCCCATCAAGGAAATAAACCCTATCAATGATGTTGCTGTAAGAAAAAATGTTGTTGAAGAAAAGAGGTCCATAAACCAATGTCCCACAATAACACCAATGATAGAGAGGAAACTACCCAACAATACGATACCCGAAAGTGCAAAGCTTTTGTAATAGACAACCATCAACAAAAAGATCAGCACAAGCGCTGCGATAAATGCACCACCTAAGTCTCTGAAGGTATCCATCGTGACTTTCATCTCGCCATCCCAAACCAGTTCATACACTTCGCCACTTTTTTTGTCTTTAAGCGTTATATCAAACAGATGACTATTGCTTACTTCAAACTCTGATTGAAACGCCTCTTTTATTTTCGAACGTGCTTCCAAGAGTGGATAAACTTGTGAAACCAAATCTGCTTCTGCTACGATGCTGACCATCTTTTGAAGATTTTTTGACATGATGGTAGGGCTAGACGCTACTTTTTCAACACGAACCACTTCTGAGAGAGGAACCATCATACCCACAGCATTTACCAGTTTGAGCGCACTTAGCTTAGCACTTAGCTCCTCTTTTGTAGCATAAGGAATAGACTTTGAGTGTTCACTAAGGACAACGTATAAAGGTATTTGATACGGCGAGCTTTCACTATTTTTATGCGCAACATGCATCCCTTCAAATGCAAGATAGAGTAATTCATTGACTTTTTGAATACTCAGTAGTGAACGGCTTACTTTTTCTTTATCCAGCACCAACGAGTACTTCTCATAAATCTCATCACTCATGATATCAATATCAACTAAATCTTTTGTCTGCATTAATATCTGCTTGATACGCCCTGCAAGAGTACCCAGACGCTCGGAATTTTCTCCATAAAGCTCAATGACAAGTGCTGCCATCGTTGGTGGACCTGCTGGCTGCTCAACCATTTTGATGGAGGTTTGAGGAATGAGTCCTTCACAGTTTTTCTGAATAAGTGGGCGTAAACGATGTACCATAGCATAGGAGCGTTCATCTCTTTGGTGAATGCCGCTCAGATTGACGACGATTTCACTGACATGTTCGCCGCTTTTCAGCCCTGAGCCTTTTACCAGGCCTGCATAATCAAGAGGCGAGCCCATACCATTAAACACTTCAATATTTTGTATCTCTTTCTCTTTTTGTAAGATAGATACAACACACTGGTTGATAGTATTTGTCTCTTGATAAGAGCGTCCATTAGGAAGATCAACATAAATGGAAAAGGTATTGGTACTTTTTCCAGGAAGCATCTTTGCTAAGACGATTTTGCTAGGGAACATCAAGATAGCCAAAACAAACGCCACCAATGTTAAAAGAAACACTAGTTTTTTCTTACGTTCTTCCACTAAGAGAGAATAGATAAAGTGCTCAAATTTTTCCATGATTCTCTCCTTTTTTATGGTTTGGCTTTTTCAGAAATTTACGTGCTAAAAATGGCGTAAAGATATAAGCGATTAACAGTGAAGACAGCATTGCCACGGGGACATTAAGAGGAATGGGCTTCATAAACTCTCCCATCATCTGCCCTACAAATGCCATTGGAACCATGGTTAAGATAATCGCAATGGTTGCAAGATTGGTTGGGGCACCGATCTCATCGGTTGCTTCGATAAGGAGTTCATCCATCTCTTTATCCTGAGAATCTTTACTATGCAAATGACGGTGAATATTCTCAATGACAACAATCACATCATCGACCAACAGCCCCAGACTCAGTAAAAAGGCAAAAAGCGTGATACGATTAATCGTCTGTCCGCTCATATAGGCAATGAAAATGGTAATGGCTAAAATGGCAGGAACAGTAAGTGTTACAATAAGTCCTTCTCGCCAGCCTAAGATAAAAATGAGCAACAATGCAATAATCACGATGGAAATGAGCAAGTGAAAGACCAGTTCATTGACCGCTTCATTGGCACGTTCTCCATAGTTTCGAGTAACAATGTAGCCTATGCCCTCTTTGTCTAACTCATTTTTTGATGCTTCAAGGCGTTTGAGTACATCATGTGCAATCACCACGGCATTGGAGCCTTTTAGCTTTGAAATGCTTAGTGTAACTTGATCTTGAAGAGGCGTCATAGCCTCACCCTGTTTATAACTTATCTGAGCACTTTTTTTGTTTTGGATGTCATCGCCTAAATGAATAGCCGCAATATCTTTTAAATAAACAGCAGAACCACCAAAATTTGCAACGATGAGATTTTGTATATCTTCAACCTTCTCTAGTGCATTTTTAACACCAAAAACAATCAGTTTTCCCTCTTGCGTTCTATTTTTCACCTCAGGAGAGGAGGCAGTCAGTGATTTAAGAGCACCCACAATCTGCTCTAATGAAAGATGATACGCCGAGAGTTTACCAAGGTCAATCTCTATGTTGAATTGCTCTTTATGTTCGCCTTTGATCTCTGTTTTAGCAACATTATCCACATTACCGAGCGAATTTCTAAATGCTTCCACACGTTTATAAAGGTTTACGTTATCAACCCCTTGAGGTGTTTTGGCGTAAAACGCAATGGAAAGAATGGGAATGTCAATATCTATATCAAAAGGACGCACCAGTGGAGTTAAAGCACCCTCAGGTAATTGATCCATATTTTGCATCACTTTATCGTAGAGTTTGAGATTGGATGCTTCGCGGTTTTCACCGATATAATACATCACATTTACAATGCCTACATTATCGCTCGCCACACCATAAATATGCTCCACACCTTTAATCTCTTTGATACGCCTCTCAAGCGGGCGGACAACCACTTGCTCTACTTCAGCTGCACTTGCACCTGGCATAGAAACAACAACGACACCCCCACTGATAGAGATTTGTGGATCTTCTTCTCTGGGCATTAAAGAAAGCGCTACGATACCTAAAGTAATAAGCGTTATGCCTAAAATCATCGTCAATGGATTGCGCAAAAAGAGTCGCGCAAGGTAGCCTGCAAGGTATTTTTCTTTGTATTTCATCTTTTATTCACCCACAACCACAACCGCATACATGCCAGGGTACGCTTTGGCGTCTTTGCAGTTAAAAGAAAGCTTCATTTTAAACGTATGTGCCATAGGGTTAGAACTAGGAATGATGGCTTCCACTTTTCCTTCGCTAATACACCCAATTGAGGGTATTTCTACACGCGCACGGTCTCCAATTTTTACACCACTAAGATAACTCTCTGCAATTTCTGTAGTAATTTTTAGTGAACTCAAATCTGCTAAAACAAGCGCAGGAACACCAGAAAGTGCCATTTCTCCTGCTTTGATATGCTTTTCAATGACAACACTCTCATTGGGTGCTTTGATTTTGAGGTATTGGTACTGGTTTAAAACTTCCTGACGCTTTTGCTTTGCTTGTGCTATCTGCTTCTGCGCTATCTCTACCATTGCTTTGAGATTATTCGTTGAGAGTTCGAGGTTTTCCACTTCATATTTTGAAACCATATCTTTGGCAAGTAAACGTTGATACCGCTCTAAATTAAGGGCAGCATTTTGATATTGGTTTTGGTACATTTGAAAATTGAGCTCCGCTTGAGAAATAGCAAGATCACTCTGGGCAAGAGCCGTATCCACTTCTTTAGAATCGATGCTGTAGAGTAAATCGCCTTTTTTGACGACATCTCCTTCATTGACATTTACCGTTTGAATAAAACCCATATAACGACTTGATAATGTCTTTTGATTTTCAGAGATAACACTTCCACTTAAATTCAAACTAGCCGCATTTAAGGATAGGCTGGCTATCAAACAAATAACCGTACTTTTTACATAGAAAGAAGATTTCATTACATTTCCTTACTGGCTAATTTTTGAAGCTCAAAGATCTTTTCATTGCGTGCATTTTGCACCTCTTTTAGTCTGAGTACTTTGCTAAGTTCTTCGGATTGCTTTATTAAAACATCATTGATTGAAACAAGTTTTTGCTCATACCTACCTGCATAATTTTCATAAATCACATGAGCAAGTTCAACCTCATTTTTCAAGCTTTTTATCTCATACTCATCATTTTTTATCTGTGTTTGAAGCTGTTTGAGGTACAAAGCGATTTGTTTCTTTGCCAATACTAACTGTTGAGAAGCTTTGAGGTTTTCTACCCGTGCTTTTTCGACATTATTTTTATCCGTCCCGCCATTAAAAACATTCAATTTTACTTGAAGCCCTACAGTATAGGCATCATTTTTAGAAAAATCATTCATCAGTTTATCGTCACTACTACCATAATTTGCAAAAGCCCCAACCTGAGGTAAAAATGCACTTTGTGCTAAAGCAATGTTCATCTTAGAAATTTCAACACCTTGCTCTGCTTTTTTAATATCAAGATTATCACTCAAAATGCGCTCATCCGTTATAGAAACGTCTTGCACCTCGTCATAATGCCCTTTAATAGCAGTAACCTCTTCATCCACTAAAAAAGAGATGAAATGATATAAAAGCGTTCGATTAGCTTCTGTTTGGGCGATGAGTCTCGCTACATCTGAGTGTTTATTCTGTACTTCTAAGAGATCTACTTTTTTGACATACCCCTCTTCCATCATTGCCGCTGTTTTTGCTTCAAGTTTTTTAGTATTGGACGCAATAAGATGTAAATTGTAAAGATAGGTATCTAAAAGTGAAATCGCATAAAAACTTTTTTTGATTTCGTACATTTTTTGAAGACGTAATGCTTCAAGATCGAGTGTGCTCATCGATTCTAGCGCTTTGGTAATTTTGCCATACTGCTCTAGCTTTCCACCTGTATAAAGAGGAAGTGTGTACTCTACTTTTGTTTGAAAATGGTTACGATCTTTAGGGTTATTGAGGTCACTTGGTTGTGAATTAAAATTTGGATTTGACCAATCAAATTGTTTAAAACCAAAATCAGCAAACGTCGCTTCACGTGATTGAAGTTTATATCCAAAGACATTCAGTGCATCATTACTACGTAGTGCGGCTTGAGAGAGCTCCACACTGCCATAATTAGATCCAAGAGCAGCTTGATGCTCTAGTGTTTTAATTCTTTCATTAAATTTTGCTATCACAATTTCACTATTGTGCTCTTTTACTTTTTTGATCGCATCATCCAAACTTAAACCATCATCTCCAAAACAGAGATGAAATGCAAGTAAAGTAATCAGAAGGATTCGCATACAAAACCTTTTTGTTCTTTTATTATTACTATTATATTATCAAACGTATAATATTTGTTTATTTACTGAAAAATATTAAGCAGATTGTTTTAGCTAAAGATAATAAAATTTTACTTTTAGAATACTAGATAAAGTCTTTAAAATAGGAGATAAAGAAAGATAAGTTAATTATATTTAAACTAATGAGGAAAGAGGAGTACACTATTATCAGCATACTCCTCCATAAAATCAATCAAAAATTATAAAACAGCGTATTCAACCCAAACGCATGATTCAAGGTTATTAAGATCAGTAATGATTTTTTTATCGATATCAGTATCGACAAGAATAACCGCCATTGCAAATTGATGCGCACCACGACCTAATCTAAAGTCGGCGATGTTAATACCTTCTTTTGCCAAAATAGACGCAATGTTAGCAATAACACCTGGTACGTCGTGGTTTTTAAAGATAATCATTTTGCCTTTTGGTTTGAAGTCAAACTTGAAGCCATTGATGCCAACAATGCGTTGTTCATCGTCACCAAATACCGTACCACTGATGCTTACAGCGTCTTTATCGGTTGCTAAAATCAATGTTACTTTATTTTTATAGCCACTGGTACTTCCAAGAACTTCAAATTTACTCTCAATGCCTTTCTCTTTTGCAACAAACTCTGCATTGACATAATTGACAGTCGTTTCATTGGTCTCTTTTAATGCACCAACGATACCAAATGTAAGAAGTGATTTGCCATGCTCGCCGATATCGCCCTCAAGTTCCAAACGGATTGATTTAATCGCTGAACGATTAAGCTGAGCAGCCAAAAAGCCCATTTTTTGAACCAATTCGAGGTATGGTTTCAAAGATGCTGGCATATCTTCCGCTTTTATCGGTAAATTAAGCGCGTTAGGATAACTAATACCGCGTGCTGCACTAATCGCATTCTCTGCTGCTTGAATAGCAATTTTCTCTTGTGATTCTAGGGTATTTGCGCCAAGGTGAGGTGTTACGCACACATTTTCAAGATCAAGTAACGGATGGTTGGTTGCTGGCTCTTTGGAAAATACATCAATACCTGCAAATGCGATTTTTCCACTTTTTAGTCCTGCTAAAAGCGCTTCTTCATTATACAAACCACCACGTGCGCAGTTAATCAAACGAACACCATCTTTCATTTTTGCAATCTCATCGTGAGAGATCATATTCGTTGTTTCTTTGTTTTTTGGCGTATGAATGGTAATAAAATCACACGCCAAGATATCATCAAAATTCGTTGTATAGGTCATGCCAAGATCAGTTACTTTAGACGCTTGAATATACGGGTCATACGCAACAATTTCCATGCCAAATGATTTTGCACGAATAGCTACACGGCTTCCGATGTTACCAAAACCAATGACACCAAGACGTTTTTCACTAAGCTCAACACCGTACCATTTCTCACGATTCCATACACGATCAAGTTTAAGATGGTTGTTTGCGTTTGGAAAACTTCTTGCACATCCAAGCATGTGTGCCATGGTAAGTTCTACCGCTGCAATTGTATTGGCTGTTGGTACGTTCATTGCGATGATACCGCGTCTGCTACATCCTTCTTGATCAACGTTATCGACACCAACGCCTGCTCTAACAATCGCTTTAAGATTGGTGGCAGCATTTAAAAATTTCTCATCAACATCAGTTGAACTACGTGTAATGGCAACATCACAATCACCAAGTATCTTAAGAAGCTCATCTTTTGGTACTTTTACGGCATCAATAACTTCGATATCTTTCTCAGTACGTAAGATTTCAAAACCTTTTTCATGTATCGCATCACACACAATGATTTTCTTTTGTTTCATAACCAAACCTCGACAATTTTTGATTTTATATCGTATTTTTCAAGTTCTAAAACAACATTTTCCAGTTGTTTTTCACTCTTCTCTTCTATATAGATAAGAGGAACTTTATCTTCCTTTATAACCATATAGGGAAGGCGCAAAGAGGTGAGCGTTTGAATAATACAAAAAAGTGAGTAGCGATCCGCTCTATCAATCACCAAGCGAAATGATTTTACTTTTCCTACGCTACCACTTTTTTGACCAAACGCATCGACTTGCATAAAGAGTTCATTCACAGGAAATACAAATTCCCTTACGTCTTTATGCGCCATCTCTTTGATCCACGCTTTTTGTGATGTTTCTTGTTTGATTTCTTGCGTTTTGTAAGGTTCGTACCTAGCGACCTCTACATTAACATCCACATCTTGGTGTAGGAGTTTTGAAAGAAAAAATCCTACACCTACAAAGAGGAGTAAAAAGAGTGCGCCAAGTACTTTTTTTTGCATCGCTTATTTCAATTGATCTTTAAGAATATCTCCAAGCGTCATTTTCTCTTCTTTATTGATCTCTTTTAACGCTTCTCTCTCTTTGAGTTTTGAAAGACGTCTAACAGAGAGGCGAATACGATTTTTCTTGTCATCAATAAAGGTAATAGCCGCTTCGATTTCATCGCCAATTTTTAGATCAGCTTCGTTGACTTGTCCTAAATCTTCTTTACGAATAAGTGCATCTACATTATCTTCAAGTTCAACAAAGATACCAAATTCTTTAATATCTCTGATTTTACCATGAACGATGTCACCATTCTCATGTGATTTTGCATATTTTTGGATTGGACTATCTTCAAGCTCTTTTTTGCTCAAAGATACTTTTTCATTCTCTTCATCAATTTTTACAATCTTAACTTCAACAACATCGCCTACAGCAAACAATTCTTTGCATTTGTTGTTACGATCCCAAGAAGCATCTTCATTGTGTAAAAGACCTTCAATTCCACCGATTTTTACAAAAGCACCAAAGTTTGTAATCGTTGTAATTTCACCTTTAACAACATCACCTACTTTGAATTTTTTCATAAAATCATCAAATGGTTTTGGAAGTACATTTTTCAAAGATACGCGTAAACGTCTCTCTTTAGCATCGATTTCAATAACTTCAACATCAACAACTTGACCTTCTTCGATGTAATCGCGTGGGTGTTTGATGTTTTTATCCCATGAAATCTCAGAGATATGCAAGAAACCTTCGATGTCATTACCAAGATCAACAAACGCACCGTATGGCTCGATATTGCTGATGGTTACTTGGATAGAATCGCCTGTCTCTAACTCATCTTTGATCTCATCCCATGGATCTGGCATAGCTGCTTTTACTGAAAGAGATAAATGACGTTTATCTTTGTCATATTTGATCGCTTTAACAGGAATCACTTCGCCTTCTTTATAAAGTGTACCAGGGTTTACTGGACCTTTGTAACTGATTTCACTGTAGTGAACAAGGCCATCAATTCCACCCACATCAACAAACATACCATAGGTTGTAATTTTTTTGATGGTTCCTTCAACGACTTCATCACGATCGATTAATTCTTGAACGATTTCTTTACGTTTTTTGCGCTCGTCATCTAAGAATTTTTTGCGAGAAACGATGATTGACTCTGTTTCATTATCAATTTTAATGATTTTAACTTTGAGTGATTTACCCATAAGCGCATTCATATCTTTTACGGCTGCTTGTGAACGTGGAAGGAAGAACTCAATGCCTTCTTTATTCTCAGCGATAAATCCACCTTTGTTTTTACCAGTGATTTTAACATCAAGAACAACATCGTCTTCTTCTTTAAAATCTGCGATGAATGATTTAATTCTATCTTTACGAAGGGCCTTTTTGTGCGAAACAGCTGGTCTTTCGTTTCTGAATCCTGTAATAACTACAGGGATTACATCTCCCACTTTGCATGTTATGTTGCCATTTTCATCTGTAACCTCAGATGCGTTCAATCGTCCTTCAGACTTCTTGCCCACATCCACAAGGATGACATCTTCTTTGATTGCTACAACAACACCATTGATGAGTGCATCTCTCTCAGAATCTTTAAAAGACTCTTCCAACATAGCCGCAAAATCCATCTCCTCATGCTCGTCTACGGCGTCAGTATGAACAGCTTTGTTCGCCTCATTTACCATTTTATACCCTTTTTTGATTGATTTTTGACACATTTAGCTACATGTAAACATGTAAAAGTTGCCTATTATACTTTAATTTCGCTGATTTTTCCAACTATTTTTTCGATAATCCAATCAGGTGTTGAAGCACCCGCAGTCACACCACAAAGCGTTTTACCTACAAACCAAGCTGGATCCAAATCTTTATCACTCTCTACTAAAAAACTATCTTCACAATACTCTTTGCAAATACTATGCAATTGCTTGGTATTGGAAGAGTTTTTACCCCCAATAACAATCACAACATCTGCCTCTTTTGCAAGCTCTCGTGCAGCATCTTGGTTCTCAAAAGTCGCATTACAAATCGTATTAAAAACTCTCACTTCTTTGTATCGTGTTTCTAAATAATTGGTAATTTCTAAAAATTCACTAATTTTTCGTGTGGTTTGTGAAACCACGGCAATTTTATTGCCTTTAAATTTCACTTTTTCAAGCTCAGCAACGCTTTGTACCACATGTGCTCCATGAATGGCATAGCTCTCAACCCCTTTAACTTCAGGATGATCAGCGTCGCCAAAAATGACAATTTCATACCCTTCCATACTCATTTTTTCACAAATCTCTTGGGGCTTTGTCACATACGGGCAGGTTGCATTGATGACTTGAACATCACTTTTAATGAGTGTTTCAAGGTCTTTTTTAGGGATACCGTGGGTGCGAATAATAGCTTTGTCCACACCTTGTGCTTCTGAAATATCATGCAAGGTTTTGACATTAAAATTTTCACGTAAACGATTGATTTCTTCATTGTTATGAATAAGCGGTCCAATCGTAGAAGCATTTTTAGTATTTTCAGCGATTTTTATCGCCCGTTTCACACCAAAACAGAACCCATAACTCTCTGCTAATTTAATTTTCATTGGTTGACATTTCCTATGTGAGAAAGCAGTTCAATAAAATTGGGGAATGAGGTATTGATGCAGTCAATATCTTCAATTTTCATGGACGTTTTTGTTCCTGCAATAGCAAAACTCATCGCAATTCTATGATCTCCAAAGCTATTGATAGTAGCACTTTTCAATGTACTGCCAGTGACTTTATAACCATCCTCAAACTCTTCCACTTCAATACCACATAAACGAAGATTTTTCACAACACTAGAAATTCTATCGCTCTCTTTGACGCGAAGTTCCTGTGCATTTTTAACAAGGCTTTTTCCTTGTGCACATGCAAACGCAATAGAAAGCGCAGGCAGTTCATCAATAAGCCATGAAATATTTTCACTCACTTCAACACCGTGCAAAGCTTTACCTTTGATAATAATATCGCCAACGCTCTCATACACGTTTTCTTTTTCAACAAATAAAACCTCAGCCCCCATACGCTCAAGTACTTTATACGCTTCAATTCGTGTTGGATTTAAAAGCATATTGTGGAGTGTAACAGAGCTTCCTTCGTTAATGGCGGCAGCAACAGCAAAGAAAAAACCGCTAGAAGGATCGCTTGGGACTCTCATATGAAGAGGTTTCAGTGGTGTCGTTTGAGGATGAATCGTTACATTTAAACCATCAGAAATGACATTTGCGCCCATACCACGAAGCATTCTCTCACTGTGGTCACGACTAAGTTCAGGTTCGCTAAACGTAGAAATACCATCGGCTTGAAGCGCTGCTAGAATAAGGGCGCTTTTGACCTGTGCAGAAGCGATTTTACTTTCATAATGAAAGGCTTTAAGGGTTTCACCACGAATGCCTAATGGTGCATAGTTGCCATTGTTTCGGCCATCAATTTGAGCGCCAATCTCACGCAGAGGGTCTGCAACACGGCGCATCGGACGTGAGCATAAATATTTATCACCGTATAAAACGAAAAAGCCTTTACAGCTTGAGAGAAAGCCCATCAAAAGGCGAATGGCAGTGCCAGAATTTCCACAATCAAGAATGAGTGGAGGCTCTACAATACTCGTTGGTGGCGTAATGGTCAGCGTACCATCCTCTGCTGTTTCAACGTGTGCCCCTAAAGATTGTACGATACTGAGTGTGCACAGGGTATCTTCAGCAGGCAAGTAGTTTTTGACACGAGAGGGTTTGTCACTTAGAAGTGAAAAAATCGCACAGCGATGCGAAATAGACTTATCGCTGGCGATTTGATCGGTTGTAAACTCAAAAGAGGCTTTGGGGTTTACATGTAATGTTTTCATCGGATAGTAATTCCAAATTTTTCTTGAATTTTTGAAAGAAGTGCTTCAACCATAGAAGCGATCTCCTCTTCCTCGAATGTTTTATCCATCGACTGAAATTGGAGCTTAAGTGTAAGACTAACTTTGTCTCCAAGACTTTCATGAACATAACGATCGATA
Source organism: uncultured Sulfurospirillum sp. (assembly GCA_964466465.1). Lineage (GTDB taxonomy): Bacteria > Campylobacterota > Campylobacteria > Campylobacterales > Sulfurospirillaceae > Sulfurospirillum. The sequence goes on from CAYXNJ010000053.1 coordinate 12,276, forward strand.
ACGGCAAATTTAACCAAAGCTTTTGGTGCAATAGAAGCAATAAAACTCTCCAACTCAGAATACTGCATCTTTGCATCGACTAAAAGACTTAAGTCACGAGAAGACGATGGAAGCTTAGAGTACTCTTTTGCAATTTTACGCTTGTATGAAAGTGCATCAAAATCCAATTCACAAATGTAGGTTCTCTCTAAATCAAGTTCTTTTTCGACTTGAACATTCACACGCGCCATATAACCCGTTTCCACACCATCAATGATCACACGTGCCGCTTCATACGGACTGCAAAGACCATTCACATCACTAAGTGGAAGCAGCGTAAAGTTACCTAAAATACTTTGAATTTTACCAGCGAATGCAAAGAAATCAATTTCGCTCGGTTTACCATGGTTAGCAATCTCTGCAATACCATTTTCGCCACTAAACACAAACGCTATCTTTTTGCTCTCATTTCTTTCGCTATCAAAAACGCTACCAACTTCAAAAAGAGCTACACGCTTTTTACCAAATTTTAGGTTGTTTGAAACAGCATTTAAAATATTTGGTAACAGTGAACTTCGTAACGTATTTAACTCACTCGTAATTGGGTTTGCAACCTCTAATGCTTCATTTAAAAGCGGTAAATGGAATTTTTTAGCATTCTCTGCATCATCAAACACAAAGTGCAATGTTTCAAAAAAGCCCACAGATACGGCACGATGACGATACATCTGTCTTTTTTTGAAATTCAAATACGGTTGATTAATTTTAAGTTGCTCAGCAAATTCAAAAGGCTTTGCCGTAATGTTATCAATGCCGACAATACGCACAATCTCTTCACAAATATCTTGGGTATTGAGCACATCCGATCTAAATTGTGGAATTTTGACATTAATCACATCTTGTTCAAACGCAAAATTCACCCCAAAACCTAAATGTTTTAAGATTTTAATAATGCGATTTTTAGGTATTTCTTCACCAATCATTTGTGTTAATTCACTCTGGTGAATGTTAATAATTTTTTCTTCAAAATCTTGTACTATTTGCTGAGAATCCGCATAAGGCATCACTTTTGAGCGCTTTGTGAGCATTTTAAAAAAGTAATTCAATCCAAATGCAAGATGGGGTTCACTGCCTCTTGAAGAGCGGTAAAGATGCTTATCGCCGCCTAGTTTTTTATTGGCACTGCGTGATGCAATGATTTCTGGGTGGGTATAGTTTGCTTCAACAATAATGCGCTCATCTTCTGCAGTTGCTTTACATTCTGCCATTTGTGCTACGCCTGTAATCGCTACTTTTTGACCATTCAATCCAAAAATAGCATCTAAACCATTTTCATCTTTGGCAATCGCAATTTTTGCTTTTTCATCTTTGGCACCAAAACAGCTTTGATTATAGGCACGAAGTAAGACACCTGTTACATAGGTCGAATAATCAATTAATTTACCAAGAAGACAGCCATTTTCAATCTCTGCAAATCCTAAACGAAGTTGAATAAGGAGTGGAACTTCGATCTCTTTATTGTCGAACACTTTATACATATAAGAGCCATCTAGTGCTTCGCTACCATGAAGATGCAATACTCGTCCAACACCTGGTTGGTTTTCTTCTTCCTCTTTACTGCCTAATGTTTTCACTTCAAGATCAAAATAAACACTGAGATCTCGTGCAACGCCATAAATGCTTTGGCAATCTCCACGGTTAGGCGTTAAACCAATTTCAATGACATCATCATTGATAAGAGGATAGTCACAAAGAGGTTTTCCAATTTCAAGTTTGCCAATACTTTCATCTAAGATCATAATGCCATCATTGATTTTAGGCAGACCAAGTTCTGTGGAAGAGCAAATCATACCGCATGACTCAACATCACGAAGTTTTGCTTTTTTAATTTTTAATCCGCCAGGAAGTTCAGCGCCAATCAATGCAACGGCAATCATCTGTCCTGCTGCAACGTTTTTAGCGCCACATACAATTTGTTGAACATTCTCTCCAACATCCACTTGGCATACATTGAGTTTATCGGCATTAGGATGCTTCTCGCAAGAGATTACTTTTCCTACAACAACATTTTGAGGAATTCTGATTTTGGTGAGCCCATCGACTTCCAAACCAATAGCATTGAGTGCTAGTGAAATTTTATCGGTATCAATCGCACTTAGATCGATCCATTCATTTAACCACTGTTTTGTTACTATCATCTAAATTGCTCCAATAATCTCAAATCACCCTCAAATAAAGACCGTAAATCTGGAATTTGATGTAAAAGCATTGCAAAGCGCTCAACACCAAGTCCAAAGGCATAACCACTTACATCTTTATAGCCTACGGCTTTAAATACGTTTGGATCAACAACACCACAACCAAGTACTTCAAGCCAGCCAGTGTGTGAACAGACACGACATCCTTCACCTTTACAGAAGATACAGCTAATGTCTGCTTCTGCACTTGGTTCCGTAAATGGGAAGAAGCTAGGACGGAAACGTACTTTGACATCGCCAAACATATATTTTAAAAAGTCTTCGAGAATAAATTTTAGGTTAGCAAATGAGACTTTTCCTGCTTTATCAACCACAAGACCTTCTACTTGATGAAACATTGGCGTATGAGTAATGTCAAAATCCCGTCTAAAAACTGCTCCTGGGCAGATCATACGAATAGGTGCTTTTTGTTTGAGCATTGTTCTAATTTGAACAGGTGAAGTGTGTGTGCGAAGAAGCATTGAATCTTTAAAATAAAATGTGTCTTGCATATCACGCGCTGGGTGATACTTTGGAAGATTGAGTGCTTCAAAGTTATGGAAATCGTCTTCAACCAATGGCCCTTCTTCAATAGAGAAGTTCATGCTGACAAAATATTCAATAATTTTATCCATTGTATCCATAACAGGATGCAAAGCACCAGCACTACTCTCTTGATTGAACAGTGTGACATCCACACTACTTTTACGCATTTGTGCTTCAATCATAATGGCATCAAGTGCACTCTTTTTTTGGTTGAGCAGGTCTAAAAAATTTTCTTTATTAATATTAAGATTTTGAGCAAACTCTTTTTTAGCATCGCCTTCAAGCTTTTTAAGCTCTTCAAACTGTGCCGCAAAATATCCTTTTTTACCAAAAAGAGAGACGCGCATCTTTTCCAATTCAACGAGCGATGTGCACGCTGCTATCGCATTTTCTATATCTTTCAAAGGGTTACCTTTCATTCATGAGCATCCACTATGCTCTTAAGTCTATTAGGAAGCTCATTTTAGTCAAACTTTAATTATAAAAGGTTAAAATCTACTGTTTATTCTAAATACTGGCACATTCATCGCAAGCTTTTAGATTTTCAATCTCTCAAGATCATAAAATAAGGAGAAAGCTATGACTATCTTTAGTAA
>CAYXNJ010000054.1:0-15563 GCA_964466465.1 uncultured Sulfurospirillum sp.
TCTCATTTTGATTTTCTGCTTTTTCTAAAATCTTATCAAGACTTTTGATCATAGAATCATTCGCGTAGTTTTGTGTATTGAGATCTTTCATGGTTGGTAATTTTGAATTAATGTCATAAGCGGTATTAGTTGTTAATTGAGAAGTAGATGTTCCATTTTTTGCTACATTTTTTAGGTAATCATTCATCATAGGCTGAATGAGCTTCATTGCTTCGTCAATCTCTTTTTGATCGTTGACATCAATCCCATTGCCTTGGTAGTGAAAGCTATAGCCGTAGGCATGAGACAGAGAAAATGATGTTATGGATGTTGATCCGCTTTGTTCATGGGAAATTTCAGCAGAGCGCTCATCGTACATACTAAGATCAATCGTATCGCCACTGCTTGTTTTGAAAGAAAAGTCAAAACTATTGTAACTATAATTGCTAGCGTTTATACTCTGCATGGTAACTCCTTAGTTTAAAGCTACATCGGCAGAATAGTGTTTTATTTTAGATGGTGATAAGAGCGTCTAATTTATTTTGTACCGATTCGATTTTTTGGTGCATTCCATCTTCTCTACTTGGTCTTATGTCAAACTTTAAGCAGGCATAGACTCTTCCAGATGCTTCAAGAAGTGCGTACGCATTTTCAATGAGCTTTAATGCTTCACGCATTGTAGGTGTTTCCACGACAGTACTCATTGGTGTAAGCTTATAGCTATAGCCACTCTCATGAATCATCTGCACAATACGCGCGACATCTGCACTTTTACTACCCGTTCCTTCAAGAGGGAACATACTAAATTCCATTAAAACGCTCATTCCTACTCCTTTTTTTTAACTGTCAAAACCACTGTGAAATTTACGCTCTTTTGATACAACAATCTCTTTTTGACGTTCTTTTTTATACATATCTTTTTCAACAAAAATGGGTTTACGTGTTATAGGGTGTAAGCCTGTATAGTACATAAGCGTAGCATATGTTGAAGGAGTTGGTGTAAAGATTTGCGCTTGCTCAGGATTGATCTTAAGTACATTGCTGGCAAATTGTTTGAGAGAGTGCATATGTTTCTCTTCACAACCAGGATGAGCGGCGATGAGATAGTACGTTAAAAACTGTTTCTTGCCAGACTCGCGGCTCAATCTATCAAAAAGTGTCTTGAACTCAACCAAGGACTCTTTACCAGGTTTACCCATCAATGCTAAGATCTCATCATCAATATGTTCAGGTGCAATTTTCATTTGACCACTAAGGTGATGCTCAACAATCTCTTTAAGATACTCATACCCATAAGCTTTATCATCACTGATTAGATCATAACGAATTCCAGAAGCCACAAATGCTTTTTTAATGCCAGGGAGTGCTCTTACTTTTCGCAGTAAATCCAACTGTTTTTTATGCGTTGGCTTGAGTGCCTTGCAGAGCTTTGGAAACATACAACTCTTCTCTTCACACGTTCCTTTGGTTATCTTCTTATGACACTCATAACCGTACATATTGGCTGTCGGACCACCAAGGTCAGAGATAATGCCTTTAAAATCTTTGTAGGTCGTAAAGTGTTTGGCCTCTTTAATGATAGAACTCTCGCTACGGCTTCTTATTGTTCGACCTTGATGCACACTAATGGCACAGAAACTACATTCCCCATAACAGCCTTGATGGGTTGAAATGGAAAATTTAATCGTTTCAAGTGCTTTGATGGCACCATCTTTTTTATGGTACGGGTGAACATCTCTCATAAATGGCAGTGCGCTTACTTCATCCATCTCTTCTGTGCTAAGGTAGAGAGCAGGTGGATTTTGGATGAGGTAGCGATCATCTACTTTTTGACACAACCCTTTAGCTGATACAGGATCATTATTGTGGTAAAAGATGTCAAACATATCCATGAATTTTAGTTTATCATTTAGTGTCTCAGCGTGACTTGGAAGAGAAAGATACTCCTCTTTTGGCTCTTTAGAGATGTAGCAAAGTCCTCGAATATTTAAAGGGGATATGCCCTTATTTAGGGCATCTGCAAATTCTAAAATGCTTTTATCAGACATACCATAAAGAAGATAATCTGCTTTGGCATCAAATAAAATAGGCTTTCTAAGTTTGTTGCTCCAAAAATCATAATGCGTTACGCGTCTTAGGCTTGCTTCAATGCCACCTAACATAATAGGAGCTGTGTTTTTATAGTATTGTCGGATGAGGTTGGTATAGACAAGACTGGCTCGATCAGGGCGTTTATTGTTGATGCCTCCTGGCGTATAGTCATCGCTGTTTCTAAATTTTTTTGTCGCAGTATAGTTTGATACCATAGAATCAACACTGCCTCCGCTCACGCCCCAAAAAAGGCGTGGTTCTCCTAAACGTGTAATGTCAACATCGCTTTTCACATCGGGTTGTCCGATGATGCCTACTTTATACCCAGCATGCTCTAACACACGACCGACAACGGAAACGCCCATATAAGGGCTATCGATATACGCATCTGAGGTGATAAGTATGATGTCCAGTTGTGTCCATCCTCTCGTTCTCATCTCTTCGTGTGTTGTAACTAAAAACATGCTTTTCCTCTATCGCTAATATAGATATAAATATAGCACAACACCTCTATGTTTTGGCTTTTTTAAGATTGTTAGTAGTAATATCACAGCAATTATCATTTGGAGGATAAGTTTGAAAAATTCACTCTATTTTAACATTAAAGTAGAAGAGGGCATCTTCGATAAAATCATAGCTGAACAACAAAGTATTGGTTATTACGCATTACCAGACCAAGATATTAGTGAGCTTGTGAACTACTTGGAAGATTTTAAATCGAAAAACGATTATGATGCGATTAAAGATGTTGCTATTATCGGTATTGGTGGAAGTTCACTTGGACCTAAAGCGATTTTTAGAGCATTGCAAGGTATTCGTGATTTTGACAAACGATTGCACCTTTTTGAAAGTACTGATCCTGCATCCATTCGCTCAACACTCAACAAATTAGACATTAAAAACACTCACTTCTTTGTCATTAGTAAATCAGGTACAACCATTGAGACAATCTCTGTGTACAAATATGTGCTCTCTTTATTGAAGGCAAAAGATATTTCTTTAGATTATCGTTTTACATTTGTAACTGATTTTGGTTCAAAACTCGAAGCACATGCAAAAACATTTAACTCTTTTGTACTTCATATCCCTGTCAATGTTGGTGGACGTTTTTCAGTGCTGAGTGCAGCGGGGCTTGCGCCATTGCTGCTTGTAGGTGTCGATATTCAGCGATTATTGGATGGTGCCAAAGCAATTAAAAAAAGCTTCTTTGAAGATGGCTACATCAAAGAAACTTTGCTTAAAAAAGCAACGTATTATGCTAAAAATTCTATGCACTACAATATCAATACGCTTTTTGCATACTCTGAGAGTTTAGACTGCTTTACAGATTGGTATGTACAGCTTTGGGGTGAGAGTCTAGGTAAAAAGCAACGTCATAGTAGCTTCAATGTAGGTCTGACACCTGTAGGACTCATCGGACCCAAAGATCAGCACTCCTTTTTACAACTTATTGTAGAAGGTCTTCGTGACAAGAGTGTTACTGTTCTTAAGATTGATAACTTTGATGATAAAATCAAAATTCCAGCCATTACCCTTAAAGAGCTTGAAGGTTTAGACTTGATGAATGGTATTGCATTTTGTGATCTGATTAACATGCAAGCTGATTCAACTATTGAAGCACTTTTGGATAAAAAAGATATTCCAATCGATACGATTACCCTTCAGCATATTGATGAAGAGAATATTGGAAAGTTGATTTTCTATTATGAGCTTTTAACATCACTTGTTGGTCAAATGATGAACGTTAATACCTACGATCAACCAGGTGTTGAGAGCGGTAAGAAAATTTTAGAGGGTAAATTACTCGAAGAAAAAAAGAATTTTCCTAAAAAAGGAAAATAATAACGTGAGCTGGGAATTTTCCCAGCTTGCTATACTGCAGTAAACACGAGCGCTTGTTCATACAGAGCTGAGCCCATTTTCCCCCACATTGAAAACAGATGGATTTCTTGTTCACTTATATTAAATTGGTGAGCGATTTTATCAATAACTTTATGTTCAGAAATGCCAAATTTATCATCGACATGGACTAAAACCATTAATGCAAGCAGTGCAATCCTTTGGCTTTGTGCTGATTTGAAAACCGTTAAAATATCTTCCAATACAAAACTTTTTACATCAATATCCATATTTTCAATACCCATTTCAGTGCAGTATTCTTCGACAACTTCACGCTCTTTTGGTCCATATTCTCCGTCAAGTTGAGCGACATATTGGGCGAGTTGTAAAAAAGCAAATTTTTCTTCGGTTTTGAGTTTCATAAGTAACAATTTGTACTCCTTTGATATTAAATCCGTATAATTATAGTGAAACATTTTAAATGAACATTAATAAACATGGTAAAATGACTCAAAGTGCATTTTGTAAGGACAAACATCGTGGATAAAAAATTACGTAAAAGTGAAAAGATTTTAGATGCAGCATTGATGCTCTTTTCAACGCAAGGCTTTTATGCAACGACGATTCCTGATATAGCAAAAGCAATGGGCATGAGTGTGGGAAATCTTTATAACTATTTTTAATCAAAAGAGGTTCTTGCAAAAGAGATTATCAAGTACTCTTCTGACATATTGGGTGCTGAAATTCGTAATGTCAATGAATCTGAGGGTAGTGCAAAAGAAAAAATTCGTAAAATTGTCAATGTTTATTTTGAAATGGCATCTTCCAAGCCACAACATATTAATTACTTTTTACGCGTCTATCTTGCCAATAAAGAGGTCTTTAAAGATGGCTGTGAAGGAATGCTATGCGTCTCTTCGTTTGTGACTGAGCTGATGATTTTCTTTGAAGAAGGTGTTGCACAAGGTGAGCTTCGCAATCAAGATTTTTTCTCTGCTTTTGGGCTTTTTATGGGCTATTTAGGTGGTTTTGTTTTTCTGAGTGGTGAAGGTGTACTTGATAAACCATTAAGCCATTATGTGGATGAAATTTCCCTCAATATTTATAACGCACTCAAACAACAATAATGCCTCGCAAATCTTCCATCATTTGGCTTCAAGGACTTACCTGTAATGGCAATAGCCATTCATTTTTAAATTATACACATATGTCTAGTTTCGCAGCTTCCTTTAACATGCTTTATCATCCTTTGTGGTGTGGTGCAGAGGATTTTATGAGCCTCTTAAACAGTGATATCACCTTTGATTTTCTCATTTTAGAAGGCGCTTTAAGCCACGATGAGCGTTTGATTCAACGTTTTAATCTCCCTTTTTATGAAATTCTTGACACCTTAGCCGCGCGAGCTAAGCATATTATCTGCGCTGGAAGTTGTGCCAGCTTTGGCGGTGTCTTTCGTTTGCGTGATCCTGAGAAGATCACAGGCGCACTCTTTAACGGAAAAGAGAAGGGTGGGTACTGGTTGGAAAAAAATAATGTCATTAACATCACAGGTTGCCCAGTGCATCCGAGGTGGCTAGTGGAAACACTTATGGCTTTGCATAATGGAGAAAAAGTACTTTTAGATGAATTTTTACGCCCCAAAGAGGTGTTCTCCTACCTTGCACATCATGGATGTTTACGAAATGAATACTTCGAATGGAAAGTCGATAGCAAACAGCTTGGAGAGCGAGAAGGGTGTTTATTTTATGAACATGGTTGTTTAGGACCTATGAGTCATGCGAATTGCAATAAGATTTTGTGGAATGACGTGAGCTCCAAAACCAGAGCAGGATCGCCTTGTTTAGGGTGTACTGAGTTTGACTTTCCACGTCGTGCATTGTATGAAACTCAAAAAAATATGTCTTTACCTCAAACACCTTTTGGGATTAGTAAACGTGCTTACTACACACTTGCAGGTGTTGCAAAGAGTTTTAAGATAGAAAGACTTGAAAAGAAGTTGATTGATGAAGATAACTAAAGAGATCATTGAGCGCATTGAAGGTGAAGCGACCTTAGAGCTTGAGTGGGAGAATGACCAGGTCAGTTTTGCCAGAATTAAATTTTTCAATTATAGGGGTATTGAAGAGATTTTAAAGAAACGACCACTCTTAGATGCTTTGGCTTTGACGCCTAGAGTATGCGGCATTTGCTCGCATTCGCATGCGATTGCTTCTGTTTTAGCGATTGAAACGTGTTATAAAAATGCTGGAGAAACGCTTCATATCACACAAAAAGCGAAAGATATTCGCGAAATTGCGCTTAATGCTGAGAAAATTCATAACCATATCAAATGGTATTTTTTCACCATCCTTCCTGAATTAAAAAGAGTGGGTGAACCATCCTATAAAGGGAATGCTTTTAAAGATAAGCAGTGGTTTTTAGCTCAAAATGCAGTCGTACAAAGCCTAAAAATGGGCGCTCATTTTACAGGGCAATGGCCGCATGGCTCTTTTGTAATGGCAGGGGGCGTGACGTGTGATCCTCTTAAAAGTGATATTATCAGTGCATTGGGTTGTTTGGATGCGGTCATTGCTTTTTGTGAAGAGCACTTTTATGGAATGTGCTTAGAGGAGTTTTTGAGCTTTGATTCTGCACTTCAAGTCATGTCCGCTTCTTCAGCCCTTTCTTATGGCATTGACGAGATGATTAAATATGGTTTTGATCGTTTAGGGCGAAGTTTTGATCGTTTTTTAGCATTAGGCGAGTCCTATCGATATGAAGGTAGCCTTAAAGCTACTAAGACAACGGTATTAGGCGCTGATATTAAGTATGTACATGAGAGTTTAGAACACACCTACTTTGAAGATAAACATAAAGGTTACACCTATTCTAAAAGTGCTATGTACAAAAGAAATTATTGTGAAGTTGGACCTTTGGCACGTATGATGGTTTCAAAAGATGCGTTAATGCGTGATTTTCATAGAAGATTTAAAGATGCAGCATTGACACGAGTGGTAGGGCGCGCTGTTGAGTGTGCACATCTGTTGTTGCGTACAAAATCATTGTTAGAGCATCTTAATCTTACAGAACCATCCTTAATTGTTCCCAAAAAAGATATTCATAGTCTATGCGGTGAAGGGATTGGAGTGATTGAAGCACCGCGTGGTTCGTTGATTCATCATGTAGCAGTGCATCAAGGCATTATTGAAACATACGATATTATTACTCCAACGGTATGGAATTTAGGCAATGGGGATAAAGCAAACCCTTCCACTGCTCAAAAAGCAATTATCGGTCTAAATTCGTTTACCAAAGCCGATTTTATACTCAAAAGTTTTGATGTCTGTTCTGTGTGTACAACCCAATGATGAGTTGCTGCTCAGTGTGACAATTTAGCCATTTTTAATATAATACACTTTTTATCCTCTTTTTTTGTTACATTTCTACTCCCTTGCTTTAAAATACCCTTAATGATGTGTATTTCCAAGATGTTGTGAAACATTTTTTGATTTAATACTAAATGAATACTCATTCAGGTAAACAAATATTGTCTGTTTTCTGAATAGTACCTTAATTTTTTGTCTTGGAAAATTTACACAGGAGAGATTTATGGAACACGCAAAACTGTACGAAAGGCTTGCTGAGAGACTTAGCAATCTTGAGAAGTTCCCCCGTATTAAGGAGAACAAATCTATTGCGGCACTGATGGAAGAAAATGGTATCAGCCGTAGAGATTTTATGAAGTGGGCAGCGGGTGTGACTGCAATGTTATCATTGCCATCAACCTTTACACCACTTATGGCACAAGCTGCTGAGTTGACTGATCGTTTGCCAGTGATTTGGTTACACATGGCAGAGTGTACGGGTTGTAGCGAGAGTTTGTTAAGAACGGATGCTCCAACCATCGATAGTTTGATTTTTGATCACATCTCACTTGAATACCATGAAACTATCATGGTCGCTGCTGGTTGGCAAGCTGAGCATAACTTAGAAAGTGCAATTCAAAAATACAAAGGTAAGTATATTTTAATGGTTGAGGGTGGTATTCCAGCAGGAAGTAGTGAATTCTTCTTAACGGTTGGACCACACGGACAAACAGGTCAAAAAAGTGCTCAAAAAGCAGCAGATGCTGCAGCAGCTATTTTTGCAATTGGTTCTTGTTCAAGCTTTGGTGGTATCCAAGCGGCACATCCAAATCCGACCAATGCACAACCTCTTAGCAAAGTAACCAATAAACCAGTTATTAACGTTCCAGGTTGTCCTCCAAGTGAGAAAAACATTGTTGGTAACGTACTTCATTATATTCTTTTTGGTACACTCCCAGCACTTGATGCTTATAATCGTCCAAAATGGGCTTATGGTCTTAGAATCCATGATCTTTGTGAACGTCGTGGTCACTTTGATGCGGGTGAATTCGTTCAAGAATTTGGTGACGCAGGTGCTAAAAAAGGTTTCTGTCTTTATAAAGTGGGTTGTAAAGGTCCATATACATTCAATAACTGTTCACGTGAAAGATTTAACCAACATACTTCTTGGCCAGTTCAAGCAGGTCATGGCTGTATCGGTTGTTCAGAGCCTGGTTTCTGGGATAATATGGGACCATTTGAAGAACCATTAGGCGATAGATTGTACCACACTGTGTATGGTGAAGGTGCTGATAAAACTGCTGATAAAGTGGGTGTGGCACTCTTAACTGCTACGGCAGTAGGTATTGCGGCTCATGCGGCTATTGCTGCAGTTAAGGGCAGTGGAAAAACTGAAGAATAAGAGAAGGATAAGTAAATGAGTAAAAGAATCGTAGTAGATCCAATCACCAGAATCGAAGGTCACTTAAGGGTAGAAGTTATCGTTGATGATAACAACGTTGTAACAGAAGCATACTCTTCTTCAACACTTTGGAGAGGTATCGAGACTATCCTTAAAGGCAGAGATCCAAGAGATGCAGGCTTTATGGTACAAAGAATTTGTGGTGTTTGTACATACTCACACTACAAAGCGGGTATTATGGCTGTTGAAGACGCTCTAGGAATTGAGCCTCCACTTAATGCAAAATTGACACGTACATTGATGAACAATGCACTTTTTTTACACGATCACGTTGTTCACTTCTATCATCTTCATGGTCTTGACTGGGTTGATGTGGTTTCAGCGCTTAAAGCTGATCCGCACAAAGCGGCTGCTGAGTCATTTAAATACACAGATGCACCAATTGCGTGTGGTGCAGATGACCTTGTAGCAACTCAAAAAAGAGTAGCAGAATTTGTTAAAAAAGGACACCTTGGACCATTCGCTAACGCGTACTGGGGACATGCAACGTATAAATTAACACCTGAGCAAAACTTGATCGCGGTTTCTCACTATCTTAAAGCGCTTGAGCTTCAAAGAACAGTTGCTCAAATGATGGCTATTTTTGGTGCAAAACAACCACACCCACAAAGCTTAACTGTTGGTGGTGTTACGTGTGTTATGGATCTCCAATCACCATCTCGTTTAGGTGAGTACCTCACTAAATTCCAAGAGATTGCAGATTTTGTTAACCGTGCATATTATCCTGACGTTGTTATGGCAGGAAAAGCGTATGCTGGTGAGCCAAGTGTTACAGGAGGCTTGGGTGTACCAAATCTCTTTACACAAAAAGAGTTCCAAATCAACGCGAAAGAGTTCTTGTTTGATAGCGGCGTCATGATGGGTGAAGATGTGGTTAACTTGATTACAGGTAAACCATTTAAAGTTCAAACGTTAGACGAGAGTAAAATTACCGAAGAGGCAACTCGTTCATGGTATAAAGATAATGCTGCATACCATCCGTATGAAGGTCGTCAAGAGCCGAATTATACTGGTCTTAAAGAGGCTCAAACCATCAATGATAAAGGTGTACTTGCTTCTACGAAAGTTATCGATGAAAACGGTAAATACACATGGGTTAAAGCACCTCGTTATGATGGCAAACCACTTCAAGTTGGACCGTTAGCAAACATCGTTGTAAACTATGCGCTTGGTAACAAACGTGTTAAAGCTGCTGTTGATAAATTCTTGAAAGATACAGGTCTTCCTATTACAGCGGTTGCTTCAACATTAGGTCGTACAGCATGTCGTATGCTTGAGGCTAAAGTGATTGCTGACCATGGTTTGGAAGCATTTAATGCGCTCATTCAAAACCTAAAAGTAGATGATGCAACATGTACAAGTTACAAAATTGATAAAAACAAAGAGTACAAAGGTCGCTACATTGGTCACGTACCACGTGGTGTTCTAAGTCACTGGGTTAAAATCAAAAATGGTGTGATTGAAAACTATCAAGCAGTCGTACCTAGTACATGGAATGCAAGTCCAAAAGATTCAAAAGGTGTTAGAGGATCTTACGAAGAGTCTCTTATTGGTCTAAAGATTACTGATCTTTCTCAACCGCTTGAAATTGTAAGAATCATCCACTCTTATGATCCATGTTTAGCATGTGCTGTACATGTTATGGATACAAAAGGAAATGAGATGAGCAGTTATAAGGTCAATGTTAACGGCGCATCTTGCTAAAAGCGAAAGGGAGTCTAACAATGAAAAGAGATATAGAATTTGAGTTCTCAGCAGGGCTTCGTTGGACGCACTGGCTTAGAGCAATTGCGATTTTTGTATTAACGGTGACAGGTTTTTACCTCACGTATGTGTTCATCGCTCCTGAAGCATCGGATGAGCCTATCCTCTTCTTGAATGCAAAATTCAGAATGTGGCATGAAATCGCAGGGTTTTTGTTGATTGCAATTACACTCTATAAAACGTATCTCTTTTTTGCTGATCGTATCAGTTCAAAAGAGAGAGTATCGTTTTTAGATTTTATTAGTCCAAAAATATGGTTTCAGCAACTGAAATATTACCTTTTTATGGGGGAACACCCTCATTTAAGAGGTGTCTATAATCCGTTGCAATTTGTTGCCTATGTTGGTTTGTATGCGATGATTTTTCTCATCTGTATTACAGGTCTTATTTTGTATGTACATTGTTATCAAGGTGGTGGAATCGGTCTGTTCTTATATGACTATATGCGTCCACTTGAGGCAATGATGGGTGGCCTTGCTATGGTAAGAGAGATTCACCACATCGTTATGTGGGGTATTTTGATCTTTATACCAATTCACATCTATATGGCTATCTTTAACTCAATTATGGGTAAAGAGGGTTCAATGGATGCGATTATTAGTGGTTACAAATTTCATAAACAACACAAACACTAAGAGAGTTTTTTCTTGAAAGTGTTGATTTTAGGCATTGGCAATGTGATGTTCTCCGACGAAGGCGTCGGAGTTCATCTTTGCCGCCTTGTTGAACAAAAGTATCAGTTTTCTTCGCCTGAGCATACCCTCACATTTATTGATGGTGGCACCCTCGCACAAAGATTAATCCCCGTTATTGCTGAGTATGAATATCTCATCGTGCTTGATTGTGTCGATGCACATGATGGAGAGATTGGTGATGTTTACTTTTTTGATTTTGAAAATGTCCCCAATACCATTACATGGCAAGGCAGTGCGCATGAAGTTGAGATGCTTCAAACACTCACAATGATGGATATGGTAGGAGATCGTCCTCCTACGAAAGTTGTTGGTATTATTCCAGAAGTTGTTGATGACACTACATTAGAGTTAACTCCTGCCGTTTTAAAAGGTAGCTCGGTTATGGAGAGTGTTTTACTGAAACATTTGGTAGAATTAGGATTTTCATATCAGCAAATCAGCGATATTGATATCCAAAGCGTTGCCAATATGTCCTGTCTGGAGGATCGATGATCTTAGCATTCGAATTTAATTATGTTTCCAATAATGGTATTTTAGAAAATCTACTGAAAGAAATTGCAAGTGATTATGGCATTAGTCATAAAATTGTACGTAAAGACTCTATCGTCACACTTTTTGTAGAAGCAGATGAAGCGGATTTGGGCACGTTTGCCGATACGCTTTCTGCATCTCTTCCATTGTCAATCTTTTTTAAATCATCAAGCGTAGAAGTAGTAGATACGATGTCTGATGCTACTGAGGTTATTCCTCCTCTTGCATACACCATTGAATTTACTCCAAAAATCTTAGCTTCAGTGGATAATCCAAATTCAGAGTACTATCTTTCACCCTTTATTTCTGCATCTCGTGTAAATGTAACGTTGTGTCAAAACGATAACGAACTTTTACATGGTAGTGATGCCAAAAGTTATGAAGCGGTGTATGATAGGTTGGCAGAATTGATTGCAAAGGGTGAAAATGTAGCTATTCAAACTAAAAATGGCTCATATGTCTATGGAAAGATAGAAAATAGCGCTTCATGTACACAAACTCTTGAGGTAATTGCAACGGATTTATCTGTTGTAGAACGTATGGTCGTTTGCAGAGAAAATGAAATTAAGGCATTAGCATCACTTGAACGTCCAGCTATTCGTTTTAAAGTTAATGCGTTATTCGCACAAAAAGGTATTTTAAAAGAATCACGTGTGATATTAAGACTTGCCGATGATCTTTTTATGTATCAGCTTTCAAAGCACCTCTTTAGTAAAGGCGTCCAGTTCCTTTTCAAAGCAATGACTCAAAACTGTAAAGCATCCTATAGTGTTCAGTTTGATGCCAAGTTGCAAGCTATTGAGCCATTATTGGTCAGTGTTCTTGAAAACGGTGCTATTTTGATTGTCAAAGGAAGTGATTATGCCTCTTCGACACTCAAAGCCAGTTTAGAGAAATTTGATGAGCCTTCTCATGGGGTATTTGCTTCCATCATGCAAGAGCATCAGCTTTTTGATGCAACGTCCAGCTGTTTCTACCTTAGCACACTTCATAATGATCGTATTATGCACTATTCGAAAGAGCATGGTATGCTCAATCTCATAGAGATTTCTCTGCCATCTTCTTTTGAAGAACTCTTTGCTGAAATTGCGCGAAGTAGCCCGAATGCAGAGCGTTTGGTCGCTAACTATAAAGAGCAATTTCCTGAAATTTACGCTAAAGCGATTGAAACAATTATTCCTAGTGATACACCAAAAAGTATCTACTCATTATGGAAAATTGTTGCTATGGTCTTGGGACTTGGTGAAACATTTGAGCGTGCAGCTGAACAGCTTATCGAAAATGCTGAAGATTTTGGCGGTCAAAAAGGGCCACGTATTGATTACTTCTTGCAAAAAGAAGATGCCTTAAGCTCTGATATTGACTACGTAAGATTAGTACGCAGTGGTATTAGCTACAAATTAGCAGGTACAGATAATACAACACTAAGCTTTGGTTATATGGAAAGCCTCTCTTATTTTATCTCAGATCTTTGTGACACACATAAAGAGAATTTGCTAACAGGTAAAATTGCGCTTGGTGGTTCTTTGTTTGGCTACAAACGATTTTCTGAGATGGTTACTAAAAATCTTAAACCAAATCATACGATTTGTTTTAATAAAGAGTTGCCGATTGACCAATAAATCTCGTTTGATTTATCGTATTGAAGGTATTGTTCAAGGGGTTGGTTTTCGCCCCTTTGTCTATACCATAGCCCTGCGTTACACTCTAAGTGGTTTTATTCTCAATAATTCTAAAGGTGTTTTGATTGAGGTAGAAGGTTTTGAAGAGAGTCTTAATGCGTTTGAAAAGGCTTTGTTTAAAGAACTTCCTTCTTTAGCTAGAATTGATTTTTGGACTAAAGAGCTCATACCATGTCAGAGTGATACGACATTTGAAATTCACCATAGCGATGAAGCCAGTACAAAGTCTTCGCCTGTTTTGCCCGATATGTCTATCTGTGATGAGTGTCTTGCTGAGCTAAAAGACCCTCATAATAGGCGTTATCACTATTTTTTTACCAATTGTACCAATTGCGGACCTCGTTATTCCATCATCAAAACGGTTCCTTATGATAGACCTTATACTTCCATGCAACCATTTTTGATGTGTGATGAATGTAAAGAAGAATATACTAATCCACTCAATCGTCGTTACCACGCACAGCCCATTAGTTGCCCAAAATGCGGGCCAACGCTCTCTTTGCATTCCATCGATGGAGTACTTCTTGCTACGAATGAAGATGCAATTATCCAATTAGCAGAGCTTATTAATACAGGGCATATTGTTGCCATGAAAGGCATGGGTGGTTTTCATCTCATGTGTGATGCAACACTAGACGATGTGGTTGCAAACTTACGAAAGCGTAAACACCGACCATCAAAGCCGTTTGCTGTGATGTTTAAAAGTCTTGAAGCCATTGAAGAAGAGTGTGTTTTAAGCGCTCAAGAAGAAGAGGGCGTTAGCTCACTGCTTCGTCCGATTGTCCTTGTAAAGCGTAATGCTCATGCTTCAAAAATAAGTTCCCTTATTGCGCCTCGCATTGATCGTCTCGGTGTATTTCTTCCTTACACACCTTTACATGTCATTCTTTTTGAATACCTCAAAAATCCTATTGTCGCGACCAGTGCAAACCGCTCTGGTGAGCCGATTATCAGTGAAGCAACTGTTTTACAACAGAAGCTAAAGGATGTTGTGGAGTATTATCTCGATTACAATCGTGAGATTGTTAATTCGAGTGATGACAGTGTTTTGCAGTACATTGGCGATAAAACGCTTTTGATGCGTTCTTCGCGTGGCATTGCACCGCAGAGTTTTAGAGTTGACTCAAAAGATGAGCGTAAGATTTTAGCAGTGGGTGCGCATCAAAAAAATGCGATTGCGATTTACCTCAACCACCAGATTATTGTAAGCCCTTATATTGGGGATTTGGATAATATTGCGAGTCATGAGCTTTTCGAGAAAATGATAGAAAGTTTTGCACGTTTTTACGACTTTACCCCCGATCTTATTGTGGGCGATTTACACCCCAATTATGCCTCAACGCAGTGGGCAAAAAAACAAAATATACCTTTCATGCAAGTACAACATCACTATGCGCATATCCTCTCTACGATGTGTGAACACAAACTAAGCGAACCCGTGTTGGGTATTGCATGGGATGGTACGGGTTATGGCGATGATGGAACCATCTGGGGTGGGGAGTTTTTACTATGCGATCAAGAACGTTATGAGCGCGTTGTCTCCTTTGAGCCTTTTTTACTTTTAGGAGGGGACGCGAGCATTAAAGAGATTAAACGCATACTAGCTTCTCTTTTATGGGATGCAATAGGCGAAGATGCTGATGAGCATTTACGTGCTTATTTTGATGAAAAATCTCTCAAACTTCTTAAACAAATTTACACCAAGCAAATTAATTCACCTCGTTGTTCTTCAGTGGGAAGACTCTTTGATGCTGTAGCTGTTTTATGTGGCATGGAAGATAATGTAAGCTACGATGGAGAGAGTGGATTGCTTATAGAAGCCCTTTATGATGCTTCAATTCGCGAATATTATGCCATTGAAATTGACGGTAAAATAGTTCATTATAAACCGATGTTTGTTCAAATGCTCAAAGATAAAGAACCACACCTCATTGCAACAAAATTTATCAATACGCTGGTTCAAATTGCTCTTCGTGTAAGCTCTCGCTATGGGGCTCCTATTGTCCTTTCTGGTGGCGTGTTTCAAAATCGCACATTGATGGAACAAATTCTTCAAAATGTCACACAAAATTTCTATTTTCCGCTACAATTAGCAATCAATGATGGCGGAATTTGTGTCGGACAACTCTATAAAGTACTTGAAAAATAATATTAATATTTTTCTCTTGTAATATTT
>CAYXNJ010000055.1:0-14668 GCA_964466465.1 uncultured Sulfurospirillum sp.
TGGATATAAGTACTTAAAATAGGGATTTAAAATCATTAAGAAAAAACTATAAAATCTACTTTTTTAGAGCCTGTGACATATTTGTTTCAGCTTAATTATTAAGTTTCTTTAAATTTTACACTTACTATAATCTTCACTACTTTTAAATCTAGGATAACCATGCTAACCAAAGTACTCAAACGCGACGGCACAACAGAAGAATTTCAACCTTTCAAAATCGAAGATGCAATTAAAAAAGCATTCAAAAGTGAAGGTGTAACGTACGACGAAAGTATCTTTAAAGAGATTCTGAAGCGTATTGAGAAAAAACGTGTAGCAGCGGTCGAAGACTTCCAAGATATGATCGAACAAGAGCTCTATAAATCACGTTATTTCGATGTTATGCGCTCTTTCATTCTCTATCGTCATACGCATAAAATGCAACGTGAGCATATTTACGGACTCAATGAAGATACAACCTATGTAAACTCAAGTCAAACCATTGAAGAATATATTGGCAAAAGCGATTGGAGAATCAAAGCAAACTCCAATACTGGCTACTCCAATGCTGGTCTTGTTAACAATACAGCAGGAAAAGTCATTGCAAACTACTGGCTTGACAAAATCTACTCTAAAGAAGAGGGATTAGCACACAGAAATGGTGACTATCATATCCACGATCTTGACTGTTTGACAGCCTATTGTGCAGGTTGGAGCCTTAGAGTTCTTTTAGATGAAGGCTTTAATGGCGTTCGTGGTCGTGTTGAAAGTCGCCCTCCGATGCACTTTAGAGAAGCGCTTGGACAAATGGCTAACTTTTTAGGAATCCTTCAGAGCGAATGGGCTGGTGCACAAGCGTTTAGCTCGTTTGATACCTACTTAGCACCGTATGCGTTTAAAGATAAAATTTCATACAAAGAGATCAAAAAAGCGATTCGTAGCTTTATTTACAACTTAAACGTTCCTGCGCGCTGGGGACAAAGTCCTTTTACCAACATTACGATTGATTGGACTGTGCCTAAAGACTTAGCTGATCAAATTCCAACATCAAGTCAACGCCATCTTTTCAAAGATATTAACGATACAGAACTTCTTGAAGAGGCAAAAAAACGTGGTGTGACTTCACTAGAGGCGATGACCTACAAGCATTTCCAAAAAGAGATGAATCTCATCAACAGAGCTTACTATGAAGTGATGACTGAGGGCGATAAAACAGGTCAACCATTTACATTCCCTATTCCTACAGTAAATATTACTGAAGATTTTGACTGGGATGGTGAGAACACCGAATTACTCTTTGAGAATACAGCAAAAATTGGTTCATCTTATTTCCAAAATTTTATTGGAAGCCAGTACGTCAGAGACGCAGAGGGTAAACTTGTTGAAAATCCAAAAGCGTATAAGCCAGGACATGTACGTTCGATGTGCTGCCGTTTACAACTCGATCTAAGAGAGCTACTAAAACGCGGTGGTGGACTTTTCGGAAGTGCAGAAATGACAGGAAGTATTGGTGTTGTAACACTCAATATGGCGCGCCTTGGCTATCTCTACAAAGGTAATAAAAAAGAGTTGATGGAACGTTTTGAATACTTGATGGATCTTGCAAAATCAACCTTAGAGAAAAAACGTGTGTTTGTGCAAGAGATGTATAATCGTGGACTCTACCCTTATACAGCACGTTATTTACCAGGATTTAACAGCCATTTTTCAACCATTGGTGTTAATGGAATCAATGAAATGATCCGCAATTTTACAGACGATAAACACAATATTGCGGATGAATATGGAATGGAATTTGCTCATGAAATCTTAGAATTTATGCGCAACAAAATGGTCGCTTATCAAGAAGAGACAGGTAATCTCTACAACCTTGAAGCAACCCCAGCAGAGGGCACAACATACCGTTTTGCTAAAGAAGATAAGAAACGCTACCCTGAGATCATCCAAGCAGGATCAGGAAAAAATGTTTATTACACGAACTCCTCTCAACTTCCTGCGAATTTTACCGATGATCCATTTGAAGCATTGGATCTACAAGATGACCTTCAATGCTCATATACAGGTGGAACCGTACTGCATCTTTATATGAAAGAGCGTATCAGTTCAAGCGAAGCGTGTAAGAAGTTGGTAAAAAATGTCATAACGAACTACCGTATGCCATACCTTACCATCACACCTGTCTTTTCAGTGTGTGAAAAACATGGTTATATCAGTGGTGAGCATGAATTTTGCCCTAAATGTGACGAAGAACTAGTTGAACAATACAAAAAAGGAGAAGCATCATGAGCAAAACAGAAATTTTAGAAAAATTAAAAGAAAAACGTACTAAATGTATCGTTTACACACGTGTCATGGGTTATCATCGCCCAGTTGAGTCCTTTAACGTAGGAAAAACCGGTGAGCACAAAGAACGAACACAGTTTATTGAAAGATGCTGCCATAAATAAACCAATCCATAGCATTACCAAATTTACGACGCTAGATTATCCCCATCATCTAGCGTCTATTTTTTGGTTTGCTAAATGCAATATGGCATGTCCTTATTGCTACAATCCTCAAATTGTCAGAGACAATGGAAACATTAGCTTAGACGAAGCACTCGAATTTTTACAAAATAGACAAGGGCGACTTGATAGTGTTGTTTTAAGTGGTGGAGAGTGCACATTATATCCCCATCTTGAAACATTTTGTGAAGCCATCAAAGCCTTAGACTATAAAATCAAAATTGATACCAATGGATCGAATCCTGATTTATTGAGATCATTAATAGAAAATAGTCTTGTGGACTACATAGCATTGGACTATAAAGCACCTCATTATAAATATCCTGAACTCACTCATTATCGTCATTTTGAGAGGTTTGAACAAAGTTTGAATCTTCTTATTCGAAGTTATTTACCTTTTGAGGTACGAACTACATTACACAGTGATTTACTCACACCTGCTGACATCAATGCTATTATTGAAGATTTGCATAAAAAAGAGTATCTTGGGACATATTATCTTCAAAACTATTTGCATGTTGAACCCACACTTGGCGCAACAAAAAAGCAACAAAATCAGTTTGATTTGAGCCAATTAACCCCGCTTTTGCCTATAGAATTAAGAAATTTTTGATACAATAATTTCTTACACGTCAAACCAGCAAAGCTAATTTGACTACGCTTGCCGCTATGGCACTAAAGCTTGCCAACAGAGTTGGCAGAACCTATTTTAAAACAAAAAATGAAACAAGGAAACAGTAGTGGAGCGCAAAAAAATCTATAATCCAAACTCATATGAGAGCTTAAATGATCGCAGAGTCTTTGGTGGAAATCCTCATGGAATTTTAAATTTTACTAAAGCGAAATACACGTGGGCGCTTAAACTTTGGGATATGATGGAAGCAAATACATGGTTTCCTAAAGAAGTTGACACTACAAAAGATGTCATTGACTATAATCGTAATCTTACCGATGCTGAAAAACGTATGTACGATCTTGTTTGGTCACAACTCATTAGCATGGATAGTTTTCAAACCAATAATCTCGCTGACAATATTAATCCCTACATTACAGCTCCAGAGATCAATGCATGTCTCTCTAGGCAAGCTTATGAAGAAGCAAACCATTCTAAATCTTATGCTGTAATGGTTGAAGCAATTTGCGATAACACCGACCTTATTTACGAAATGGAAAAACACGATGAGGTTTTACGTCGTAAAAATGACTACATTTCAAGCGTTTACGAAGAGCTTGCAGGTGATGTTACCGATGAAAAACTGGTTCTTGCGATGTTTGCTAACCAAATCTTAGAAGGTATTTATTTTTATTCTGGTTTTACAGCCATTTATGCTCTTGCGCGCGCTGGAAGGATGCTTGGAAGTGCACAGATGATTCGTTTTATCCAGCGTGATGAAATCACACACCTTCTCATTTTCCAAAACATGATCAATTCGGTTCAAAAAGAACGTCCAGAACTCTTTACACCTGAGCTTAAAGCAAAAGTCTATGATATGTTCCAAAAAGCAGGTGAACTTGAAATAGAGTGGGGTAAATACATCACACAAAATCAAATTATGGGCTTTACCGATGATATCATTGAAACATATATCCACTATCTCATTGATGATCGTTTAACGGCTGTTGGCTTTGAAAAACTCTATAATGCAAATCATCCAATTAAATGGGTCGATGATTTTTCAAAATTTAATGACCAAAAAACAAACTTCTTTGAAGGCAATGTTTCGAATTACAGTAAAGGAAGTCTCTCATTCGATGACTTCTAAACCGACGCTTTGTGCTTTACAATTTGCCTATGAAGGTCGAAGCTTTGAGGAGAATTTTGCAACCTTGCAAATGCTTCTTGAGCAAACACCTTCTCATAGCATTGTTTTAGCACCAGAGCTCTGTTTAAGCGCTTATAGCTACGATAAAATGGAAGCTGCTGCCTCGTTTTCTGAACATGTGCTCCCATCTCTTGAAAAACTCTCTTCCAATAAAACCTTTGGACTTACGTTAATTGAAAAAACAGATGCAGGATACATGAATAACTTCAAGCTTTTTCATCATGGAAAGCTGATTTATACACGCGCAAAAGCTAAACTTTTCACATTAGGGGAAGAAGAGCATTACTTTAGTGCAGGAAAAGACGAAGATATCAGCCTTATTGAAGTTAATGGAATAAAAATTGCTGTACTTATCTGCTTTGAACTTCGCTTTCCCGCATTATGGGAGCAAATCAAAGGGGCAGATCTTATTTTAGTGCCTGCGTATTGGGGAAACCTTCGCAAAAAGCACTTTGAAGTACTTACCACAGCCCTTGCTATCAGCAATCAAGCCTATGTACTTTGTGCAAACGGTGCTGATGAGAGCATGGCTAAAAGTAGTGCCATTATCTCTCCATTTGGTGATGTAACCAGTGATGATAACAGTAAGCTTATAATGCAGACATTTGATTTTCATGAGATCAAAAAAATGCGACGATATCTTGACATAGGATTAGACTATAATGCCGCAAACGGCTCATTTTAAAGAAAAAATTCGTTTTCAAAAACATAAAAAAATGGCAGATGAAATCGCCAAAATATGCCCTATGAGTCCTAATGTCTATGAAGCTTTTTGCCAAAGTGAGCGTGAACTCTTTGTACCACAAGGGATGAGTTTGCACGCATACAAACTCGATGCTCTTCCACTCGCCGCTAACCAATGGATTAGCTCACCGTTAACCGTTGCGAAGATGACCGAAGCATTAAGTCCCAAAGGGGCAGATAGTGTTTTAGAAATAGGGTGTGGTAGTGGTTACCAAGCACTTATTTTGAGTAAAATCATTCGTAGAGTCTTTACCATTGAACGTATTGAAAGATTGCTCAAAGAAGCACGTGAACGCTTTAAAATACTAGGCATTACAAACATTCACACACGTTTTGACGATGGTCAAAATGGATGGAGAGAATTTGCGCCTTATGATCGTATCCTTTTTTCAGCCTCAACCCCTGAAGTTCCTCAAAAACTTTTTGAACAGTTAAAAGTTGGGGGGATTTTGGTCGCACCCATTGAGAAAGGTGACAAACAGATCATTACTCGTTTTATAAAAACAGAAGAGGGCATCCGCAAAGAGACCATCGGTGATTGTCTTTTTGTCCCCGTAAAAGATGGACGTGAGTTTTAATGGAGTTCTCTAAGAAAACTCCATTAAATGTTTTAAAACCTAGTGCTTTTTGAGAATTTGTTTAATCAGTAGTTGAGGCGTTACAAGCCCACGATAGTCATTGCGTGAAACGGTAAAAAGAATATCAATACGATCTCCTTGTTTTGCTTTCACATCATAATTAAAGAAAAGTGCTTCAAGAGCAACGCTTCCCTCTTGCAGAATCAGCTTGAGATGTTGCCCGTCTTTACCAATTAAACGATCCACTTTTACAGCGATATTGCGAAGCAAAAAGCTCGGTTTTGGGTTTTTTTGCCCATAAGGTTCTTGATTTTCTAAAATTTCAAGTAACTCAAAATCAATCTGATCAGCAGTAATCTCGCCTAAAAGATCATTGTCTGCTTCTAAAACTTCTTGTGTAAATTGGCTGGATGCTTTCTCTAAGTTAGTGCGAAATTGCTCCAAATGTTTGATTTCAATGGAAACACCAGCTGCACCCTTATGTCCACCATAGCCTAATAAAATAGCCTCTTGAGAACGGATCAGTTCTAAAATATCAACATCACCAATACCTCTTGCACTCCCTTTGGCTTTTTCATCACGGATAGAAAAAACAATAGCAGGCTTTTTAAAGCGTTTAGAGAGCCGTGAAGCGACGATCCCTACTATCCCCTCATGCCACTCTTCACCCCATGCTACAATGATATTTTCAGTCTCTTTGACGTAAGGAAGCGTTGCTTCAAATAAAAGACGTTCCTCTTCTTTACGTGCTTCGTTTAAAGAGACAATATAATCAAGTTTGACCAAAGCGTCATTCACATCTTTTGATTTTAAAAATTCATAGGAGAAAATGGCATCTTCCATGCGTCCTGAACTGTTAATCAAAGGTGCTATTAAAAATGAAATATCATCACCTTCTAACGTCGCTTTGCCAAAATACTGTCTTATGGCTTCAAATGCTGCGCGTTTGGAACGATTAAGCTCACCAATACCTTTTTTAACCATCACGCGGTTCATTCCTACAAGTTCCATCATATCAGCCATGATAGCGATGCACAGTAGGTCTAAAAAACTAGAGAGATCATACTCCACTCCAAGCTCTTCTTTGAGTGCAGCAACCAAATACCACGCGACTTGTGCACCACAAATTTCACAATGAGGGAAAGCACAATCTTCTTGTTTAGGATTAACAATTGCATAGGCTTCAGGAAGAACAGCAGGAACACTGTGGTGATCGGTAATGATAAGATCAATACCTTGTTCTTTACAAATTTGTGCCGCTTCAATGGCAGAGATGCCATTGTCCACAGTAATAATCACATGCACATCAAGCTTAGCAACAATATCTGGATTTAAGCCATACCCATCGGTAAAACGATTGGGGATAATCAAGGAGTAATCCACTCCAAGATCATCAAAAAATTGACTTAAAATAACCGAAGATATAACACCATCCACATCATAGTCACCAACAATAGCAATACGCTCATGGTTACGCATTGCGTCAGCAATACGTTTAGATGCACGCCCAATATCTTTTAAAGAGGAAGGTTTAGGAATCTCATTTAAACGGGTACACTCATCGTTTTCAAACCTGCTTTGAAGAATCCGTTTTATATCCTCTTTTGTCAGTAACTTAACCATTTTGACGTTGTGTCAAAGCTGCTTTAGCAAATCCCAAAATCGTTTTATTAGGATTTGTTAAACGCGATGTAAATTCAGGGTGAAACTGCACACCTAAAAACCATGGATGTCCTTTTAGCTCAACGGCTTCAATCAAGCCATCACTTTCACCACTTACAATAAGTCCTGCTTTTTCAAAAGACTCACGGTATTCTGGATTAGCTTCGTATCGATGACGATGACGTTCACGAATGACTTTAGCACCATCATAAACTGTTCTTAATAATGAATTTTCTTTTGTTTCACACTCATAACCACCCAAACGCATAGTACCACCGAGTGGGCTTTGGAAAGTACGTAGTTGTTTTTGACCGCTTGCGTCCATAAAAGAGTCAATCAAATAGATAATAGGGTTTTTGCAGTTTGGATTAAATTCAGCCGAATTGGCATCTTCGATATGCAGAACATTACGTGCAAATTCAATCATTGCAAGCTGCATTCCCAAACAAATACCAAGATAAGGAATATTGTGTTCTCTTGCGTAGCGAATCGCTTCCATTTTGCCCACAACACCACGCTCGCCAAAACCACCAGCAACCAAAATGCCATCGACATCAGAGAGAATGTCTTCACATCCTTTTTCTTCGATCACTTCTGAGTCAACCCAGCGAATTTTTACTTTCGCATTGAGGTGTGCTCCTGCATGAATGAGTGATTCTGTAAGAGATTTGTACGACTCTTTAAGATCAAGATACTTACCTACAAAAGCGATCATCAATTCATCACGTGGTGCAATCACACGCTTCACTAAAAGATCCCACTCGTCCATATGTGGTGTTAAATCTCCAAGATCAAGTGTCTCCGAAATTGGCGCTAGGATGTTCTCTTTTAAGAAACTAAGAGGCACTTGATAAATTGTAGTTGCATCCAAACACTCAATGACAGAATTACGCTCAACACCGCATGAGAAAGCAAGCTTATTTTTAAGCTCTTTAGGAAGTGGATATTCTGAACGACAAATGAGCATATCTGGTGTAATACCAATACGACGAAGTTCTTGAACAGAGTGTTGTGTTGGTTTCGTTTTAAGCTCACCCGCTGCTTTGATGAATGGCACAAGAGTAAGATGAATGTTCATTGCTCTGCGTTTGCCCAGTTCACTTTTTAGAGAACGGATGGCTTCTAAAAATGGTAAACCTTCGATGTCACCAACGGTTCCACCAATTTCTACGATGAGAATATCTTTCCCTTTTCCTGCTTCTTTAATACGATTGGCAATCTCATCAACAATGTGAGGAATAACTTGAATGGTTTTACCAAGGTAATCTCCACGGCGCTCTTTTTCGATAACAGAAGAGTAAACACGCCCTGTTGTAAAGTTATTGGCTTGGGTTAGGTTTTCATCTAAAAAACGCTCATAGTGTCCAAGGTCAAGATCGGTTTCAGCACCATCATCGGTAACAAAAACTTCACCGTGTTCTAGTGGACTCATCGTGCCTGGATCGACGTTGATGTAAGGATCTGCTTTGAGGATGCTGACTTTAAAGCCAACATTTTTTAAAAGGGTAGAGATACTCGCCGCTGCTATGCCTTTACCAAGAGAGCTTAAAACGCCTCCAGTAATAAAAATATACTTTGTTTCGTGATTGGACATAATTCCGCCTCATTATTATTTAATGGCACGATTATAGCTAAGCAAAGCTAATAAAGGGTTTATCTTGGAGTTTATGCAGTAGAATGAAAATGGAAAAAACCTCTTGCACTTTAGAAATGCAAGAGGGGGAAAGCCCTAAAATAGGCTACTGAAGATTTATTTTACTTTATCGTGGAAGTAGTTTGTCGCTTCAACAAAGCCCTCAATAGAACCACAGTCAAAACGTCTTCCTTGGAATTTATACGCGATAACTTTACCTTGTTTTGCAAGCTCTAAAAGTGCATCGGTAATTTGAATTTCACCGCCTTTTCCTGGTTTGGTGTTTTCAATCACTTCAAAAATATCTGGGGTGAGAATATAACGACCAATAATCGCCAAATTGGTTGGAGCATCTTTTGGATCTGGTTTTTCTACCATATTAGAGACACGAAGTACTGATTCATTGCCATCTACAATTTTGCCATCAATAACACCGTATTTATTGGTTTCTTCTTTTGGAACTTCTTCGATAGCAACCACACAACAGCGGTATTTTTCATATACTTCTACCATTTGCTTAAGTACAGGGTCATCATCATTGTTGTCACACAAGTCATCCGCTAAAATAACCGCAAATGGCTCGTCTCCGATCAATGTTTTACCTGTTAAAATCGCATGACCCAAACCCTTCATCTCGACTTGTCTGGTATAACTAAACGTACAATTATCGATGAGATTACGAATTTCAGTAAGATAGCTCTCTTTTGAGGTACCTTTAATTTGGTGCTCAAGCTCATAACTAACGTCAAAATGGTCTTCAATGGCTCGTTTACCACGACCTGTGACAATCGCCATTGTATCAATGCCCGCACTAACAGCTTCTTCAACACCATACTGAATCAAAGGCTTGGTTAGAACAGGTAACATCTCTTTTGGCATTGCTTTGGTTGCAGGGAGGAAGCGTGTACCATACCCAGCAGCAGGGAAAAGACATTTTTTAACGGATTTTAAACTATTGATTTTGCTATATTTTGAGATACTCGACACTGTATCGCTCCTAAAAATTTTAAATGTGAAATTTTATCTTAATTTTGCTCTTTTTTCTATGAGTGTCAAATCTAAACACAACAAAGTTATTTTTTTGTCACAATCATTTTTTTTCATGACTTTATCATCTTTATGTGTTACCCTGATACATTAATCTTTAATGAGAGTCGAGGGTCATAATGCTTCAACGTTATTTTTTTAAAATCAGTGCTATTTTTCTTCTTTTAGGAGCAGGCTTATTTGCCATTGCATGGTTTATTACAGAACCTTTTATCATCGCAATTATCTCATTTATCCTTTTTATCGTTGCAACTCTGACACTTAATAAAGTTATTATTCAACCTTTTTCCCATGCCATAGAACTTCTAAGCGAGTTTGATGCTCGAGACAAAAATGTACGTGAAGTACATCAAAAAGAGTTTCTACACGTAACAGAAAAGCATCCATTACTTCACTCTCTTTTCCCAAGAATTTATCGTCTTGTGACACTCTTAACATACTTGAGTGAAAATTACTCACAAAGTGCGGGTAAAAATTCTATTGCCACGGCACAACTGATGTATTCCATTGATGCTATGTCCAAAAAACTGGAAGAAAAAGCGCATTCTATTTCTGAGATTTCAAGTTCGACTCAAAATATTTTTGAGCAAGTGAATTTGGTGAGTTCCAATGCGCAAGAAGCGTCATCCTTTGCCAAACTTTCCATGAAAGAGAGTCAACAAAGCATTGCAGAGCTCAATGAAATTATCACACGAATGAACAGCATCAATGTACAATCATCTGATGCTTCATCAAAAGTCAATGATCTAAAAGAAAAATCCATCACGATTCAAAATGTCACAACGGTCATTGATGACATCGCAGATCAAACCAATCTTTTAGCATTAAATGCTGCCATAGAAGCAGCTCGTGCAGGAGAGCATGGACGTGGTTTTGCTGTAGTAGCCGATGAAGTACGAAATCTTGCTGAGCGTACTTCAAAATCAACCAGCGAAGTTACCATCATTGTTAAACAAATTCAACAAGATACAAACGATGTATATGCGAGCATTGAAACACTGCGCAATGAAATAGAACGTGCAACCCATACGGTTCAGCATGTAGGCGATGAGATCAAGCGTTTTATCAACAATGCAGAAAAAATTGAAGATCAAATTGATACCATTGCCAAAAGTGCAGACTATAATAGCGATCAACTGCTTACCATCAAAGAAGCTATTTCAAAGATCAGTGACCAGCTCGAAGCAGGTACAAAAGAGATGAAAGCCATTTCTGGTCAAACACAAGCGATTATTACAGGTGCAGAAGAAGCGCATGAAAACCTCAGTGCTTTTGCGATGGATGAATACCACGAGAAGATGTACCAACGATGCCTCAATGCCAAATCGCTTGTAGAAATGTTATTTGAGAATGCTATTAATAATGGAAAGCTTACAGTTGAGGCTATCTTCGATACCAATTTCAAACCTATTGCCAACACAAATCCACAAAAATTTACCACCGCATACGATACCTTTACGGATCAAACTTTTCCAGAGATCATTGATACCCTCATGAAAGAGAATGCACAAAATCTTTTTTATGCTGTTGCCATGCATAAATCAGGTTACATCTCTACACACAATGCACGTGCACCATTAACGGGGAATTATGAAAAAGATCTCTTTGGTAACCGCTCAAAACGTATTTTTACGGATAGTGGTGTCAGAGGAGCAAACCATGAGAAGCGTGTTCTGCTTCAGACGTATCGTAGGGAAAATGGCGATGTCATGCATGATATATCGATTCCTATTTATGTCAAAGGTCGTCACTGGGGTGGCTTTAGAATAGGGTATAGACCCAAAGCCTAATCCAAGCATTTTAACTTATTTATAGCTTAATTTATACATTTAATACTAATATTTTTCATTATAATTAAGGTGTAAAAATGTTACTTTATTGGAATAAAATAAATAGATAAAATTTAATTTATTATTTTTTAAGCTTTATGTGCATATAATTCCGAAAATATAAAAGGAGCTTAAAAATGAAAAAGTTAAGTGTTGTAAAAGCTGGATTAACAATGACTCTTATTAATGCTGTTTTATTCGCTCTTGGTTTTGTATATTTAGCACAGTCTCAATCACTTTAAAAAGCGACCATAAGCATAGATTTTGGAGTCATCAAAGACTCCAAAATTAAAAATTACTTTTCGTTGTCGCCTAACATCTCGCGCATTTTGCGCTCCATACGCTTTTCAAAGGCTTCATTTGAAGGGCTATCTTCACAAGAAAATTTAGCTTTTCCATACAGTACACAGCCTTTATCTCCAGGATCGCACTCTTTTTTGATGATGTCACAAACCCCTTCTACATCGTGAGGACACGTCCAACCACCTTGATTCATCATAGATCCTTACATATAATGTTTTGCAAGTACACTTACGCCGCCAACAATAAACTGCACAGCAATGGCACCAACAATAAGTCCCATCAAACGACTGACTATTTTTTGCCCCGTAATGCCGAGGTAGTGGCGAATATAAATACTATTTTTAAACGCTAAGTACACGCTCAGTGCAACAAGCAAATAAGCAATAATCAATGCAGCAATTGAAGTCACTCCTTCGCTGTGGCCACGTAAAATGATGATCGTAGCAAAGATACCTGGTCCAAATGTAATAGGAACACCTAAGGGAATGACAGAAAATTCATCATTTCTGATGGCTTCTTCTCGCTCTTCCTCTGTCTGATCTTTGGATTCCATTGAGCCTTGTACCATTTTGATAGCTGTTAAGAGTAGAATAATACCACCCATAACCTTGAGCGAATCAATTTCAATACCAAATAAATTGAGTAGAAAATTACCCGTCAACAGGACAACAAAAAAAGCAACAATAATAGTCATCGTTGCTTTCCATGCTATTTTATCAATATGCTCTTTTGTAGCACTTTGAGGCAGAAGCGAGAGCATAATAGCACTCACTCCTAACGGATCTACGATCGCAAACATAGTGATGGTATGTTGTAACAATAGATTAAGAAAATCTGTCATTATGCCTCTTCAGTACGAAGTACTGCGCCACTGCTTGCATTGGTTACTAATTGACGGTACTGTTTCAACCAGCTACCGTGAATCGTTTTGACTTTTGGTTTAAATGCTGCTTTTCTTTTAGCAAGCTCTGCTTCATCAATGAGTGCCTCAATGGTATAGGCATCAACATCAATCTGAATAGTATCACCATCTTCAAGCAATCCTATAAGCCCACCTTCCGCAGCTTCAGGGCTTACATGACCAATACTAAGACCCCTTGTTGCACCTGAAAAACGACCATCAGTGATCAACGCGACATCTGCGCCTAATCCCATTCCCATGATTAAACTCGTAGGGGAGAGCATCTCTTGCATACCAGGTCCGCCACGTGGTCCTTCATAGCGAATAACAACAACATCACCTTTTTTTACTTTGCCACCAACAATACCAGAAAGTGCTTCTTGTTGAGAGTCAAAACAAACTGCTTTACCTACAAATTGGCGTCCACCTACGATACCTGCTGTTTTGATAACACAACCTTCTAATGCCAAGTTACCAAATAAAATCGCAAGACCACCTACTTTAGAGTAAGGATTTTCAAGTGTATGGATGATAGCGGTATCTTTGATTTCAGCATTAGCAATGCGCTCACCAACATTTTCACCCGTCACCGTTAAATTATCTAAAAATAAAATGCCGTTATCTCGACGACTAACTTCTTTCATAACAGCACTTACACCACCCGCACGATTGATGTCCTCCATATGAACAGTAGAAAGAGAAGGAGCGATCTTCGCGATATGTGAAACATTTTTACTGATTTCATTGATGTCTTTAATGGCAAAATTAACGCCTGCTTCTTTGGCAATGGCTAACATATGTAAAACGGTATTGGAACTTCCACCCATTGCCATATCCACAGCAAAGGCATTACGAACTGCTTTTTCATTAAGGATGTTACGGATTTTAAAGCGATCGTCGATAGCAATTTCACACACACGTTTTGCCGCAGCACGCAAAAGCACTTCACGCTCTGGAGTTAATGCTGGGATGGTGCCATTGCCTGGAAGTGCAATTCCCATAGCTTCCATTAGAGTATTCATACTATTAGCCGTAAACATACCTGAACATGAACCGCCACTTGGACAAGCGTTACACTCGATGTCTTTGAGTTCGGCTTCGTTAATATCGCCTTTTTCAAATTTTCCAACCGCTTCAAACGCTGTTGTTAAGTCAATTGGTGTTCCCTCTTTGGTATAACCTTTTTTCATTGGTCCACCACTCACAAAAATGGTTGGAACATTGACACGAAGAGCACCCATAATCATACCTGGTACGATTTTATCGCAGTTAGGGATACAAATCATTGCGTCAAGCATATGCGCATTCATCATTGTTTCAATAGAGTTAGCGATAAGCTCACGACTTGGAAGTGAATAAAGCATACCATCATGTCCCATTGCAATACCATCATCGACACCAATGGTGTTAAACTCAAAGGGGACACAACCGTTCTTGCGAATCTCATCTTTAATGATGACAGCATACTCATGTAAGAAGAAGTGACCAGGGATAATATCGATATAAGAGTTGGCTACTCCAATAAATGGTTTGTTAAAATCTTCATCTTTTAAACCTGTCGCACGAAACAAACTTCGATGTGGCGCTCTGTTGTACCCTTTTTTGACTTGATCACTACGCATCAATCTTCCTTAAAAATTTTTTTAAATTATAGCAAAACCACTC
>CAYXNJ010000056.1:0-14096 GCA_964466465.1 uncultured Sulfurospirillum sp.
TTCATGGGTTGTATAGGCTTCTTCACAATGCAATTTTGCCAGTTTGCCAATGTTTTCGCATGCATATCCAAGGCGCTTTGAGAGCTCCATATCAGAGAGCTTTTTGATATGCTCAGCGTTGATAACACTTAGTTCTTTGATATCAAAAGATAGAGGTGATGGAGACATTTTGGCGAGATCAAACCATGCAAGCGCTTCTTCCAGCGTGAAAATTTTCGTTGGTGTTGGAGTGCTTAAAAGCAGAAGATAATTTACAATCGCTTCAGGCATATACCCTTGATCTAAAAGCCACTGAACGCTTTTCTCACCTTCATGTATCGTTGATAGATGCGTATAAGAAATGGCTTGATCGTAGCCGATAGCATGGCGGATAAGCTCTTCTTTAGGGCTGTTCTGAAGATATGCTTCATCTTGGATAACGATCGAAACGCCTTGAAGCATGTCATCACACGCGCACGCAAAGGTATAGGTTGGGTATTTGTTTCGCGCCATAATAACAAAGCTATCGCTGATAGGTTCTGTTTTCATGCGAATCACAAAGGGGTTTGGGTTGTTTAACACTTCATCGCTGCTTAGATGCTCGCATGTCCCATCATACGGAGTTGCTTTCTCCTCGGGACAAAAACAGATAAAGGCTTTTTTTCTATCGAGCAGGGTAGAGGCAAACTGAAGATGGTATTTAAAGTTGTCGCTTTGGTAGTAAAGATGCGAATACGAAATGCCAAAAAGAGCTATTATGTCTAAAAGCTCTTGGTCTTTCCCTTCAATAATATTGGCTTTATCGCCATCTTCAACACGCACGATAAGCTGTTTACCTGTTTGCTTTGCACAGATGTAATTTATCAAAGCAACTCTAAGGTCGCTTAGGTGCAGATCACGCGTAGGGAAGAGGGAAACTCTATACATGCTTGAGTTTCTCCACTACAAGGTCATTGACAACGCTTGGATTTGCTTTGCCACCACTACTTTTGAGCACTTGCCCTACAAAGAAGCCAAAAAGGTTGGTATTGCCTGCTTTGTATTTTGCGACATTGTCAGGATTTTTTGCGATGACATCATCGATGAGAGGTCTGAGTTTCTCAGGATCGCTGATTTGAACAAGCCCTTTGGCTTCAACGATTGCGTTTGGTTGCTCTCCTGTTTGTGCCATCTCTTCAAAGACTTGCTTTGCGATTTTATTTGAAATAACACCTTCATCGATCATTTTAGCGAGTTCTGTAACTTCTTTTGCGCTGAATTTGAGTTCACTCGTTTGTTTCAGTTCGCGTGCAACTTCATTGGCAATAATATTGGCAAGCGTAATAGGGCTTTTAAAGATACTAATCGCTTCATTGAAAAAGCGTGAAAGTTCAGCATCACGCGCAAGGGTATTGGCGATTTCTGCATTAAGCTTTAATTCGGTTGTGTATGTACTAAAGAGTGCCTGTTCTTCTTCATTCATAGGTGCAACTTCGCCTTCAACGTGAGCAACTTTTTGAGCTTGAGGTTTAGGTGTCGGTTTTTCGGTAGATTCTGCTTTTTTTGCCCAAGAATCTTTGAGACCTACAATTTTGTTAAAGACAGGTTTTGCATCTGTATAGTCGATAGGATCAGCATAAAAATAACCTTGTCTCTCAAACTGGAATCTCACATCAGGTTTTTCACTAATGACAGCTGGCTCAACATACGCATTTTTAAGGATGTGCAGAGAATCAGGGTTAAGATCTTCCAACCCTTCAGGCGCATCAACTTTGTAGAGTCTTTCATACAAACGTACTTCAACATTCTTCGCGTGTTTTGCACTCACCCAATGAATCGCGCTTTTTGTTTTGATGCCACTGGTGTCCTCGCCACTTTTGGAATTAGGCACGTAGGTTGCTTTGATTTCGATGATCTTTCCGTGAGCATCTTTGATAACCTCTTTAACGCTGATAATATAGGCGTGTTTAAGGCGCACAGGCTGTTCTGGACTAAGACGGAAATAATCCGCTGGAGGATTTTCCATAAAGTCATCACGTTCGATGTAAATCTCTTTTGAAAATGGTAGTTTGCGTGAACCCTCTTTTGGAACGTCGTGAGGGTAGTACGAAGCATCAATCTCTTCTTCACCTTCGTAATTTTCGATAGTAATTTTAAGTGGGTCAAGCACACACATGACGCGAGGAACTTTTTTGTTCAAATCATCTCTGATACAAAATTCAAGTTGCGCGACATCGACCATGGAATTCGCTTTAGCAATACCGATTTGCTCACAAAAATTGATGATCGATTCTGGTGTATAACCACGTCGTTTATAGCCAGCAATCGTTGGAAGACGAGGGTCATCCCAGCCGTTCACGTAGTTGCCGTTAACAAGCTCCAAAAGTTTTCGTTTACTCATCACTGTGTAGTTCATACCAAGACGTGCAAATTCGTGTTGGTAAGGACGTGGAGGCGTGAGTTCGAGTGCGTCCAAAACCCAGTCATAAATGTCACGGTTGTTTTCAAACTCTAAGGTACAAATGGAGTGCGTTACCCCTTCGATGTAGTCTGATAAGCAGTGAGCAAAATCGTACATTGGGTAGATGCACCATGTATCTTTGGTTCTAAAATGATGCGCATGGCGGATACGGTAGAGTAGAGGGTCTCTCATTTTCATATTGGCAGCAGACATATCGATTTTAGCACGTAAGACATGCTCACCATCTTTAAATTCACCCTTTTTCATACGCTCTAGTAGGTCTAAATTTTCTTCGATGCTACGCTCTGCGTATTTACTTCTTCGTCCTGGTTCTTTAATGGTGCCACGGTATTCGCGTATTTCTTCTTCATTTAGGCTATCGACATAGGCTTTGCCCATTTTAACGAGTTGAACCGCATAGTCGTAAATTTTAGGAAAGTAGTCTGACGCGTAGTAAACATTGCCTTCCCACTTAAAACCTAGCCATGTGACAGCATCTTTAAGCGCTTCAACGTATTTCATATCTTCTGTCGTTGGGTTTGTGTCATCCATTCTGAGGTTACAATGCCCTTTGTAATCACGGGCAATACCGAAATTGATACAGATAGATTTAGCATGTCCAATGTGAGGGAATCCATTAGGCTCAGGAGGAAATCTCGTAACGATGTTTTTATATTTTCCAGAGGCTAGGTCCTCTTCAACTTTCGTGCGTAAAAAATCTTTGCTCTCGCTCATTTTCTTCAAACCTTTTGATATAGAACTCTTGTATGGTTGTATTTTACCATTCTCTGTATTAATAAACCCAAAAGCGGTGATGCTAAAGTCCATCCATCTTCTAGGTGAATTATTATTTTTAGCTATATTCATGCTACGAATTTAGGATAGTATATCCCCATTTTTTAGTGTTGTTAAATAGCATAAAGTTCTCTATTTTAGGGCTTTTGCAACACTTTAGATATGACCGTGATGTGACTACATTTTTGTTAAAGTTGCATCTTAATTTTTTTAATAAAAATAGTGTTATTAAAATTAAGTTAATTTCTCAGTATAAGGAAGAATGGAAATGAGCATTTCAAAACAGTTACTAGCAATCTTAGGTATTGCTTTAGGTGGACTTGTTTTAATTTTAACGATGAATGTCTATAAAATGGAACAAGTCTATGAAAAAACCAACACATGCAATGTGATGGCATTACCAGGTATTTTGATTATGTCAGATATGTCAGAAAATTACTATCGTTTAAGGCTGACGGTATGGAAACATGTGACGTCTCAGGATGCCAAAGAGTTACAATCGGTTTATGCGCGCTACAAAGAGTATAAAACAAATGTCGAAAAAGCATTTAAAGAGTATGAAAATTTTATAGCTGACGCAGAAGATAAGGCGTATCTTGAGAAAGAAAAAACATTGTTTGTTAAGTACAGTGTTATGGCAGAGACAATTTTTAAAGCATCGTTTGATGGCAATAAAGAGGAAGCTATACGGCTGATCGACACTAATGGTGAAATGATCAATGAGCTCACAGCTTTGATTCATTCGCATATGAAGCATAGCCAAAAGGTGGCGCAAGATGATGCAACAGAAGCACATAATGTTAAAAGCGATGCTAAAAAAATTATGATTATGCTTTCATTTTTAGTCGCTATAGCCGTTATTTTCCTTGGTGTTCTTATCCGAAAAAACATCATGCAAGGTGTTTCGCTCATTCGCGATAGTATTTCGGGTTTTGTGCAAAATAAAGAGTTAAAATTTAGAATTGATTATGCTCACAACAATGAAATTCAAGAAATTGTTCAAAGTTTCAATAGCTTGGTTTCTACATTAGAAGTTATTATTGAAGATGCTAAACGTTCTTCATCTGAAAATGCTTCAGTTTCACATGAACTAGGCACAACCAGTATGCAAATAGGACGTAATGCAGAACACAGTACAACCATCGTAAGCAACACCATTGATGAAATTCTTAACATTAAAACGTTTGTTCAAGAAACAGCGCATCTCTCAGAAGGTATGAAAAAAAGTATTGCTATGGTGGGTGAAAAACTTGAAAGTGCTAAAAATGAAGTAGTGATGTTAAAGAGCGAAGTGGAGCTTGCTAGCGAAGCAGAGACTACTTTAGCGTCTCAATTAGAGCAAATGAGTAAAGATGCAGAGCAAGTGAAGCAAATTTTAACCGTTATCTCCGATATTGCCGATCAGACAAATCTTTTAGCCCTTAATGCTGCTATTGAAGCAGCGCGTGCAGGGGAACATGGACGTGGCTTTGCCGTGGTTGCAGATGAAGTGAGAAAACTAGCAGAGCGCACACAATCCTCTTTGGTTGAAATCAATGCTACCATCAATGTTATTGTTCAATCCATCGTTAATGCGTCCGACCAAATGAGCAAAAATGCACACAACATTCGACAATTAGCAGGTGTTTCAATCAATGTGGAAGAGACCATCATAACCACGAGCGATGTGATGAAAGAAAGCATACATTCTGTAACCGTTAGTGCTAATAACTCCAATCAAATTGTCAAAGATACCGATAAAATCGTAGATCTTGTAACAAACATCAACTCCATCACTAGCCAAAATGCCAGAAGTGTCGAAGAGATAGCAAGTGCAGCGGATCATCTCTCAAAGTTAGCTGAAAATCTCAATCATAAACTCTCGGAATTTAAATAGCATACAAAGTGTATAAAAAGGCATATGTAAAGATATGCCTTAGTTTTTTGTATTTGTTAAGTTCTTTTAACAAAACGAACCAAGAGCGGTGAAATGCCAATGACAAGAAAAATACGCAAAATGTGGTGTAAAGCAACATAGGGTAAGTTTGCTCCTACCACAATTGCAATGAGATTCATCTCTGACTGTCCTCCTGGTGCGAATGCAAGTAAAATAGACAACAAAGAAAAATCAGTCATCCATGCAACAATGCCCACAAATACGGCACATATGAAGGCTAAAATCAAAAAATACCCTAGCGTTTGATAAAAAACAGTCCACATCTCTTTATAGCTCACTCCCACAAAAGCAAAACCAACGGTGGTTCCTAAAATAAGCTGTATGACGTTGAGCACTTCGGTGGGTGGTCGTGAATGAATCAGACCTGAACCATAAACAATGACACCTAAAATCATAGGAATAATCAGTGTTCCTCCTGAGATACGAAAGCGTACCGCAAGCCTCCACCCAATTAGCGCAAAAAGAAGAATAAACGACATATCCCATAAGCTCGTATGTGCAAAGGGTTGGGTGATGCCATTTCGTCCATCAAGCGAGGTGTGTGAAATGCGTTCGATGATGAAAGGAAGCAACAGAACCATAAAAAGGAGTCTTGATGATTGGGTAATAATGACTTTGTAGAGGTCGAGTTTAAAAGACTCTGCCAATATCGCCATTTCAAGCAAGCCTCCAGGTACAGCGCTAAAATACGCGGTGTAGGTGTCAAATTTGACAATTTTGGTGTAATACCACATTCCGCACAGTGTTGCGATGACAACAAAGGGGAAAATGAGCAGTAAACTGGAGAGAAAATCAACAAAGTAGTGCAACATATCGGATTGAAAAGCACTGCCTATGGTGATGCCTAAAATGGCGCGCGATGGTGCAGAAAAAAGTTTGGGTGAAGCCAAAGGGAGCCATGCTGAAAAACGTCCCGCGACAATGGTGCCTAAAAGCGAGCCTAAAAGCCACGGCATAGGGGCGTGTAAGTGTTGTAACACAAAAATGCCCATAAGACTAAAGAGTAGAGCAATTACTATTGGATAGCTGTTTTTAAACCATTGCATTTCAAGCCTATGTGTTTTGTATGTGAAAATATACTCTTATTTTGATTTAAAACACCATGAAAAACCAGCCTATCTATAGGATGAGCCATTGAGTGACTTATGCCTATAACGGGCTGCTCTAATAGTGTGGGTATCGTCTTTTTTTGGAGGAGGGTTTTATTCAATGCGATATCCTTGGTATAAACAAGAAGGTAAGTGGACTTACCTTCTTGTGGTGTAATATTATACGGTTTATTCGGCGTCCGTTACCGCTTTTTTCATTTTTCTGTTTTTTAGGTACTGTGCTAGCATCGGATAGAAAACAACCACAGCCATAAAAAGCCATATCAAAATAGAAACAGGGCGGGTAACAAACGTAGAGTAGTCGCCTTCTGTAAGTAAGAGTTGTCGTCTAAAGTTCTCTTCCATCATACGTCCTAAGACAAGTCCTAAGATAAGTGTAGCAGGCGAGAAGTCATACTTTTTCATAAAGTAACCAAAAAAGCCAAATCCTAACATAAGCCAGACTTCACCCATATCATTAGAAACGGCATAAGAGCCAATCACCGAGAACATCACGATGATAGGTGCTAAAATGCTATAAGGTAGTTTCAGTACCTGTGCAAATCCTTTTACTGCAACACGCGCTACAAAGAAGATGACAATAGAAGCAATCAACATGGAGAGAAAAATAGAATAGAGCATCAACGGTTGCTCTTTCATCAGTTGTGGTCCAGGTTGGAGTCCTTGAAGCACAAACGCTGCTAAGATAATCGCGGTGGTTGGAGAACCAGGGATGCCTAAAACAAGGGTGGGGACCATTGCACCGCCTGCGGCTGCATTGTTTGCTGTTTCAGGTGCGATAACGCCTTCTTCTGCCCCTTTTCCAAAGCGGGATTTATCTTTAGCAGAGCGTACCGCTTCACCGTAACTGACAATGGAAGCAATGGATCCACCCGTACCAGGTAAAATACCAATAAGCGTTCCAATAATGGCTGATTTTAAAATCGTTACTTTATAAACAAAAAACTCTTTGAGGGTGAGTGACTCAACCGCTACATTTTTTTCACCATCAATACGAACAGCTTCGTGACGCTCGATAATCTGTTTTAACACCTCTGCCATCGCAAACGCACCAATCATGACAGGAATAAATTCAATACCCCCTAAAAGATTCATATTATCAAATGTCATACGTGCAGCACCCGTCATTGGGTCCATTCCAATCAGTGCGATGATGATGCCTATTAAGCCTGTAATTAATGCTTTAATAATACTTTTTGAACCCACCGCCGCGATACACGCAATACCTAAAATCGTGAGTGCAAAATACTCAGCACTTTGAATTTTAAGAGCAACTTGTGAAAGTAAAGGTGAAATGAACAACATACAAAATACAGAAAAAATACTTCCAATGGCAGAACCACTCATCGCAAGTCCTAAGGCGCGTCCTGCTTTTCCTTGTTGTGCCATAGGATAGCCATCAAAAGAGGTTGCACACGCTTCGGGTGTTCCTGGGGTATTAAATAAAATCGCTGTAATAGAACCGCCATAAGAGGCTCCAACATAGAGGGCACAGAGCAAAATACACGAAGGAATAATGCCCATATAGTATGTAAAAGGAAGCATTAAAACAACGCCCATGGAAGCACTAATACCAGGTAGCGCTCCAAAAAAGACTCCTAAAACCATTCCAATCATACAGAAGAAAAGATTTGCAGGTGTAAAAACAATCATCAATGCTTCTAATAAGAGTGACATATCAAACATCTTTTCTCCTTTATTAATAGACCAAGAAGCTGAGTTCTTGTAAAAAACCCATGCCTCGTGGAAGCGGAACGTGTAAAATTTTTCCAAAAACCAGAGTAAATACCGCCGATATGCTAACCGAAATCCATGCAACCTTTGTGAGCTTCGTAAGCCCTAAGAGGAACATAATGACAGCTGAAAGTAGCATCGATGCTAAAACAAAGCCAATGACATCGGTGGCAAAAATAAACACAATAATTGAACCAAGAACGCCAATAAATTGAATATTGAGCTCTTCAATTTTGGAGTGTTTTTGTGTGGTTTCACTGTAATGACGAAATGCTTTATAGAGTGAAATAACCGTTAAAACAAATGCCAAAATAATAATCGCTTTTGGAAAACCTGCTGCTCCGACAACATCGGTCATACGTGTGGTATCGATGCTCAGTGATTGATTGTAAAATACGCCAAGCACTGCCAATAAGACAATGTGAAATATCATTTCTCCCATGAATCCTCCTTTTTTAATTTTTAACACGCCTTTGAAGCAAAGCTCCAAAGGCTACGCTAACGCTAGGTTTGCCAAGACGGCACGCCCACGCACCTTTGGTGCTTTGTTAGGTTGAACTTACTTTTTTAGTCCAATTTTTTTCGCAATAGGGTCAAAGATTTGGTACTCTGCTTCCCATTGTTTTTTAAAGCCCTCAGCATCTAAAAATCCTGGCGCGATGTTGGTTAAAGTTTGCTCTGCAAACAGTGCGTACTCTTTGGAGTCATACACTTCTTTCATTGCCTTAATTAAGCGCTCTTTAACATCTTTTGGTGTGCCTGCTTTGACAACAAAACCTCTCCATGAACCAATGGTGATGTTATAGCCCAGCTCTACGGTTGTGGGGACATCTTTAAAGACATCAATGCTATCAATGCGTTTGTCATTTAATACAACCATCGGACGAATCGAGCCGTCTTTGATGTAATTGACCGCGGAGATGACTTTATCCAAATAAATATCGACCTCGCCACCCAAAACGGCTGCTTTAACTTCAGAGCCAGATTTGTAAGGGATAAATTTGATTTTCATATTGGTTGCCTCAGCAAGTGCAGCTAGCGTCATATCGTCTAGTCCACCAGGGCTAATACCTGCAAAGGTAATCTCGTGCTGACGGCCATACTCTACCATCTCTTTAAAATTTTGAAACTTACTGTTTTTTTGAACGCCTAATACATACATATCAGACTGAATACGGCACAATGGCTCAAAATCACGCATCAACTTGACAGGAGATGTTCCTAAAACATCGGCGATAACATGAGAAGGGGTAATCTCTAAAATGGTATAACCATTGTTTTTTTGCTGTGCGGCGTGTACCATACCAATGAGACCACCACCACCTTTTTTATTGATGGCTTGAACAGGTTGCGGGAGTTTTGTAGTTAATAGCTCTGCATATTTTCGTGCAAAAATATCGCTTGCACTTCCTTCTCCAAAAGGAACGACCATCTCAATAGGGCGTTCAGGGTAAGCCGCGGTTACGTTAGAGACAAGTCCCATAAGCGTTAATGCCATGATAGGCAACCATTTTTTCATTCTTTGCTCCTTGAATTTAGATTGTATAGCTGTTTTTGGTGTAAACGACACCTTTCATAATAAGCCTAGCTGTTCTAAGCACCGTAACACCTTTTTTGTTTGCATCTTCATAGTATTTTGTCTGCATGACGCCACCTGGATGACCAATGCGTAAGTCGCCTTGAACATTTTTGGTAATTTCATGGACTAACGAACCTTCCACTTTTGAAGCAAAGGTCACACACACAGCTCCTGTAACAGCTAGGGCTTGATGGGGTTTTTGCATAGACATCATGCGTAAAGAGATGTCATAGGAGTTTTTATCCCAACTTCTTCCTTTGATATCGTTGTAGGTGGTTGGCGCATCGATTAAGGTTGCTTTAGGCACAGCAGGACTCTCTTTGGTTGCGCGCTCTTTTGAGCAAAAGCCACACAATTCCGCCCCAATAGAACGCACCTCTTCAATGCGTGCTAAGACTGCATCGTCTAATTCAGAAGGCAACTCATTGCCTCTTAGTCCTAAATCAGAAGCTTTCATAAAAATCAGCGGATTGCCTGCATCCACAATAGAAACAGGAAGTTCGCCAAAAGAAGTTGTAACATTTTGTATCACTTTGTCGGTGGGTAAAAGCTTTTGGGTAACAGCACCTTCGGGGTCACTAAAGGTGACTTCAATGGCAGCAGCACGATTTGGAACACCAGGAATTTCGAGTTCTCCCTCTTCAACCGCCATGCCATCTTTGACAAGAAAACGCGACAAAATAATCTTTTTTGTATTTGTGTTATAAATACGCACATACGCCATACCATCTTTGACGGTAACCATTTTTTCATTCACAGCATAAGGACCTACGGCGGAAGAGATGTTACCACAGTTCCCTTTTGTGTCAACCATTTTGTCGGTAATGCTGACTTGACAAAAGGTATAATCCACATCGGCATCATCCCTGCTGGATAATCCGATAATAGCAACTTTTGAGGTGAGTGAGTTTCCTCCACCAAGTCCATCAATTTGCCTTGCATCAGGGCTTCCCATGACATCTAGGAGAAATGCTTCAACCTCTTTTTCCTCTTTGGGAATATCTTCGGTTTTGAAAAAAGCAGCTTTTGAAGTGCCACCACGCATAATAACACACGGAAACGCGCGCATCTATACCTCCTTGAGATTTACTTTTGAGGGATGCTAACATTGAATTCTGTCACGAACCTTGCAAGTATATGTAAGGCAATATAGGGGTATGCACAAGAGAGAAATGATTACAAATTGTTACATCTAATAGAGCTTATGTTATACTACAACGGATTTTTTCAAGAGGGACACTTTATGATGCGTTTATGGTGTTTTATTTTAGTAATCTTTTGTTGCCTTGCACCCCTTTGCGCCAATGATGGCTTTTCCCAAAAACCTTTACGCCTGATTGTGGGATTTGGGGTAGGCGGTAGTAGCGATAGATTGGCGCGTGCGATGAAACCTTTTTTACATACGATGTTTAAAACAGAGATTGAAATCATCAACATAGAAGGCAAAGGCTCCCAAGTTGCAGCATCCTATTTTTTAAATCAACCCGATGATGGCTATACCCTTTTTTGTTCGACATTTACCCCATATTTAGCGCATACCATTTTAATCAATCAAGCCAATTATACACTGGATGATTTTGAGTTTATCAATCTTCAGTGGTTTGACAGCGATATCATTGCAGTACATAGCGATTCTAATTTAAAATCGTTACCTGAAGTGCTAAACATCTTAAAGAAAAAAGAGAAAAAATTAAAAATAGCCGTGATGGAAGATTCTAGCGGATATTTA
This sequence comes from uncultured Sulfurospirillum sp., assembly GCA_964466465.1. Classification (GTDB taxonomy): domain Bacteria; phylum Campylobacterota; class Campylobacteria; order Campylobacterales; family Sulfurospirillaceae; genus Sulfurospirillum. The sequence continues at coordinate 11,302 of CAYXNJ010000056.1, forward strand.
CTGCTTAAATTGCTATTAGAACAGTATGGTATTCCTGAAAAAAATGTGGGAATTTATCTTTATAATAATGGAAAAATGGCGCGAGACGCTATCAAAGATCAAAAGGTCGATGCGATTATTATTAGCTCTGAGGGCAGTGAACTGATACGAGAGCAGATACGAACTCTCGCGGTATCAAGTGCAGAACGTCATCCTCAATGGGATGTTCCTACTGTGAATGAAGCTATAGAGCCTTTAGGCTTTCAAGTGCCTCTTTTTGCAGGCTCTATGCGAGGTTTTGCTGTGACAAAAACGTTTAAAGAGAAGTATCCTGAGCGTTACACGCTATTGGTAGAAGGTTTTTTAAAAGTGTTAGCAAAAAAAGAGGTGCAAAAACATTTAAGAAACGAACGTATCGGTGGTACGTGGATAGGTCCTAAAAGGTCAACGCAGATTGTCAAAGAGACATTTGATGTTTACCAAAAAAATGTGCATCTACTGCGCAACTAAAGGAAAACTGATGGTGACTTCCAGCCCATGAGGTATGCAGTTGCTTAAGGACATGGACGCATTGTGAAGTTGAGCAATATGTTTTACAATTCCCAACCCTAAGCCACTACCTTGCTTGTTTGTATCAATACGAAAAAAGCGTTCACATACTTTATCCAAATACGCTTCTTCAATTCCCAAACCTTCATCACATACTTTTAAAATGGCTTGCTGCTTTTCTGTTTTTAGACTCAGTGTAATCGTCCCCATAGGATTGCCTTCACTGTCTCTTGCATGAATAAGCGCATTGTCAATCAGATTTTGTAAAAGACTCTCTAAAATGATGGGACCGCCATTGATCCAGACTGCTTCGTTCGCGTCAAAAACAAACTCAAATCCTTGTGCGTAAATGAACGGTACTTTTGCCATAGCCACTTTTTCACACAATTCATAGAAATTTAAAGGCTTGAAGCGTACTCTATCAAAAGCATCAGGATTAGTTTTTGCGTACAGTAAGAGTTGTTGCGTAGTATGTGCCATTGTATCAATAATCTTGATATATTGCTGTTTTTCCTCTCCTTCTTGTAACGATTTGTCCATTTGCAATAGCACTTTAAGCTCAGCCAGAGGCGTGCGCAGTTGATGCGAAACATCGGCATTAAAGTGTTCAATATGTGCAAAACTTTTCTTAAGTTTGATAAACAGTTGATTAATACTTTTAACCAAGGAGAGAACTTCAAGAGGAATACTGTGTTCATCAATAGGGGTTAAATCATGGATATCACGTTTTTTAATCGAGTGTTGAAGGTCAATGAGAGGCTCTAAGCCTTTATTAACAGCAAATAAAGAGATGGCAATAACAATAAAAATAATAATACACGTCACCCCACTAATGGCTATAAAAATTTCTTCAATCATGCTGTGACGGTCTTCAAGCGTTTCGGCAACAATAATGGTGGCATGATAAGGTATGCCATTACGATACATCTGGTGTGTTGTCAGCAGTGCACGAATTTTTTCTCCCGCATAGACATCATCGTAAAATGTAATGTCTTTAAGGCGTTTGTTTAAAAGAGGTCTCGGAAGAGCTTCAAAGCCTGAAATGGTTGTTCTATAATCATCTTCAATCGTATAAAAAACACTTCCTTTTCCTGATGCGGTTTGAAGATTGATACCAAGTTCTGGTACTTTAAATTGAATTTCGCCATTTTGAACATACAGTCGGTTGATGATATTGCGCGCCTCAGAGAGCAGAGCATCGTCAAAATGTTTGTTGACCTTGTATTGTAAAAAGATGAAAATTGAGACAAAAGCACTGAGCGCTACAAGAATTAAAGAAAAACTCAGTAATTCTATAAGGCGTGAGCGAATAGAAAAGGGTTTCATTGCGGTTTGGTGATCAAAATATACCCTAATCCTCGTACGGTTTGAAGCGTCGCATTGTCTCCAATTTTTTTACGAAGTCTTGAGATATAGGTTTCAATGGCAGTAGGATTAAAATTGTCATCAAATGAGGCGATGTGTGAAGCGATAGTTTCTTTGCTTAAAACTTGATTCGCGTGCAGAAGTAGTTGTTCAAAAATACTCGTTTCACGATAGCTTAAATCGACACGTTCACCTTTACACGTTAGGGTTCGCGAATTGGTATCAAACACAAGATGTCCTACGGTAATGAGAGAAAGTCCATCTTGTAATACACGTCTTAAAAGGGCATTGACGCGCGCAACAACCTCTTCGAGGGCAAAAGGTTTGCATAAATAATCATCCGCGCCACTCTCTAATCCTAAAATTTTTTGATCCAATTTGTCGCGTGCGGAGATAATCAAAACAGGAATTTTAGAGTGATGTTTTCGCAAATAATGGAGCAAATCCATCCCATCTAAATGAGGCAATCCAAGATCTAATACTAAAAGATCATAAGGTTCATATTCTAAGACGTGTTTTCCTTCAAGCCCATCATTTAGAACATCTACAGCGTACCCCGCGTGGCTGAGTGCATGGGAAATTCCCAAGGCCAATGTTTCATTATCTTCAAGGACTAAAACTCTCATTGATACTAACCTTCGTATAAAAATATGCGAAATCATAGCATAAGCTTTTAAAGATATAGATGCGTTTAAAAGAGTTCGTATGTATAAAAGTTTGAGTCAAAGTATAGGAATTTTTTTCTTATCGGGATGAGGGTTGCAAGGTTTGTGACAGACTCAAGTGCTAAGATTCTAAAATAATTCTAAAGTATTACTATTAAAAATTTTTAATAAATTAACTTGCTAATTTAAAGGCTAATTTTAATAGAACAGTTTTTAAAATGCAGGTTTTATTGAGAG
>CAYXNJ010000057.1:0-13906 GCA_964466465.1 uncultured Sulfurospirillum sp.
TTTTTAAGATTTGTGTGACAAAAAACTTTTTTAACAATTTATTCAAATAAGTCTTGACAATAAAATATTTTTTGACTATAATTTCGACCTCATTCAAAGTGTTCCGAATTAGCTCAGCGGTAGAGTAGGTGACTGTTAATCACTTGGTCGCTGGTTCGAATCCAGCATTCGGAGCCACTCTTTTTTAATCCCCTAAAATTCAACCTTTTAATCAAATAAGTTTCAAAAAAAGTAGCTAAATGTGTCTAAATTTTCAACGATTTAACATTCATTTACAAATCGTTCATTTCTTGTTTAGACAAAACGTTTATACTTTCATTACCAAGACAAAAACCTCCTTTTTGTGAATAATCAACCAATTTTTCATAGCCAACGCTCGAATTGCCCGATTCGAGCGTTTCTTCATTTTTATCTTCATGTTTATTTTTAACACAGTTACCATCCTCAACGAATGTTATAATGTCACAGATCGTTTCAAAGGAAATGTATGCGTGTAGGAATCATCGGAGCGGGTGGTGTTGGTGTTGAATTAGTGAATTATCTTTTGACGCTTGGCAATATGAGTGAAATCATCTTGGTCAATCGCACCAAAGAGAAAGCGTGGGCGGAAATCGAAGACTTTTCGTATGTTGCTTCTTTTACCTATGCTAGAAATACCCATTTGCACCATGGTGACTATGCTGATTGTAAGGGATGCGATGTCATCGTCATTACTGCTGGAGCGCAACTAAAGGGTAATCAAACGAGGGATGAACTTTTGCATGAAAATGCAACGCTTATCAAAAACATGGTCAAAGAGCTGTATCAGCACGCGCCAAATGCCATTGTCTTGATGGTCACCAACCCTGTAGATGTTCTCACGCACATCGCTTACAAAGAAGGGCTTTACCCTCGTGAGAGACTCATTAGTGCGGGAACACTTGTCGATACGGCGCGTTTTATGAAAATCGTCAGTAAAAAAGTGGGGATTGACCCTAAAAATATTTATGGATTTGTGTTGGGTGAGCATGGCAAGGGAAGCACGATTCCTTGGAGTATTTGCAACATCTGCGGTTTGGATGTTGATACGTTTTGTGAACTCAATGGCTTGCCACAGCTTGATAAAGTGCAAATCTATCACGATGTCATCAATGCTGGCTTTGAGATCTTTCACAAAAAAGGCAATACCAATCATAGCATTGCTGCAAGTGTGTTTCGCATCGTCCGTGCAATCGCGAACAATGAACACTCGGTGCTTCCACTTGGTGTGTACTTAGATGGTGAGTATGAATTAAGCGATGTCGTGCTCAATGTTCCTGTGGTAGTAACGCGTCAAGGTGCGAGTAAAATCCTCAATTATAAGCTTTTACCCGAAGAGCTTGAAGCGTTACATGCAAGTGCAAAAGTGATGCAGAAGATGGCGAGAGAGGTCTTGTAAGACTACAAGCCTATCTCTTTGAGTTGTGCTTCACTCATAGCTGTTTTTTTGCCTTTTTCATCGTACTGGAAGCCACTAAGAGGTGTGCTTTGTTTAAAGACAATTTCATTGGCGATTTTTCCAGACTCATAATAGAGTTTTGAGATGCCCTCTGCTTTGTTTTCTTTAAAAGGTGTTTCACTTTGCAGTTTGCCAGATGGGTAGTAAATCTTTGCGATACCTTCGGCTTTGTCGTTGATGAAAGGGGTCTCGCTTTGTACTTTACCCGACTTAAAGTAACTCTTTCTTAAGCCCTCAACAACATCATTTTTAAACGGTGTTTCGCCTTGAACTTCGCCTGTTTCATAGTATGTTTTTCCAAGCCCTTCACGTTTTCCCTCTTTAAACGGTGTTTCACCACGCAGTCTGCCTGAGTCATAGTAAAACTTTCCCGTACCATTAGCAAGAGCGTGTGTTTTTACTTCAATGAGAACGCCATCGTGTCTCTCTTCCAAATCACCGTATTCATAAACTTTATCAGCGCTATAGAGGGTTAAGCTCAAAAGGAACAGCATCACAAATTTCATTTTTTTCAATCCTTACTCTAAATTTTCGCGAATAGTAGCATATTAGATTTAACAGTTCCACTTCCACTCGCGAATTTCGGGCATATCTTGCCCGTATGTTTCGATATAAGTTTTATGCTCTGCACGTTTGGAGCACATTTTTTGTTTAATTGACTCCGCAAAAGCCTGCATTTTAGGTACGCGATCCATCACGTCCATGACGAGGTGAAACCTGTCCATATCGTTGAGGACGACCATATCAAATGGCGTTGTGGTCGTTCCCTCTTCTTTGTAGCCTCGCACGTGCAAATGCTCATGGTTAGCCCTTCGGTACGCCAAACGGTGAATCAACCACGGATAACCATGATACGCAAAGATAACAGGCACATCTTTAGGAAAGAGGGCATTAAACGCTTCATGGCTGAGTCCGTGCGGATGCTCTTCGCTTGGTTGGAGTTTCATAAGATCAACAACGTTAATAAAGCGGATTTTGAGTTCTGGCACAAGATCTCGCAAAATGCTCACCGCCGCCAAACTCTCTAATGTTGGAACATCGCCACAACACGCCAGAATAACATCAGGTTCACCCTCATCGTTGCTTGCCCACTCCCAAATGCCAACACCTTTTTCGCAGTGTACTATCGCTTCTTCCATGCTGAGCCACTGCGCTTCAGGCTGTTTACCTGCCACGATGACATTGATAGAGTCACGACTTTTAAGACAGCGCTCTCCCACCCATAAAAGTGTGTTGGCATCGGGTGGAAAATAGACATTGACGATGTGCGCTTTTTTGTTCACCACCACGTCGATAAATCCAGGGTCTTGGTGTGAAAAGCCGTTGTGGTCTTGTCTCCAAACGTGTGATGTCAAAAGATAGTTCAAAGAAGCGATGGGCTTTCGCCACGGGATTTCACGGCTGGTCACTTTGAGCCATTTCGCGTGTTGGTTAAACATGGAGTCGATGATGTGGATGAACGCCTCATAACACGAGAAAAAGCCATGACGTCCCGTGAGTAGGTAGCCCTCTAACCAGCCTTGGCAGGTGTGTTCGGAGAGGATTTCCATGACACGCCCATCTTGGGCTAAGTGGTCATCAAAGTCGTAATGTTCTGCCATCCAGACGCGATTGGTCACTTCAAAGAGTGCCGCAAGTCGGTTGGACGCAGTCTCATCGGGACCAAAGACACGAAAGTTGTGCATATTGGCACGCATGACATCGCGAAGGTAAACCCCTAAAACACGAGTCGATTCGGCGATGGTTTGCCCATGTTCTTTGACGTCAACTGCATAGCTTTTAAAATCAGGCAAGTTCAGAGGTTTAAGAAGTGCACCACCATTGGTGTGAGGGTTGGCTCCCATGCGTTTTTCACCTTTGGGTGCAAGAGAAGCGAGCTCTGGGAGGAGTCTGCCCTGCGCATCAAAAAGCTCTTCAGGTTTGTAGCTTTTCATCCAGTTTTCAAGAATGGTGATGTGCTCTGGTTTTTTATCGAGCTCAGAAATGGGCACTTGATGAGAGCGCCAGTGTCCTTCGGTTTTGAGTCCATCGACTTCTTTGGGTCCCGTCCAGCCTTTAGGGCTTCTAAGGATAATCATCGGCCAGCGAGGGCGCGTAGTGTTGTTTTTTGTTCGGGCTTCATGCCAAATGGTTTTAATTTTGGAGACGATAACATCCATCGTCTCTGCCATCTTTTGGTGCATAGATTCAGGCTCGTTGCCTTCGACAAAGTAAGGCTCATAGCCGTAACCGATGAAAAGTTTTTCAAGCTCATCGTGGGAGATGCGAGAAAGCACCGTTGGATTGGCGATCTTGTAGCCGTTGAGATGGAGAATGGGAAGGACGGCACCATCGCGTTTGGGGTCTAAAAATTTATTGGAGTGCCATGCGGTTGCTAATGGTCCCGTTTCAGCCTCGCCATCGCCTACGACACAACACGCGATAAGCTCAGGGTTGTCCAACACCGCACCATAGGCGTGAGAAACCGCGTAGCCCAGTTCTCCACCTTCATGGATAGAGCCAGGGGTCTCAGGCGCGGCGTGGCTTGGAATGCCTCCTGGAAAGGAAAATTGTTTAAAAAGTTTTTGAAGTCCTTTTTCATCTTGGGATATGTCGGGGTAAACTTCGCTATACGTCCCCTCCAAGTAGGTATTTGCCACTACCGCAGGACCACCATGTCCAGGACCAGCGATAAACAGCATGTTAAGGTCATCTTTTGTGATGACACGGTTCATATGGGCATAGATGAAATTAAGCCCTGGTGTTGTGCCCCAATGCCCTAAAAGACGAGGTTTTATATGCTCTAGGCTCAATGGTTTTTTTAAAAGAGGGTTGTCTAGTAGGTATATTTGCCCCACGGAGAGGTAGTTGGCTGCACGCCAATACGCATTGATGCGCTCTAATTCAGATGATAAAAGTGGTTCGTGTCTCATGGTATCCTCCAACGAAGATGAGTCGTAAAGTTATGCTACTTCAATTTTACTTAAAGCACATTGGGGTTGTGTTATGATGGTATTTTTATTTTACGTATGAGGATTTTTGATGCTTTTAGCCATAACCCATCTGCCTTCACCAGCGCTTCAACACTGCGAACTAACTTTTTTAGAGAGTGAGCCTATTTCCATAGAAACTGCCAATTTTCAACATCAAGCGTATCGCGCGATGTTAGAGCGTTGTGGGGCTAAAGTGATTGTTTTGGATGAAAATTTAACATGCCCCGATAGTGTTTTTGTGGAAGATCCCATCATCGTGTTTGATGAGGTTGCCGTGCTTACTTCTATGGGCGTAGAATCTCGTAGAGCTGAGAGCAATGCGATGGCAAAAGTCTTTTCACAGTACCGTAAAGTTGAGCGCATTACTTTGCCAGCCAAAATTGAGGGTGGTGATGTACTTAAAGTAGGCAAAAAAATCTTTGTAGGTGAATCAGCGCGTACCAATAAAGAGGGCATTGAAGCTTTAGAAAACATCATAAAGCCATTTGGCTATGAGGTCATCGCCGTGAAAGTTACGGGATGTTTACACCTCAAAACAGGCGCTACCGCACTGGATGATCACACGATTTTTATCAATTCAAACTGGGTGGATGCCAAAGCGTTTCAGGGATTTTCAAAAGTTGAAGCACTCAGTGATGAACCTTTTGGTGCAAATGTCCTTAAAATCGGCGATACACTGTGTATGAATGAGGCATTTCCTAAAAGTATAGCACTGGTAAAGTCTTTGGGCTATAAAGTCGATTCATGTAACATCAGCGAATTTGTCAAAGCCGAAGCAGGGCTTACGTGCATGAGTGTGCCGTTTAACGTTAACGATTAAAACGCCATTAACTCATTGGCGACTTCGATGAGATTGCCATCGGGGTCGCGAAAATAGACAGAGAGCAAGTCAGTTCTTGCGCCTGTTCGTTTTACAGGACCTTCAAGGCATGTCACACCACACTGGTGCAGATGTTCTAAGAATTGTTCGATGGGCAGTTGCGTAATCAAGCATAAATCGGCTGAGCCTGCCATTGGGTGTGTGGCTTTGGGTTCAAATTCATGTCCCACTTCGTGCAAATTGATTTTACTGTGCCCAAATTTGAGGGCTTTTCGATCTTTAAAGGTGATCTCTTTCATCTGTAAAACAGTGGTGTAAAAAGCACAACTTTGCTCAATGCTCGCAACCGTTAAAACAAAATGGTCTAAGTGTGTAATGAGTGACATGAAAATTCCTTAGAAAACGAGGAGAAACTGTACTCCTCGTTGTAGATGACGTTTTACAGCGTGATTTTAGTTCCTAAAACCCCTAAAAATTTAGCAATCCACTGAGGATGAGCAGGCCATGCGGGTGCGGTGACAAGGTTGCCATCCACCGCAGCTTCGGTCACTTCGATGGCTTTGTAGGTTCCGCCTGCTTTGGTGACTTCAGGCGCACACGCTGGATATGCAGAACAGCTTTTACCACCCAAAACATCGGCTGCGGCTAGAAGTTGTGCACCATGGCAAATCGCAGCGATGGGTTTGTTCTCTTTTGCAAAATGGCGTACCATCTCTAAGACTTTTTCATTGAGTCTGAGGTACTCAGGAGCGCGACCACCAGGAACCACGAGTGCGTCAAACACTTCGGCTTTGATGGCATCAAAGGTGCCATTGAGTGTAAAATTGTGACCTGGTTTTTCACTGTAGGTTTGGTCTCCCTCAAAGTCATGTACCGCCGTTCGGATAAACTCACCTGCTTTTTTGTTGGGGCAGACTGCAGTTACTGTGTGTCCAACAGCAGCCAGTGCTTGAAAAGGAACCATAATCTCATAATCTTCTACATAATCGCCAACGATAAACAGAATCTTTTTTGCCATAATGTCTCCTTGTGAAATGGTAATATATTTGATTATAACGCTATTTGATTACAACTCTCTTAGGGTTTTAGACGTTTTTCATACGCTAAAGGATACTTTAAAAGTGGCAGGTATTCGCCATCATACAAAGCATCTTTTTCATCGATGAGTGTTTCTACAATGCCTACACCTTGGGTGAGTGTTGCCTCTGTTTCGATGGGTCTGTCGGTAATGATTTCGCCCATTTTATAGGGTGTTCCATCAAGATGGGTGTACGCCTCTTTTTCACCTCTAAAGTAGAAAAATGTAAAAGGCGTTTTGGGAAACAGATCTTTTCCCAATGTAAAGCGTTGGGTCGCAACCACTTTACGATAACCTATAGCTCCCTGTAGCGCTTCTTCGTGATTAGGATAGAGCAGTCTTGGATGAATAAAACCCTCCTCTGTAAGATAGGCTTTTTTAGCGACAAACTCGCCCATCAGCGTACGGTGTAAACGTTGCTGTTCTTCTAAGGTATTGAGATGTGTCCTGTCTAAAGAGCGCCAGTTATCGCTATAGCCTCGTTCTTTCGTGATCTGTTGGCTTAGAAAATTCTCCATACTGTGAGGCATCACACCATACAGATTAGCGCCAACTACGTGTTTTAAAAAGTAGCCAAATTCCCCTTCATTTTTTGCGCGATTGATGGGGTCGCCTCGGTTAGAACGTGCTTTGCCCTCTTTGAGGCTATAGGCGAGATAGTCCATCTCAGCCCAGCCGAGTTTTTCAGGGAATTTTCGAGGAAATGCCCACGTAGAGTCGATGGTGTTGCCACTGCCTGAAGTAAACGAAGAGGGCTCAAAGCCGTAGTTATCGCTATGACAGCCTACACATTGCATAAGCTCTTCGCCTTTTTGTGCGCGTAAATGCCCTTTGGCATCTTCGATAAACCCAGCCAAAATCCAGCCTGCGCCGTTACTGATCCACCCTTGTTTCTCATTGAGGTAAAGAGGCGCATTCTCCTCTTTTTCAGCGGCTTCACCAGGATAGAACATATGGGTTTTAACCATGTAACGAATCTCTTTCACCCGCGTGGCACGCGTGCCATTTTTGCGTAAATCAACATAGTGCAACGGGTGCGCAAACTCGGTGTAAAGCGGGTAAAGTCCACGATGAACTTCTGTGGTACTGGCTTTTCCATAGTACACTTTGGGGTCGCTTGGCTCTAATCTATCGGTAATGGCACGCTCTAAAAGATCAAGGTTTTTCGCATAAATGGCTTCGCTCCATGCTCCTGCCTCATCTTGCATAAACGCTTTGGGAAGGCGAATGTAGATGCCAGAGACACTGCCACTCATCGGTGTAAAGATACCATAAGGCATAAAATTGATGGCACGCCAGCCTGTCATCGTACCAAATAATGCACGCTCTTTAATGTTTGTGCGTATAAAGCCATCCTCCGCTTTTGCGGGTAAATCCTCAGGGCTTAGGTCTGGGAAAAGTCTCCATTTTGAGGCATCTTGCCCATTTTCCCAGCCTATTTTTCCTCCCCGTTTGGCATAGGCTTCACGCCAGTTATCTTCTTTTAGATAGTCAAGCATTTGACGCTCATCAAAGCGGTTCTTGCTTGCAAGATAGGCCGCTTCAAGCTTTTCAGGAAAGAGGGTATTCTCCCAAGGGTTGATGCTAGGGGAGCGTGTTTGTTGGGTGGCTGGGGTAAAACTGTATGTTGTTTGTAAATTGCCTGTGATACTTGAAAGCCCTGCTTGAGGGTTGTTGTTGCCTAAGCGTGCGCGAGCGGGTGCATTGGTGTGGCAAAAAAGACAGGCGTTTTGTGTACCACCGCTGGTTTCGATGTAGCACTGTGCAGGAATGTTTGCATAAGGATTTGCAAAGGTGGTTCGGCTTTTAAACTCGCCTTGTAATGCTCCGCCAAAGCCCAAAATAGGGCTTAAGCAAAGGACGAGCATAAAGCGATTAGAGTCCAGGAATGCCATGGATGTAACCCACAGGCGCTTGGAATTTATCGATCTTAGGGGCAACTTTTATCTGAAGAACTTTGTCCATCGTTTTGATGAAATCGCCTTGATGTTGGGCGTTACTCATAATGTAAGCATGACCGTTGAGGTTCTCAACCACTTGAAGTCCTGTGGACTCAGCACCTGCTGGAACGGAGAGAATACGAGAGAGTTTTTTCGTGTCGATGTTGTACGCCCAAACGTAGTTGTTCACGTGTGTTCCGCTGTCCTCGCCGATGAAAAGTGTGCGAGCACGTGAGGAGTAAAAGACGTTGTCTGTATTTGCTACTTTATCGACAGCACAAGTGTTTCCAAACATATCGGTGGCGATCTCTTCACCTAAAAGCGGTGCGGGTACGTGCATGGAGACGGGCACAAAATCACTTTTGATAAGCTCGCCACTACTATCACTAATGCCACTGGAGAGGGCAACTTCGTAGGTTCCACCACAACGATTTTTAGCGACTTTGATGTCATCTTTGGCAAAACTAGCATCTTTTGCCATCCCTTTTTCGATGTAAGACATCGCGATGTAGAGTTTTTTATCTTCTTTGTTAAACGCTACGCCTTCCATTTTATTAAACTCAGTCGTTGCGCCAAGGTAAGCGGCATAACGTCTGGTTTCTAAAAAGGCTGCGGCACGTTCCATATTTGGCTTGAGTTTGAGGTACTCTACTTCAGAGTGTCCTGCTTTTACAGCCTTAAAGCCTTCGTGTTTTTGTGGGTCATACTCAGCAGGTGCATACGCTTCAAAGATGTCGTTAAACGTGAGGTTCTCTTTCCAGCGCCACACCTCTTCACTGCTTGCATGTCCTAACTTGATCCAACTAAGTGTTGCTTGACCGCCATCTTTGGCATTATCTTCATTGGTTTGTTTCCACACAGCCGCGTAGAGTGTGCCACTGTCAAGCTCTTTTTCACCATCTCCCACGTACATGTAAAGTCCGACTTGTGTGCCATCATCGCCAAAAAAGGCGGTTTTAGCATCGCTCATGACTTTTGCCATCTCCCATGTGCCATGACCCATTGCATAGTGTTTTTTAACATTGGTTTTGCCATTAGGTTTTACCGTGACTTCGGTGATGTACCCATAGTCATACGCTTTGGCTTCTTGTTTACTTTCAAAGTAAAGCTCGCTCATCGCTTTAAGCCCTTTTTGCGCTTTTTTGTACTCTTTACCACTTGCTGCGGTAAAGTAGAGGTCATAGTCCTCTTCGCTTCCTAAGTGAGTATTCCAAGGGGTTTGTGAACCAAAACAGGGAATCCAAATGCCTCCGACTTTTGAAAAATCGATAGGGTATTGATCGACCGCTTTAAGCTTGCCATCTCGCATATCTTGACGAATGGACGTTAGTGTCATGCTCATAGGTGCTCTATTGTGCCAGATTTCACTCTTTTCTGCGGATGAGCCATCGCTTAAGATCCAGTCATACTCATAGTGTGTTACCAGATAGAGTGAGCCTTCAACATTTAACAACGAGTTACTGTCAGGTGTTTCAGCGATAAGGGGTTTTCCAAAAGGGTCCATTAATGGTTTTTGAGAGATGCTGTAAAGCTGCCCTGCTGGGTTTTTGCTGGTACCCACTTTGTCTTTAACGCCAAAAAGAGTCTGATAAGAGAGTGCTCTTTCGATCCTCCCTCCGTTTGGCGTGTGAATGATGACTTTGGCTTCCGAGTAAGCTTTTGCCATTTTTTCAGGCGTGTTTGGTGCTTCCATACCGACAAATTCAACACTAGAGCCTGCACAAAGGCTTGATGCTGCTAAAGAGAGCGAAACGAGTAGGGGTGTTAATGATTTCACGAGAGCCTCCAATAAAATTTTACTAGCACAATCGTAGAGAAGAAGTGTTACAAATCCGTTACAATCTTAAAAAAGAACGTTAAATCAAAAATGCAATAGAAAGCTTGAAGAAGTCGTTTTACAATAACTAAAATTATACCTTAAGGAGAGAAAAATGAAAATTTTTTTTGTTGCAACGATAGTGTTGTTGCTTGCAACGTTTGGTTTTGCAAAAGAGAGTGTTGTCTCGTATGCGGTAGATGGAAAAATGTATGAAGGTTACTACAGTACACCCTCCGATAACGCACCACTTGTCTTCATCATTCATGATTGGGATGGACTCAATGCGTATGAAATGAAGCGTGCAAAGATGCTCAATACCTTAGGGTATGGCGCATTTGCAATAGACCTTTTTGGAAAAGGTGTGAAGCCTGTAACGCTAGAGGAGAAAAAAGCGCTCACAAATGCTCTTTATAACGACAGAGCGAAGATGCAGAAGCTTTTGAGTGCCAGTTATGAGGCGGCAAAAAAAGAGGGTGCTAATGTCAAAAATGCCATCGGCATCGGTTACTGTTTTGGTGGAGCAGCACTTTTAGAGATGGCACGTATGGGAACACCGCTGAAAGGTTTTGCGAGTTTTCATGGCGGTTTAGCAACGCCTGCAGGAGAGGACTATAAACAAACCAAGGGTTTTGTGCTTATCATTCATGGCAGTGCCGATGAAAGCGTGAGTTTAGATGAGTTTGCCACACTTGGCAAAGAGCTTGAAAAAACAGGCATTAAGCATGAGCTTATTTCTTACAGCGGTGCCCCACACGCGTTTAGCGTCTTTGGAACCGAAAGATACCGTGAAGATGCCGATAAAAAATCGTGGCGAAGATTGGTCGAATTTTTAGATGAGACACTTTCAAAATAGGTATATTTTTTGCTTGTACTTTTGCATGTAAAAAGGAGTTGCAATGGACAACAGACTATTTCAAATTGACCCGTATGCGGGGATTAGTTATGGGCTTTATAATTCAATTAAAGGTGAAAAGGGAAGTTTTGAAGACTTTTTACTTCATTATGACTCAACAGGAGCAGGTGAAGGCGATAGCTCATGGCTGACCAAACTCATTACTGAAAATACCACCGATGCCCTTAGCTCCCCAGAAGTATGGGAAGCGATGAATACACTGGGTATCAGTGGGCTTGATTTTATGGGTTCATCGGATTACTTCGACACCCAAGTGAGTGCGCTTAAACTTCAACTCATGCAAGCCTTTAGTAAACGCGGAGATTATGAAGAGATGAAGCCACTTTTAGAGCAGTTAATGAGTTAACGACACACGTAAGTGATCATATCCGACTCAATGGTTCCAATAGGTGCTTGCATCCATTGGGTTGGATTTTCACTCATAATAGCCCTAGGTGACTTAACACTTGTTCCTAAAGAACGAATTACTCTTGAAGGGCAGTTGATTTCCACTTTTCCATAAAGAATGGCACTGTAACTTACGCGTTTATAGGTCAAAATAAACGTTGTATTTTTTTTGCTCTCTTCTACAACATAATACTTGTAAATATCTTTATAAGCAGTACGAGGAATCTCTACCTCTTTTGTTTTGCTGACACCATAAGCATTCCCCGCTAAAATAAGAGTACAACAGAGTAGAAAAAATCTTTTAAATACCATGTTTTTCTCCATTACTTATTTTAAATGATTCTACCAAAAGCTAGCTCAATGTATGATGAGCAAATTACCTTGAAGTGATGAGAGCATGAGAATTTCATAATTTAGTCATCTTTAGGGTACAATAAGGACTGCATAGTAACGTAAGTTTTCATAAAGGGCTTTATATGGGACATAGCGTGGGAAAAGAGCACGAGCAAAGAGAAAAGATCAAACTTCTGTCACGTGAACTTCGTGAAGTGCAAAAAAATCTTGTAGAACAGTTTTATACAGACCCACTTACACGCCTACCCAATCTTTACAAATTACGCCATGACCTTGAAGAAGTGAGTGAGTTTACACTCATTGTTGCCAACATCGATAATTTTAAACTTTTAAACGATTTTTATGGGTTTGTTGTGGGAGATTTCATCTTAGAGTCTTTTGCCAAAACACTTAAAATTGAGCTTCAAGAAGTAGCTGTTTACCGCATTGCTGGCGATGAATTTGCCATTTTACTGAATGAACGGATGAGCTTTTATCTGCTAAAAAACTATCTAACGCATCTTTCTAAACAACTTACCCACCTTAAATACGCTTATGCACAGACAGAAATTTACGTGGACTGTACGCTCTCGTCTAGTGCAAGCTTTTCAAGCGATGATATTTTTTCAAAAGTGAGTATGGCGCTCAAATACGCTAAAAAAGAGCAGTTGAAGTTTTGGATATACGAAGACACGATGAATTTTTCACAAGAGTACGAAAGCAACCTCAAATATGCGACGAAGGTGCGAAAAGCGATTGTCGATTTTTCAGGTATTGTGCCTTATTTTCAGCCAATTATCGACAATGTCAGCAATGAGATTATTAAATTTGAAGCGCTTTCTCGTCTTGTGGATGAAGAAGGCGTCATTCACTCTCCGCACAATTTTATTCCGATTGCAAAGATGATTAAAGTGTATGACAAAATCACGATGACCATCATCGACAAAAGTTTTAAAGTCTTTGAGACACATCCCTTTGACTTTAGTATCAACCTCTCTTTTGAGGATATTATAAACCAAGAGATTTATGACTTTATTATCCGAAAATTGCGCGACTCCAATATGGGACATCGTGTCACTTTTGAGCTTTTGGAGTCTGAAAAGGTCAATGACTTTAACAAGGTAGTACATTTTTTCAATGAGATAAAACGCTATGGTGCAAAAGTAGCGATAGATGACTTTGGAAGCGGTTTTTCCAACTTTTCGTACATCATTAAGCTCAATCCTGACTTTATCAAAATCGATGGAAGCCTTATCAAAGACATCGACAAAGATAAAAATGCACAAATCGTCGTTGAAACCATCGTCGATTTTTCTAAGAAACTGGGCATTAAAACCGTTGCAGAGTTTGTGCACTCCAGTACAGTACTCTCTACAGTCAAACAGCTTGGCATTGACTACTCACAAGGCTATTTTATCGATATGCCTTCGCCTCACATTGTGATGTAAGACTACGCAACAACATCCGTGTCCCATAAGATGCAAACGCCATATTCTGGGTCAGGAATGACATATTTGAAGTACTCGCTTGTACCTTTTCGCCCATGTAGCCTTACTGCGATTTGACCTTCTTTTAAAAGCTGTTTCATTTCATACTCGCTCAAACTTCGTTTGTTCCAGCGTAAAAAAGTGTTGGAGTAAACCCGAAAACGACATGAGGCATCGCTACTAAAAACATAGTCATCGTTCACATCACGCTCTTTTTTAGCATGTTCACAGCTGTAAAGGTTGACCTTTTGTCCTCGAATGGTCAGCTTTTGTGAGATAACGCTACCGCCGCAATAGGGGCACTTGCCAAGAACCATCACACACCTCAATGTTAATTTATGAGGATATGGTAGCAAAGTGAGCAGTAAGAGGTTGAAAATATTTCAAAATGAAAGATTATTTGATATTTAATTTTTCAAAAAACAGTTTAATTCTTTTTTCTTCTTCTTGATTTTTTAAAAGCTCATCAAATTTGATAATTTCGATTATTGCATCTTTTTCATTATTTTTGTGTTCAATAAAAATATACTTATCATTAAAATATGAAATCTTGCTTTTATTATAATCTGGATTATGTAATGACTCTTTGATATATTCTAAATTTTTAAGATTTTTAGGTAGAAAATACTCTTGGTGGAAAAAAGAAATAAGAAAATAAAAGGCAAAAAAAGATATTGCAA
>CAYXNJ010000058.1:0-13802 GCA_964466465.1 uncultured Sulfurospirillum sp.
CAGCTATATTTTTTAAGACTTTTATAAGTATAAAGTCACATTTTTTCGTAATTCTATCAAAAAAGTCTCATTTATATCTCTTTTCTCGCCATATAATTACACCAGTCTTAATGATAAGATGTTGAGTAAATATTTTATAGACGGAGGTTTTACAATGTCGAAAAAAGCAATATCCATGCTGATTCCAGTATTGGTAATGTTGGTTGTTTGGTTTATCCCTGCTCCTGAGGGATTGAGTGCGAATGCTTGGCACTTTATGGCAATCTTTTTAGGAGTTGTCGTAGGTCTTGTTCTTGAGCCGATTCCCGCTGCGCTTGTTGGTTGGGTTGGTGTTTGTTTGGTTGCCCTTATGGGTATTATTGACCCAAAACCTGCTGAAGGTATTAAATGGGCACTTTCTGGTTTCTCCAACTCTATTATTTGGTTAATCTTCGCAGCGTTTATGTTTGCAGCGGGTTATCAAAGAACAGGTCTTGGTAAAAGAATTTCGCTTGTTATGGTTAAATTTATGGGTAAAAGCTCATTAGGTCTTGGTTATGCGGTTGCATTTGCAGACTTATTACTTGCTCCATTTATGCCATCCAATACAGCAAGAAGTGGTGGTACTATTTTCCCAATTGCGATTAATATTCCACAAATTTTTGGATCAACACCTGAGAATGAGCCAAGAAAACTTGGTGCATATATCTCATGGGTAGCGATGGCAGCAACATGTGTAACAAGTTCTATGTTCCTTACAGCACTTGCTCCAAACCTTTTGGCAATCGATCTTATCGCTAAAAGTGCAAAAGTAACCATTGAATGGGGCGCATGGGCAAAAATCATGATTCCTTTGATGTTACCACTTTTCTTGCTTACACCACTGATTGCATATATTGTGTATCCTCCAACACAAAAACAATCTCCTGAAGCTCCTATTTGGGCAGCAAATGAACTTAAAAAAATGGGACCTATCACATTTAAAGAGATCATGATGTTGTTGTTTGCGGTACTTGCACTTGTTCTTTGGATCTTCGGTAAAGAACTTGGTGTTGATGCTACAGCTGCTGCGATCTCTATCGTTGGTTTGATGGTTCTTTGTAATGTTATCTCTTGGGATGACATCATCGGTAACAAAGGTGCTTGGAACGTTTTAGTATGGTTCTCTACTCTTGTTGCACTTGCGGGTGGTTTAGCAAAAGTAGGCATTCTTAAATGGATTGGTACGTTAGCAGAGTCTTCTTTAACAGGACTTAGCCCGACAACATTGATGATTGCGATGATTGTCGTATTCTTCTTATTACACTACTTCTTTGCGAGCGTTACTGCACACGTTTCTGCGTTGGTTCCTGTGTTTGCATTGATCGCGGTTAAATTTATCGCGCCAGATCAATTACCAGCATTTATGATTCTTTTTGCAGGAAGTCTAGGTATCATGGGTATTATCACTCCATACGGTACAGGTCCTTCACCAATTTGGTATGGTGCTGGTTATATCAGCCAAGCACGTTGGTGGGCACTAGGTGCACTTTTCGCTGCTATTTATCTTGCAGTGTTACTATTAGGTGTGTTCATTTTTGTATAATAATAAAGGTACATCCCAATTCGTTGGGATGTACACTTTTACAGATTTTTACATGTAAAGATCTGTAGAGGTGCCCTCCTTTTAAATGTAAACGTAAGCATTGCACCTCTACCACCTAGTACTATGTGTGACAAAAACCAACTTTTTCGGAGAGGAAAAATGAGAGAAATTAAGTACGAAGACATCGTCAAGAGTGTAAAGGATATGATCCTTTATAGTGCAACCAATTTGCCTAAAGATGCTTATAAAGCAATGCAAGACGCATATAACAATGAAAAAAGTGAAGTATGTAAAGCAGTGTTAAAGCAAATCTTAGAGAATGCAGATATCGCGAAAAACGAAGAGAGACCTCTTTGCCAAGATACAGGCTTAGCTGTTTTCTTTGTCAAAGTCGGAGAAGATGTAAAAGTTGTTGGTGGTAGCCTTAAAAAAGCAATCAACGAAGGAACAGAGCAAGGATATAAAGAGGGTTATTTAAGAGCATCTACCTGTCATTGGGACACACGTGCAAATCTTAAAGATGAAGTAGGTTATAACCTACCAGCTATTATTCACTTTGACATTGTTGAAGGTGATAAAATTGAAATCGAATACGCTGCAAAAGGTGGCGGTTCTGAAAACGTTTCTCGTGCAACAGTATTCCCTCCTGCAAAAGGTAGAAAAGGTATTATTGAGTACGTTAAACAAGTTATTTCTGATGCGGGTCCAAATCCATGTCCTCCACTTACGGTTGGTGTTGGTATCGGTGGTACATTTGAAAAAGCGGTAATTTCTTCTAAACATGCACTTTTTAGAGATCTTGGTAGCAAAAATCCAGATCCAGTTCTTCAGTCCATGGAAGATGAATTGATGGTTCTTCTTAATAACTTAGGTATTGGTGCTATGGGTATGGGTGGAACACAAACAGTTCTTGGTGTTCACATCGAGAAAAATCCATGTCATATTGCAAGTTTACCAGTAAGCGTTAACGTCCAGTGCCACAGTACTAGACATATGCATATTACGTTATAAGGAGAACATTATGAGCAAAACTTATCATTTAACAGCACCACTGAGTGACGCAGACGTAGTACAACTTAAAGCAGGCGATATTGTTTATTTAACAGGTGTTGTTTATACAGCACGTGACGCAGCACATAAAAAATTAATCGACCTTTTAGACGCAGGTCAGCCTCTTCCATTTGATATGAATGGCGCGGTAATCTATTTTGTTGGACCAACTCCTCCAAAACCAGGTGATCCAATCGGTAGTGCAGGTCCAACAACAAGTTATAGAATGGACTCTTACTCTCCAAGACTGATCAATGAGCAAGGTCTTAAAGGTATGATTGGTAAAGGTAAACGTAACCAAGATGTTATTGATGCGTGTGTTAAATCTAAAGCCATTTACTTTGGAGCAACGGGTGGTGCGGGCGCACTCCTTGCACGCCAAATCAAAAGTGCTGAAGTGATTGCATACCCAGAACTAGGCCCTGAGGCTATCAGAAGACTTGAAGTTGTTGACTTCCCATTAACCGTTATCAACGATACCTTCGGTGCAGACCTTTATAAAATTGGTCGTGCACAGTACGAAGTATTGTAATCACGCTAATAATGCAGAGAGCCTAAAACAAGGCTCTCTCATGTTCTTTCGTAAAATTTTTATCAAACTTATTTGCTTGATCAATAACTTTTTTGTTAAAAGTTTCAAAAAAGTCTTTTATCGGTGATAAAATATCACATATAAACATTTTGTTTTGTGCTATGATGGTTTGTCTTGGTGACTTTAGAAATATAAAAATAAAACAACGGTGATAAAGGATAATGTATGAAAGTTACAGTTGGATATGGAAAAGATGAAAAATTTGAGTTAGATATTGATGATAAACAGTTAATTGGTGTCTATAATCCAAACAGTGTTGAAAAAATTGACTATAACCATGCCATTGATGAAGCGTTAAATCACCCGATTGGGAAAGAGAGTTTTGAGCATTTTAGTGATACCAATGAGCGTATAGTGTTTATTGTTAATGATGGTACACGCCCTACTCCAACGCGTAAAGTGTTGGCACGCATTTACCCCAAAATAAAAGATAAAGACATTTTCTTCATCGTAGCAACGGGCTGTCATAGAGCGCCTACCGAGGAAGAATGGCATTTTATCTTAGGTAAAGAGATTTATGAGGACTTAAACGCTCAAGATCGCCTTTGGAGCCATGACTCTAAAAAAGATGAGATGGTTTACCTTGGTAAGTCAACCAATGGAACAGAGATGTACCTCAATAAAATCGTGGCCAATGCGAAAAAGGTGTGTGCTATAGGTTCGGTTGAACCACACTATTTTGCAGGTTATACAGGTGGACGTAAAGCTTTTTTACCAGGTGTTGCAGCGTACGAGACGATTCAACAAAACCATCTTTTAGCCCTAGATGCAAAGGCTCAAGCACTCTCTTTAAAAGGCAATCCTGTGCATGAAGATATGATGGATGCGATGAAAGTTTTAACGCATATTGATGTATTTGCCATTATGACGGTACTAGATAGTGACCATGATATTTGCGCCGTAAGAGCGGGCGATCTGAGTGATTCTTTTTATGCAGCCATCGATAAAGCAGATGAAGTGTTTTGTGTGAACATTCCCCAAAAAGCGGACATTGTTATCTCTGTAGCGCCCTATCCTATGGACATCGACCTCTATCAGTCTCAAAAAGCCCTTGATAACGGCAAACTCGCTCTTAAAGACAAAGGGATTCTTATTATGGTTGCCAAATGCCGTACGGGTATTGGTGAAGAAGGTTTCTTTAAACTCATGAGTTCGGCTCACTGTGCACAAGAAGTACTCAATAAAATCAAATGCGGTTATAAATTAGGCTATCACAAAGCCGCAAAAATGGCGGAGATCAACCTTTGGGCGCAAAGTTGGGCGGTGAGTGAACTCAGCGATGAAGAGATGAAAGCGGTACACTTAAAGCCTTACCATGATTTACATGTAGCTTTAGCAGATGCGATCAAAGAAAAAGGTGAAGATGCAAGCATTATCGTCCTTCCATTTGGTTCGATTACGGTTCCAAAAGTCGTTAGTCAGTAAGGATCAACTATGAGAGTTCTCTATTATGACTGCTTTAGTGGCATCAGCGGCGATATGAACCTAGGCGCACTTCTTGATTTAGGTGTGGATGAGGCGTATTTGAAGCAAGAACTCTCAAAACTCTCTTTAGATCATGCGTTTAGACTTGAGATTCAAAAAGCGAGTAAAAAAGGTATCAGTGGTACAAAAGTCAATGTCAAACTTACACCTTCATGGCATGTGAGCGCTCATCACCATGAACATCGTACGTTTAAAGAGATTGAAGCTATTATCAATAACAGCACACTTGCAAATCCCATTAAAGAGCGAAGTTTAAAAATGTTTTGGGAAGTGGCTGTAGCAGAGGGAAAAATCCATGGAAAAGAGCCACTTGATGTAGGCTTTCATGAAGTGGGTGCTATTGATTCTATCGTTGATATTGTAGGATCATCCATCTGTTTAGAAGCACTCAAAATCGATAAAATCATCGCTTCCAAGATAGAACTTGGCGGTGGGTTTGTGCAGTGTGAACATGGAACATTGCCCGTTCCAGCACCTGCGACATTAGAGATTTTGAAAAATGTACCTGTGACATTGGGACGTGTACCATTTGAAACCACGACACCCACGGGTGCTGCGATTATCAAAGCTAATGTAGATGTGTATGAAGAAAAGCCTTCGTTTGTGATTGAAAAAATTGGCTATGGCATCGGTCATAAAGAGTTTTCAATTCCTAATGTTTTACGTGTGTTATTGGGGCGCGAAGAATCCATCGCTTCCATACCAGAAGAGATTGTTTTGGAGACCAACATCGATGACATGAGTCCTGAAATACTAGCCTACGTGCAAGAGCGCCTTTTTGATGTAGGTGCAAAGGATGTTTATACGACAGCTATTACAACCAAAAAAAATCGTTTGGGCGTGAAACTGAGTGTATTGGTGAGTGCTGAAAATGAGGCAAAAGCGATAGAAACTATCTTTGCGGAAAGCTCTTCTATAGGGCTTAGACGCTCAACGGTGCAGAAAATTACGTTGGAGCGCGAAATGAAAATGGTGAGCACACCTTATGGAGAGGTACCTGTCAAATGCGCTTTTTTGCATGGAAAAATAGTGAAGTATAAAGCAGAGTATGAAGAGTGTAAAAAAGCAGCTCTAAAGCATCATATTAGCATCGCAACGGTCTATGATAGTGTTGCTTTGGCTATGGGGAAAAATCATCATGTATAAAAAGTATGAACATTTAAAAGAGATTATTGCTTCATATGAGAGCCTTATCGTGGCATTTTCTGGGGGTGTTGATAGTACGTTTTTACTCAAAACGGCTTACGATGTTTTAGGCGATAATGCCATAGCTATCACCGTTTCAACTCCTTACATTGCGTCATGGGAAATTGATGATGCTATCTGCATTGCACGTGAGATTGGTGCAGGGCATGAAGTGGTTCAAAAACCGTGGATTGAAGCGATTCGCCAGAACCCAAAAGAGCGATGTTATCTCTGTAAACATGCCCTCTTCTCCTCCTTGCTAGAAGTTGCACAGCACAAAGGCTTTAGTTCTGTAGCAGAGGGAAGTAATGTGGACGATACCTTAGAGTTTAGACCAGGGCGTGTGGCTCTTGGAGAACTAGGTATTCAAACCCCTCTTTTAGATGCAGGACTTACCAAAAGCGAGATAAGAGCATTATCAAAAGCGTTAGGTCTTAGTACATGGGATAAGCCTTCTTATGCCTGCTTACTGACACGTTTTCCTTACGATAAGCACATTGATGAAAATACCCTTCGTATGGTAGGTTTGGCTGAAGGGTATATGATAGAGCAAGGGTATGGAAATATACGCGTTCGCTACGTCGATGGATTGGCACGGATCGAAATGCCCAAAGAACACAGTACGCATCTTTTAAGCGATAAACGGCTTCCTGAGATCTGTGCTTACCTTAAGTCTTTGGGATTTTTGTATGTAACGCTAGACCTTGAAGAGTATCGCCACGCTTCTGTGGCTGAATCTTTGAGCGCAAAGCAAGGAGTTTAAAAATGTGTGCACAAGGAATCGAAAAGCTTTTAGAAGCGGTTAAAAATGGTGATGTCAGCATCTCTGAGGCACTTAAGAAGATCAAATCTCTTCCCTTTGAAGATGTTGATTTTGCAAAAATAGACCACCATAGAGGCATTCGTTTGGGGTATCCTGAAGTCATTTATGGCGAGAGTAAAACACCCGAACAAATCACACAAATTACTCAGAAGCTTTTGGATAAGGAAAATAACATCCTTATCACACGAGCCAACGAAGACGCCTATGCAGCGGTTCTAAAAATAGCTCCTGAAGCACATTACAATGTTATGGGCAGAACCATTACGATAGAGCGTGAAATCGTGACACCGCCTTCAAGTTACATCGCCATCATCGCAGCGGGAACTTCGGATCTTTACGTTGTGGAAGAAGCCTATGAAACAGCGCGTATTTTAGGCAATCATGTGAAAAAAGTCGTGGATGTTGGTGTGGCGGGAATTCATCGTCTGTTTGCGCATCTTGATGTCATTCAAAATGCCAAAGTGGTCATCGTTATCGCAGGGATGGAGGGTGCACTTGCAAGTGTCATAGGTGGTTTAGTCGATAAACCCGTCATCGCCGTGCCAACCAGTGTGGGATACGGTGCAAGTTTTGGAGGTGTTGCAGCACTGCTTTCCATGCTCAATAGCTGTGCGAGTGGTGTAAGTGTGGTCAACATCGACAATGGTTTTGGTGCAGCGTATAACGCAAGCATCATCAACCATTTATAATTATAATTAAGGGTATAAACCCTTAATTATAGGCTTTAGTGGCCTTTTTAATCTCAAAAATAAGCTCTTTTTGGCGGTTATACATATAACGTAGCAGATAATCATCGTAAGGTTTTGGAAGGTTCCCGAGCATCACTACGATTTTAGTGTAGTCTTCTCTCTGCCCGATGTAAGTGACTTTCGCTTCTATATCCATGATGACATAACCATTTTCACCCTCTTCGTTTGGCAGTGAGAAATTAAGGCGTACTTTTTGATTGAGCATCTCTTCTTCACGGAACGATTTACCCACTTTCATGGCAATGGAATTAACAGAAATATCGAGAATATCGCCTTGCGCCGATGAGCGATGCGCATATTTAATAAGTACAGGTGTGCGAATGCTGGTTTGAACACGGGTATGTTGCCTATTATTTGCGCTATTTGGCATAAACTTCAGATTTTTGATAATGACTAAAGAGCGTTTGATGTCAACTAAAGAGATTTCAGCTTTAATATCTTTTGGAAAATTGGGTGCTTGCAAGACGGTTTCGCCTTCTAATTGCATAGCGTAACCTTGCAAGTTTTCACAACTCATTTGGTAGCTATCTTCACCTATTTTTTGAATGTATGAGTTGGTGTTAATACAAAGACCCTTGTAGATATTGAGCAGTTTGATAGGAATTTTGTTGTTGACACAATTGTGCATCAAATAGGCAATTTGCTCTTGCTCCTCAATCACATGGTCTAAATATTCAAGCTCAAAATATTTTATTTTTGCGATGTCATGAGGTAAAAGCTTTTTAGTATTGATTTTCTCAATATAATCGATGACTTCATTGAGATCACTTGATTCGACATGAAATGCAGAAGTCAGAATAATAGGTGTTATTTTTTCACTCGCTGTTGCGTGTACAAGCTCCTGTTGTAGGTGCTTTGTCTGCTCACACGCGTGTTCAAAATTGTTCTTTTCTCCCATGAGAATGTAAAGATTTGGGCTCCACTGAATGACATCTTGCGTCTCTTCTTTGAATTGAAAAATTTTCTGAATCAGATGTTTAAACGCATCATAAAGGGTTGTACTTGTGAAGGTACGACTCAGTTTATCAAGATTGGAAATATTAATAAAAATAAGCGAAATGGCTGCATGCGTCACACTTTGTTGTGCAAGGCGATCTTTGAGTTTATCGACAAAATCAAAGCGATTAAGAATAGTGGAGCAATTTTTAGATTCGCTTTCTGGATCGTATTGGATGAGGGTTACAATTTTCTCGCGGCTTTGTGGAAACGACTTAATCACACACAAATAGACCTCTTTTTGGGCTGAAGCTGTCTCTATAACAATGCTACCTTGTGCATCTTCATCTTCTCTTAACGCTCCAGAAAGCTCTTCATCATGGTTGATTTTGGCTTGGAGTACACTAAGATCATTTGTTTCATAGAGCATCTTGGCTTTTGCATTGGCATAGGTAAGAGTTTCTCCTTGAAAAACAAGAAACGGGAAGAAATGTTCAATTTTTTTCTCAAGCTCGATTTTTTGGAAAGTATAGAGTCTATCATCGAGTTTATTGGCATTTTTAGAGAAAATAGAAAAGAGGATATTTTCTTCATTTTTTAGAGGAAGGACATCCGTAATACCAAAATGCAGTGCAAATTTGAGTAAAAGCCTGTTTTCAACGTCATCAGCAAAAATATAGGTAATAATTGACTTATGCTTAGCAAAAAGGCTAACAAGTAACTTAAGTTTTTCTTTAGTTGTTTCTCCAATTTCGATGAAAAGTATATCAGCCATGGGAACAGATTTAAGATCTTTATACAGATCAAACGAGAGAAAGTTTGGATGTTCTTTTTTTGCACGATTAAAAATTGTTAGTTTCTCTTCACCAAAAGCAAAATGAGCAATAGATAAATAGCGTGTTTCATGTAAAAACTGTTCTAAAAGCATCAAAAATCCTCACAATCATAGTAATTCAAATTCTACCAAAATTCATAGAAAATTTAATCATCTTTTTACTACAATACAGCATCTTTTAAAAGGAACACACGAATGATGTATTATTTAGCGATTGAAGGGAAACAAAAACTTAGCGGGAGCGTCTCAATTTCAGGTGCCAAAAATGCCGCACTCCCTCTTTTAGCCTTAACCCTCCTCTCAAAACGAAAAATTACGATTTCAAATATCCCTGAAGTTGCCGATGTGAAAACATTGTTACAGCTTCTTACCAATTTAGGCGCAAGTTTTATAAAAAAAGATAAAAATGTGGTGGAAGTCGATGCAACAACCGTTAATTCAGCATGTGCGAATTATGACATTGTCCGTAAAATGAGAGCTTCTATCTTAACCCTTGGACCATTGCTCGCACGTTTTGGGCACTGTGAAGTTTCACTTCCTGGTGGGTGTGCTATTGGTCAGCGTCCAATCGATCTTCATTTAAAAGCATTAGAGCAAATGGGCGCAGAAATTGAAATTAAGCAAGGATATGTTTTAGCCAAAGCACCAAAAGGCCTTAAAGGTGCGACCATTATTTTTGATAAAGTCACTGTAACTGGAAGTGAAAATATCATCATGGCAGCGGCCCTTGCACATGGAACAACCACCCTATTTAACGTTGCAAAAGAGCCTGAAGTGGTACAAGTGTGTGAAGTGCTAGCTGAAGCAGGCGTGAGTATCGAAGGTATTGGTACCTCAAAATTGATCATTAAAGGTAGTGGTGGAAAACTTCTTGATATTCACGATTTTCGCGTGATTCCTGATCGTATTGAAGCAGGAACATACTTGTGTGCAGGGGCTATCACAAAGTCCAAAATTACGCTTAAACATGTTAATCCAAGACATCTTGATGCCGTTATTTTAAAGTTAGAGCAGATGGGATTTAAAATTGATGAAAAAGAAGATACTTTAACCATTCATCCTGCAGAGAAAATCCTACCTTCTGACATTGAAACAACGGAATATCCCGGTTTTCCAACCGATCTCCAAGCCCAATTTATGGCACTGTGTACACAAGCCAAAGGAACGAGCATCATCGATGAGCGCTTGTTTGAAAACCGTTTTATGCACGTGAGTGAGCTTTCGCGTATGGGCGCAAACATCAAACTGAAGGGACATAGCGCAACAGTTGAAGGCAAAATGAAGCTCAATGCCGCTGATGTGATGGCAACGGATCTTAGAGCAAGTTCAGCGCTTATATTAGCCGCATTGGTTGCTGAAGGTACGACTAAAATTCACAGAATTTACCACCTCGATCGTGGTTATGAAGACTTAGAGGGTAAATTTTCCAAATTGGGTGCTCGTATTGAGAGACTTGAGGAGTAGAAGATGAATAAAGAGCAAGCAGTTAGTTTTGATGAAGCCATCAATTTAAGTCTGAGCTTAGCAGCATCAAAACCTCATAAAGCATGGGTGAGTATTTTTGATGCGTTAGGACGTACTTTAGCTAAGGAAGTTGTGTGTAAAAAAAATCTTCCATCATACAATAATGCAGCAATGGATGGTTTTGCATTCAAGCATGAAGGTCATGTAGGTGAGCTTAACATTAAAACAACCATTCTTGCTGGGCAAATTGTTGATCCTTGTTTAGAGAAAAACGAATGCTATAAAATCATGACAGGGGCTAAAGTGCCCGATGATGCCGATACCATCATACCTTTTGAAGATTGTGTATCGTATGATGAAACCAAAATCGTTCTACCCTCTTCCATCAAAAAAGGGAATGCTTTACGTTTGATGGGTGAAGAAGAACGTGTGGGGTCTATTTTGCTTGAAGAAGGTACGTGTTTAAACTCACGTGATATTGCGCTCCTTGCTTCTCAAGGCATTAGCATGGTTGAAGTGTATAAAAAGCTTCAAATTGCTGTTTTTTCCACAGGCGACGAACTTAAATCACCTTGGGAAAATGCCAATGAAAATGAAATTTATGACATCAATGCCCTTGCGCTCATTTCTTTACTTGCAGAACACGGTTTTGTTGCACATAACTGTGGGGTCATTCCTGATAATTTAGAAGCTGCAACAGAGTACTTTACACGTATGAAACAGTATGATGTTTTAATCACCAGTGGTGGCGTGAGCATGGGTGAAGCTGATTTTGTTGAGCGTGCACTCATTCACAATGGCTTTGAAGCTTCATTTCATGGAATTAATATTAAACCTGGAAAACCAACGATGATGGGAAAAATGGATGAAACGATTGTCGCCTCGATGCCAGGCAATCCTTTGGCTGCATATGTCAATGCTTTTTTATTTTTAATCCCTGTTCTTAAAAAACTTCAAGGTCAAAAAAACTTTAACTTTAGTACAATCAAAGTTTCTAATGCTGAACCATTTAGCCTAAAATCAGGTCGTGTAAATCTAGTATTGGGTTCTTTTAAAGATGGAAAGTTTCATGTTTACGGTGCGAACAAATACGGCTCAGGAATGGTGAAGCCACTTATAAATAGTAATGCACTGTGGATTAGTGACGAAAAAATAGATCGTATTGAGGCCAATCAAGAGATAAAAATTTTATTATTTTAAAACTTTGTTTTAACATTCAAAAGGCATTTTTTGATATTAGTTTAAAAAACTTGACCTTTTGATGTTTTTTTCGCTAACATGGCAGCACAAAAAAGGCAAGTGCTACTTTAAAGGTATGTGATGTTAAACGAAATAAAGATCTCAACGAAGCTCCTTTTTATATCGATAGTAACAGTTTTAGGTTTAATTGTTCTTTCGTATGTCAGTATTAATTCCAGTATTATTGGCAAAGATTCCCTTGAAACCATTTATGAAAAAAATGTTGTTCCCGATAGCGAAATCAGTGCAGCCCGCGATAATTTTGAGATGGTTCTCAATGATTTGATTCATGTTACAAGTGAGTTCTTGCCGACAGGTCAGGCCAAAGAACGACTTCCTCTTATTGAAAAAAACATGAAAATCTTTTTTGAAAAAGCACTTGCAAGTGACTTTTATGCAGAACCGACACTCAATAAAAATCTTCATGAGGCGTATGAGCGTTATAGTCAAAAAATTGCTCCTAAATATACACGTATTTATGAGCTTTATGTTAAAGACAATCGTGAAGATATTGGTGATATGGCAGTTGAAATTGAAGCGGATTGTAAATACATTGCACAACGTTTTGATAATATCTCAAAATTTACAACCAAACGTGTCAAAGATATTAGTGAGCAAATTAGCGCTAAGCTTAAACAAAATCTTTATCTTGTTATTGTAATTTCTTCACTTATTGTAGTGGTCACTTCTGGTCTTTTATTTGCCATTACACGTTATATTGTTAAACGCATTTCACGTATTGGAGAGCATTTATCCGATATTACAAAAGATTTAGCACTTAATCGTCCTATTATTGTCGTAAATAAAGATGAGATTGGACATATCAGTGAAAATCTCAACACGCTTTTAAGTACCCTTCAACAGGCATTAGTCAAAGCGAAAATGACGATGAATTCAAACTCGCAAATTAATAAAAGCATGCAAACATTTGCGCATACCATCACCAATGTTGCTCAGAACCAAGATCGTATCGTAGATAATGTGAAAAAACTGACCTCTAAAATTAATGCTGAATTACAAGAATCACGCACCATTTCAGAAACGTCTGCAACCTATATGAAAGAAGATTATGCGATGTTAGATCAGATGATTGTTACGCTTGATCAAATTGTAGAGAGCATCAATCGTGTCAGCCAAGATGAACAGCATATTTCCTCTCAAATGAATCAACTTGCAGAGCAAACAGCTCAAATTCGATCCATTATAGAGATGATTAAAGAGATTGCTGAGCAAACCAATCTTTTAGCACTTAATGCTGCCATTGAAGCTGCACGTGCAGGTGAACATGGACGCGGTTTTGCCGTTGTTGCGGATGAAGTGCGAAAATTGGCGGAGAGAACACAAAAATCACTTTCTGAAATAGATGTAACCATCAGTGTTGTTGTACAAAGTGTCTCAAGTGCGAGTGAAAACATCAAAGAAAATAGTCAAAAAGTCATTGACTTAAATGAAAACGCTATTAAAATTTCCTCATTAGCAAATGAAACGAAAGAAAAAACGGCTAAAAGTTTAGAGATTACCAATACAGCTTATGCCAAAGCATTGAGCATGACACAAGAGATTGATACTCTTACTAAGGGTGTTGAAGAGGCAACAGGACTTGCCCATGAGAATAAAAAAATTGCTGATAATTTGCTTGAAGTATCAAGTAATCTTAATCTTTCAACTGCTGAATTAGAGCAAGAGCTCACCATTTTTAAGGTATAAAATCGCTATCTAAGCCCTTTAAAATCTATTTGTGCTACAATTAGAGTTCAAAAATATTGACATAAAGGGTTTTTTTTGATAGAATTCCGTCCGTTTTGCGGGAATAGCTCAGTGGTAGAGCACAACCTTGCCAAGGTTGGGGTCGCGAGTTCGAACCTCGTTTCCCGCTCCAT
>CAYXNJ010000059.1:0-12150 GCA_964466465.1 uncultured Sulfurospirillum sp.
TTGGCATCTAGCTCTTGGGATAGTACGATACGTTTGTGGGATATCAAAGATAAAAAAGAGCTCGTTTCTCTTTGCTCTTTGAAAAATGATGTTATGCAAGTTTGCAAAAATTCTGTGATGATACTCAAATCTAAAGAGCCGTTTGTTTTTGGTGATGATGAAAGGTTGTATCAATATGCTTATTTTGTCGATGAGAAGTTAAATATTGTTCCGTATTATGATGATGGGGTTAAAGAGTTGGTTGCATTTAGTGAATATGAAGTCATCTTAAAAAAACCGTCCTAAAAAAGGCATATAATATTTTTAGTTTCATGCCAAAAGGGATAGGGCTATTTTCCTATCCCAACTTCTCTCATTTCCAAAAAACTTCACCAACTCTTTTTCTTCACAATGCCCAAACTAAGGCAAATATTAAAATTTATAAACTAAATTATTGACTTAAGTCATAGATTGGATTTTCGCTAAGTGATAGAATGACCTCGTAACTCAAATCAGGAGGTATCAATATGTCGCTTTCAAGAAGAGACTTTCTAAAAACAACTGCCGCTGCTAGTGCTGCTGCTGCCGTGGGCATCAGTGTTCCAGCTGAGCTTAAAGCCGCTGGTGAACAAGCAGAAGCTGGTTGGCGTTGGGACAAATCTGTTTGCCGTTTCTGTGGTACCGGTTGTGGTATTATGGTTGCGACCAAAGAGGGTAAAATTGTCGCAGTCAAAGGTGATCCAGCAGCTCCAGTAAACCGTGGACTTAACTGTATCAAGGGCTATTTTAATGCCAAAATTATGTACGGTGCTGACCGTCTAAAAGAACCACTTTTACGTATGAATGAAAAAGGTGAATTTGACAAAAAAGGTCAATTCAAACCTGTTTCATGGAAACGTGCGTTTGACGAGATGGAAAAACACATGAAAGCTGCTATGAAAGCAGGTGGTCCAGAAGCGATTGGTGTGTTTGGTTCAGGTCAATACACCATCCAAGAAGGTTATGTTGCTGCAAAATTGATGAAAGCGGGCTTCCGCTCTAACGGTATCGACCCCAATGCACGTCACTGTATGGCTTCAGCGGTTGCTGGCTTTATGCAAACCTTTGGCATTGACGAGCCATCAGGCTGTTATGATGATATCGAGCTTACCGATACGGTTGTCACATGGGGTGCCAATATGGCGGAGATGCATCCAATCCTTTGGTCACGTGTGAGCGATAGAAAACTAACCAGCCCAGATCGTGTCAAAGTGGTTAACCTTTCCACCTATACTCACCGTGGTTCTGACCTTGCAGATGTCGAGATTATCTTCTCTCCAAGTACTGACCTTGCGATTTGGAACTACATCGCTCGCGAGATTGTTTACAATCATCCAGAAGCGATTGATTGGGATTTCGTTAAGAAAAATACCATCTTTGCAACAGGTTTTGCAAACATCGGTTATGGTATGCACACAGAAGCTGCTGCTAAAAAATTAGGCTATTCTGAGAAAGAACTTGAAATCATCAAAAAAGAAGATGCAAAAGTTATCTCTGAAAAAGAAGCTCCAGGTCTTGCACACTTAGGTGTTAAAGCAGGTGATGTCATGAAAATGGACAAAGCTGCTGCTGCGGGTGTTCACTGGGAAATTACCTTTGAAGATTTCAAAAAAGCTTTAAATCCTTATACACTTGATTACGTTGCGAAAATCGCAAAAGGTAATCCAGATGAGAAATTGGAAGATTTCAAAGCAAAACTTCAAACACTTGCAAACCTTTACATCGAAAAAAACAGAAAAGTCGTTAGTTTCTGGACAATGGGTATGAACCAACATCAACGTGGTACGTGGGTCAATGAGCAATCATACATGGTTCACTTCCTTCTTGGTAAACAAGCAAAACCAGGTGATGGTGCGTTCTCTCTAACAGGACAACCAAGTGCATGTGGAACAGCTCGTGAAGTTGGTACCTTTACACACAGACTTCCAGCAGATATGGACGTTTCGATTCCAAAGCATAGAGAAATCACAGAAAAAGTGTGGAAATTACCAGCGGGCACACTCAACCCAATGGGTTACCAACACATTATGAACATCCACAGACAAATCGAGAGTGGTAAAATCAAATTTGCATGGGTTAACGTGTGTAATCCATACCAAGATACCGCCAATGCTGAGCACTGGATCAAAGCGGCACGTAAAGAAGGCAACTTCATCGTCTGTTCAGACGCATACCCTGGTATCTCGGCTAAAGTATCTGATCTTATCTTGCCTTCAGCAATGATCTATGAGAAATGGGGTGCTTATGGTAATGCAGAGCGTCGTACACAACAGTGGAAACAACAAGTCATTCCAGTAGGCGACGCAATGAGCGATACATGGCAGTGGGTTGAGCTTTCAAAACGCTTTACGATTGCGGATGTATGGGGCGAGCAACCAATTAAAGATGGAAAACTTCCAAACGTGATTGAAGCAGCAAAAGCGATGGGTTATAAAGAGACAGATACCCTTTATGACGTACTTTTTGCAAATGACTTCTTCAAATCATTTAAAGCAAAAGATCCAATTATGGAAGGCTTTGACAACACGGAAGTGTTTGGTGACAAACGTGGTGTTATGGGCAGTGATGGAAAAGAGTGGAAAGGGTATGGCTTCTTCTTACAAAAAGCAATTTGGGAAGAGTACCGCCAGTTTGGTTTAGGTCATGGACATGACTTGGCAGACTTTGATACCTACCATAAAGTAAGAGGACTTAAATGGCCAGTTGTCGATGGTAAAGAGACACAATGGAGATTTAACGCGAAGTACGATCCATATGCTGCAAAAGCGGGTAATGGTGACTTTGCATTTTATGGCGATGCTGCAAAAGCGCTTAAACGTGGTGATCTTTTAAAACCAACAACCGAAGAGACCTTTTCTTTGAAAAATAAAGCGAAAATCTTCTTTAGACCTTACATGGATCCATGTGAAATGCCTGATGCTCAGTATGACATGTGGTTAAGTACGGGTCGTGTTCTTGAACACTGGCACAGTGGTACGATGACGATGAGGGTTCCTGAGCTTTACCGTGCGGTTCCTGAAGCATTATGCTATATGCACCCAGAAGATGCAAAAGCAAAAGGCTTTAAACAAGGTGAGCTTATCTGGATCGAGAGTCGTCGTGGTTCATGTAAAGCGCGTGTTGAGACTCGTGGACGTAATAGAACACCAAGAGGCTTAGTCTATGTTCCTTGGTTTGATGAGAAAGTCTTCATCAACAAAGTGTGCCTCGATGCAACATGTCCGATCTCTAAACAGACAGACTATAAAAAATGTGCGGTTAAACTCTATAAAGCGTAACTAAAATAATGGAAACAACAAATAAAATCGCAATTACTGAGCGCAGAAGATTTTTAACCTTGATAGCTCAAGGTGGTGGACTTATGGCGCTTAGTGGTATGGTTTGGACGGGGTACTTGGAAGAGGCAAAATCGGCTCCGCTGATTTTAAGACCTCCTGGGGCTGTTGTTGAGAGGGACTTTATGCGCTTGTGTATCAAGTGTGGGCAGTGTGTTGAAGCCTGTCCGTACGATACATTGCATTTAGCCAAACCTGGTGATAACAAACCTATGGGAACGCCTTTTTTCAACCCACGAGAAGTACCGTGTTATATGTGCACCGACATACCGTGTGTGCCTGTATGCCCTACAGGAGCACTGGATGCGAAGAGTGTCTCTAAAATCACTGAAGGTGTCAAAGAGTTTGACATCACCAAAGCGCGTATGGGGCTTGCCGTCGTTGATGTCGAGTCGTGCATCGCTTTTTGGGGTATTCAGTGTGACGCGTGTTACCGAGCGTGTCCAATCATGGATAGTGCGATAAAGTTAGAGTATAGACGAAATGAACGAACAGGCAAACATGCTTATTTGATACCTATCGTTAACAGCCTCACCTGTACGGGATGTGGTTTGTGCGAGAGGGCATGTGTGACGGAAAAAGCGGCAATTCATGTGTTACCTTTGGAGATTGCCAAAGGGGCTATTGGAGCACACTATATCAAAGGCTGGGAAAAAGGCGATGAGAAGCGTTTAGAAAAAGCAGGCAGTGATGTCACGACCCATACCAAACGTAGTGAGAAGTCTGCACAGGACTATCTCAACACGAATGAGGAGTTGTTCAAATGAGAGAATGGATCAGAAGTCATCGCTTTATGATGGCACGACGCTTCACTCAAGTGGGCATTTTGGGGTTATACGTGGCAGCGAATGTCTATGGCTTTATGCTCTTAAGTGGCAATCTAAGCTCTTCGCTAGTCATGAATAAGCTTCCTTTAGCCGACCCGTTTGCGCTCTTGCAGATGTTAACAGCAGGCGCACTTTTGGGGTTAGATGTACTTGTCGGTGGTGCTTTAATTTTGCTTTTTTACACCGTTGTTGGTGGACGCGCGTTTTGTTCATGGGTCTGCCCACTCAATATGGTCACCGATGCAGCAAACTGGACGAGAAGAGCCCTTCTTGTGGACAATGCGACCCAAAAGAAGCTTTGGCTTAGCCGTAATGTAAGGTATTGGGTTCTAGCCCTAAGCCTTATTTTATCGTTCATCACGGGTGTTGCAGCATTTGAGATGATAAGCCCTATCGGCATTTTGAGTAGAGGCATCATCTTTGGACTGGGCATGAGCGTTGCACCTATACTCTGTATTTATTTGTTTGACCTTTTTGCTGTGAAAAACGGCTGGTGCGGGCACATCTGTCCTTTAGGAGGATTTTACTCCATCATAGGGCGTTTAAGTCTTCTTCGTGTTAAACACGATCACACGAAATGTACATTGTGCATGAAGTGTAAAGAGATTTGCCCTGAGAAGCAGGTTCTTGGCATTATCTCCAAACAAAGTGGAGCAATTGCTTCTGGAGAGTGTACGAACTGTGGTAGATGTGTAGAGGTGTGTGAGAGTGATGCACTCTCTTTTGGTGTGAGGAATTACATTAACACAAATGTAGGAGAAAAAGAATGATTAGTACAAAAACATTGATAATGGTTTCTTTGTTAGGCGTTATGGTAGCCAGCGGATGCGCGGTATCTCAGTCATACAAAGAAGAGGAGTTAGGACTTAGAAAGGTGGATCTCTACAGTGAAAAAACGGTTGTAGGTGAGCCAACATCGTACTCTACTGTGAGCGCAGGTGAATCAAAAGTGATTCAACGTTCGTTTGAAAATGCACCTCCGATGATCCCTCATGATGTCGAAGGTATGTTGGACATGACAAAAGACAATAACGCGTGTACAGGTTGTCACTTGCCTGAAGTTGCTGAGGCAGTGAAAGCGACTCCAATCCCTAAATCGCACTTTTTTGATATGAGAACACAAAAAGTGTTGACGGAGATGAGTCAAGCTCGTTACAACTGTTCAGCATGTCATGCGCCACAATCTGCCAACGAGCCTTTGGTTAAAAATGAATTTAAACCAGAGTATCGTAAAGAGAATGGACAGGCTCGCTCAAATCTTCTTGATACACTCAATGAAGGCGTGAGATAACCATGACAAATGGTAGCAGAAGAGGGGTTCTTACCTCTCTTTTTGGTAAGAAAAGCGCACAAAAAATTCAAAAAGAGTTGTGTGTCGTGCGCCCACCATACCATCAAGAGGGATATGCTTTTTCTGAGATTTGCGTTACATGTCAAGATACGCCTTGCGTGAACGCATGCGAAGAAAATATTATCTTCCTCGATGCTGCCCATACGCCTTGCTTAGACTTTACCAAACGAGGGTGTACGTTTTGTGACGCCTGTGCAAGTGCGTGTCCTAGCGGTGTTTTAGACATTGCTTTCAAAAAAGAGATACCCGTAAAAGCCGAAATTGATATAATGACCTGTATGGCATGGCACCAAAGCTTATGCAATAGCTGTTTGGATGCGTGTGAACCTAGAGCCATTCTCTTTTTAGGACTGTTTAGACCTCATGTTGAGATGGACGTTTGTAATGGGTGCGGCATGTGCATAGGCATCTGTCCTAGCAGTGCAATTGGTATAAAATACGAGGAGAAAGCATGAACTATTTTCTACTCTTAGGCGTTATCAGCAGTTTGCTTTTTAGTGCAGAGCTTCAGCCACGAAGTGTTATTGAAGCCAGTGGAAACGTACAGCAGGTCGCGTTTGCTGATGGCAACATCATCGCTGGAACCAGCGCTGGAACACTGGAAGTGTATAAACTAAGCGACGCAACAAAACTCTCCAAAATAGAATTTCCTAAAATCAAAGATTTTACAGGAGATGAAGTTTCACCAAAAATTTTCTCCGTCGATATGCTAGAAAAAACGCTTTTAGCGGTAGTGCAAGCAACCAGTGGCTCACGTGAGTTGTACCTTGTAGAAGATGGAAAACCAAAGGTACTGATAGATTCAAAAGCCAATTTGTTTATCTCAAAAGCGAAATTTGTCGATAAAAACCGCATCTTAGTTGCACTTCTCAGCAATGAGCTGTTGTTGTGGGATGTTAAAAATAAAAAAGAGATTTACCGCATACAGCCCAATCCATCGCATTTTAGTGACTTTGCTTTGAATGAGAGCAAAACAATGGCTGCTAGTTCATGTGAATCAGGAGAGATTACCCTTTTTGAAGTCCTTAGTGGCAAAATTATTAAAGTGCTCAAAGGCGGTAATGTCGATAATGTTTATAAAGTGGATTTTAAAAAAGAGAAAGTACTGTGTGCAGGGCAAGATAGGCGAGGCATTGTTTACGATGTGAGCAGTAGCGCATTTGATCGCTTTGATGGTTCTTTTCTCATCTATGCAGGTGCGCTTAGCCCGAGCCTGAAATACGGGGCATTTGCCTTTAATGAACAAAACGATATTGTCCTGTTTGACCTGATAAGTAAAAGCAAAGCCCATACGCTGAAAGGGCAAAAAAGTACCCTCAATACCATCGTCTTCGCGAACGACAAAGAACTTGTCAGTAGCAGTGACGATCAATTTATTATGATTTGGAGACTCCCATGAATATTTCAAGTATAGTGATACAAACAAAGCCAGAATTTGTTGAAGGCATCATCGCCATTTGCGAGGCGAGTGATTTTTGTGACTACCATTTTCACGATGTGGAAAAAGGCAAAATTGTTGTCACCATTGAAGGTGAAAGTATCGATGAAGAGATGGCGAAGATGAAAAAAATCGAACAAATTCCTCATGTGATTTGTGCCGATATGATGATGGCATACAGTGAAGATGAACTCGATGCCGAGAGGGCAAAACTGGAATGTGCAGAGGTCGTTCCTCCAATCCTAAACGATGAAACAATTGCGCTTAAGGACATCGTCTATAAGGGTGATTTGAAAAAGAAAATACATTAAGGTCATACCATGCAAACGACGTATCAGATGTTTACGGAAACCATTGTTCCAAATGATGAACTTATCGTCTCTCGTACAGACTTAAATGGCAAAATAACCTATGCCAACGAAACGTTTGCTCAGATTTCGGGTTATGAGATCGATGAGCTTATCGGTAAACCGCATAATATCGTTCGTCATCCCGACATGCCTCACTCTGTCTTTAAAACACTGTGGGAGACCATCAAACGAGGCGAGATGTGGAAAGGGTATGTTAAAAACCTCCGCAAAGACGGTGGGTATTACTGGGTTTATGCCGAAGTTTCGGGCGTTTATAAAGATGGTGTCTTGGTAGAATACAAATCGCTTCGTGCCCCAATCAATGATGAAGTGAAAGTAAAAATGCAGCGTCTTTACGATGAAAAATGCGAACATGAAGAGCACAAAAGCCGTGTTGTGGTTTATCTTCAAAGTGACCTTGTTCGTAAAGTCGAGACGTTAGCTCATGAAAAAGCATGCTTAGGCGATAAAATCATCAATGATATTCTAAGCGATACACTCTTCTAATTTCCTCTCTAGGGTGAATTGGTTTAACATTTCACCCATTTCCTCCTAACAGATTTTGATACAAATCCTTTTTTAACGCGAGTATCTAGCCATTTTTATTTATATTTTTCTAATTAATAAAAGTATATTCTTATAATTATATTTACTAAAAATTATAGTTAGGAGTAAGAATGGACGAAGTTCTTGCCTGTGAAAACAGCAGAGTGAAATTTTTCCCCATTATGATGTACGCGATGGTAATGGGTATGAGTGGCTTAACCATTATGTACCAAAAAGCAGCCCTTTGGTTGGCATTTAATGAGATGATAGGTACTGTTTTGATGCTCTTTTCTACTGCCCTTTTTGTTGTGATTTCTTTTATCTACCTGGGTAAATTTATCAAATACACAGCCGTAGTCAAAAAAGAGTTTTCGCACCCCATAAGGCTCAACTTTTTCGCGGCAATTTCCATTTCAATGTTGATGCTAGCGATCATTTATAAAGAGGTTAATGTAAACGTTTCGGCTCTTTTTTGGTATGCGGGAGCAGGGCTTCATTTTTACCTTACCATGCACACCATCTCTTTTTGGATCAATCACAATCAAGAGCTAGATCATTCCAATCCAGCTTGGTTTATCCCCGTTGTGGGCAATGTTCTTGTTCCAGTAGGTGGAGTAGGGTTTGCAAGCCATGGCGTGCTTATGTACTTTTTTAGTTGTGGTATTTTCTTTTGGGTGATTCTCTTGGCTATCTTGCTCAATCGCATCATTTTTCACCATCAATTAGCTGTGAAGTTTATGCCAACCCTGTTTATTCTTATCGCTCCTCCCGCGGTTGGTTTTATAGCTTATTTTAAAATGTTTGAAGTGGTCGATACGTTTGCAACAATGTTGTTTAACCTAGCCCTTTTCTTTACGCTTTTAGTGGCTTTTATGTATAAAAACTTTGTCAAAATCAAATTTTTTATCTCATGGTGGGCATTTGTTTTCCCACTCGCAGCTATGGCGATTAGCTCGATGCTTATGTACCATCAAACACATGATTTTATGCTACTTGTTTTATCTTATACGATGGTTGCTGTCACAACAGTCATCATTGGAATTGTGATTTATCAAACCATATTGCATATGCAAAAAGGCGAGATTTGCGTTCAAGAATAGGCTCATGAACCTACCAAAGCGCTTTAATCTCTTCCTCTGCGATAGTTTCTTTCAAAAGCACGGGTATCCCTTTGGCGGTAAGCGTGTTTTTGAATCCCTGCCCAATGGTACTTGTGACAAAAACATTGACACGATGATTGACAAACAATTCACTCAACAATAAAGGGGGTTTAGCCTCGGGGTCAGAAAACAGTGGATTTTCCATGAAGTGATGCTCACTCATCTGATGATTTTCCAGTGTAAAAAAATGAATGTATCGGCTTTTTGGGCTTAAGCCACTATACGGTGAGCTCTCATTTTCACTGCATAACGCAACCACATAGCGCTCTTTGGTGTTTTCAAGATGTAGCGTATGCCCTCCAAGAATAGCTGAAGCGACTTTGTGGCGTGCAGATTTGATGATGCGTGCAAAGGTAGGGCGAGAAACTTCCATCTTAAGAGCAGCTTCTTCTTGATACAACTCCAACAAATCCATCAAATAAAGTGCTTCAACCTCTTCAGCTAAAAGTGTAATAGACTCTTGTTGAGGCTTTAAATTATGAGGGTTAAATTGACAACACGGTGGTCTGAATGACATAAATCGTTTGCATTTTTGCCGTGCCATGAAACTCCTTTATACTCTGGATTGCTCATTATAACATGATTTAAAAATACTTGACATATGTTCATTATAGTAGTATTATTTTGAGCATATGTTCAAAATAAAAGGATAAAAAATGGTTATTATATTTCCAACGATGAAAGACGAAGGATTGAATTCTAAAAGAGGCGCACACTTTGGCAAAGCAACGTTTTATACAGCCGTTAGCGTTGAAAATGGTGCGGTTAAAGAGGTTAAAGTACATAAAAACCCTGGTCACGTCACAGGAGGCTGTGCCAATGCTGTAGCAAACATTCAAGCTCTTGGT
The DNA here is from genome assembly GCA_964466465.1 of uncultured Sulfurospirillum sp. Lineage (GTDB taxonomy): Bacteria > Campylobacterota > Campylobacteria > Campylobacterales > Sulfurospirillaceae > Sulfurospirillum. Next base: position 9,874 of record CAYXNJ010000059.1, read on the forward strand.
GCCGACACACTCGTTGTTTCAGGCATTGGTGGTGAGCCATTGAAAAAGTTTTTAGCGGTGAATGTTGCCGTTTATTTTGATGATAAAAACGAAACCGCAGAAGAAGCTCTTAAAGACTTTTTAGCGGGAAATACCCCGAAAATAGACCCAAATTATACCTGTTCTCACCACTAAGCATTTCCCCTCTATAAGGACGAAGCAGATACAAATTCCCATATTTAAGATGATTTAAGGTACACTTGAACATTCAAAGTTAACTATAAAGGTCATAAATATGGGTTTAGGTGTCGGTATCGTTGGACTCCCAAATGTCGGAAAATCAACAACATTTAACGCGCTCACTAAAGCGCAAAACGCAGAATCAGCAAACTATCCATTTTGTACAATCGAGCCAAATAAAGCGGTCGTTCCCGTACCCGATCCTCGTTTAGAAGAGCTTGCAAAGATCGTGAATCCTGAGCGCATTCAACACTCTACGGTCGATTTCGTTGATATCGCAGGTTTGGTTAAGGGTGCTAGTGCAGGTGAAGGACTTGGTAACCAATTCTTATCAAACATCCGTGAAGTTGAAGTCATCTTACACATGGTTCGTTGTTTTGAAGATGAGAACATCACGCACGTTGAAAATAGTATCAATCCACTTCGTGATATTGAAATCATCGAAAGTGAGCTTATCTTTGCGGACGTACAACAACTCGATAAAAAATTAGATCGTTTAAAACGTCAAGCCAAACTTGAGAAGGGCGCACAAGCACTTGCTGAGATAGCAACGGAGCTAAGAGCGCACCTTGATGAGATCAAACCTGTAAGCACCTTCGCTCGCAAAGACGATGAAAACTTCCAAGCACTCGATAAAGAGCTTCGCTTCCTCTCTAACAAAACCATCATTTACGGTGCGAACGTTGATGAAGCAGGACTTTTAGAAGAAAACGAGCATGTTAAAGCGGTCAAAGCACACGCAAAAGAGGTCGGTGCAGATGTTGTTGTGTTATGTGCAAAAGTCGAAGAAGAGATGATCGCGCTTGAAGAGGAAGAGGCCGAAGAGTTCTTAAAAGAGCTTGGCATCGAAGAATCAGGTCTTAAAAAAATTATCCGTCTAGCATTTGATAAACTAGGTCTTGCATCGTATTTTACAGCAGGTGTTAAAGAGGTTCGTGCGTGGACGATAGAAAAGGGCTGGAAAGCGCCAAAAGCGGCAGCCGTCATCCACAATGACTTTGAAAAAGGGTTCATTCGCGCGGAAGTCATTAGTTACAATGACTTTATCGCTTACAAAGGTGAGGCTGGCTCAAAAGAAGCAGGTAAAATGCGCCTTGAGGGAAAAGAGTACGTCGTTCAAGATGGCGATGTCATGCACTTTAGATTTAACGTATAAAACAAATACTCTCTTTTACAGGCGTTTGCCTGTAAAAGAGTTCTTTCTTACTCTCCGCTTTCAGTTTCCCCATCATACGCCATAATGCCATATTCAAGATTGATGACGGTTTTATAACCCATATGTTTTAAAATACGCTGACAATACGCACTTCGGCTTCCACTGTAGCAGTACACAATAACTGGTGTATTTTCTTTTCCGTTTAGTTGCGAAAGGGCATTGTGAAAGCTGGTGGTTGGGATGAGGTAGTCTGTACCTTTGATGCGGTTTCCTATCCACTCCATCCATTCACGTGTATCGACAAGATTAAAGGCTACTTTGCCATCTTTTCTCGCTTCGAGTAGGGATTCAAGTTCACTACCATCTAACTGCTCTTTTTTTAGCAATACCTCACACTCTTCTTTGCTTAAACCTCTGGCATGTGTATGTACAGCTTCTTCTGCGCTCTCTTCTTGGGCGAGTTCACGTGCATGTTCTGGGGTGCAAAAAATGGTGCAGTGGCATTTCCCATGCTCTGGGATTTCAACCGTGAGTGCAGGGGTACAAGGACAGAGGCGATTATTCTCTTTGGCTTGCTCTTCAGGAGTGCTTCCAATTACCATAAAACAGGGGCAGTAGCGTTTGCCGTAGATGAGTTTATTGCGGGTTAAGCCTTGTTGTATGGACTCTTTGACTTCATCTAGGGGTGTGTAAGCAAAACCAAACTGTGCGCAGACTTTATCTGTAAATGCTTCTGTTTTTTCAAGTTCTGCTAAAAATTCGGGTGAGTTCATATCTATTTTAGTTATCAAAGATATTCCTTTTTTTTATTTTCACCATTATAGAGAGTTTGTATTGGAAGAAGATTAAAGGAGGTGGTTAGGTTTATAAAATCAAGTATTTTATTTTGATATTAAATCTTA
>CAYXNJ010000060.1:0-10157 GCA_964466465.1 uncultured Sulfurospirillum sp.
CTTTGTCTTTGAAATCTAAAAATAGTGTTTAATTGATATTAAAAAAAAATTCTGCTATACTCCCACGTTCTAATTCCCTACAAAGTTATGAAATTAAATTATATACTAGGAGATGATTGTGGAGAGCACATTATCCATTATTAAACCAGATGCAGTAGCAAAAAATGTTATTGGTAAAATTGTTGACAGATTTGAATCAAATGGATTAAAAATTGCAGCGATGAAAAAAGTACAACTCAGCCAAGCGGATGCTGAGGCTTTTTATGCTGTTCATGCAAGCAGACCATTTTTCGGTGATCTTGTAAAGTTTATGATTAGTGGACCAGTAGTTGTTATGGTTTTAGAAGGCGAAAATGCCGTTCTTAAAAACCGTGAACTTATGGGCGCTACCAATCCTAAAGAAGCAGCAAAAGGTACAATTAGAGCAGATTTTGCTGATAGTATTGATGCAAATGCAGTACATGGTAGTGATAGTTTAGAGAATGCAAAAATCGAAATTGATTTCTTTTTTGCAAGAAGAGAAATTCTTTAATCCCAATGACTATAGAATTCAAAAAAGTTCCAACGAGTGGAATTCATTTTGAAGCATCATTAGATGAAGTTAAATTTTCTGGAGAAGCTTTAAAAACAAGTAAAACATTGGTAAAATGCGCAGGTGTTATAGAAGGTAGCCTTCTTCATGTGTGTGATCGTTGTGCTGAAAGTTTTAAGCTAGTAGTTAAAGAGTGTGTTGAGGTTTTCGCAAGCGATGGTCTTTATGAAGACAAAGAAGGTGAAGAACTCTTAAATGTGATAGAATTTTTTGATGGTTCGATCAGTATTGATACGATACTTCAAAGTGAAATCGAAGCTTTTAAAAGCGACTACCACTATTGTGGTCAATGTGAACAACTAAAAGGAGAATAAAATGGCTGTACCTAAGAGACGCGTAAGTAAAACCAGAGGCGCAAAAAGAAGAACACACTATAAAGTAACTCTTCCTATGCCAGTTAAAGACAGTGATGGCACATGGAAAATGCCTCACAGAGTGAACAAAACGACAGGCGAATATAAAAACTAAATGCTAACCATAGCAATTGATGCAATGGGTGGGGACTTCGGTCCCGCTCCTATTGTTGAAGGAACACTTCAAGCACTCAGAGAACGTAATTTTAAAGCGCTTCTTGTTGGGGACGTAGCGGTTCTCAAATCTCTTATTCCTTATGAATACTTAGATAAAATCTCATTCATTGAAGCAACAGATGTCCTTGATATGCATGAGGCAGCAACGAATGCTCTCAAACGTAAAGAAACATCGATTTATAAAGCGGTTGATCTTGTTAAAGATAAAACGGCTGATGCTGTTGTATCTATGGGACACAGCGGTGCTACGATGAGTTTAGCAACACTGCGTATTGGACGACTTAAAGGTGTCTTGCGCCCTGCAATTGCTACGATTATGCCAACGGCAATTGCTGGCAAGTTAAGCCTTGTTTTAGATGTTGGTGCCAATGTGGATTGTAAAGCAGAACATCTAGCACAATTTGCCATTATGGGCGAAGCGTACGCAAAAGATGTTTTAAAAATTGCAAAGCCTAAGGTTGGATTACTCTCCAACGGTGAAGAAGAGAGTAAAGGGAATGAAACAACGAAAGAAGCATTCTTAGTGCTCAAAAAACTTGATAGTTTTGTTGGTAACGTAGAAGGTAATAATGTTTTTGATGGTTCCGTAGATGTAATTGTCTGTGATGGATTTGTTGGTAATATTTTACTCAAAGCGAGTGAAGGTGTCGCAGATTCAATTACCAAAATTATCAAACAAAATGTTAGACGCTCTCCTCTGGCAATTGCTGGAGCGGTACTTATGCGCAAAGTCTTTAAAGTACTTAAAAAGCAAGTCGATTATGCTGAATATGGTGGTGCACCACTGATTGGTATCAACGGTTGTGCAATTATTGGGCATGGTAAGAGTAATGCTAAAGCAGTAAAAAATGCTATTTTTCAAGCCATTAATTTTTCAAGTTCAAATATTAATGCTGATATCGAACAGAAATTAATACTACTTGAGCAGTAAAGGACACATGTGTACGCATCTTTAAAATCCATTGGAGCTTATGCTCCTTCACGCATACTCAGCAATGCAGATCTTGAAAAAATGGTTGAAACCAGTGATGAATGGATTGAAAAACGTACAGGTATTAAAGAGAGACGTATTGCAGCAGAGGATGAAGCAACCAGTGATTTAGGTGTTAAAGCGGCGGAAGTCGCTATTAAGCGCGCTGGAATTTCAAAAGAAGAGATTGATCTTATTATTTGTGCAACACTTTCCCCTGATCACTTGTGTATGCCCTCTACGGCATGTGTTATTGCAGGAAAATTGGGCATTAATGATGTAATGGCATTTGATATTAGTGCTGCATGTAGTGGCTTTGTGTATATGCTCTCTATGGCAAAGGCATTCATTGAATCGGGTGCTAAGAAAAATATTCTTCTCATTGGTGCAGAAAAAATTAGTAGCGTTGTGGATTATACAGATCGTAGTACGTGTATTCTTTTTGGTGATGGTGCAGGTGCTGCCATTATTGGCGCAACTGAAAATAAGAACGAAGCCATTTTAGATATTCATGCCTCTGCTGATGGTCGTTATGGTGATCTTCTCATTACACCAGGATGTGGCTCAAAATTTCCATGCTCGCAAGAAACACTTGATAACAAGCTCAATTACATCAAAATGCAAGGCAATGATGTCTATAAAGTAGCCGTTAAAACGCTGACAAATGATGTCATTGATATTTTAGAAAAAAACAATATCTCTGCTTCACAAATTGATCATTTTATACCACATCAAGCGAATTTTAGGATCATTGAAGCAGTACGAGCAAAGCTGGACTTCCCCATTGAAAAAACTGTTTTAACGGTTGCAAAATATGGTAATACATCAGCCGCATCTATTCCTATGGCAATGAATGATGCTTATGAAGAAGGGCGCATTAAAAAAGGCGATTTGATGCTTTTAGATACCTTTGGTGGTGGTTTTACATGGGCAAGTGCATTAGTTCATTTTGGTGGTCAATAAATTATTGATGTGTATTACTACATGTAAGCATTAAATGCTTACATGTAAAACTTAAAGAATTTTATGTAAAGTAGTTGCTTTACTCATCCATGCTTCAAGCCCACTCCAATCTTCTTCTTCAATCATTTTTTTCGATTTTGCTAGCTCTTGTTCAAAAATTTCAATGGAACTTAAAAGGTTGTTTTTGTTTTGTCTAAAAATATCTGACCACATTTGAGGCGAACTTTTAGCGACCCTACTCATATCACGAAAACCACCTGCTGCAAGAGCAAGAATGCTTTTTGGATCTTCCTGCCCCATAACACTATTTGCTAGTGCATAACTAATCACGTGGGGAAGATGTGAGATAAATGAAGCGTGTGCATCATGTGAAATAGGATCCATAAAGACGATTTTCATGCCAATGTGAGAGAACATCTGAATTGCTCGATTTTTATGTAGGTCATTACTGTTATCGGTATCGCATAAAACAACTACTTTGTCATGATAAAGATTTTGAATAGCTGCACTTGGACCAAATTTTTCAGTACCAGTCATAGGGTGAGCGGCAATGAAGTTGGAACGAATCGATTCAGGGACAGAAGCTACAATCTCCGCCTTGGTACTTCCTAAATCAATAATCGTCGTTGTATCACGAACATCTTTAAGATCTTGGAGAGCTTTGATAATACCACCAACAGGGATAGCAAGGAAAATAACATCGCAAGTTTTAATTTCAGCAAAAGAGACAATATCATGTACAAGATTGAGTTTTAAGGCCTCTTCGCAATGACTAAGATTGTGGTCAAATCCAACAATTTTAGAGACCAGTTTGGTGTTTTGAAGTGCTAACCCTAAAGAGCCTCCCATTAAACCAAGTCCTACAATACCAATAACCATTAAAACTCCTTTAATTACGCATCATTAGAGTGCCAAACAATAGCCATTTTATGGGTTTAATAGGCACTTAATTCTAGAGATGGTATTATAGTTCAAAATATCTAAAAATTATATTCTAGGGCTAATCAGTATGAAAAAAGTAACTGCGTTGTCTCTCATTGTCGCAACTTCATTGTATGCGGCACCGTTAAAAAGTCTTCAGTTTGATGGGTTGATCCACCTCTCCCCAGAGATGGCTTCTGAGATGATCGATATGAGAGCCGGTGACTCTGTCGATATGGAAAAAATTGATAAAGCAGTAAAAACGCTTTATAAACAGAACTATTTTGAAGATGTTTGGGTCGAAGAGGTAAGCGAAGGTGCTTTACTGATTCATGTTAAAGAGAAGCCTGTTATCGCTAAGGTTGATTTTTTAGGCATTAGCGAGAATGATAAAGAAGAGATGAATAAGCTTGCAGGCATAAAAAAAGGTGAAGTTTATGATCCTGAGCGAGCAGAAGCATCTAAACTCAAAATTATTAAGTTTTATGAAGATAAAGGGTATTTTGATACTGTTGTTGAGATCAAAACAACACCTTTAAGTGAAAAACTTTCCATGGCGATTGATTTTGTGATTAACCGTGGTGAAAATATTGTAATCAAAAAAGTGACATTATGTGGTGCAAAAGAACTTGATTACGATGATGTTGAGCCTAATATCGCTAATAAATCTGAAGAATGGCTTCCATGGATGTGGGGCTTTAACGATGGAAAACTCAGAACGAACGATTTGGAACATGATTCTGCTCGTATTAAAGATACATATATGCAAAAAGGGTATCTTGACTGTGAGGTGAGTCAACCATTCTTAAAAACGTATCTCGATAGCTACACTGCTGATCTTGTTTACAGTATTAGTGAAGGCGAACAGTATAAAGTAGGGACGATTGCAATTGAAATTCCAGATGGTTTTATCGACACCAATGAAGTCATTAAAGAGATGTTCCTTCAAAATGGAAAAGTATTTAACGTTGCAAAATTACGTAAAGATATGACACTCATTGAAACCAAAGTGGCTGATCAAGGGTATGCTTTTGTTAAAATTGTTCCTGATGTGAAAAGTGATAAAAAAACACATGTCGCAAATATTACCTATAGGGTTATCCCTGGTGAGAAAGTTTATATCAATAACGTTAGAATTGCAGGTAATAGCCGAACCATTGATAGAGTTGTACGACGTGAAGTGTATCTAGCAAATGGTGATATGTATAGTCGTACGGATGTCACAGATACTAAAAGCGCTCTAAAACGAACAGGTTATTTCGAAGATGTTGAGATCAAAGAAGAGCGTTTGAGTAGAAATTCGATGGATCTTGTGATTAATGTAAAAGAGGCATCAACAGGTTCTATTGGTGGTGGTATTGGGTATGGTTCTTCTGATGGACTTCTTTTAAGTGCGAGCGTTTCAGATGGCAATATTTTTGGCTCAGGTTTAAGAGCTGGAATTGATGTTGAAAGATCAGACAGCGAGCTTAATGGAGGAATTTCATTAGCCAATCCACGCCTTTTTGACTCTGTTTACAGTTTAAGTGGAAGAATTTATGCAGCCGACAATGATTACTACTACTACGATGAAGAAAAATATGGCCTTAATGTTGTTTTAGGGCGTAAAATTGCACGTAATTGGGGTGTCTCTTTAGGGTATATTATTGAGCAATCAAAACTTTCAAATCTTGATAGCGAATTATTAACTTATCTACAAAGTCAAGATAAAATCACAACAGAAAGAACTTTGAAAAGCTCCATTGTTCCAGGTATCTCTTTTAACAATACAGATGATTACTATCTACCACGCAGCGGTATTGCAGCAAGCAGTAGCTTAGAGATTGCAGGACTTGGTGGCGATGAAAAGTTTATGAGCAGTGTGAATAAATTTGCAACGTATTATGGTTTGCAAGATTTGATTGATTATGATTTGATTTTGCGTTATAAAGCACAGTTCAAATACCTTGCAATCAACTCATCAGATGAAAAATATTCGTATGGCGAGAAATACTATATGGGTGGTGTCAGAACGATCCGTGGTTATGAATCTAATTCGATTTCACCTAAAATCAGTGGAACCAATATTTTACTTGGTGGAAATACTATGTTTGTAAACTCTGTAGAAGCGAGTTTTCCATTGGTAGAGCGTCTTAAAATGCGTGGAGCACTCTTCTTTGATTACGGTATGATTGGCGATGATAGCCTTGATATTAAACGTGGTGGTACAGGTGTTGCTCTTGAATGGATTTCACCGTTAGGACCAATTGGCTTGATCTTTGCTCAACCTGTTATGGATGAAACGGGTGATAAAAAAGCTTCCTTTGAATTTACCATCGGACAAAAATTTTAATCTACAAAGTAGAAGAGAAGTGTAGAACTTCTCTTCTGACTCTCTTTCTACAAATTTTCCTACTTAATAATAATGGCAAATGAAGCTGGTTTCATCAGCTGTTTAATTTGCTCGCGTGCTAAAAAGAGTTTTTTTTCTGCTTGAATGGTTAGGGTATGGTTTTGATAACTAAAGTTAATAGGACTACGGCTCATATCGCTATTGATTGCTTTTGCAAGTGAGAGAATAAAGCTAAGCCACTGAACAGTTTGCATATCAGGAAGCAGGGTTTTATAGAGTGCCATATCTTCAAGGGTTGGCAGTTTATTGACATGATATTTGATCAGCATTGCAATCAATATTTTTTGCTGATGCGAAAATCCATAATTAAGATTATTCAAAATAAAGTAAAAACTGTGCAGATGATTTTGATAGAAACCTAATGTTGTTCCAATATTATGGAGTTCAGCCGCAACACCAAGATCGTCCTTATAAACTTCGGATATCCCATGTAGAGGTGCTAAAGTATCAAAAAGAAGATGAGAAACTCTTTTTATGTAGAGATTATCTTCTTCCATAAGTGAAAAACGATCTTTAAAACTTTTAAGACTTAGTTTAAAGTTAGGTGTAAATTTATGATGATTTGAGCGTAGTAGATCACAAAGATATGCACCTTCTCTGACTCCTGCACCACTAGTGATCATTGTTTTACACATGAGTTTCTGATAAATAGACTGAAAGATAATACATCCTTCTCTCATCGTGTCATAACGATCTTTTCTCACTCCTAGATTTTTAAGCCCTAGTACATCAGAACTGACAATTGCATTAACAAAAGAGGCGTGAGAGGCTATTTCATACTCAAAACCATGCACCGTTTTAAGAGGGTAATTGGTACGCTCCATAATGATTTTAGAGAGTGAGCGAAGTGTTCCTCCAATACCAATCATATCATTGCATGAAAAGCGTTCAGGGATTTTTGCGATCTCTTGATCAATAAAGGATCGAATCACATCAAGAGGTATTTTCTTATCAAAAAAGAGCTCTTTAAGTCTTACGGTACCAATATTAAGTGAAATGGTTTCAACAATTTTGCCATTTTCAATTTTAGCAAGTTCGGTTGAGCCTCCACCAATATCAATAGTTACAGCATCTTGAATCTCTTTGAGATAATTAAGCGCACCAACAGCACCATAATAGGCCTCTTTTGTTCCTTCAATGATTTTAATGTTGATATTAAGTTCACGCTGAATTTTTTTAATGAAAGCATTTGCATTTGGGGCATCTCTGAGTGCAGAAGTTGCAATACAGAGTATTTTATTACATTTAAATCCTTTGATGATATGACCAAACTCTTCAAGGGTTGTAAATGCACGCTTCAGAGCAGGCTCTTGCAACATACCACCAAAATTATAAGCACCCTCACCAATACGAACACGGCTTTTTGTTTCGCTGATGAGATGGAAAGCAAAACGGCTACTTTTTTCAAAGATCGCCATTCTTGCAGAATTTGATCCTATGTCAATAATGGCTGTTCGTTTTGACATTAATTGTCGCTGTTAAGCTGTTCGTATTTTAGTTTTAACTCTTCAACACTTTCGATATTGTCAGGATCTGGAACAATACACTCTACTGGACATACTGAGATACAGGCTGGTTCATCATAATGACCAACACACTCTGTACAAACATCTGGATCAATGATATAAATAGGATCTGACTCCTCAATCGCTCCGTTTGGGCACTCATCGCGACACGCGTCACACGCAATACACTCTTCCGTGATCATTAAAGACATGCTTGTTTTCCTTATTTAAAGTCAAATTTATTGACGAGTTTATACACTAAAAATACTTTAACAAAATTTAAAGAGAGCGTTTGCGTAGAGGAAGTAGTAGTGTTGCAATGGTTCCTTGTGCATCTTCTCTATTTTTAAGTGTGATTTTAGCCCCGATAGCATCGGCTGCATTTTTGGCGAGGAAAAGCCCAAGTCCTGCACCTGTTTGATTGCCATAGCGTTTGAAGGGTGCAAAAAGGTCTTTGCTTTCGTCAATGCCAATGCCTTCATCAATCACATGTACAAAAAAGCCTTCTTTATTGAGGTAGGCATGAATGGTTATCGTGCCCTCTTTAGGCGTAAATTTAATCGCATTTTGAACAAAGTTTTGCAGAATGTGCATTAAAAGAGTTGGTTGGATGGTGATTTTATAGCTTATAGGGATAATATCTTCAACAATATGCTTATCTTCCATTTTGGCTAAAATAGTATAGTTATTGATCTGCTCTTTCAAAAAGACAATCAAATCAATCTCAACAGGCTTTTCAAATTGCGCCCCTTCTTGTCGGCCTATCTCCAAGATATTGCTGATCATTTTATTCATATCGTTAATTGTTTGGTTATTGCTTTTAATGGTGTCGATGTATTTTTCACTCTCTCTTGGTTTTAAAAGGGTGACTTCATTTTTTGTTTTCATAACAGCAAGTGGTGTTTTGAGCTCATGTGCTGCGCCGATGAAAAGTTCTTTTTGAGAATTAACAAAGATTTGAATACGCTCTACGAGTTTATTGATGCTAGCACCTAAAGGTTGAAATTCACTGGGAAGTTTTTGAGTATCGATCATTTGCAAAAAATTTTCATTCATGCTTGCTAGTTTATTGGTTAAAGAGCGAATAGGAAGGACAAGCATACGAGAGAGAAAAAGTGCATAAAAGAGAATTAAAAAGATTGCTGTTAGATTGATACTTAGAATATTTCGAAGAATTTTATTGAGAAGTACATCGGTGTTGGAAATATCTTTTGTAATAGAGATAAAGTAGTGTTCGCGTTTTTCTAATGGATAATAGATCGTCAGAAATTTTTGTCCATCTTTTTCGCTATGTTCAAACGAAGGTACATTGCCTTGATTCACACGGATGGCAATAGTGACATGAACATCGGTTGGATTATTAATGGAACTTAAGGATGGATCAAAAATATTAATACCCATGCGCTCTACAGAGCTGACACGAGACGTGGCTATAATCTTGGCTTGTTTGGTAAGCTCTTGCGTAATATCTTCAAAAATGGAGATTTTAATGTAGTTGTAAAGAATGACGGAAAAAATTACAATCAGTGTCGCCGAAGCGGACACCAATTGTAATATAAAACTCTCTCTTATACTTTTTTGGGAAAGCAAAATCTATAACCTCTTCGTCTAACTGTCTCAATGGTTGAGATTTCCAATGGTTTGTCCATCTTTTGACGAATTTGGTTAATGGCAACTTCAATAACGTTTGGTGTAACAAGTTCTGGTTCTTCCCAAATGGCATCGAGAAGTTGCTCTTTAGAAACGATTTGGTCGCTATGGCGAGCAAGGTGAGTAAGAACTTCAAATGGTTTACCTTTAAGCTCAATCTCTTGACCTTTGTAGGTGATTTTCTCTTCATCTGGATCGATAGTAAGGTCATCAATTTTGATAACGTTAGTACCACCAAAACGAAGTCTTGCTTCGATACGAGCAACTAAAATATCAAAATCAAATGGTTTACGGATATAGTCATCTGCACCCGCTTTAAGGGCTTTAATTTCGCTCTCTTTGTCATCTTTCGCAGAGATAATCACTGCAGCAGTACGAGGAGATTTTTGTTTGATAAGGTTGATAAGATCAACGCCATCGCCATCAGGGAGCATCCAGTCTGTTAAAACGAGGTCATAATTACGAATACCAATGTAGTATTCTGCATCTTTATAGTTCTCAGAGCTATCGGTTTGATAACCAAACTCTTGTAAGCCTTCTGCAATGGTCTTATTGAGAGTTACTTCATCTTCAACGATTAAAATTCGCATTATAAATTCCTTAGTTGCTAAAATTTAAACGGGATTATACCACA
>CAYXNJ010000061.1:0-9961 GCA_964466465.1 uncultured Sulfurospirillum sp.
AGTGTACAAAAAAATTTGTGAATCATATCGCACCTAAATACCTTGAGAGAAATGGTGGTTACACCCGTATCGTAAAAACACGTATTAGAAAAGGCGACGCTGCGCCTATGGCGTTTTTAGAGCTCGTTTAATTCTCTTTTTTTGCTTCGGGGACATTCGTCCCCAAGCATATCTTCGTTAAAATTTTTTTACCCTAAAGCCCCCTTCTATCCTCTTAAATTAAGTCACTTTTAACTCAAACTATTGTTAAATTAGATACTTTTGCTATAGGAGAATCTATGATACCATTTAGTGATGATGAGTTACTTCCCGTTGTTGAAAAATCACTTGAAAAAATTAAGCCAATGTTAGCGTTAGATGGCGGTGGATTAACATTATTAGGAATAAAACAAGGTCGTGTTTATGTTCAGCTCCAAGGTGCTTGTCAAGGGTGTGCATCCAGCGGTCAAACACTTAAATATGGTGTTGAAAGACAACTGAGAATTGATATTCATCCTGAACTTGAAGTTGTAAATATTTTACCTGGCCAAGAACATGAATTCGAAGCAGTGGGAGAGTAATGAACGCATATATTAAAGATGGCATTGAGAAATTTTATACAAAAAACTTCAAAGAGGCAATGCAACAATTTGCATTAGCACTCAGTATCGATCCCAACTCCAAAGAAGCCCGAATAGGGGCTATTTTATGCGATATGGCAATGAGTAATGAAGAACAAGCGATGGCATTGTTTGAGTATTATATTCTCACTAAAGAAAATGGTGCAGAAGATTGTGAAGAGGTGATGGAAGAGATCATCAATTCAGTCGAAGAACACAGCGAGAAAATAGCCCACCTTTTTAAACAGAGTGATTTTGAAGCAAGAATTAATGCAGAAAATGGGATTAAATATGAAGATTTTATGGCTTTAATTGAATCTCGCGGTAGTTTTAAAGAAGCTTTTGAAGACATCATGTTCTCTACAAAAGTTATTATTTCCAGGAAAGAAGATTTTGTTGATTTTTTAGCCAAACTCATTGAAAATGGCTTTATTGAAATGTCCCTCAACTACTTAGAGAGTGCTGTCACTCTTTTCCCCAATGATGAGCAATTGTTATCGCTCATTAAAAAAGTACAAAAATAGAGAGTTCCCTTGAAAATAGATTTACAAAACCATGAACCGTTTTTATCTATAACGGACAATTCAAATGAGTGTAATGCCTCAAGCATTTTTATGATAAGTGATCAAAATGCTCTTTATAAACAAAGTGCAATCGATCATGGTTGTACAAAAATTATCTCTGCGAAAGAGTGTATTGATCTTCTTGGAATTGCCGATAAGATTAAAATTATTGGTATCACAGGAACCAATGGCAAAACAACAACAGCTGCTGCGATTTACTCCATACTTCTTGATTTAGGTAAAAAAGTTGGCTTACAAGGCACACGAGGTTGTTTTATCAATGATCATCGTATTGAGGATAAAAGCCTTACTACACCACCTATTTTACAAACGATCAAAAATCTAAAAATGGCAGTAGAAGCAGGATGTGAGTACTTTGTAATGGAAGTAAGTTCTCACGCAATTGTGCAAAATCGTATAGACGGACTTAGTTTTGCTCTTAAAATTCTAACTAATATTACGCAAGATCATCTTGATTTTCATAAAACAATCGATGAATACATCGCCGTAAAGAGTCGCTTTTTTGAAGACAATAGTCTAAAACTCATCAATAAAGACGAAAGCAAAATTCGGTTTAATCGTACCAATGCCATGAGTTATGGCATTGAACATCCAGCAACATACAAAATTTTAGCGTACTCGCTAAAAGAAGGCATTAGTGCTGCTGTTGCAAAAATTGATAAAGTGTATGATTTTGAATCACCGCTGCATGGTTTTTTTAATCTCTATAATATTCTTGCAGCCATAAGTGCGGTTGATATGTTAAGTGTTGCACCTATGGAAGCTATTTGTGAAGCTGTAGAGCATTTTGGTGGTGTTGAAGGACGTATGGAAGTGGTAAGCAGTGAGCCACTTGTTATTGTTGATTTTGCACACACTCCAGATGGTATGGAAAAGGTTCTTGATAGTATGAAAGAACGCGATCTTGTTGTCGTTTTTGGCGCTGGTGGAGATCGTGATCGTACCAAACGCCCGAAAATGGGTGCAATGGCAGAGCGTTATGCGAAAAAAATTGTAGTTACAAGTGATAATCCACGCTCTGAAGATCCACAAAGCATTATCAATGAAATTTTGGTTGGTATGCATCCAAGTGAGCATTTAGAGGTGGAAGTAGATCGCCATAAAGCTATTGAGAAAGCATTGATGAAACAAGGCAAGGATGAAGTGCTTCTCATTCTTGGCAAGGGAGATGAAACGTATCAAGAAATTCAAGGGGAAAAATATCCCTTTGATGACAGAGAAGTTGTAAAAAGCATTATCGCTCAATGGGCTAAGCAAAAATAGGGTAAAATAAACAAATTTCTTAAAGTTGAAAAGGGTAAAAGCGATGACGCTTGAGATGTTATACAGTAAAATTCATAGAGCGACTGTAACGGATGCTAATTTGAATTATGTAGGTTCGATTACAATTGATAAAGAACTTATTGAAGCTTCCAACTTAAATGTAGGGCAAAAAGTAGAAGTAGTCAATATTAATAACGGTGAACGCTTTACAACGTATGTTATTGAAGGCAAAGCGGGTGGAAAAGATATCTGCCTTAATGGTGCAGCAGCACGAAAAGCGCATATTGGTGATAAAATTATTATTATTGCGTATGCACATATGACAAAAGATGAAATGGAAGCCTTCAAACCAACAGTAGTGTTGGTCGATGAAAGTAATACTTTGGTTGAAGTGAGAGATTACATCTAATGTTTGAAAATTTCGATCTTTCAAAAATGAGCGCGATGCTTGAAGAGGCACAAAAACAAGCTCAAAAAATGCAAGAAGATGCAAGCACTAAAGAATTCACTGCTAAAAGTGGCGGTGGCATGGTTAGTGTCAGTATGAATGGAAATGGTGAAGTCATTGATATAACGCTTGATGATTCACTTTTAAGCGACAAAGAATCGTTGCAGATTCTCCTTATAAGTGCAATCAATGATGTTTCCAAAATGGTAGAAGATAACAAAAAACTAGCGACAACTCAGATGCTTTCAAGCATTGGAGGATTTGGCGCAAAAAGTTAAGGAGCAGTATGTGAAACGTCTAGGTCTCTTTCTTTTTTTAGCAACAAGTGCTCTTTTTGGAGCAGAAGCACCAGTAGCATCTACACCAGCTCCCGCTTCTAAAGCAGAGTTTGTATATCCTGATTTTTCACAATGTTACGAAAAAAACAAACAATCTGTTGTTTATTTTGGTAAAACAAGAGCGATTGCCATTAGTGAAAAACAGGCAATTGCGTATTCAAAAGAAAAACCAACAGTTCCTTTTGCTAAGTATGATTATTACTCCAATCTCTATCTTTTCGACTCGCCAAAACCGCTTATTCCTGTAAAATTAAAATCAACCAGTGAGATGAAACTTGGTGAATGGCTTGTGAGCATGACGGACAACTCTTTGGTTGCAGTCAATGCTTCTAAAATAGGAAAAAGTGCCAATGAATTTTTTGAATTTGGTGGAGTGGGAGAAGTAAATACACTAGTTGGTGGGCTATGCTGTGAAATGTATGGACTTGGCATTGGCGATAAATTTTTTATTGGCTCTGAGTCACTTCAGCGATTCATCGATGGAAAATCAGCCTCATTCCAAGAGTTAGGGGTACGCGTTATTGATGGCAATGAGAGTGTTATCGTTGATTTTGTGGATCCAACATTTAAAGATGCAAAGTTAAAAGTAGGTGATAAAATCACACTGCTCAATGGTAAAAAAGTAAGTAATGTAACAGAATTTGGTGATGCCCTAAAAACATTTAAAGATCTTACAAAAGTGAGTGCACAAATTCAGCGAGATAACGCATGGATTGAAGAAAATATTTTAGCACCAAAACCTGTTGTAAAAAAAGTTGAGCCTAAAAAAGTACCATTACCTGAAACCAAAAAAGAGAGCTATTTGCAAACAAAAGGGTTTAAGTTTGACAATGATCTTAAACTCAAAGAGATCGCACGTGGTTCTTTGGCTGAACAAAGTGGTTTAAAAGCGGGAGATCGCTTAATTCAAATTGATCAGGTGCCAGTTGAGCGAATTTCTGAGGCTGATTCTTATTTGGCTAAGGCACGTAATCGAGAGGTCAGTCTTTTATTTGACCGTGACGATTTCCAATTTTTTGTAACATTGAAACGTTGAAAGGGAAGTTTTGAGTTCTAAAGCGTTAGTCGAAAAGTTCGAGCAGTTTTTAAAAGCAAAGCTTCCTGTTGTTGAAAGTTTTCATCCTCATTTTAGTCACGCTTTTGGCGAGATGCTTGATGTAGGAGGAAAGCGGTTTCGTCCTCTGTTACTTTTGAGCGTTGTTGAAAGCTCCAAGCCTCTTTTAATTGAAAATGCCCTACATGTAGCACTTGGCTTAGAGATGATGCACACATACTCCCTTATCCACGATGATTTACCATGTATGGACAATGCAGACCTAAGACGTGGGCATCCTACATTGCATGTGAGTTACGATGAGACTACAGCAGTGCTCATTGGTGATGCGCTCAATACCCATGCGTTTTATCTCTTAGCCAATGCACCACTCAGTGCAGAAATTAAAATTAAACTGGTCTCCATTCTTTCCAGTGATGCTGGAATCTACGGAATGGTTCTAGGTCAAGCAATTGATTGCTTTTTCGAAGATAAACATTTGAATGTAGATGAGCTCAGTTTTTTACATCTTCATAAAACAGCTAAATTGATTGCAGCTTCTCTGCTTATGGGTGCTGTGATCTGTGAGTTGGATAAAGCGACTCAAGAGGTGCTTTACCAATTTGGACTTAAGCTAGGACTGTTGTTTCAAGTGCAAGATGACATTATTGATGCAACATTGACAAGTGAAGAAGCGGGTAAACCAACACAAAATGATGGTCATAAAAATTCATTTGTGAATTTACTAGGACTAGAGGGTGCCAAAGAGACGAAGCAAAAACTTCTGCTTGAACTGGATGGTGAATTAGAAAAGCTTGATGCAGCTTTGTCGCACAGACTCAAAAGCATTGTCGAAGCATATTTTAAAGGATAGATATACAATGGAAAATAAAAAAATATTGAAAAAACAAGCCGATACAATTCGTTTTTTAGCAGCAGATATGGTACAACGTGCAAACAGTGGGCACCCAGGTGCTCCTATGGGTTTGGCGGACATTGTGACTGTTTTAGCACGTCATATTACGCATAATCCAAAAAATCCAAAGTGGTTGAATCGCGATCGTTTAATCTTTAGTGGTGGGCATGCTTCTGCGCTTGTGTACTCATTTTTATATTTATGTGGTTATGATCTTAGTATTGAAGATTTACAAAATTTTAGACAATTAGGTAGTAAAACACCAGGTCACCCAGAATACGGTGATGTTCCTGGTGTAGAAGTTACCACAGGCCCTTTAGGACAAGGTATTTCTAATGCCGTTGGTTTTGCGATGGCAGCAAAATATGCAGCAACACTTTTAAACAAACCAAAAGCAGAAGTGATTACCCATAAAGTGTATTGTTTATGTGGCGATGGTGACCTACAAGAAGGCATTAGCTATGAAGCATGTTCACTTGCAGGACATCTAGGACTTGATAATTTAGTGGTGATTTACGATAGCAATGCGATTACCATTGAAGGTGATACGTCTATTGCGTGGAGTGAAGATGTGAAACAACGTTTTGAAGCTCAAGGCTGGGAAGTTTCACGTATCGATGGACATGACTTTGATGAGATTAATGCAGTATTAGAGCAATCAAAAGAGCAAACAAAACCTTATTTGATTATCGCTGATACAACAATTGCAAAAGGTGCTTGTGAGATGGAAGGAAGCCATCATGCCCATGGTGCACCTCTTGGATGTGAAGAGATCAAAAATGCCAAAATCAAAGCGGGATTTGATCCTGAAAAAAGTTTCAGTGTAGATGAAGATGTGCGTGCACGTTTTAATTGTGCTCTTGAAAAAGGTGATCTTGCAGAAGCTGGGTGGAATGCTCTCATTAAAAATGGACTGAGTGTTGAGCAAAAAGCGCTTTTAGAAGCTCTCTTAAATCCTGATTTTTCAAAAATCGAGTGGCCAAGTTTTGAGAGTGATGTTGCAACACGTGATAGCAATGGAAAAATTATCAATGCCATTGCTAAAGCAATTCCTAGCTTTTTAGGGGGAAGTGCGGATCTTGGCCCGTCGAATAAAAGTGAACTCAATGGTATGGGAGATTTCCCTTTTGGTCCGAATATTCATTTTGGTATTCGTGAACATGCTATGGGTGCTATTATCAACGCGTTTGCACTGTATGGTCTATTTATTCCTTATGGTGCGACATTCTTTATTTTCAGTGATTATATGAAGCCATCGGTTCGTTTAGCGGCATTAATGAAACTTAAAAACTTTTACATTTGGACACATGATAGTATTGGTGTAGGCGAAGATGGTCCGACGCATCAACCGATTGAACAACTCAGCCAATTTAGAGCGCTCCCTAACTTTTATGTTTATCGTCCATGTGATGGAAGAGAAAATGTGAAAGCGTGGCAAAAAGCACTGAGTATGCAAGCTCCTGCGGCATTTGTCTGTTCACGTCAAAAATTAAAAGCGCTTAAAGATGATAGAGCGTATGGTGATGTTGAAAATGGTGGTTATTTGCTGACTAAACGTGAGAATGCAGCGGTAACATTACTGGCAAGTGGAAGTGAAGTGTATATGGCGCTTGAAGTGGGTTGTAGGCTTTCAAAAATGGGTGTTGCAACGAACATCGTTAGTGTGCCATGTTTTGATCTTTTTGTTGAGCAAGAAAAATCATACATCGATACTGTGATTGATCCTAAAACAAAAGTGTTTGCGATTGAAGCAAGTGCGGGTAATGAATGGTACCGCTTTGCAGATGAAGTGATCGGTATGAAACGTTTTGGTGCAAGTGCTCCTGCGGATTTATTGTTTAAAAAATTTGGATTAACATCTGATGCTGTTACTGAAAAGATATGTGCTACATTAGGGGTAGCGTACCAAGCAAGCAATGGTACTAGCTGCAAGTGCTAATATGAATAAAGCGATCATTTTCGATCTTGATGGCACGCTTCTTGATACGCTTGAAGATATCGCCATCAGTGCTAATTTTGCCTTGACAACGCTTGGTTTTAACGCTGAACCAACCGAAAAATATCGTTATTTTGTAGGTGAGGGTGTTTTCAAACTTTTTGAAAACATCTTTGCCAAAACTCCTCAAACACAAGAGGTTATTCAAGAAGCTGTCAGCTTATTTGAAAGCCATTACGCCAAGCAATTTAATCAAAATACGAAGCTTTACGATGGTGTGAGTAAGATGTTGACATTTTTGCAAACACGTGGCTTTAAAATGGCAATTCTTTCTAACAAACCCGATTCTTTTACCAAAATGTGTGCTGTAAAATACCTACGGTCATGGAAATTTGACGTTGTCTTTGGTGCACGTGAAGGAGTACCTAGGAAGCCTCATCCTCAAGGTGCGTTAGACATTAGTACCTTCTTAGACATAGAACCACACAGGTGTTATTATCTTGGTGATACGATGATCGATATGCAAACGGCTAATAGTGCTGGGATGATAGCCCTTGGTGCATTGTGGGGCTTTAGAGAAGAAGATGAACTACGAGAACATGGTGCACAACATTTGGTGAAAACACCCAGCGAGGTCATAAAGCTCCTCGCCGAGGTTTAAGATTTTAGGACTTAAATTTTCCGAGTTCGTTATTGAGATTTTCTGTCATCGCATGTAAATGTTCACTCGCTTGAGAAACATTGTCAATGCTGGTGACATTTTCTTTTGAAATCACATTGATTTTTTCAATCTCTTCAACCATTCCCTTGATTTGCGTTGCCGTATGTACAAAGTTATCAACGGTTGCATGGGCATCTTGAATGGTCCTTTGAATGGTTGTATCAATGTTATTCATACCATTTTGCAATTCAATAGAAATAGATGCTAAAGCATTCACTTCTGTAGCATTATGAGCAATGTCTGTATTGGCATCCATGATCGATTGAACAACAACATTAATGGTTGCGTCTATCTCTACTAAGCTTTTTTGTGTGCGTTCTGCGAGTTTTCGTACTTCATCTGCAACAACGGCAAAACCACGTCCATGCTCACCTGCACGTGCCGCTTCAATAGCCGCATTAAGGGCTAGCAAATTGGTTTGATCAGCAATATCTCGAATGATGCTTAGAACCTCTTTGACTTCATTTGCATTGTGACTGACGGTATTTAAACGATCTGCTAAACTCTGCTCTTTTACGGCAGTTTCTTGCATGGTACGTTCAAGTTGCTCTGCTTGATTTTTAACAGTGTTAATATCTTGTTGTGTCTTACGAAGTGCCTCTTGTGACGCTGTTGCTTTTTGTACTGATGCTTCGATAGCGCTTGTAAGCGCTATGCCGTTATCTTTCGTTTTACTCACAATTTTTGCTTCAGCATCAACATTGCGTACGACTTCAGAAGCTGTACGGGAGAGCTCTTCTGAAATAGAAGCATTTTCATTGCTAATCTCTTTTGATTTTTTGACAATTTCATGGAGTTTTTCAATGAATTTGTTAATGTTCCCCGATACTTGACCAAACTCATCATTGCTTGCTGCTTGGAGACGTTGTCTAAGATCACCCTCTGAACTTGAAAGATCTTGAACAACTTGGTTGAGTTGATCAAGCGGTTGTAAGAGTATTTTAATTAAGAAAATCATAATACCAACAGAAAGAACAAGCATAATAAGACCCATAACAAAGAGTTCTTTCACTTGGCTATTTAAGAAAGCATATGCCATATCTTTATCGAAAGTAATACCTGGGATCCAGTTTGTTTCCTCAGAAGCTTTGTAGGCAAAAATTTTATTTTCTCCTTCAAAAGTATATTCGATTAGTCCTTCTGGAGCACCTTGTAATTTTGGTGCTAGAATGGATTCCTTGCCTAGCATTTCAGCTTTTGGGTGCGCAACAATAACCTTCTTTGCATCCAAGAGCATTCCGTAACCACCATTGAAGTTAATGTCGCTGACTGCTTTGACAATATGTTTGAGCTCAAACGAAGTTGCAACAACACCGACAATTTTTCCATTTTTAACAATAGGTGCCATAACCGCTACAAGATCAATGGGGTCGGCTGAACCTCTGTATATATCTGTCATGCCTGACTTCCCTGTTGTTTTTCCCATGATGTACCATGGACGAGCACGAGGGTCAAAACCTGCCTTTGGGGTAGTATTGCTACCATAAATCATAATGCCACTGCTCTCAATGCCAACAAAGCTATCGCGCCCTTCCGATGCTTTGGTTGTTTCTTGCAGTACTGCTTTGATTTGTGCTTCACTCATGTTTTCAATGTCGCTTAACATACGTGCAGCGCTTGAAAGGCTATTTTTCTTGCTCAAAACCCATAGATCAATATAATCAGTTAATGAGCGAGATGCCATTTTGAGATTTGCCTCAACTTGGGTAATACTGTTTTTCTTCGTATCGATATAGCTTACAACACCAAATGCTGTAAGGCTGATACAGATTAAGAGAGAGATAATCAGAGTGACTTTTGTTTTAAAGTGCATAAAGACTCCTTTTTGTGAGAGTTTTTTACATGTTAATATTGCATTAACAATACAAAAATTTTATTATAGCGCTTCTTTTGTGACGAAAATGAGACTTTGATGAGGATTATATCCTCAATTATTTGTAAATATCAAAGATTATAACATCATTGTGTTGTAAATGTGTTGCATCTGTGTCAGAAAAAAATGAAAGTATAAAAAGTGTTAAGAAATACCCAAGTTGCTAAACTTGGGTATAAAAGAGCTTAATAAAGCTTTTACGACTTAAACTTCCCAAGCTCGTTGTTAAGGTTTTCAGTCATCACATGAA
>CAYXNJ010000062.1:0-9652 GCA_964466465.1 uncultured Sulfurospirillum sp.
GGGCTTTAATGAGCACGATCATCACCAAGATGGAGAGAATGAGCATCACAAGACCCATAAGCATTAAGTCTCTAATTTGAGCGTTTAAAAAAGCATAGGCAGCCTCTTTATCAAATGTAATACCAGGTATCCAGCCAGTTTCTGTGGATATTTTGAAAGCAAAGATTTTTTGAGCACCCTGAAATTCATACTCGATAAATCCCTCTTTTTTCTCTTTAAATTCTTTGCTGAGAGTGGATTCTGTACCAAGTAGCTCTTTTTTAGGGTGAGCAACGATCATTTTTTTGGTATCGAGAAGCATTCCATAACCACCGTTAAAATTAACATCACCAACGGCTTTTACTAAGGTTTCTAAAGGAAGATCAATCCCTACAACTCCCACCATTGAACCATTTTTCATAATAGGTGCCATGACAGTCACCATAAGGACTTTTGCGGTTGCTCCAACATAGGCATCGGTTATGCCCACTTTCCCTTCTTTTTTAGCTTGTATATACCAGCCTCTTGCTCTTGGATCATACCCTTCTGCTTTTTTCTTACCACTGCCATAGATCATCTTACCATCTTCAAAACCAGCGTACGATTCCATCGCGTCAAATGTTTTACTCATCTCTTTAAGTCTGGCTTCTAAGTCTGCATCTTCCATGGTATTAGTCAATGAACGTGCAACACCTGCAACACCACTTTTTTTAGAAGCAACCCAGAGATCAATGTAATCTGTCAACGCGCGTGACGCCATTTGAAGACTCGCTTCGACTTGTACAACGCTGTTTTTCTTTGTATCGATATAGCTAAAAAAGCTAAATGCACCTAAGCTTAGAAACATTAATACGGAGATAGTGAGAATGATCTTGGCTTTAAACGACATGCGTTTTCTCCTTGAATATGAGTAGATTTATATGAAAAGAATACACAATACAATCATAATAAAAAGCTTTTTATTTTTAATTATATTATTTATGTAAGTTTAAAGCAGAAAAGAGACTTCTATGAGACTTTTTTGCTCTAAAAAGAGTGCTTGATTAAAGTGACATCCTACTAAAGAAACAACAAGCAAGATTTTGTTACAATCGCACTCAAAACTATACACGATGAGGATCTCTTATGTTACTTTTGACACCAGGACCAACACCCGTTCCTGAAGCCGTCCGTATGGCAATGGGTACTCCAACCATTCACCATAGAACACCTGAGTTTGAAGCTATTTTTGAAAAAGCTAGAGGCTATTTAAAAGCGCTTTTTGATATGGAAGAAGTTTTAATGCTTGCAAGCAGTGGAACAGGCGCAATGGAAGCGTGTGTCCTTCATTTGTGTCAAAGTAAAGCAATTGTTGTTAATTCGGGTAAATTTGGTGAGCGTTTTGGCAAGATTTGTGCAGCCTACAACAAGCCATTTGTCGAAATTAAAAATGAATGGGATACCCCTGTAAGTGTCGATGCTATCGTAGAACTGGTCAAAAACGACCCAAGTATTGATGCTGTGTGTATGCAAGTGTGCGAGAGTGCAGGTGGTCTTCGTCATCCTGTTGAAGCGGTTGCAAAAGCAGTGAAGGCTATTCGCCCAAATATTATGGTCATTGCAGATGGTATCACTGCTGTGGGTGTTGAAAAAGTTGACACGACTCATATTGATGCACTGATTTCTGGAAGCCAAAAAGCGTTAATGCTTCCTCCAGGACTTGCATTTATTGGTCTGAATGCAAAAGCGTTAGAAATCATCGAAAATGGCGGAGTAGGGTA
The DNA here is from genome assembly GCA_964466465.1 of uncultured Sulfurospirillum sp. GTDB lineage: Bacteria > Campylobacterota > Campylobacteria > Campylobacterales > Sulfurospirillaceae > Sulfurospirillum. The sequence continues at coordinate 1,740 of CAYXNJ010000062.1, forward strand.
TTACTTTAACCTCAAAACAGAGCTTAAAAACCAACGCAAAAACACTACAGCATGGACTGCTGCAACAACGCTAGTTATCGGTCTTGTAGCAATGTGTGAACTCATCGACTCTGAGGGTGGACTTGAAAAACTGTATGCCGATACAGCAAAGAGAGCACACGCAAGTAATAAAGCTCTTGAAGCGCTTGGTCTTCACATTTATCCAAAAGTTCCAGCGAAAGCTATGAGTGCAGTGTTGCATGATGAAGCCAGTAAAATTCGCAAAATTTTAAAAAGCAAATACGGTGTCAATATGGCAGGTGGTCAAGATCACATTAAAGACACACTCTTTAGAATCAATCATATGGGACTCGTAAATGTGTATGAGACGGCTTGGACGCTCAATGCCGTGGAGCTTGCTCTTGCAGAATTAGGTAAGCGCGTTTACGATGGTACTGCCAATAGGGTCTTTACCCAAGAATTTTATCAAGGTTAATAATGATTTATGAGCACGAGATACCCACAGGAAGCAAGCTTTATTTTGGAGAGAGTGCCAAATTAAAACGCAAGCTTGAAAATGTGGCAAGTGAGCTTTTTTACGATGCTGGTTTTGAAGAGATTGTAACACCATTTTTTTCTTATCATCAGCACCAAAGCATTGATGAAAAAGAGTTGTTGCGTTTTTCAGATGAGCAAAATCACATTGTCTCTCTAAGAGCGGATAGTACGATGGACGTGGTGCGTTTGAGCACCAAGAGAGTAGGGCGAAGTACGAATCATTCTAAATGGTTTTATATACAGCCTGTTTTTCGCTATCCAAGCCATGAAGTACATCAAATTGGTGCGGAATTGATTGGCGAAGAAAATTTGGGGTTGAGTATCGCAACGAGTTTGTCTATTTTTGAAAAATTTGAACTCAAACCACTTTTACATGTGAGCAATATTAATATCCCTAAGATTCTATCAGAGATGTTAACGTTAGATCTCAAAATTTTTGAAAAAGGTGAACTTCAAAAGCTTTTGGCACTGGATATTCCGTGGCTTACAAAATTGACGTGTTTGCAAACATTGCAAGAACTTGAAGCGGTTATTGAAGAAGTACCTGACGTTCTTAAAGTGGAACTAGAGAAACTTAAAGCACTCTCTGCGCATATAACGTACACTAATGTCGTTTTTGCACCACTGTATTATGTCAAAATGCGTTATTACAATGCACTATTTTTTAGATTTATTCATGAAAATTTTACATTGGGTTCGGGTGGAAGTTACGACTGTGAGGGCATTGGCTCAAGTGGTTTTGGTCTTTATACAGATGATTTAATCGAAATATTAATTAAAAGAGATGGGCACTAAAATGAAAGCGGATATGATCGTAGGAATTCAATGGGGTGATGAGGGAAAAGGCAAGATTGTTGATCTTTTGGCGCAAGATTACGATGTTGTATGCCGTTACCAAGGTGGTCACAATGCAGGGCATACCATTTGGGTTGATGGTGTTCGTTATGCACTTCACTTGATTCCTTCTGGAATTTTAAATCCAAAAGCACTCAATGTCATCGGTAACGGTGTGGTGGTTTCTCCTGAAGCACTCATCAAAGAGATGGCACAGTTTGATAAACTCGAAGGTCGTTTGTTTGTGAGCGATAAAGCACATATGATTCTTAATCATCATATTTTAATTGACCAAGCCAAAGAGAAACTTCGTGGTGCTAAAGCCATTGGTACAACAGGTCGCGGTATCGGACCAAGTTACGGTAGTAAAATTGAGCGTAGTGGACACCGTTTGGGTGAACTACGTGATACGACTAAACTTGCTCTTGCTTTAGTTGAATTTTACGATGAAAACAGAGCTCTTTTTAACGCTCTTGGTATTGTAACGCCTAATTTTGAGACACTTAAAAAAGAGTTAGATGGGTATGCAAAAGTTCTTCTTCCATTTTTAACAGACACAACGCATATGGTCTGGAGATGTTTGGATGAAAACAAAAAAGTACTTTTAGAAGGTGCGCAAGGCACGATGCTCGACATCGACCATGGAACCTATCCATTTGTTACCAGCTCGAACACCATCAGTGCTGGTGCATGTGTTGGTTTGGGGCTTAATCCAAAAGATATTGGTAAAGTAACGGGCATTGTCAAAGCGTATTGTACGCGTGTAGGAAATGGACCATTCCCTACGGAAGATTTTGGAGCTGAAGGCGATCAACTTCGCGATAAAGGTCATGAATATGGTACTTCAACAGGTCGTGCGCGTCGTTGTGGTTGGTTTGATGCGGTTGCGTGTCGTTATGCAAGTCGTATTAACGGCTGTGATGATCTTTCCATTATGAAATTAGATGTTCTTGATGGATTTGAGACAATTAAAGTATGTGTGGCTTATGAAGTGAATGGTCAAAGAATTGAAACATTACCTGAAGATTTAGAGAATGTAAAACCAATCTATGAAGAACTACCAGGTTGGGAGAGCGTTGTAGGTTGTCGTAAATTTGAAGACCTTCCAGAAACAGCTAAAGCGTATCTCAAACGCCTTGAAGTGCTAACAGGAACAAAAATCGGTTTGGTTTCAACAAGCCCTGATAGGAACGATACAATTATTTTATAATGCAAAGGTTTTAATGGATGAAAAGTCAGTTCACAAAAATTGCAAAAATCCGTAAACAGAAACGTGATGCAATAGAGCGAGAATTGATGAAAAGTCAAAATAAAGAACGTCTGCTTACGCATAAAATAGCTTCTCTGTACGATGATATTGCAGCCGTTCAAATGCCTAAAGAAGGGCTTGTTACCCTTCTTTTAATGGTGAATGAGCAAAAAAGTATTTTAAATCGCGAAAAAAAACGGTGTGAACAAGAGCTTTTTGTGGTGCAACGTGCAACGAAACAGCTTCAAAGTGAGTACCAAAAAGCGCATGTCGAGTACGAAAAAATCAAGTACCTCGAAGAACAAGAGCTTCAAGCGATGATGGATAAACTTAAACGTGAAGAACAACTCTATTTGGATGAGATATCAACGATGTTGTTTGCTGGTGAAATAAGTCAAAAAAGGTAAAAAGCATGAAGCATATTTGGATCTTGTTGGTAGGTACATTACTTTTTGCTGAGACAATAGACTGTACTCAGGTTTTTGAAACACGTAAAAGCGAGCTTTTGCGAGAAGTCGAAAAAATCGATGAAGCCAGACAATCCTTTGAAGCCCTCCAAGCCGCCACCAATGCTCTGTTTGAAAAACAAAAAAATGCGCTCAAAGAGAAAGAAAATGCTCTGGCTAAAACAAAAGCCGAGATTGAAGCAAAAGAGAAACAAATCGCTGCCATGTTGGATGAAAATAAAAAACTTTTAGCCCAAGTTGACGCAAAAAAAGGCGATAAACTGGATGAAACATACATCAAGATGAAAGATGCCGCTGCTGCAGCAATTGTTGAAAAACTTCCTGTGCATGAAGGTGCTGCCATCATGTTTGGATTACCTGCCAAAAAAGTATCCCAAATTATGGCAAAAATGAATCCACAAATCGCTTCTGAAATCACTCAGCAACTTAAAAAGGGTCCTCCTTTTGTAGAGAACAACCAAACAAAAGAGTGACAAAACCCTCGTCTTTCTTTCTCTAAACAGATATTTACCTTACTTTGGATAAAATGTGTGAAAATTCAGAAGTAAGGTTTATGGATGAAAATCAGATTGCCTCATGCCCCTTATATTGCCAATAAAATAGCGATCGATATTTTAAATTGTGGATTTGTTACCATGCTTAAGGGCTTAGAGCCTATTGTAAAAGTCGCAGAGGATTTGATTGTTGCCGATATTAAACAAGAGACTGCGCTTGAAGAGCGTGTAACAGAAATTTTGGAACAAAATGAAGATGAGATGGAGTTCCAAAGGGTTGACCGTAGAAACATGTTCTGGCTTATTAAGAAAAAATTAGCAAAAGAGTTTGGTGTTATTTTATCATACGAAGATAGATACAATGAAATTGCACACAAAATTTTAGAGATATGCTGGAAAATGGGCTATATTGAATACAATGTCGCAGAAAATCGTGTCAAAAACGTTGTCTATAATGCGATTGAAACATATATCTCACAATTTCAAGAAATTGAAAATGATGTTGCAGATAAAATTGCACATTACAAACGAAAATTGGTTCCTGGCTCAGAAGAGTATGATTTAATTTTTGAAAAGCTCTATGAAGAAGAGCTAAGAAGAAGAGGAATGTTATCATGATGTTAAAACCTGTATGGATTTATCTTGAAAATGGCGTTTTTTTAGAAGCAAAAAGTTTTGGCTTTGAAGGTTCAAAAACAGGTGAAATTGTTTTTAATACTTCTATGACTGGTTATCAAGAAATTATGAGTGATCCAAGTTACGCAGGTCAGTTTATTGTGTTTACAATGCCTGAAATTGGAATTGTTGGAACCAATGATAACGATATGGAAAGCTCTACCATTTATGCAAGCGGTATGTTTGTAAGAAGTTTAAATGAAATACCTTCAAATTTTCGCTCTGAAAAAAGTTTACCTGAGTTTTTGAAACAGCATCAAAGTATGGGTATCTGTGATATTGATACAAGATACCTGACTAAAATGATTCGTGATTCTGGTCCTAAAATGATGATTGCTTCTACCGAAGTGAGCGACCCTGAAAAACTTAAAGCAATGCTTGCTTCTAGTCCACGTATTGAAGAAGTGAATTACATCGAAAAAGTAAGTACACCAAAATCATATGTACATGATCATGGTGTGTGGAATGCGGAAACACAAAGCTATCATGCTACACCAAAAAGACTCGGTAAAAAAATCCTTGCAGTGGATTTGGGTATCAAACATAATATCTTAAATGAACTCTACGAAGTGGGTCTTGACGTCGAAGTCGTGCCTCACAATTTTAGTGGTGACGATGCTATCGCGCGCTACAAAAAAGGTGAAATTCACGGCGTGTTCCTTTCTAATGGCCCTGGTGATCCACTGATTTTAAAAAGTGAAGCGGCAGAAGTCAAAAAACTTATTGATGCAAAAGTACCGATGTTTGCGATCTGTTTAGGTCATCAATTGCTTTCTATTGCACATGGTTATCCAACGTATAAACTTAAATTTGGACAACATGGTGGAAACCATCCTGTTAAAAATACCAAAAGCAATATTGTAGAGATTACAACACAAAATCACAATTACAATGTTCCGGATACCATTTGTAAAATTGCAAAGATTACACATGTGAATCTTTTTGACAACACCATTGAAGGCTTAGAGTACAATGATGCTCCTATCTTTTCAGTACAGCATCACCCAGAAGCAAGCTCTGGCCCACAAGAGAGTAGATATATTTTCCAAGAGTTTGCCAACAGACTCTAATAACATCATCCTACTATCGGAGCAGTATCATAAACGCTATTGATATATCAGCAATTATCAGTGTTGCATTTTTAGGAAGTTTAGGGCACTGCATCGGTATGTGTGGAGGTTTTGTCATGGCGTACAGTAGTGCCAAAATCGACACCTCCACCTCTTCACTCTTTCAGTTTTTCGCTCATTTGAGTTACAATCTAGGAAGAATCAGTTCATATATATTTTTAGGAATATTTTTTGGTGCACTAGGAAGTATTTTTACCTTCTCAGCTAAGCTCAATGGCTATTTCTATTTTGTTATTGGTCTTTTAATGGTGTTGATGGGGCTATCAATGATGGGAAAAATCAAGTTTTTAACCTCATTAGAATCAACTATCGCCTTTAATCCGACCATCAAAACACTATTTTCTAAACTGATTCATTCCAAATCTCTCACCAGTTTCTATGGCTTAGGGCTTTTAAATGGTTTTTTACCGTGCGGATTGGTTTATTTCTTTTTAGCTGCAGCAGCAACTTCTGGCTCATGGTTAAATGGAGGTATTACAATGATACTTTTTGGTTTTGCAACCATGCCTGCGATGCTCGGACTTGGTTTTGTGGTTGGCTTCCTTAAAGGAAGTGGTTTTAGAGAAGTAATGATTAAAATAGCCTCTTTGATTATTGTAGGTTATGGTCTTTATATGGCATATCTTGGTTATAGTGCGGCAATCGCATGAAATTAGAGCAGTACCAAAGCGCTATTGAAAGCAGCAATATTATCTCCAAAACTGATATTTTTGGCATTATCACGTTTGTCAACGATGAGTTTTGTAAGATTTCAGGGTACACCAAAGAAGAGCTGGTTGGTAAAAATCATAATATCGTAAGACATCCTGATGTCCCTGCCGCAACATTTAGACAACTTTGGCAAACGATTTTGCAAAAACAGACCTACAAATCTACAGTGAAAAACTTAGCAAAAGATGGCAGTACGTTTTATGTTAACACTACCGTTTTTCCTATATTAGATGAAAATGGCGATATTGAAGAGTTTATTGCTATTCGTTACGACGTAACAGAGAGTGTACGTCTCAGTGAAGCGTTGATTGCGAAGGATGAAGAGTTAGAAGCCCTCAATGCAACGTTAGAACAAAGAGTTAAAAAGCAAACAAAGACCTTAGTGAAGCTTAATCAGACACTAGAGGAACGGGTAAAAGAAGAGGTTGAAAAAAACCGTGAAAAAGATCGTTTTTTATTTCAACAATCTCGTCTAGCTTCTATGGGTGAGATGATAGCCAATATTGCACACCAGTGGAGGCAACCGCTTTCAGAACTTAATATTACGCTTTATAAGATGAATAAACTCTATCGTCGTCAAAATGATGGAAAAGATGTTGAGTTTGAAGACAGTTATACGCATGCTAAAAAAATTATCTCCAAGATGTCCGAAACGATTGAAGATTTTCGTCATTTTTTTAGCCCAGACCGTCAAAGTGAGGACTTTGCACTGAGTGCTGTTGCGAAAGAAGCTATGGATATTATGCGGGGAACTTTGGAAAAAAATGAGGTAGAAATACGCCTTGATGTCAAAACAGATGCGCATATTAAGGGTTATTTTAATGAATTTTCTCAAGTTCTGATCAATTTGATCAATAATACAATTGATGCGTTTTGCCACAATAAACTAAAAAATAGATTAATTTATATTGAAATTGACACATCTGAGCAAGGAGATGCTATAATTAAAGTCTGCGATAATGCAGGTGGAATTGACGAAGCAATTATAGATAAGATTTTTGAGCCCTATTTTACGACAAAACATGCCAGTGCGGGGACAGGTTTAGGGCTGTATATGAGCAAAATGATTATAAATAATAGTATGAAGGGATTCATTGTTGCTAAAAATTGCAATGATGGGGTCTGTTTCACCATTACAATACCGCAGTTAAAGAGTGAAAAGGAAGAGCAATGAGTGGATTGTCGAAGTTGACGGTTTTGTTTGTTGAAGATGAAGAAGATTTAAGAGATGCCTTAGAGAGCGCCATTGGGGATGAATTTGCAAAGTTTATTGTTGCACGAGATGGTGATGATGGACTTAAAAAATTTAAAAAATACAAACCAGACATAGTCATTACTGATATTATGATGCCAGTTATGGATGGTTTGATGATGGCGAAAGAGATTAAGCATATCTCGAAGCAGACGCCTATCGTTATTTTAAGCGCATTTAGCGAAAAAGAAAGATTACTAGAGGCGATTGATGTAGGTATCGATAAATACCTTATTAAACCTATCGATCCCGATGAGCTTCTTAAAACACTAAAATTAGTCTCAAAAGAGATGCTAGATCAAAGTGATATTGTAGAACTTGGCTTTGGGTATCAATTTGATAAAAGCAGAAGAGTTCTTGTCAAAGAGGGTAAAACAATTTTCTTGACGAAAAAAGAGTTACTTTTTATCTCAATCTTAGTTAAAAATTTAGGTGTCTTTGTTTTGCATGAAGAGATTAAGAAGTATGTTTGGACAAACAAAAAAGTAACAGATTCAGCGATACGTACGTTTATTAAGCGTGTACGTGAGAAAACCGATAAAGAATTTATCAAGAATATTCCAG
>CAYXNJ010000063.1:0-9413 GCA_964466465.1 uncultured Sulfurospirillum sp.
ACTTTTAAAACCAAAAACGCTACCCCTAATCTTTTTAAATCTAATTTACCCAATATTATAACCTTTTTAAAACTTCAAATTTAAAAACTTCGGAATTATAGCATACTTTTTTTAAAAAATCACCAGTCAATTGACTGAAGTTTGCCAGTTTTTAGCTGAAAATGATACGTTTTGTTTGCATTTAGGCGAATTATGCCTAATGCACTCTGATTTCCAAACTGTTTTATAAACATAATTGTATCAGGATCTTTCGCAAAACGAGGATAAAGATTTTCACCTGTTGCTGTTAATTGTCTCAAATAATCTGTTTTTGTTGAAATCAAATAAAGATTAAAGGTATTTCTTCCAAATTCACTATCCGCTTCTCTACTAGAATAGACAATATAATTATCGTAGGTTGAAATAGAGTTTTTATTTTTACCATGATAGACAAGTTTTTCAAAACTTTTATCGTAAATACCTTGAGCGAAGATATCAGGACTTCCTAAACGATCAGAAACAAATGCAATTCTTTTATCATCATCAATAAAATTACCATTAACGTCAATACCAGAATAATCTGTTATCTTATTAATTTTTCGTGTTTGTAGATCATAAAGATAAATATCTGTTTGATCTTTTGGTGCCATTGTTAACAATAACTTTGTACCATCTTTAGATACATCAGAACATACAACCATACCAGGGCTTGAAATAATACTTTTTCTACTTCCAGTTTTCAAATCATACAGATAGATTGTTGGCTCAGCACCACTATAGGAAGTATAATAAAATGCACTTTGCTCACTATTCGCCCATTTAGGGAAAATATTAAGTCCTCCTGAGACAATTGTTCTTGTATAACTCAATGTATAATCAGAAATAACAATTTCACTCTTTTTAGCCTCGGTATATCGCGCAAAAATTACCGATTGCTCCATCCATTTTACAGAAGGTGCACCTACTTGGTCGTTGACATCAACAACAATTTTATGTGCTAAGAAAGGGTTTCTCTTTTTATCTGTGATGCTATATACTTTTTCAAATGTTGTAACACCTGTTTTTGCATTGATCAATTTTACGTTTGCTGTTGCTGCATTCATATCTTGAGTAAGACTAAAACGTAAGATCATATCAACTTTTTTATCTGACAAAAAGTTTTCTAATGGACCACCCTCATAGCTACTTTGTAAATAATCATCAAGTACATTAAAATGACTACTTACTCGTAAATCTCCTGCTATAAGCTTAAAAAAACTTCGTCTTGACTCTAAATCTACAGTCTTTGGGCTAGCATCTTGTACAGCAATTTTTGGAAGTACGTCTATCTTCTTTACAATTTCAACTGTTGCATCAGCAGCATATGAAAAAACTGTCAAACATAAGAAGAGAACAAGTTTTTTTATCATAATTTACTCCTTAATATCTTTAAACTCAACTTGCATTTCAAAGAGTGGACCCTTCTCATATTTAGGGAATTCAACTCCTTCCATGATTTTGAGGAACTCTTTGAGCTTATTGTTAAAGTCATTATTATAAGACAATGAAACTATTTTATAACTAAAAGTTCCTTTGTCACTTACTTTGATGACAACCTTTGCAACATTGCCATTTTCAGTATCAATTGTTTTTTGCCAATTTTCTTCTAATATCTCTTGAACTTTACCAATAAATGGATCATATTCACCACCTTTTTTGCTATCAACCAAATGTTTTTGCTCTGAGAAATTGAGCGAATTTGCAATTTTTGAAGCTGCACTCTCACTTTTTTCTTTAGTTTCATCTTTATTTGGTTTCACGCGTGTTGGTGCAGTTTGAGTTTTTTTCTGTTCTTTTGCTTCAGGAGGTAATTTTGAAGTATTGATATCTTCAAATAGACCTCTTAGTGATTGACTTTTGACAGCTTCTTTAGGAGAAGAAGCAACTTTTTTCTCTTCTGCAGGTTTTTCAACGGGTTTTTCAACGGGTTTTTGAACCTCTTCTTTTTTACGTTCTTCTTTTAATTTTTCAGAATCATTTTTTTTACGTTCAACCAAAGCAACATTCATAGGATCTTTGTTGGAAGTATAATTTTTGATTGTATCTTTTTGAGAACTCAAAACATAAGCAAGACAAACTAAGAGAAAAACATAGAGGAGGATGGACAGCGTCCATCCAAAAGAGGCATATCTATTCACACTTGACACAGAGTCTATCCATTCGTTTCTAAAGATACGTTAGTAAAACCAGCCTGTTTAATTGTTTTAAGTACAAACATTACATCTTTATAAGAGAGGCCTTCATCTGCTTTAATATAAACAATACTTTTAAGAGGAAACTTACTTTTTTGCATCATAAAGCTATCAGGAAATTCTGCAAGCATAAAGCTGTCATTTTTAATGTAAACTTTACGATCTTTTGTGACCCTAATCTCTAGCTCTGGAAGTTTACTCACAACAGAAGATTTGCTACCATCAGGCAACTTAATAACCTCTTCATAGACCAAAGCAGGCGTTGTTACCATTAAGATGGCAAGAAGAACTAACATAATATCAACTAAAGGAGTAATATTTAACTCTGGTACTTCATCCAATTGACTCATCATTTAACTATCTCTTCTTGACTCATTTGCAGAAAGTAAGATATCCACTTCTCTTTGCACATATACAATAACTTCATATGCTTTTCGTCTGAGAAATAAATTCGCACTGTATGCTGGAATCGCAACAAAAATACCTGTTGCTGTTGCAACTAACGCTTCACTAATTGCTGGTGCAATAACACCTAAAGAAGCACTACCAGATTGACCAAGACCACTAAAGGTTTCCAAAATAGAAACAACGGTTCCAAACAATCCAATAAATGGTGCTGTTGAAGCCACAATAGAAAGCATCCATAAGCCACTGGTTGCATTTTTTTCAGCAACATTTTTACATACATTGAGTAATTTTTCAGAAGCACCAGCGGAGCTAGAGCATTTTCGCAAAATAGAATCATCACGTACATTTTTTGCACCCATAAGCATTGACTCTAACGAATTTTTTTCGATAGATAGCCAATGCCCTAAGTATAAGTATCTGCTAAAGAAAATTCCGAATGTAATTACAAAATAGGCTGACAACCAGATCAAAATCACCCATGTAAAAAAACCACTTCTTGCAAAATAGTTCAAGAATAATTCAAACGATGACATAAGATTTAAAATTTCCTTGTTTTTGCAATAGTCTCGATTTTTGCAGTAGCCATAGCAATAGCTACATCAGAATCACTAATACTCTCTAAGAGCGCTTTTGCAGCCTCTAACGATTTAGCTACTTCACTTTCACTTGTGCCACCAATTGAGACTGCACCATCAGCCAAAACGGTAACAGAATTTTCATCAACCTTCACATGTCCCCAATTAATAGCGACAACATCATGGTTTCCGTCTTTAAGCTCAATATCAATCACACCTGCTTGTAAAAGCGTTACTAATGAGGCATGGTTTGGAAGTACTCCAAACTCACCCTCTTTACCTGGAAGCGTAACACTTTTTACATCGTTGGCAAAAATCTGACCCTCTGGAGTCACAATTTCCAATTTTAATGTATTCATTTTTTAACCTTGTCGCTTCTTAGCTTTTTAGTTTTGCAGCTTTCTCAATAACCTCTTCGATACTTCCAACCATATAGAAAGCAGCTTCTGGTAAATCATCGTATTTACCTTCTAAAATACCTTTAAAGCCTGCAATTGACTCTTCAAGAGTAACATATTTTCCAGGGCTTCCTGTAAATACTTCAGCAACGAAGAATGGTTGAGATAAGAAACGCTCAATTTTACGAGCACGATCAACAGTAACTTTATCTTCTTCACTAAGCTCATCCATACCAAGGATCGCAATAATATCTTGAAGATCTTTATATTTTTGAAGTACTGCTTGTACACCACGAGAAACACTGTAATGCTCTGTACCTAGAATTTCTGGGCTAAGCATACGTGAACTTGAATCAAGTGGGTCAACCGCAGGATAAATACCTTTTTCAGCAATCGCACGGTTAAGTACGGTTGTTGCATCTAAGTGCGCAAATACAGTTGCTGGAGCAGGATCGGTTAAGTCATCTGCTGGCACATAAACTGCTTGAACAGATGTAATTGAACCTTTTTTAGTTGATGTAATTCTCTCTTGGAATTTACCCATCTCACTTGCAAGCGTTGGCTGGTAACCTACTGCTGAAGGAATACGTCCAAGAAGCGCTGACATCTCTGCACCTGATTGAGAGAAACGGAAAATGTTATCGATAAACATCAATACGTCTAGACCCATTTCATCACGGAAATACTCAGCCATTGTAAGACCAGTAAGTGCAATACGGTTACGTGCTCCTGGTGGTTCACTCATTTGACCGTAGCATAGTGCAACTTTGTCTAAAACGTTTGATTCTTTCATTTCGTGGTAAAGGTCATTACCTTCACGTGTTCTTTCACCAACACCCGCAAATACAGAATAACCACTGTGTTTAAATGCAACGTTGTGGATAAGTTCCATAATAATAACGGTTTTACCAACACCCGCACCACCGAAGAGTCCAACTTTACCACCTTTTGCATAAGGAGCAAGTAAGTCAACAACTTTAATACCTGTTTCAAAAATCTCAGATTTTGTGCTTTGCTCTTCAAATTTTGGTGGTTCTCTGTGAATCGACCATTTTGCTTTACTTGCAACTTCTGGTCCTTGATCAATAACATCGCCAACAACGTTAAAAATACGTCCTAGGACTTCTTCACCTACTGGAACTTGAATAGGATTTCCTAAAGCTTTAACTTCGATTCCTCTTGTTAAACCCTCACTCATATCCATCGCAATTGTTCTTACACGGTTGTCGCCTAAATGTGCTGCTACTTCAAGAATTAACTTTTGTTTCTTGCCTTCAACTTCATAATTTACTTCAATCGCTTCATTGATTTTAGGAAGGTAGCCATTAAAATCGACGTCAACAACTGGACCCATAACCTGGCTAATTAATCCATTCATTGAATATTCTCCTTTTATTTTTTACAACAGTTTATTTCATAGACTCTACACCACTGATAATCTCAATGAGCTCAGTAGTAATAGACTCTTGTCTAGCTTTATTATATGCCAGTGTTAAGACACCAACACGTTCTTTCGCATTATTCGTAGCATTGTCCATCGCTTGCATACGTGAACTATGTTCAGCTGCTAGTGAATCAATCAGTGCATAATACATATTGTACTCAAAATATTTTTGCAACAATGAGTCTAAAATCTCTTCACCACTCTCATCAGGCTCTAATTCCATTAGAGAACTTGATTCGCGTGATTCAAGAGGAGATTGTACTGGGACAACGTCCACAATTTTCAACTCTTGAGAAATCATATTTTTATATCCATTATGGATTAAAATAACTTTGTCAGTTTTACCCTCAACAAAATCATCGATCGCACTCTTGATAATTTCTTGTGCCTTTTCATAACTTGGAGATGAACTTACACCTGCATAAGAGGTTAAAAGCTCTATACCTTGAAAGTTAAAAAATGCCATACCTTTTCTACCAACAGCACGGAGTCTTACTGTAACTTTTTTTGACGCATACTCTGCCAAAAGATTACGAACAGCTTTAATCGTTTGAATATTAAAACCACCACATAGACCTTTGTCAGCTGTCACGAAAATAATATCTACCGTACTTGGAGTTTCATTTTTATCAAAAAAACGACTCTCAACAGCACCATTTTTGTACTGATTGATTTTATAAGCAATTTCTGAGAGTACTTCGTTAATTTTAACGGCATACACACGAGACTGTTTAGCGGCCATTTCCGCTCGTTTCAACTTTGCAGTTGAAACAAGCTTCATAGCACGTGTTGTTTTTTGAGTATTCTGAACACTCTTAATTTTTCTTTTTATCTCTTTAAGGTTTGCCATAGCTTATCCTTACTTGACTGCAAACGTCGCTTTAAACTCGCTCAATGCCTTATGTAATAGCTCTTCAAGCTCTTTATCAATCGCTTTTTTAGCTTTAAGTTGTTCAAAAATATCTGGATACTTTGCTTCAACATAAGAGTTAAGTTCCGTTTCAAAACGGCCTACTGATTTAACATCAATACTATCTAAGTAACCTTTTGCACCTGCAAAAATAACAAGTACTTGTTTTTCAATTGCAATTGGAGCATACGGAGGTTGTTTTAAGATCTCAACCATACGTTGTCCACGCTCTAATTGTTTACGGCTTGATTCATCAAGATCACTTGCAAACTGTGCAAATGCTTGAAGCTCACGGTATTGCGCAAGGTCAAGTCTCATTGTACCTGCAACTTGTTTGGTTGCTTTAATTTGCGCAGCACCACCAACACGTGAAACTGAAAGACCAACGTTGATTGCTGGACGGATACCTGAGTTAAACAAGTCTGATTCCAAGAAAATTTGACCGTCAGTAATTGAAATAACGTTTGTTGGAATATATGCTGATACGTCACCTGCTTGTGTTTCAATAATTGGAAGCGCTGTTAAAGAACCCGCTCCTAATTCATCGTTAACTTTTGCAGCTCTTTCTAATAGACGAGAGTGTAGATAGAAAACGTCACCAGGGTATGCTTCACGACCTGGAGGACGGCGTAAAATCAATGACATTTCACGGTAAGCAACCGCATGTTTTGAAAGATCATCATAAACGATCAATGCGTGTTTACCATTATCTCTGAAGTATTCACCCATAGATACACCTGCATATGGAGCCAAGAATTGCATTGCAGCAGAGTCACTTGCACCTGCATTAACAACAATGGTATATTCCATAGCACCATGCTCTTCAAGTTTTTTAACAACTTGAGCAACTGTAGATTGTTTTTGACCAATTGCTACATAGATACATGTAACATTTTGACCTTTTTGATTGATGATTGTATCGATTGCAATCGTTGTTTTACCTGTTTGTCTATCACCAATGATAAGCTCTCTTTGTCCACGACCGATTGGAACAAGTGCATCAATCGCTTTAATACCTGTTTGAAGTGGTTCATGTACTGATTTACGAGCCATAATACCATGTGCTTTTTCTTCAACGAAACGTGTTTCAGTTGCATTGATTGGTCCTTTTGCATCAATAGGATCACCTAATGAGTTAACAACACGACCAACAAGTGCCTCGCCCACTGGAACACGAAGAAGTTTCGCTAATCTTTTAACAGAAGAGCCTTCTTTAATCTCGTTACAACTACCAAGAACAACGATACCAACACTTGATTCTTCAAGGTTAAGTGCCATTCCTCTCTCACCGTTCTCAAACTCGACCATTTCACCAGCCATAACGTTTTTCAAACCATAAACGTTTGCAACACCATCAGCAACAGAAATAACTTTTCCTGTCTCTTCGATATCTACATTGAGTTCAAAGTTTTCAATACGCTCTTTAATGATTGAACTGATTTCATCAGCTTTCATTTTTGCTCCCACAAATTACTCCTTAACTTTCTTTTATCTATTTATTATTGTTAAATTGCTTTTAAAATATGCTCTGTCATTTGAGCTTTAAGACGCTCAACAGAGAAACTCACTTCAATGCCCAAGTCATCTAACTCGACTTTAATTCCTGGATAACTATTTTCATTAGCATTTAATTTGATTTTAGCATTAAACTTTTTACTAAAATTGTCTTCTAACATGGAAATTTGTGCTTGACTCATTTTGAAGTTTGTCGAAACACTACCTTCATATGTGTTGCTTTTCAAAGAGAGTTGGTATTTTAATTCTTTTGCTACAACAGGGATTAATTTTAAACGATCATTGCTACCGAGTAGTTTAATGAAATTCTGAAATTTCACGTTTTTGTTTTCAACTAAAGATAAAACCAATTCTTCTTTAGCTTTTGCAGAAACATCTGGAGAAAGAATAATGTTATTAAACTTCTCTAACTTAAATGCTTCAACCAATTGAGTTAATAAACCATACACATCCACCAACTCACCATCATTACATCCACTCATGAGAGCATTAACATATTTTTTTGCTATCGCTCCACTCATTATGCAACCTTCTTATTGACAATTTTAACAATTTCATCATTATCAAGAGAGATTGAACCCTCTTTAAACATTTCATCTAAAACTTCACATACCATTGCTCTTTGCATTTTGCGGCGCTCAATTGTAACGCGATCTTCAAATGCTCTCTCCAAGCTTTCAATCTCCGCTTCTGCTTCTTGAGCAACTTTTTCACTTAAAAGAACCGCTTCTTTTTTTGCTGTTTCAACAAGAGCTCTTGCATTTACTTTTGCTTCTTCTACTTTTGCAAGTGCAATCTCTTTTTTACTATTAGACTCTTTTAATTTTACTTGAATAGAATCTAATTTTGTTGCAATCTCATTCTTACGTCCAAGATACCACTGTTTAGCAGAATCAGCAACATAGTAATACATAATTGCAGCAAAAATCAAAAAGTTGATTGTTCTAGGAATGATATCGGTTGACCCGCCACCCTCACCACCACTAGCAAAAAGTGCAATTGGAGCTAATAAGAGTAAAAAATAGTTTATTTTCATTCATCCACTCCTTAAATATGGCTCAATTTAGCAGCAACACTCTCTTTGAAAAGAGGCATTTGTGCTAACAGACCATTTTTAAACTCATCTTTTTCTGACTCTAAAGCTTTAA
The DNA here is from genome assembly GCA_964466465.1 of uncultured Sulfurospirillum sp. GTDB lineage: Bacteria > Campylobacterota > Campylobacteria > Campylobacterales > Sulfurospirillaceae > Sulfurospirillum. The sequence goes on from CAYXNJ010000063.1 coordinate 8,609, forward strand.
AAAATGCTACACTTTGAGCTTCAAGATCACTCTTTTTTTGCTCAACCTTTTTTGCAGCTTTTTCTTTAGCCTCGTTTAGTGCAGCTTCTCTAATTTTTGCTGCTTCCATTTTGCCCTCAGACAAAATTGTCTCTACTTCTTTATAGTAGGCCACAACATCACTGGCATTTTTCCCTGCATTTTCTAAATCACGATTAATAGAGTTATTTCTATTGTCAATAAACTCTAAAAGTGGTTTATACAGTGTTTTGTTCAGTAGATGTAACAAATCTAAAAATACAGTTCCAGTCACCAGTAACAGTGCTGGGATAATATCCAACATATTTCTTGCTCCTTTAGCGCGAGATCAGACTCAATTTTAAGATTTTTTTAGCACAAACAAGATTGCTGTATCAAAATTTTGCGCGAATTGTAACACAGCAAAGGAAAATAGTTTATTAAATTAACTCAAATAACTAATTTTATTATTTTAATTGCTCCAAAAAAGTATAAATTGCTTCACCGTTTTTAAAATGAATGGTTATAGTATTTGCTTTTGGTGTAGCCTCAAAGCCAAGCTCTTTAAGCCTATTTTTGAGTGTTTGGAGTTCTTCAGGAATAGCAGGTATGGTCTTTTCTTGTTTACCAGTTGATTCATCAGCACTTTTTAGTTTTTTTACCAAAGCTTCTGTTTCTCGAACGCTCAGTTTTTGACCTAAAATAGTGTTTACAATTGTCTCTTCATCTTTAGGATCAAGTCCTACAAGTACCTTGGCATGGCCTTGAGAAAGGGTACCTTCTGCAAGATATTTTTTCGTTTGATCAC
>CAYXNJ010000064.1:0-9397 GCA_964466465.1 uncultured Sulfurospirillum sp.
ACGTGAACGTAAATCCCCAACTTTGGGTCGTTCTCTTTATCCCCGTTCTCTCAAACGAGGACGAAATTATATATTTAACCTCCTTAAATCTAGGTTAAATGAATAAGGGAAATTTTATTTAGTAATTTTGAGCAGAAATGTAGGGGTAACCTGTTTCTTTTGTGACTGTAATTGTTACATTACCATCAGAGTTGATTAGAGTAATATTCATATCTGATATTAACATCATATTATACCAATTCACATTTAGATTAGGGTCAGCATCACGATAAGGTCTTCCTAATGAATCGAAGGCAACCCGTGTTATGAGATTATGATTTATATTATCCCCACCTGTAAAAACTATATTATTTATGCCATATTTTCTAGTTAAATTAATCATTTTATTGTCATCGACTGTATTATCGAATGACCCATTCCCTAATGTTTCTTTAGTTAAGGGATCTATAGCTTATTCCTCAATAGGTGAATTGACATTGTAACGTCCTCCGTTACCTGGGCTATCTGAGAAAATTTCATAAAACCATTCTTGTTCATTATTATTGTTAACATCATGTACACTTCGTATCCAAAAGATCCACATCTCAGAATACCATTGTCGATTATTTGGATTAAATCTATCATCCATCATTGCTAAATGTTGAGTGTAGCGGATGTGGCTAACGACTTGGTCGGCGGCCTCACGCAGGGGATTGCGTTGAAAACTGGAAGAGACAAAATAGGATAAAATGCCTACGATAACAATGACAAACACCAGTTCAAGCATCGTAAACGCTTTTTTCATTTTATCCTCTTTTAATTGACTTTATACAGATAAAAGGTTTTGACGACCTTGCCATAATAGGCTATATCAATCTGTTCATAACCTTCTTCTATCTCTTTTTGAGTTGAAAGTTTATAATTGCCACCACGCTCTATCTGATAAAACTTGAGTCTAAGTGCTATTTTATCATCTTTTGTCATTACTTTTGTGATACCTTTGACTTTAAGGGCATTTGCCAACTCTTTGGCAATATCATAATTAATAGCAAAATGTTTTGATGGTTCATCCATAAAAGCATAAAGTGGCTTATGAAAAAAACTTAACATGGTGTTAGCAACAAGCGATATAAGCACGATAATAAAAAAGAGTGTATGCAGTTTACGAAACGCTGGAAGTCTGACACGATAACTATTGAAAAAGACTTTAACCATTAGAGGGATGGACAGAACCACAAAAGGGGCAAAATCTTCAAGTAAAAGTCTCTGTCGCAAAGAGAGTAAGAGTGAAATCACCAAAGAGAAGAATGAGATATACCATAAAAGGTTCTTGTCTTCTTTAATAAGAATGCGGTACATCGCATAGACAAAATATAAAAATAGAAGGGGTGAAAAAACAATAGCATAAACACCTAAGGTATCGACAAAATACCCCTTTGGCTTTCCGCCTGTATCGAAACCATACAGATACATTGAAGCACTAAATAATATCAGTGTCAAAATAAACAGATCTGTTTTGCGTTTCATTAACGCATAGACAAACAGCGCAATATAAAAAATTGCAAAAGAGTTGTCAATAAAAAGAGAAGCAATAAGAATCAAATGTGAAGCAACTTTATACTCTTTTAAATAGAGGTAAGTAAATAAGAGGCTAAAGAAAATAACAATAATGCCACTGTTGACCAATAACGCAACACCGTTAACCCCTGGTAAAAGAGCATAGATTGCAATAGAGACGATGCGATCAACCCTTTTTTTGAGAAAAAGTTTGCCAATTTTGTAAAGTAAAATAATAGAAGCTAAATGAAAAAGAATAAATGGCAAGCGAAGCGCAAAGTCATTTTGCCCTAAGAGCTGCGTTGAATAAAAAGCTAAATAATGAACAAAGGTGTTTGCATTGAAAAAGGTATTTGCCTCATCATAACTTATAGAAATACTTTGCGTGCCATACGCAAGTAAAATACCACTTAAAACAAGGATAAGAAGTAAAAAAAGTCTTTCTCTCATAGTTTTAGAAAGTTATTTAAGATTGCGTGCCCATGTTCACTTAAAATGGACTCTGGATGAAACTGAACACCGTAAATCTGTTTGTCTTTAATCTGTAATGCCATAATCTCGTGATCATCGGTACTATAAGCTGTTGGAACCACCACATCAGGAAGCCCTTCTTGCTCAACAGTCAACGAGTGGTAACGTGTTGTCGTAAAGGTTTCAGGAAGCCCATCAAATAGGCAACTATTATGAAGCTGCTTGGTGATGGATGTTTTACCGTGCATCATACGTTTTGCGCGCACGACTTTGCCGCCAAACGCTTGACCAATTGCTTGATGTCCTAAACAAATGCCAAGAATGGGGATTTTACCGCCAAAATATTTGATAACATCTAAACTGACACCTGCTTCATTAGGTGTTGCAGGACCTGGGGAGATGATGATTTTTTCAGGCTTTAATGCTTCGATCTCTTCAACCGTCAGTTCATCATTTCGAATAACTTTAAGATCCGCTCCAAGCTCTAAGCAATACTGAACAATATTGTATGTAAAACTATCGTAGTTGTCTATCATTAAAACCATAAGTGTTTATCCATTTAAATAAGCTAGGTTTAATAATCATAACACTCTTTTGCTTAAGAATCGACTATTTGTGCAAGGAGCCACGTCAACGCCAAAAGATCGGCACTGCCACCTGGAGAGAGATTTTTTGTTATCATCGTCTGGTCAAAGTGTTGTAATGCTTCATTCAAATCTTCTTTTATTAACGAACGGCATAAGATTTTTTGTGCTTCACTTTTCGCAAGGAATAATCCATCCATTCCTCCTCGCGACCATAAAGTGCTGTCATCTAATTCACTGATAAGTAAAAGCAATGTCTTTTTAAGTGCAACCTCTTCACCCTCTTTGTCTTCGCACACTCTATAATACGGAAGACTTTTTTCAAAAATAATCGCAAAACCGCTCTCTGCTATGCCTCTAATGCCCGTACTGCCTGTTTCGCAAAAAAAACGCATTCCCGCACTCTGTGGTTTTTGATGTACCAAGTCTTCCTCGACCAAATGCTCACACATGGCTTGCATTTCGCTTTGTAAACGTTGAGATGTCAACGTTTTTTCTTTCGCTCTTAATCGCCCCAATGCGCCAGATACAACGGCTAAACAGAAAATCATCCCTTTATGAGTATTGACCCCTTTTGTGGCTTCAAACATTGCTTTTTCACACGCAATGCCGATTTTACGGATGTTTTGGAAACACTCTTTTGCCCCTTTTTGAGCTGTTTCTTGTGCTGTGTGTATAAAAAGAGGGATAAACGGTTTGATTGCCCCAATGCTGGCATAAAAGGTATGAATGTCCATATCACGGTGTGCGCCACTGTTGGCACAATCGACCAAACCTGGTTTTGGGGTGAGTTCCACCTCTTTTTGCATCGCTCGTTCACACCACAAAGCGATGGAGTTGGCAAAGGCGTGTTGTTCAACCAAGCGTTTTATATGCAAGTTTAACTCTGCATAGCTATGTTTCTGAGCTCTTGCGCAAAGGTGAGCTTCTCCTTCACAGACAAAACATCGGCGTTTTGCGTAGCCTAGCACGCTTCGAGAAAGTGGTCTTGCAGAAGCATCCAATACATCAATATCCATCAAACGCCCTAAAGCGTGGGTATCTTCAAGAGAGCATGTCTTGGCTTTAAGCACTTTCGCATCGGCGATACAAACAAAAAATGACTCAGCCCCTGTTAGCGCTATGTTATGCTCACACCAAAGAAGCGTAATCTTCTCTTCTTGTAACAGTGAAAGAATGCTTTGGTGTGCACATTCATGAATCACAACGGCTTCATGGGAGAGTTTGATAAGACTGGGGATGTTGATAGACAAAGAGATAAGGGAAGCCTTTGGGAAGCGTGCTAAAAGCTCTTTTTGCTTAAAAGCACGCTCCTCTTTGGCATTTAAAATGGCTTCAAATGTTGTCGGTTTTCCTATCATCTAGGCAAGTTGACGTACAACATCGATGATGGAACCATCACGGTAACGAATGACTGCAACGACTTTATCGGTGTATTTGATTTCTGCAGGCTCACCACAAAGAGCAATCGCTCGCTCATAAAGCTCTTCCATCTCCACAATCTGAAGCCCTGCTTTTTTCAGTCGTTCTTTAAGCTCTCTGTTTTTAGGATTGACAGCGATACCTTGGTCGGTGACAACAATGTCAACGGTCGAACCAGGTGTTACGATGGTATTGACCCGTTTGGTCACCGTTGGAAGGCGTCCACGAGTCAGAGGTGCAACGATGATGGAGAGTTTTGCTTCCGCTGCTGTGTCACTGTGTCCGCCTGATGCACCTCGTAAAAAACCTTTAGAGCCTGTCATAACGTTGACGTTAAAATCAAGGTCAACCTCAAGTGCGCTTAAGACAACAATGTCGAGTTGTTTGATGGATGCTCCTTTGGAGCTTGGGTTGGCATATTCGTTGGCACTAATTTCGATATGGTTTTTATTTTCACCCAAAGATTTTGCGGCAAATTCATCAAAACTTTGTACGTCCAACAGTGTTTTGATAAGCCCCCGTTTGAGCATATACACCATCGTTCCTGTGATGCCACCTAGTCCAAAACTAGCGGTTATACCCTTTTCTTCCATCTTTTCACTTAAAAAGACAGTTGTTGCCAAAGATGCGCCACCTGTTCCTGTTTGGATGCTAAAACCCTCTTTAAAAAGCCCTGAGTGTTCAATGACTTTTGCCGTGTGGCTTGCGAGTAAAAGCTCTTTAGGATTGGTGGTCATACGCGTTTCACCCGCACCGATTTTAGAAGGGTCACCCACCTCATCAACTAACACAACGGCATCCACTTGGTCTTGATGCAAACTTGCTGGCACATTTGGGTACTCTTCCAACGATTCAGTCAAGACAACAACATAATCCGCATACTGCGCATCAATCATTGCGTAGCCTAAAGAGCCGCATTTTGAGCGTCCTGAGTAGCCATTGGCATTACCAAACGCATCACATACAGGCACACCTAAAAAAGCAACATCGATTTTAAGCTCACCTGATTGGACAAGGTGTACACGTCCACCGTGAGAGTGAATCTGCACAGGTTTGTCCATAAGCCCTTTAGAAATAGCTTCTCCGAGTTTGCTTCTAAGCCCTGAAGTATAGATCTGTGTGACCACACCATTTTTGATATGCTCAATGACAGGGTCATGTACAGAAGCTAAGGAACTTGAAGCCAACGTCAAGTTTTTAAAGCCCATTTTAGCGATGACATTCATCACGTTGTTGATAAGAAGATCACCGCCTCGAAAGGCGTGATGAAAGGAGATGGTCATACCATCTTTGAGTCCTGAGCGTTTAATAGCCTCCTCAATACTCTCGCAGATTTTAGCACGTCTGTCTTCGCCTTTGATTTTTTCTTTCACCTTAAAAAAAGGTGCGTTAATAGGCGTTAAGTTTTCTGTTTTGAACTGTTTTTCGATATCTTTCATTGCTCTTCTCCTAACACACCTGAAGCTTTCGCTAAATCAATAATCCACTCGGCTCTTAAAATAATAGGCGCATCGACCATTTTGCCATCTAAAGAAATAACACCAAGCCCTCTCTCTTTCGCATCTTTGGCTGCTTCAAGCACTTCTATCGCCCAATTGATGTCTTTTTGACGTGGCTCAAACGCTTTGTGAAGCCATGGAATTTGCGTTGGATTAATCAGCGATTTGCCATCAAATCCAAGCCCTTTGATATACTCAACTTCGTGCATAAAGCCCTCTTTGTCTTTGACATCGGAAAAAACAGAGTCAAACGCACCAATTTTTGCCGCACGTGCAGCGAGTAAGATTTGATTACGCGCTGCCATAAGTTCAAGTCCCTCTTTCGTGCGTTGGGTATGAAGGTCGCGTACAAAGTCCTCAGCTCCTAGGGCTATACCCATCATACGCTTAGAACATCTGGCAATATCCACAGCATTTACCACACCAAGCGCACTTTCAATCGCCGCTAAAAGCAGAGTTTTTTTCTCACGTCCAATGCGATTTTCAATGTCTGCAATCTCTTGTTCCATCTCTAAAACATCATCGACCGTATCGGTTTTAGGAAGGCGTATGATGTCCACACCTGCACGAATCACCGCTTCTAAATCCAAAAGACCAAAAGGAGAGTTGAGAGGATTGACACGCACCGCCGTTTCAATGTTTTTGTACGTAAAATGCTGCAGTGCATGAAAAACCATCATACGAGCAGAGTCTTTTTCACTAAGAGCCACTGAGTCTTCTAAGTCGAACATAACCGTATCTGGTTTATAGATAAATGCGTTACAGACCATACCTGTGTTTGAGCCTGGCACAAAGAGCATGCTTCTTCGTAATTTTTGTTTCATTATAGTTCACTCCAATCAGGCTGAGCTTGAGAAGAAGCCCTTAAAATAGCCGTTTGTACGCGCGCTTTAATGACATAATCAAGCGCTCCCTTGTCTTGAACGATGAGTTTTACACCATCCACCTTCATCGCTTTTGCCGTTTCTAAAATAAGTGCTCGAATAGCATCACCATAAATCTCTTCTACACTGCTTTCCAACTCAATTTCAATGCCTTTGGCATCCACAGGAATCACACGCACAAACGCATCACTGGATTCGAGTGTCCCGGCATGGGCAGTTTCTAGCTTTTTGCTCATTTTGCTTCCTCTTTAGACATCATTTTTTCAATCAATGCGTAGGTCGTTGGAGGAACAAGTGGGATGATCTCTTCCAAACGATTTTCCTGCATCAATCTTCTGACTCTCGAAGCCGAAATTGGCTCACCACCATACTCAATGCGCCCAAGAACGACCACTTTAATGGGTGGAAATTCACTAGGAGCGGCAAGTAGTTTTTTCATTTGTTCATTATACTCATTGGTCACGACACATAAAGGCTCTTCCCCAACATAGCGGTGCGTAATGCCCAGTTGTGGGGCTAGATGGTTTCTAAAGATGTTGAGATCAAGCTCCGTATAAAGTGAGTCGATCTGACGTTTGTCCTTAATAAAATAGGTCGGAAACGTCGCTTTAGAAATAATATAGTCCGAACCCTCATGTATCGTGAGGTTTTTCAAATCTTCCAAGCCTTCACAAATGAGCTTGTAACGATCTTTGTAACTAAAAAACGAGGCGTCCTCTTTCACCACAAACAGATGCACCCAGTGCGACCTCTCACAGGCTTGCTCTACCAAATAGCGATGCCCTAACGTAAAAGGGTTACAGTTCATTACGATGCTACCAACAACATCGCCTGTATGCTTGTACTTTCGCAATCGTTTCTTGTAAAGGTCAATATTGTAGCTGTTCTCCATCAAAATGACCTGATGGTTCGCCTGCTCAATATATTTAAAGCCACACGATTCAAACACCTCCTCATACTCAGGTTTGGTAAATAAAAAAAGATCATGTCGTCCTTCGCGAAATGCTAATTTGAGCAGTTCACTCATAAGACTAAGGGCTAAGCCTTCACCGCGAATAGACTCATCTAACGCAATGTTTTTAAGTACCCGTCCACTTAAGCCTCCACAGGCAACAATGCGGTCATCCTCTTTGGCGATAACGAATGTTTCCACATCCTCCGACATTTCAAGATCAACACTCTCTAAAAAATCCCTAACTTTTTGCCTTCTCACCACACTGGAGTATGGTATTTCTGAAAAAACAAAACTCATTGACCCTCTTTAGGGAAAAGAGGAAATAACGGTACGCAAATACTGTTTATGTTCAGTGTGCATTTGAAACACAAAAAAAGAGAGTAAAAATTTTTATGCCATTGCATTGAACATCCATTAAATGAACTGTGTAAATCTGGGCAATGATACCTTTTTTTTCATTAAGAATAACTAAGAGAAAAGAAGCTCAAAGATGGCTATTTATGGGCATTTTGTGCATAAAGAACATCAAAATTAAAAGGAGCTTTTTTACTTTTAAAATGAAGCTGATTTTAACAAAAATTCAGTCAAGCGGAAGTTATTTTACAACCGCTTGACATTATAAAAAAGGTGTAATGATTAGAACTTATAAGAGGTTTTAATTCTTAGCTCTTCATCATTACCATCTTTGCCCTCTTTTTCATACTGAACAAGCACACTCAACCCTTTAAGTGCCCCACCAAACGCATAAGAGCCATAAACGGCACTGTAAGAGAGATCGCCTCTAACAGGGTCTTCCGTTTGCGTATAATCCACACCGATTTTTGCATCGGCGTTAAACTTGTAAGCAACATCAATCGCATACGCCTCCGTACCAGGTTCATAGTTGTCGGAGATAATAGGAGATTGTGTGTAAAGGGTATCAGCACCATAGCCAAGACCGTATTTGACTTTACCATCATTGGAAATTTTAGAATACGCAATATACGCATCAATACTCGCTACACCAACGCCTGCTTTAAAGGCATAGCCATCGGCATCTTTCGTAGCGCCACTATATTCTGTCATAAAATATTGACCACCAAGATTATAGGTAAAATTTGAAGCTTTACCATCATATTTTGCTTCAAAGCGATACAGGTCTAAATCTTCACCCACCGAAAACTCTTGAATGGTTGCCCATGCACCTGAGAGCATCAAGCCTGGAACGGATTTATTAATTGCAAAAAGGGTATATGCACCATCACCCACTTGTTTAAAATCAGCCATTCCCGTGGACTTTGGAGCCCATCCTTGATTGGTTCTTGCTTGCCATTTATCAACGTAACCAAATCCAATGGTAGTATTCGGTAGGTCAGTATTAATGAGGGTTGCACCTTCAAAGGAGTCTTTAATCACGCGAGAACCACTGCTTGCGACTAAAGGTGAGCTAATAAATTGGCGACCTACTTTCGCAGTTGTTTTAGCAAAAGAATATTCTACATAAGCCTCGGAGAGTACCGCTCCTGAACCGTACATATCTTTAGCAAAAACTTGTTTAGCCTCTTCTGATGCAAAAGGAGCACTACTGGATTGTGCGGTTGTACCAAATTTAAATCCCATTAAGGAGTCTGTTACATAATTTAGCATAACGCCTGTTACAAAAATAGAAGCATCTCCTGCGCCAATAGATGGAGTATCTACTCCTGTATCACGGTCAAAGTAAAAAGCTTTGAGCTCGCCCATAACCTTGCCATTTTTAAAAGCATCCACAAGTGTGTCTGCTGCAAATGAGCTGGATGTAAGACCAGCAACTACGATAGCCGCCAAACTAAGTCTCGTTAATTTCATCTTTTCTCCTTATAAATATTTTGAATACGTGAAGATTCTACTCCATTAAAATTAAGAGAATGTAAGATAAAATGAGTTTTAGAAAATCCCTAAATTATGGGAATTTTGTGCATAAAGTGCCCTAAATTATGTTACATATAGTAACTAAAAATACACCTTCTTTTGAGACTAATAGACAAGGATATTAAAAGAAGGTGTATTTTTAGTTACTATATGTAA
>CAYXNJ010000065.1:0-8815 GCA_964466465.1 uncultured Sulfurospirillum sp.
TCTTTCTTCATTTGGAATATATACCACTTCCGATTTTAATAGTTTTTTCATTATCAATAATCCCAAAACCTTCTTTATAAATATATTTAGGACCTCTTGTGACTAAAATAATCTTAGAAAATTGAGCTTTACTTATCAAAGCATAAAATTCATTGGATCTTTCATAACATCTTTTGGCTTGTATACTATCGGTTCCAATTGCAGGTCCCAACATGAGCGGACATGAATTAGTACCAAATAACAAAGTATTAAAGCCTCGTTTTTCAAATTCCTCTGAAAACCCTGTATAGCTTACATAGGCATGAGAATCACCAGCAATTAAAATCGTGTTGCTTGGAGTGGAAATTTTTGCTGCTCTTAGAAAACTCTGCTGAGGTATATATCCTAATAAATTATAAACTAAATCTTCTCCATTTTTATCTCTGAGACGTGGCTTTATAAACTGTGATTGAAATTTTTCATTAGATTCTAAATGGCTTCTATTTGGAAAGCCTTTTTGTTTATCTGTATATTGTCCTAAAAAACCTAACGACAAAGCAATCATCAATAAAAATATAGCAAATGTATAATTGGTTTGCTTTCTGGAATAAAATTCTATATATCTATACGTCACATATGATATGGCTATAGCAAAGCCAACGACAACTAAACCATAGGCACTTACTTCTAAGCCAAATATATGCATATAACTAATCAATACATAATGCCACAAATACAGAGGAAAACTAATTAAACCCAAAAAAACAAAAGGATAAGAAGACAATAATTTTTGATCGGATTGACATGAAAGTAAAATGATTAACAATCCTGTAGCAATGACAACTAAAAGCGTTTTATATACATCAAATTGAGTATTATGACTTGATAATAATACAGAAACAATAAAAAAAAGATATACATACCATTGTGCTTTTATCTTGTATCTTTTCAAATCAACTTGAATAATAACTGCATAGGCTAAGCCACCGCAACAAAGTTCCCAAAATCTCGCAAATGAGTGATAAAATAAATTAATTTTTAAAAACTGAGGTACAATTAGAAGCAAGATGAACAAGGAAAACAACGATACTAAAAAGTTCCATCGTAGTTTATATATAGTCCATATAATAACTGGCCATATAAGATAAAATTGTTCCTCTATAGCCAATGACCAAAAATGAAGTAAGGGCTTGAGCTGAGATGCTTCATCCCAATATCCAACTTCATCCATCAGTCTGAAATTCTGATAAAAAAAAGCAGAAGATTTAATATGCTCCCCAAGTTGTTGCAATTCATTTGGAAACATAAAGAGATAGCCAATGATAAAAGTACACAAGACAACAATAAGCATAGCTGGGAAAATTCTTCGAATTCTATTTCTGTAAAACTCTTTCAAGCTAAACGTGTTTGTTTCCAGTTTTGCATGCAAAATCTGCGTTATAAGATATCCTGATAAAACAAAAAATATATCTACGCCAACATAACCAAAAGAAAAAAACTCTGGCCATATATGAAATAATAAAACCAATGTTATAGCAATACCACGAAGTCCATCTATGGCTGGATTATACGTTAGTGAATGGTTTACTATGGGAATAAAAGGACTATGCAAATTTTAATTCTTTAGCATTAAAGTATCATGCTCAAGTTTGTATTTAGTATTGTCAAAGCTATCTATTGCTTCGTTATTGCTATCAAATTTTAGTGTATTTCCTGCCCTACTTACCCAACCGATTTGTTTAGCTGGAACGCCCACCATCAGGGCATAGGCTTTGACATCTTTGTTTACAACGGCACCACTTCCTATAAGGGCATATTCTCCTATCGTTACACCGCATACGATAGTTGCATTTGCACCTACGCTACAACCTTTTTTAAGGAGTGTTTTTTTAAATTCTTCGCGTCTAACTATAAAGGCTCTCGGATTAATCACATTCGTAAAAACCATTGAGGGTCCCAAGAAAACATCGTCCTCTACTTCAACTCCTTCATAGATAGATACATTGTTTTGAACTTTAACACCATTGCCTATAGTAACTTTTGGGCCAGCAACACAATTCTGACCAAAAGAACAATTAGTTCCAATTATAGTTCCTGAAAGAATATGAGAAAAATGCCAAATTTTTGTATTATCTCCGATTGAGACATTTGCATCAACATAAGATGATTCATGCGCAAAATAAGAAGCCATTAGTTTAATACCTTTTTGCAAAATGGATGAAACTCACCTGAAAGACCAAGAGGGGTAAGCTTTCTAATTTCTGAAACAATACTAATGGAATTTCTAGCTTCCTCAAGCCCAAATCCACCACCACTTAAAATATCTCGATACGATTTCGTATGAAGATCAGTAAATCCTTCGCTAAACTCAAACTCTTCACCATCGACAGTTATGCTTCGATAGGTTCTTTTACCAGTGTTTTTGATCTCTTCAGGGATATAGTCATAATTGATAGATAAAAACCATCTTACATGAGCATTTTTTAGTTTCATAAAGCCTGCATTTGCATCTGCTTGCTTCAGATGTACTACATTTTCCTCAATAGGACCAAAAATCCAGGAAAGCATATCGAAAAAATGTACCCCAATATTTGAAGCCACACCACCAGATTTTGTTTCATCCCCTTTCCATGATACAAAGTACCATTTACCTCTACTTGTCAGATACGTTAGATCGATGTCATAAATCTTATTTGGATTTTGTGCTAACTCTTTTGCTATTTTTTCTTTTAACGCAATGATCGAATCATGCAATCTAAGTTGTAAAATATTATAAACTCTTTTGCCTGTTTCTTGTTCTATAACTTTAAGCTGATCAATATTATGAGGGTTTAAAACAAGTGGTTTTTCACAAATAGCATGGGCCCCACTTTTAAGCGCGAACCTTATATGACTATCATGTAAATAATTTGGCGTAGTAATCGCCATGTATTCTATTCTTTTATTGCCATCTCTATGCCATTTATCAACAAACCTGTCAAATCGTTCAAATTCAGTAAAAAAATGAGCTTCAGGGAAATGACTATCCATAATGCCTATACCATCATACTTATCTAATGCTGCTACTAACTCGTTACCTGTGTCTTTAATTGCTTTCATGTGGCGTGGCGCAATATAGCCAGATGCACCTATTAATGCAAAATTTTTACTACTCATCAAAGTCTCCACGTTGGTTTTTCTACAATGCCTTTTACATCAATCACTATAGTGACACCTTTAGACATGCTCTCATATTGTTGTGTTGAAACTGTTTTGAATTGATCATGACCAACAGCAACTATAATCGAGTCATATTTATGACTGTCAAATGGTAATTGATCTATAAAATGAAGGTTTTTTGTCTCTTTATCACTTCTATCAACCCAATAATCATATACCTCAACACTACACTCAAACTCTTCAAGCTCTTTAATAATATCAAGTACTTTAGAGTTTCGCATATCTGGGCAATTTTCTTTAAATGTAACGCCCATAATTAAAACAGTTGCACCTTTAAGCTTTTTATCACTTTTAACCATGTGTTTGATAGCCTTATCGGCTATGAGTTTACTCATGCTATTATTGATTTGTCTAGCCCCTAAGATTAAATTTGGCATATATCCAAGAGCTTGCGCTTTGTGCGTTAAATAGTAAGGATCTACGCCTATGCAATGTCCTCCAACTAAACCAGGTGAGAGTTTAATAAAATTCCATTTTGTACCAGCAGCAGCGATAACATCATGAGTATTGATGTCTAGTAAATCGAAAATCATGGACAATTCATTAATTAATGCGATATTAACGTCTCGTTGAGTATTTTCAATCACTTTAGCGGCTTCAGCAACTTTAATACTAGGTGCTAAATGAGTACCTGCTGTAATAATTGATTTATAGAAATCATCTACTTTTTTTGCAATATCAGGTGTACTACCTGATGTAATTTTTAAGATTTTAGTCACCGTATGTTCTTTATCACCAGGATTAATTCTCTCAGGAGAATACCCACAAAAGAAAGTTTCATTAAATTTTAATCCACTAAATTTTTCCAAAATCGGAACACAAACCTCTTCTGTAACCCCTGGATATACTGTGGATTCATATATGACAATATCATCTTTTTTGAGAACTTTTCCAATTGTTTCTGTTGATTTTACGATAGGAGTTAAATCAGGTTCATTGTTACTATCGATTGGTGTTGGAACTGTCACTATATAAATATTGCAATCTTTGATCTCTTCACTTTTAATTGTAAACTTTAGACCATGACTAAGGGCATCTTGCAACTGTGAACTTGTTAATTCTAGTGTTCTATCAAATCCATTATTGAGTTCATCAATCCTCGCTTGATTTATATCAAAACCAATGACTTTATATTTAGCGCTAAACGCATGGGCTAAAGGAAGCCCAACATATCCTAGTCCTACAATACATATTTTATCCATCTACTCTTACCTTCTTCTATGATTTCCCTTGATTTGTTGATACCATTTATACGCCATACGCACACCTTCTTCAAATGCTATTTTGTGTTTCCAGCCTAGATTATGGAGTTTTGAAGGGTCGGTTAATTTAACCATCGTACCATCTGGTTTGGATGTATTGTAAACAAGACGTCCTTCATAACCAACGATTTGCTGAATAAGCTCTGCTAATTCGCGAATGCTAATATCTTCACCCGTTCCTATATTGAGATGTGTATTGCGTATTTCTTTTTGATCCTTCATGAGATCTTTAAAATCAACATTTTCCATAACAAATACACACGCGTCAGCCATATCTTCAGAGTATAAAAATTCTCGTCTAGGTTGTCCACTTCCCCAGATTTCAACTTCTTTATCACCTCTTAACTTTGCCTCATGGATTTTACGCATGAGTGCAGGCAACACATGAGATGTTTCAAGATCAAAATTGTCATTGGGGCCATAAAGGTTGGTTGGCATAACAGAAATAAAATTGGTACTATACTGAAGATTATAGCTTTCGCACATTTTTATACCTGCGATTTTTGAAATCGCATAAGGTTCATTAGTATATTCAAGTTCACTTGTCAGCAAGTACTCTTCCTTCATAGGCTGTGGAGCATTCTTAGGATAAATACACGTTGAACCTAAAAAGAGTAACTTTTTAACACCGTAAACATAACTTTGATGAATCACATTGTTTTGAATAGCTAAATTTTCATAGATAAACTCTGCTCTATAAGTATTGTTTGCAACGATACCCCCTACTTTAGCAGCCGCTAAAAAAACATACTCTGGCTTTTCTTGCGCAAAAAACTCAGCCACTGCTTGTTGATTTGTTAAATCGAGTTCTGCATGGGTTCGAGTGACAATGTTTGAAAATCCTTGAGATGTAAGGTTTTTCAAAATGGCAGAACCAACAAGCCCACGGTGCCCTGCGACGTAAATTTTACTTGTTTTGGTCATTGAATTACTCAAAATAACTCATAATTTTATAGCCACCTTCTTTGAGATAGACATCTTTTGTCATCAATTTTAGATCACTTTTCATCATATCATTGACTAAATCTTGAAGATTATGCTCTCTTTTCCAACCCAATTTTTGCTCTGCTTTGGTAGGATCACCCAAAAGTAAATCGACTTCCGTTGGTCTAAAATAGCGAGGGTCAACTGCAACTACTTCTTTTCCAATCTCGACTTGATACAGTGGATTATTACATGCTTTCACTAGCCCCACTTCATTGACACCCTCACCTTTAAACTCCAACTCAATTCCACAATAACCAAAGGCCATGCGAACGAAATCTCTAACCATCGTCGTTTTTCCTGTTGCGATGACCCAATCCTCTGCTTCTGGTGCTTGAAGAATCATCCACATCATCTTCACATAATCTTTTGCATGTCCCCAGTCACGTTTTGCATCAAGATTTCCAAGATAGAGTTTATCTTGAAGCCCAAGAGCAATTTTCGAAGCTGCACGCGTAATTTTTCGTGTTACAAACGTCTCGCCACGCACAGGAGATTCATGGTTAAATAAAATGCCATTACACGCAAAGATACCATACGCTTCACGGTAATTGACGGTTATCCAATACGCGTACATTTTGGCTACTGCGTAAGGGCTTCTAGGATAGAACGGTGTCGTCTCTTTTTGAGGGATTTCTTGTACTTTTCCATAAAGTTCTGACGTACTTGCCTGATAAATCTTTGTTTTCTTCTCTAGTCCTAAAAGACGTACTGCTTCTAAGATGCGCAGTGTTCCTGTACCATCTGCATTAGCCACATATTCTGGTGTTTCAAAAGAAACAGCAACATGGCTCATCGCTGCTAGATTATAAATTTCATCAGGTTGAACTTCTTGGATGATACGTGTAAGATTCATACTATCGGTCATATCACCATGGTGCAAAATAAGATTTCTATTTTCAACATGTGGGTCTTGATAAAGATGATCTATTCTGTCAGTATTAAAGAGTGAACTTCTTCGCTTGATTCCATGAACAATATAACCTTTCTTAAGTAAAAACTCTGCTAAATAACTGCCATCTTGTCCCGTAACACCTGTTATTAATGCAATTTTTTGACTCATATATCTTCCCTCTTATAATCATCTTCAATTCTTACAATATCATCTTCGCCCGTATAACTTCCCACTTGTGCTTCTATAAGGACAATGGGTATTTTCCCCAAATTTTCCAATCTATGTACTTCACCAGATTTTATATAAGTTGATTCATTTTCTCTAACAATATAGGTTTTATCTTCTACGCGAACCGTTGCTGTACCACTCACTACAATCCAATGCTCATTTCTGTGAAAATGCTTTTGCAAAGAGAGTCGCTTGCCTGGTTTAACCATAATTTTCTTAATCTTATACCCAGCCTTGTCTTCCAAAACAGTATAGGTTCCCCATGGACGATGCACCGTATTATGTGTTGTTGTTAATGCTTCATTTTCTTGTTTGAGTTTAGTAACAACATCTTTAACTTTTTGACTACTGCCTTTGCGGCTAATCAGCAAAGCATCTTCCGTATCAATAACAATCAAATCTTCTACATCAATGATACACACTTGTTTGTACGATAGAATAAAGTTATTTTTTTCATCATTGGGAAGTTCGTTGGAAAGTGCATCAAAACTTCCTACATCACTCCACCCAATATCACTTGGTACAACTTTAACCTTCTTACTTTTTTCCATAACCGCATAATCTATGCTATCTTCAGGAATTTTCATCATATCATCATAACGAATACGAATCATTCCATCATGTTTTGCATTCTCATAAGCATTTTTGCATGTGCGAAAAATCTCAGGAGCGTAATGTTCCAACTCCTCTAAAAAAGCACCTGCTTTAAAGCAAAACATCCCACTATTCCAATAATAATTACCCGCTTCTACATAACGCGTTGCAGTTTTAACATCTGGCTTTTCATGAAACGCCTTCACATCACTACCATTTGCTTCAATATAACCAAAACCCGTCTCCGCAAAGGTTGGTTTTATCCCAAATGTTACAAGAAAACCTTCTTGCGCCAATGACTTAGCAGTTAGAACACTTTTTTTATACGCCTCTACATCTTTAATGAGATGATCACTTGGCGTAACAAGTACGATTTCATCGCTTTTAAGTGCCATACACGCGAGTGCAATAGCAGGTGCAGTGTTCCGCCCAACGGGCTCAAGTAAATAACGATTGTTTGGTTTTTGCAATTCTTCAAGTTGGTCAAACGCCAAAAAATATTGCTCACTGTTTGAAACAATAAACTGTTCATTACAAATTTGGCTATTTCGCTCAACTGTTAATTGAAACAGCGATTTATCGACAAAAAGTTTTACAAACTGTTTAGGCATTAGTGTACGACTCAGTGGCCATAACCTTGTACCGCTACCGCCACATAATATCAAGTTAATCAACGTTTTTCTCCCATATATAGGCACTTTTACAAATAAGGTTTAAATTATTATACTTTGGTTTCCATTGCATTTTACTGATAATTTTATCTGTGTTAGCTATAAGCATTGCAGGATCACCAATACGTCTTGGACCAATAGTAGCCTGAATATCACATTCAGCTACATTGCGCATTGTTTGAATGACTTCTTTAACACTGTAGCCTTTGCCATAGCCTACATTAAACGTATCGCTCTCATACGTATCTAAATAAACAATTGCATCAATATGAGCCCTAGCTAAATCATCCACATGAATATAATCTCTCACACCTGTACCATCAGGTGTTGCATAATCATCACCAAAAATAGACATGCTCTTTCTTTTACCAATAGCACTTTCACAAGCCACTTTAATCAGGTGTGTTGCCTTATCAAAACATTGCCCAATACGTGGACTTGGTGCTTCAATATCAGCTCCTGCAACATTAAAATAACGAAATACAATATATTTAAACTCAGGATTTGCTTTTGCCGTATCGGCTAAAATTGTTTCACTCATTAACTTGCTCATCCCATAGGGATTGATAGGTTGTGTTGGGAATGTTTCATCAACGCCATTGGCTGGAATGGCTGTTGGTTCTCCATAAACTGCTGCGGTAGAACTAAAAATAAATTTTTTAACCTTTGCATTGATTGCTGCTTGAATTAAGTGTGTTGTATTGACCGTATTATTCATATAATATTTCAAAGGATTACTCACGGACTCTGAAACAACAATAGAAGCCGCAAAATGAAGAATTGTTTCTATATTTCTCTCACTCAAAAGTGCTGAAATCTGGTTGAAAGCATTAAGATCAAGGTTAATAAATTCAAATGGCTTAATGGCATAAAGGATGTCCAATATTTTCTGACTACCTGTGCTTAAATTATCTAAGATGATAAGCTCTTCACCTTGCTCTAAAAGTTGTTTAGCAACATGGCTACCAATGTAACCTGCGCCT
>CAYXNJ010000066.1:0-8513 GCA_964466465.1 uncultured Sulfurospirillum sp.
TTGGAAAATACAATATTGCCACTATAGAAAACAAAGTTAACAATGGAAATAAAACATATATAAAACTTAACCACATAAACAAAGGATTATAATCTTCAATAATTATCGGTTCCTTATCATAATCTCGTTCTTGAATATTGGAAATATCACTTGTTTCCATTTTTTGCCTCCTTTACACATAAAGCTATTTCTAGCTCTTTTCTCCACCGTTTTAACATACCGCCTCCTTATGTTTGTTCTTTTTTTCTAGCTCATGCAACTTTTGCTTCTTCACCACTTTTTGCCCCTTTGTGTTGAATTTCATTTCTTACATGTAAAACTTTTAGAATTGAAAAAGGTTTACATGTAAAGAATTTTCTACGCGACAATAATAATTTTAACGAAACAGCGTCACAGTTTGCGTCACAGAAATGTTTTTTTAATATCACGCTATTTTTCTACCAATCCATTCCTATTAGCAATTGGATTTAGAATGGATGATAAAAATGGAAATTGTTGTTCTTTATCTCATGTTTATTCTCTTTTTAGTTTGCTTGTATCTTTACATATACAGTCGTTTCAAACCAGTCAATTCACCGCATTGTGTACAACACGATGGAACACTCTTTTGTGCTAGATTATGTTGTATGACTTTGGTATGTAAGACTTTTGAAGCATCAATCATAAAGCAACAAGGAGCTTTTGTACCATCCACGAAGTAATAACGCATTTTTTCATTTTCTAAGTAAGAGCATTGGTATGTTGTATAAGGTAAAGGTTCTGTGGTGTAATGCGCTTGGTAACTCTTTTTAGGTTGTATTCTTTGAATAACTAGAGGGAGACTATGTTCTTTTGCAAAGGCTTTTAGGGGAGCTAAATCTTGTCCATAGTTTACAGCATAGAGTTTGATCTTTTTTGGAGCATATTTATAACATGCTAAAAGATGTTTAATGGCTTGAGATGGGGAAATTCTACCACTTCGTTTGGCAAGCGCTTCATCTAGGGTATCAAGTGAAAAGCCAATGTGCTCTAGGAGTACACTGTGTGTTGAAGATAAAGACATTGAACCATTGGTAATGGTGCTGATGCGATGCCCTTTGCTTTTAGCATGAGCAACCATTTCCCAGAAAAAAGGATGAAGGAGAGGTTCACCTGTTCCTTGAAGTAAAAGCATGGTTGGGGATTTTTCAGTTTGGATGATTTTTTCAAAACACTCCCATGACATATGGGTATGTTTCATTGTATCAGAGGGACAGTAAAAACACTTGGCGTTACATACAGTGGTAATTTCGATTTGAGTGAACATTATGATTCCTTTGAAACTTTGTTCTGCATTTTAAGCATATTTCTTGCTTTGGCTCCATAACAGAAATTGAGCATAGCAAGGTTGAGGAAATATTCACTTTGTTCGGGAGAGACACATTCTTGAATTTACCCCAAAATTTATACATATTTTAACAAAGAGGCGTCACAGTTTGCGTCACAGTTTATAATTTTTTATTAAAGTGTAAAAAATAAGTAATTGTTTTAAAAGTATTTGTAGGAAAGCTTTTGAAAGAAGAGGACAAGAAGTCCACCATAAAGGCAAAACTTCTTGATAAAATAGATTTATTAGATACCGAGTTCTTGACGTTTGAAGTACTCTTTGCCTACTTTACACAAAGGACACGCGTTTGGAGCACGTTTGCCTCTATGAATGTGTCCGCACACTTCACACACCCAAATTTCTTCTTCTTCATCGCTAAAGAAGCCATCTTCTCTCATTGCGTCTTGAAGTGCTTTGTATTCACGTTCGTGTTCAACTTCCACTTTACCGATGGCATTGAAAAGGCGTGCAAGTTCTTTATGTCCCTCTTCTTCTGCAATTTTCGCAAAATTTGGGTACATTGTTTCATGCTCATAATGTTCACCCGCCATTGCGCTGTCAAGGTTTTTAAGGGTTAACTCTGTCTCTGCACCATCTACAAGTTTGTGGTAAGCTTTAAACTCAGCTCTTGCGTGCCATTTTTCATTTTCAGCCGCCTCTCTAAAGTGACGAGCAACCGCATGCCAGCCCTCTTCTTGGGCAATGTCTGCGAATAAATCGTATTTATTTCTTGCTTGAGATTCACCTGCAAAGGCTTTCATTAAATTAACAGCTGTTAAATCTGTTGTAATACACTCCATTGCTTGACCACAACAGGTAAGTTTACCACCACCAACATTTTGAACTTCTACCTCGTTACCACATTTACTACATTTGTATGTTTCGTACTGTCTCATTCTTACTCCTTAAAATTTATGGTGTAATTGTAATCAAGAATTACTTAAAGGATAATAAATTGTAATTAATAATTTTTATTATCTATAAAATTCCTTTTTTAGCAAAAAAAGCTTCAATGGCTTTAACTGAAAATGCTTTATCATACATATAAAGCTCTTGCCATGTCTTCCCTTCTAAAAAAGTTTTGGTTTCAATTTGGTATTTTTGTTTTACTGCGTGGACAAATTCTAAAACAGCACTAAATAAAAGTGCGTATTGTGCGGAGGTAAATTTTTTAAGAAGATCAAATAAACGGTAGTAATTCACCATTTTTTTACTTGACTCTTCGCCCATACGAAGCGACCAAATACGCCCTGCAAACTCATGCTGGTACTCAACGCCACTGCGTATCTGTAGTGAAAATTCTCGAAGTCCTTGTAAAAAGTTGTCTTTGGGTAAAAAATCGGTGGTATTGTGGAAAAAAAGATAGATACTAAAAAGGAAAAGGTCTTCAACGCATGGAACGTGTGCTTTAATCTCTGCATACGTTTCTTGTTCAACCCTTAGCTGCATTCTAAGATATGCTAAGTGTTTTACACGCCAATTATCTTTTTGTTCTGCCCTCTTCTGCCACTCAATCAATGTAGGTCTAGGTATATCGTAACGCTCAACTAAAGGCTTGTAAGACGTCTGCATAGCTTACTCCCAAGTCAGAATACATTATTCTATTACTTTTTTTGAAATATATCAATACTTGGGAGGTGTATGTCAGATATGCAAGTGCTTTAAAAACTCAGGGTTATTTTCGACTAAACCAAGCGCTATCAAACGTTTTACCACATCTTGATCGCAGTCTGTATCTTTAGGCCACTCTCTGGTGTAACCATCAAGGTCATTTTTGGTTGTCGCATCAATACCGATAAACTCATCTTCAACAAAGATATCACGAAGCGCATCGATGTTATTGACCACACGCCAGACAAGCATATAGGCATTATCGACACTATTGCCTTCTTTATCGACCACAATTAACAGTCTCATATGCTCTTTTAAAGGTTTGAGTGCTTCATAAACCTCTTTGCCTGCCTTTTTTTTATCGATGGCGATAACGGTAATCGGCGTTTTTGTCTCTGTTTTGTACTGTTTTAGGGCACACACTTCTGGAACCAATGTCGTTACTTTTAAAAGAAGCTCTCGATCACTTAAAATAGTTTTAGAAGGCGCATCGATGACATCGCCTGTACAATCTACCCCTAATTTGCCACCAAAAAGAGCATTAGGAGAGGCGTGATCTAGGGCATCACACACACCTTCGCTAATAAGCAAGCGTTTGGCACTCACTCTATTTAAAATATAATCCGTAACGTGCTCATAGTTCTCAAGTTCTGGAGCATTTTCATCCACAAAAATCGCATGTTTGACAAAACTCATCTGTCCTACACCCCAAAATGCGTGCATAAACTGCTTTGCATGACCTGGGTAAAGTACATTCATCTTTGCCAAAATGAGGTTATGGAATACCCCATTTTCAGGCATATTATAATCAATCAAATCAGGTGCAGTGGTTTTTAAAAGTGGTAAAAAGATACGCTCAGTCGCCCAGCCCATGTATTTATCTTCCAAAGGAGGTTTTCCCACAACCGTAGCTTGATAAACAGGCTTCTCTTTGCTAGTAATGCACGTCACATCCATCACAGGATACGGCTCTTTAAGTGTGTAATAACCCGTATGATCGCCAAAAGGACCTTCGATTTCTGAAAGTTCAGGATCTACCCACCCTTCAATGACAATATCCACATCTTCTGGTACATAAATTGGATTGGTAAGAGACTTCACCAAGCGTGCATTTTTATCTTTAATGAAACCGTAGAGTAAAAGCTCAAACATACCAATTGGCATCGGCGCTTGACCACACCAAATGTAGAGAGGATCGCCACCAATACCGATGCTGACAGGCATTTTTTTACCCGCTTTTTTGTACTCATGGAAGAAATGCGCGCTGTCTTTGTGAATTTGCCAGTGCATACCAAGACGGTTTTTATCATAGACTTGTAAACGGTACATACCTAGGTTTTGCTTTGTGCCATCTAAACTTTGTGTATAAACCTGCCCCATCGTAATGAAAGGACCACCATCTTCACTCCATGTCGTAAGAATCGGAAAATCATAAAGATCAGGTTCTTTATAAACTTTGGTTTGGCAAACACCTTTGCTTGAAAGTCGTTTTGGGAGTGCATTTTTAAGATTGAACAGTGTGCCAAGCATACCCACTTTGTCCATAAATGACGTCGGTGGTTTCATGTGCATTAAGGACTCTATCTGTTTTGCTACAACGTTTGGATTTTTACCAAAGATAAGCTCAGTCGCTTTGGTAGAGCCAAACACATTCATCAAAACGGGCATATCAAAGCTTTTACCCAGTCTTTTACTGACAGGGTTGGTAAATAAAAGTGCTTTTGAATCCTCTTTTTTAACTTCAATGTAAGCTAAATGTGGGATTTCCAAGTCAATATCAAGTTCTTCATCAATCACATGTAAAAGATCGTTTTGGCGTAATAGGTCAATGATTCTTTGCATCACTCACCTTTAAAAAATTTCATTAAGCGCAATGTGTTCAGCACGCTCAAGCAGAGCCTTCGCTCCTCTATCAATGACTTTTTGGGCTAATGCTTTTCCAACACTCGCATACTCTGCTCGTGTAGCGTTTATCTCTTCACTGAGCATCTCTGAGCCATCAGGAAGCCCTAAAATAGCCTTAACATGGATAGAAGAATCACCTTTGATTTCAGCATTCACTCCAATAGGCACTTGACAGCCCCCTTGAAGTACCGTTATAAAATCACGCTCAACACGTGTTTCGATGATGGCATCTTCATCATTAAGTACTGAAACCAAACGTTCAACTTCAGGATTGTCAACAATTTCAATACCAAGAGCAGCTTGTCCAGAAGCGGGAATCATCACCTCTTTAGAAATAGGCGTAAAATAGGTTACTTCGGAAGCAAGTCCCAAGCGGTTAATACCCGCACTGGCTAAAATGATGGCATCAAACTCACCCTCTTTGAGCTTGCGGATACGGGTATTGACATTGCCACGAAGATTTTTGATGACAAAATCAGGACGCAGTTTTAAAAGCTGCATTCTTCGTCTCAAACTCGTTGTGCCAACAACAGCACCTTGTGGTAAATCTTCAAGAGAGCTATATTTTTCAGAAAGCATTGCATCACGTACATCTTCACGCTTGGTAATGACACCTAGTTTTAAACCTTCTGGAAATTCCATAGGAACGTCTTTAAGGCTATGTACGGCTATATGCGCTTCGCCTCTTAACATCGCTTCTTCAAGCTCTTTCGTAAAAAGCCCTTTTCCACCAATTTTTGCAAGAGCAACGTCTAAAATTTTATCGCCTTTTGTCATCATTACAGACAACTCAACTTCTAAATCAGGATGTGCTTTTTCAAGCTCAGCTTTAACATGTTCTGATTGCCAAAGAGCAAGTTTACTACCACGGGTTGCAATAACTAATTTTTTCATTTAGACTCTTTTATGAATTTTCTATAGGCTCGTTTTGTATCGTCTTTTTTACCATCAAGATAGATGGTAGGCGTGCCATTAATCATCAAATTAGTGGCAAGTTCTTGGTCATTGTTTAGCTGTTTGAGAATATGTGCTTGATTGATCTGCTCAACGGTAAAGTTTTTCTTTAATGCTTTGTTGAAAATATCTAAGATAACCTTTTCATCGCTCTCTTTAATGTCAAAAAACTCTTTATACACTTTTGCAACAATCTCTTTATCGCCCTTCTCTTCGGCTAAGATCATTGCTTTAACCAGTGTTGGAGCTGCAGGGTGAATATTGAGTGGAAAATGATAGTAAAAAAGTGCAAACATGTCAGGATTTTTCTGTACATCTGCGATAACTTCTGGTACAAAATCCATACAGAAAGGGCACAAAGGGTCACTAAAAACAACAATTTTATGAGGGGCATTGAAATTACCCGCTAAAAGATGCTCTTTGTTATAAGCGGATGCTTCCATATCTAATGAATAAGCACCTTTAATGCTTCTACCACTGTTAATATCTGCAAAATCTTTACTTAAAATTTTACCGTTGGTAAAAACAATGTCATTGACAGAAAGCTTTTTACCCTCTTGCTTGGTCAGTTTAAGATCAATACGCACAAAATAGACCATCCAGCCAGAGAGATCTTTCATCTCCTCTTTTTTGAGAATGACGACTTTATCGAATGTATAGTTCTCATTAGGTGCGATTGCTTTTTGTAAAAATGTCGTTACTTTTTGATCAAGTTCAGCATTGACATCCGCCGCAAACAGCGAAAGACTACTTAATGCGATGATTGTCGTCAATAACTTCAACATCAATGATCTCATCTTCATTTCCTTGTCTAAAATGGTGTGGAGGATTTTCCTCTTTATCGTGTAAAAATTTTGAAACAAACAGCGTTACAATGGAGCTAAATTGCAATAAAAGACCGACTATATCGCCTAAAAAGCCTGGTAAAATCAGCAAAATAGCACCAACAATCGTCCAAAGATTGAGTCTCTGGAATGATTCGATGCTAATCTCTCCTTGCATAAGCGCATTCAGATTTTGCATAAGTGTGATACGCATATTTGCAAGTAAGATAAGTCCTATAACTGCAGATAATACAAGTTCAACAAAGGTTGCTACTGCACCTATTGCTGAAGCCATATTGACACTTACCATCACCTCTAAGAAGAGATAGATCAAAAAGTATTTCACGCTAAGAGTTCCTTTAGTTTTGCAAGAGCTTCTTCTTTTTTAACAACGGTTTTTTCTAATGTTCTACGCTCAACAATCTCTACAAAGCCCTCTTCAAGCTCTTTTCCAACGATGAGTGCATAAGGAAGACCGATGAGTTCATAATCTTTCATTTTAAAACCAAAACGCTCATTTCTATCATCGAGTAAAATACCCAAACGCTCTTGCTTTAGTGCTGTATAAATTTCTTCTGAGTAGGCACTTTGCGATTCATCTTTACTATTAGAAACAATGATGTCAAGCAAGTACGGTGCGGTTTGTTTGTTCCAAATACACCCTTTCTCATCATGGCTTGCTTCGATCATAACGGCAACCAAACGGCTTACACCGATGCCATAGCATCCCATGTAGAAAGGTTGTGCTTTGCCATTTTTATCTAAGAAGGTTGCTCCCATGGCTTTAGCGTATTTTTGTCCAAGCTGGAAGATATGCCCTACTTCAATACCCTTAGTAACACCAAGTTCTCCACCACAACATGCACAACGATCCCCTGCTTTGACACTCACTAAATCTTTATAACGATCCTCTTTGAAGTTGAACATTGAAACGCCTACCATATGGAAGTCTGTTTCATTGGCGCCACAGATCAGGTTTTTAGCCTCTTTTAATTCTAAATCTATGTAAAATTTTACACATTCTAATCCGACAGGTCCGATAAAACCTGCTTTTAAGCCTACATTTTCGACTTCTTCAAGACTTGCATCTACAAGGTCAAGTGCACCACACGCATTTTGCGCTTTGGTCTCTTGAAGTTCATCGTTACCTCGTACAAAAAAGACAACAACCTCTTCTTTATCGACATAGATTGCTTTTTTCACAACCGCTTTAATGCTATAAAATGGATCGACTTTAAAGAAATTGCAGACATCTTCAATCGTTTTCATATCGGGAGTTTTAAATTTAGAGAGGTTTGCTTCAGGCGCTTCTGCACTCGTTGTTTTAGGAGCGCGTTTTGCTGCTTCAATGTTAGCAGCATACGAGCATTGCTGACACACAACGATGTCATCTTCGCCATTTTGTGCCAAAACCATAAACTCTTTACTACCACTACCACCGATAGCACCACTATCTGCTTCAACCGCTCTAAAATCAAGTCCTAAGCGTGTGAAGATTTTGGTGTAAGTCTTTTCCATTACATCAAACTCTTTTTTCATACACGCTTCATCTTCATGAAAACTGTAACCATCTTTCATGGTAAATTCACGACCGCGAAGTAGTCCAAAACGAGGACGCGCTTCATCACGGAATTTGGTTGTTATTTGGTATAAATGAAGGGGAAGTTGTTTGTAACTATTGATACGATTGCGTACCACATCGACCACAACCTCTTCGTGGGTTGGTCCTAAAACAAATTCGTTCTCTTTTCTATCTTTAAAACGGCACAACTCTTTACCAAATACATCGTAACGTCCACTTTGTTTCCAAAGTTCAGCAGGTGTGACCACATCCATCTGAATCTCTTGGGCACCTGTTTCATCCATCTCTTCTT
>CAYXNJ010000067.1:0-8372 GCA_964466465.1 uncultured Sulfurospirillum sp.
GTGTTAATATAAAATATAATAATATAAAACATAAAGAATAAAGTATAAATATGAATATATCATCTCTTACTTTAAAACCTAATCCAATATACGAAAATAAAATTTGCATCAGGCCTAAAAGTAAAACTGTTTTGCGAGTATTTCCACATTGTTGTTTTAATAAAAGATGGTGTATATGCGTTTTATCAGCCGCTAAGGGATCATGATGATGAAGAACTCTGCGAAGCATAACAATGAGCGTATCTAAAATAGGGATAGCACACAAAAGAAGCGTTGAAATTGCTGTAATATAATCTTTTTGAATAGAATAAACAACAATGATTGAAATCATAAATCCTAAAAACATACTCCCACTATCGCCCATAAAAATTTTTGCAGGATGCCAATTAAGGATTAAAAATCCTCCTATGGCACTCATCAAGATGAGCGTTGAATAGAGTAAAAACGTGTCTGCATATTTGTAACCGATATAAGCAAATGGAAATAAAATAGCCAAAGAAACAACAGACGCTAGTCCATCTAAACCATCAATCAGATTGATGCTACTGACAAACCCTGAAATAGCAAAAGCAAAAAAAAGCAATGCAACCCAATAATTAAAAACAATTTCATGCCCTAAAAAGGTTCCAAAATGTTGAATATCGAATCCTACCTGATAAAGAATGATTGCAGCACATGCGGTCAAAAATAATTTTTTCTTAGAAGAAATAGAGCGGATGTCATCCCATAAGCCTACTAAAAAAATGCCACTTAAGGGAATTAAAAAAAGGTAGGAATGTTCTATATCAAAAAGGAAAATACCAAAAGTAAATGCAGCAAACATACCAATTCCGCCACTTCTAGGTACAACTTTGGTGTGAGAGCTTCGCTCATTAGGAATATCAATGATTTTGAGAATATGCGTATATTTTATTAAAAGATAGTTTGCCCCACAAGAAAGAAATAAAACGATACCTAGTTTTATCAATAGTATTGTTGTTATCATTGTGTTGCTGTTCCCTCTTATGTTATCTAATTTATTGTATAAAAAAAGAAGTTCAATCTTGTTTAAAAATAACTTCAATTAAATCTGTATAATACTGATTGACTATTTGACTGCTATACGTTTGCATAACAAGTAGCCTCCCATAGTGTGCTCTTTGTCTTAAATCTTCCTGTTCTAGTGACATCGTTTTCAATATAGCTTTGGCCAAAGATACCGCATCATAAGGTTTAATCAGAAAACCATTTTCTCCATCAATGCATAACTCTCTACAACCAGGAACATCCGTCGTAATAATAAATTTTTCACAACTATTAGCCTCCAATAAAACTCTTGATAACCCCTCTCGATAACTTGGCAAAACCACCACATCACACTGCACAAAAAACTCTTTAATATCATCTGTTTTACCAAGATACGTGATATACCCCTCTTTTTCCCAATGCGCTACTTCTTCTTGAGAAATAGCCGTTGGATTATCTTCATCAAATACCCCTGCTAGTAAAAATTGAGCGTGAGTACCCTTTGGAAGCAATCTAATCGCTTGGATATACTCATAAACACCTTTATCACGCAACAATCTTGACACCATCAAAAAAACAATCTCATTAGTAGGCATGAAAGATTCTTTTGGACAAGGAGTATAAACAGCCGTATTAACACCTTCACCAGGCCATAATAATGCTTGTGAATGAGTGATAATATGACGTTTTATAAACTCATCTCTATCATGAGCATTTAAAAATAAAACCCTTTCGAGATTACCTATAGCAATTGCGTACAACATCTCAACGATTTTCGTCACAAAAGTCTTCTTCACAAAAGCAGACCCAAGCCCAGAGACAATTGGAACACTGGGTATCTTCAAGATTTTGGCGATCATAGAGCCATAAATATTCGGCTTAATCGTATAATGAAAAATCAAATCAGGACATATCTTTCGATAAAGCCTCAATAACTTCACACAATAAAGAAAATCTTCAAAAGGATTTATCCCTTTTCGGTGCATCTTAAGCTGAAAAAGCTTAACACCAAGCTCTTTGATTTTGGTGTACGAATCTGTGGCAAAATCATCATATCCCGCTACACAAACAACTCTATATTTTTGCTGCAATTCTTTAATGAGCTCTTCTCTAAACTGCACAATAGACCATAAGGTGTTAGAGTTAAGTAAGATGGTTTTCATTTAAAAAATACTTTAGCAATATAAACGAAACATCCTATCAAGGCTTTAAAGGATTTAAAATGTAATGCTTCCCTTAAAAAATAACCTGCTATCTCCGCATAAGCATAGTTGTTACCTCTTGCTTGGGCTGGATGAATTCTATACTGTGTCAAATTTTCTTGAATATTGTAAAATTGGATAGACTTATCTCGCATAAGCCGAATCCACAAGTCATAATCCTCGCTGACTTTGCCACCCATATAGCCAGAATTTTTCAAAATTACATCTTTTTTGTACATCACCGAAGGATGGGCAAGGACGCTTTTATAATAGATATTTTTTCGGATATTTTCATTCTTTTGGGGATAATTTTTAAAACCTATGATGTTTGAATGCTCATCAATATAATCTACATTACTGCCAACAACATCATACATTGCTATATAGGCTACTTGCTTAAAAAAACGCTCAGGCACTGCAATATCATCGGCATCAATTCTTACAATATACTCCCCTGTAGCCTGAGATAAAGCATAATTAAGATTGAAATTTAGCTGACAAATGGTTGTTTTATAGAGTTTAATTCTCTTATCATGAAATTGATGAACTTGTTTGATTGTCTCATCATTAGAACAGTTTGCAACGATGATAAACTCAAAATTTGTATAGGTTTGATTTAAAATACTTTGAATCGTCTCTTCGATATAATCTTCTCCATGATGAACAGCCATAATAACTGAAATCAGTGGTAAATCATTCATAGTCTTATCCAATCCTGAGGGAGTATATCTTTTGCCTGTGCTTGCCTCTTATCATCGGCAAACCAAAGCTTAGGAGCAATAACCATTTTATCTTCCTTTGTATTTAACCACGCTCCCCACCAACTAAAACTACTATTAGCAATAATATGATGATGGCATTGACTCATAAGATAAATATCTTCATGAGGCAATCTACTGTCTGTACTCGCTACCAATACAGAATTCTCTATTTTCAAATTTTCTTTTACCCAAGCAATATCATCAGAAAAAATAAAAAACTTAATATCCTTGAACTTTTCATTCAAGACACTGATGGCTTCATTATAATAGGCTAAACTACAAATTCCATGCGTTTTCTTTGCTTGTGCATTATCAATATAATCACCTCTTCTTACATGTAAAGATACGGAGACATTTGCATCTTTAATTTGTGCTGTGATATCTTGAGCATAAGGGGAAAGGCTTTGATCAATATCAAATTGTTGCAAAAGAATATCCCTTATATCGAAAAAATAGTGTTCTGTTTGAAAGTATCCCTCAATATAAGAATTATCTTGTGGTGCCATCATTTCTGATTGAAATAGGAGAGTTTTTTCCCTAATTATCATTTTATTTTTAATATGTAATTTTTTCTTTAGCTTTTCAAAAAACTGTTCTGCACCAAAGATCTCAATTTCTTTTTTGGTTGCAATCGGCAGGTCTATCTTATATTTATTAAGACCAAATCCACTATGTTTTGTATATTTATCAAATGCACTTATATCAAGTTTTACCGCATACCCATAACAACAAAGAGATTTAGCATAAGCATACTGGAACATTTGGTTACCAAGTCCACCGATGATTTTAATAATGAGCATATTGTTTTCTCATCTTTTCTCAATTATCTTTTAAAAAAGGTACGCACATAGTTTTTCATCCCATAGAAATAGATGAGTATGACTTTTGGTAGGTATAATCCCCCTAAGATGCTTTTTTCCAGATGAGTTGAATCAACCCAGTATCCTGTTAAAAACATATGACGTTGATTCCAAGGCAATATTAAAAAACGAATACTTTTTCGTACCAATGATTTTTCATTATCATGAATTTCCCCGCTGTTATTGCTATGAACTCTTTTATATAATATTACATCTTTGTTAGATTTTATTTTCATTACATTTAATATTGCATAATTCATGTGATAATCAAATACAAATGTGCTAAAATGAAATTTTTTAAGAGCGTCAAGCCTAAATAATCCATAAATGACATTTGCCTTGCCTAGTGACTCTGGCTGAAAAAAATACTTGATTCTTCGGTACAATCTATTTCCAGAAAAATCAAAAATCCTATGATTTGCAAGATGCTCCATTTTCTGCGAATTTTCATCAATAGTCAATATTTCACCAAAAGATACAAGATTTAACTCCGCAGACATTTCAGACAACAATGTCTCAATCCAATTTAAACTCCATTTATCATCACTCGCTGCCCACATAAAATACTTTCCTACAGCTTTATTCAATACAAATTCAAAGTTAGCCACAGCACCTATATTGATATCTTGTCTGATATAACGAATTCGAGAATCTTTTAGAACATATTCTTTGCATATAGCAGCAGTATCGTCATTGGATGCGTTATCAGAGATGATGAGCTCAAAATTTGTAAACGTTTGAGCCAAAAGAGAATCAAGTGCTTCTTTAATATATTGTTCGCCATTATAAACTGGCATACCGATACTTACTTTTGGAATACACTTGGATAATTCTTGTTCAAAAAAATCATCAATCACACATACATTATAATTTTTATCGTATATGTAAGGCTTATAGTGACGATAAATACATGCTATTTCATCTCTATAGTAAGGAAAAAGTAAAAACATTTTATCTTTCGCCATTTCAATTGCTTTTTGGGCTGTATCAATAACATCCTTTCCATACAAATTGCCTTTTATAATTCCAAAAATAGATGGTAACATTCCTGGCCATATTAAAGAGTATCTTTTACTAAATAAAGAATGACCTATCATACCCCGACCAAGGCTTAATACAACAACCCCCAAAGCACCGTCATTGCCAATATCTTGTTTACGCAAAGCCCTATTTAAGAATTCTCTTCTAAAAAGAGAATATACAATATTGGCGCTATGCGATAAATAATGAAGAGCCATAAAGTTTAAAACGCGATATTTCACATCCTCTGATGTGATAAAATCAAAAATCTTCATATCAAATTTCTTAGCGATGTGCAAATGGATACTTCTAAGCTCAAAAGATGGCATGACAAACGAGATAGTCTCATCACCCAGCAATTTCATTGCATACATCAAAAAATCATTTGCCCAAGTATCATCATGTGCCGCCCACATGAAAAACTCTCCAACTGCTTGATCTAAAACGAATTGAAAATTTTTAATTGCTCCAAGATTATGAGGTTGTCTTATAAATTTTATACGATTGTCCCTAAGAGCATATGCTTGGCATATTGAAACAGTGTTGTCCGTAGACGCATTATCGGAAATGATAAGTTCAAAATCTACAAATGTTTGAGCCAAAAGAGAATCAAGTGCTTCTTTAATATATTGTTCGCCATTATAAACAGGCATTCCTATACTTACTTTAGGAAGACCTTGCACTTGAGCTATCATAAAAGCTTCTTTTGAGTAACAAGATAAGACCAAACCTGCTCACGAATAAGTGGTGCAACAGTTATGGCGGATAACAAAGTAAGTACAAAAGCTATGATGAGCACCGCCCCTTCTTCTATAAAATTTAAATTATTTGGAATAAGCCAAGCTATTAACACAGCTACTAGTGCTGCTGTCATAATCGGTAAAGCACTATCATAAAGATACCATTGCCATTTTTCGTTAATAAGAATTTTTTGATACATAAAATGAACCCCAATAATCACATAACCTGCATTCAACCCTACCCAAATCCAAGCAGCACCCAATGCTCCATAATGCGGAGCTACCAATAAAATCGCTGGCACAATAAGTATAACCGCAATCATATTGATACGAATACTTAGACTTGTCCACCCATGTGCTAGTTGTGCTTGATAAGGCATCCACATCAAACCATTGAGCAAATTTCCAGCCACGAGTAAACTCATAATACTCGCTGTTTGAGATGTCAAAACAGAATCCTGCGTCCAAAGATGCAGAACATTCTTTGAAAAAACAATCAAAACAATAGCAATGCTTCCAACCACCACGCTAATAAGTTGGGAACTTTGATGGTAAGCTCTTACAAACCCTTTTTCATCACGACTTGCATACAATTCATTAAACCGAGGAAACCAAGCCTGACCAATAGGGCCAAGCAATATAGAAATACCTCCAGCAACGGCAACGGCAAGGGTATAATATCCATATTCACTCAAAGAAAGCAATTTTGATAAAAGAATTTTGTCTGTTTGCATCAATAATAAAGATAAAAAGGTAATGCCTATCATCCCACCCGCAAATTTCCAAACACTTTGAATAATTGAAAAAGAAAAATTACCTCTAGTACCACTGAAGTTAATGGTTAGATAAAATGAACTCACAAAAAGAGTAATGGAGATAATCGACACAATACCTTGCCAGATAAAAAAAGCTCCTAAAGTAGGAGATATCCACATCAATACAATAACAGCCCCTACACTTCTGAGTGTTGCTACAAAACTTGTAATGATATTAAATAGGACTTGCTTTTGAAGTCCTAGAAGACTGCTACGATAGATATTTTCAATCAATCCAAGAGCAATAACAAATCCCATAATCATGAATATTTTTTGAATCGTTTCAAGAGGTATAGTCTCCACACTTAACCACGAATGTGTTAAATATGAAGCTGCACCCCCCATGCCAATAATAATTGCAATTGCAACGATTAGCATAATAATTTCAGCACTTCTTATCAAATTATGTACATATTGAAGTGTCTGTGCACCACTGGTAAAATGAGCCATTTCTCGGCCAAGCGTTGGAGCCACACCCATATCAAACAACATCAAAGAAGAGCGTAAAACTGCATAAAAGCCGATAACACCATACGCTTCAATCCCTAAATACTTGATATATAATGGGATAAAAACTAAACCAACGACCGTAATCCAACCTTGCCCGATATAATTAGCCATTAAGTTTTTTTTAACCATCGGTAATCAAGCAACTTTTATTGTGTTTATCATACTGAGTCACTTCTAGGATATTCGCTTCAAATATCCATCAGGGGCAACCGTGATCAATATCTTATTTTCAATCTCTTTATCAACCACAAAACTATCATTTTCTTTCAAAAATTCCCATACAGCTGTTTTGGGGTTATTGCCTTTATCCCAAGGTCTATCAGGAAAACTTTCCTCTGGCATATCCTCAATGATGGTGTCAAATACAACGCAGTAACTCCCAATACTTGCCAAAGAAGCATACGCTTTAAGTTCTGCTACTACATGTTCATGCGTATGATTGCTATCTAAGCACACCAATATCCTTTTGCCGCTCTTCGCAAAGGCATGTACGCTTTGTATCATCTGCTCATCAATGCTTGAACCCTGAAACATCGTAATCTTTTTACTCATGGGATGAGCTTCTATCGCTTTTTTGTTATGCTCACGTATATCGATGTCGATGCCTAAAACTTGCCCATTTTCGATCTCACCACACGCTTCTAGCAATGTCAACATAGAAGCACTAAAGATAAGTGAACCCCCATGAGCAATCCCCGTTTCAATAATCATATCAGGCTTAACGTCCCAAATAATCTCTTGTAATGCGAGTATATCTTGAGGATATTGAATGATTGGTCTTCCTAGCCATGAAAAATTGTACGAATATTGTGTATCAACTGTCTTATGTACAAAATCTACCCCGATGTTCAATTTAGTGTTTTGCTTTTTGATATTTTGCTTTTTTGATATACAAAATTGCTCGATTTCATTCATTTGTTTTCCCTTTGAATTTTTGCTGGATTACCATACACGATAGAATAGTCTGGCACATCCTTTGTGACAACACTACCTGCACCAATAATACATTCTCTGCCAATCTTTATATTTGGCAAAATTGTGGCACCAGTTCCAATAAAAGTGTATTTATCAATAACTATTTTACCTGCTAGCGTCGCACCTGGAGCGATATGGCAACCATCACCAATTTCACATTCATGGTCAACTGTTGCAGAGGTATTAATAATCACATAATTGCCGATAAGACATCTTGCCGCTATTGTTGCATTCATCATTATTTGTACACCATGCCCCAATATGGCATTCTTTGCTATTTGAGCAGTACTATTTATTGCAGAAATAGGAGTAAGATTGTTTTTGACCAAGTAATTACTTATCCTTACTCTATCTTTTCCTTTACTTCCACCAATTGCAACAATAAAACAATAGTTTTGAGTTTTATCTTTATACCATTCAATAAATCCAGACTCTTTATAAAAAATCTGAATAGAAGGAAATGGACTTGTCACTTTTTCATCAT
>CAYXNJ010000068.1:0-7064 GCA_964466465.1 uncultured Sulfurospirillum sp.
TTTTCATTTTTCATTTTTTCATCTAAAAGAGTTAAATTTAATGTAAAACTTTTATTGAGATCATTTGGTTCAAATTTTTGTAAACCATTGCCGTATTCTCTACAATTATCCTCAAAAATTTCTCGTGCAATAGGTGTAAGCAAGTAAGCAAAAAGTATATCTATTTCAATATTTGGAAATAAATTTGATGTAGTAGGATAGACACAGTGGAATGAAGTAAGATTTGCAAGATTTGCTTCATTACGAATGAAACGTAAACCTGAGCGATTAAATACAGAGACCCATATTGGCGCTGGGGGGCGATGCTCTATAGCAAACCAAGGAGTTCTATGAGATGTTAAAAATTTTTTATTAATTCCTTCATCCTCTCCTTTATGTAAATAGTTTATAACATTCTCATTTGTTGAGCCTGATGCGTTTAAGAGAAAAATATTTTTATCATTTGTTTTGAGTTCTTTAAAATCAGAATATGTAAAAAATGGTTTTTTAACATCTGTTGCTTTACAAATACAAGGTAATAAATAGGTTTCGTCGATTGAATAAAATTGTACTTTTGATGAATTAAAAATAAAGTAATCATTTGAGCCAGTAGCAATTCCACGAACAACTTTTGCAAATGTTGAAAATGGGACAAGATTTTTAAATTTATGACTATTTTGTTTTTGATAATAAGTTTTCCATTTTATATCTGGATTAAGATCTGAGAACATGTATGTTTGGTTAGTAGGAGTAAAATGAGGATATATTTTTATAAGGTTTTCAATTTTTTCTAAGTCATTGATAGATTTAACATTCGTAAATTGAACTTCATTTGTCTTATTATCATTGGCACACAAGATAATTGAAGCAGTTGTTAGAACGCCATCAAAAATATTTTCTTCAAAATTAACAACAATGATATGCCTTAAAGTTTTACTTTTAATAAGATAAGACTTGACGATTTTTCCATAATCTGAATTTAAAAATTCAGAAGGAATAATGTAAGCACAGCGACCATTTGGAGCTAGTTGAAAAATAGATTTTAAAAGAAAAAGAGTGTAAAGATTTGTTGCTCCATTGAGCTTATAGTTTAGATTGAATTCAATCTCTTTGAGGGTATTTTTGTTATCGTAATCATGAAATTTAAAATAAGGTGGATTACAGATAATCCCATCATATTTATTTCTCCAATCATTGTACATGTAATCTTGAAGAATAAGAGATACATTGTCATACTCTTGAAAATATTCATTGGCATTATTAAAGATAGTTGGGTCTACATCAAAACCTTTAATGTTTAAGTTTTTATTGTAAGCCAAAAGAGCTCTTGAAAAAATACCTAGACCAAAAGCAGGTTCTAAAACAGTCTTCAAATTTTCATTTCCTAAAATCCATTGTGCCATTAAATCAGCAATCATCGGAGGAGTGAAAAATTGAGCAAATTTTTTACGGTGCATTAACGAGGTGGTATTTGAATATTTTGTTTCAAAAAAATTATGTGGTATATTTTTTTTTGTTTGCATTATCAAAAAGTTTCTTCTTGAATATTTAAAATAGTTTGTAAATTTTGTACATCAAGATATGCTGTGCCTCCCTTAAATGTTACATAAAAGAGAAGCCTCCCTCGATTCATTTCTTTTCTAACACTTTCATGTAAAGGCTCTTCTACTCTTGACGCTATCATTGTTCCAGATTTTGAGTTGATCTTTATAGTCGTTTTATTTTGGTTCTTTGTATCAGCTTCAACAGAAAATATAACACCATCATTATCAGGGTCTGATATTATGTGTAAAATTTGTTCAAAAGAAATTCCATATATTTTGTCAAAAAATACTTGAAAATAAAAATGAGGAACATTAAAAGTTTCTATCCATTTATAAACAACTTTTAGGTCTTCAACTTTAGGCGTAATGGAGAGATAATCACGTTTTTGGATTTCTTTGATGGCTACTTTGAGTTCTTTAAATAGGTTTTTAACTTCAATAAGCCTTGGAGAAGCACCCCAGTTAGGAACTCTAAAATCAGTAGCATTGAGTGTATTTTCAGTAATTCCATTGAGAATATCAATATAAATCTGTCTTGAAGGATGTTCTAAAATATCCAAATATTCTCTTAGGATAGATTCTTTTTTATTTAAAGCAATTTGTATAAAACGTTCAGTTCTCTCTTGCATGGCCATTTCATAACGGTCAATTAAAAAAGCACTTGATCTTACTTCAATACCTGCAATTGCTTTTTTAACATATTCTGTAATGTGTGCATGGGGAATATGGCTGATGTCTAATCCTAAATTGTGATCAAAATCACTTTTTTTAAAAATAAGTAGATCAGGTCTTTTCCCTATTGTATCGAGTTCAGTTTGGAATTCTTGGTAAAATGTATCAAATCCTTCTTCTCCAGCAACTACATCATCTGATTTTC
Source organism: uncultured Sulfurospirillum sp. (assembly GCA_964466465.1). Lineage (GTDB taxonomy): Bacteria > Campylobacterota > Campylobacteria > Campylobacterales > Sulfurospirillaceae > Sulfurospirillum. The sequence continues at coordinate 2,401 of CAYXNJ010000068.1, forward strand.
CATATTTTACGGCGACATGTGCTGATGAAGTTTCATTAATAGCTCTAAAGATTAGATTTTCAGCCCAATCACCTTGTTCTTTATTGGTAATAAAATTTGATGAAGCTTGAGTAGGGCTTCTTACTAAATCTCGTGGTTGTGAAAAATCAACCAGTTCTGTAGCGATATTGCTCGCTAATTCTCTAATTCTTTGTGAATATGCCATGAAGTACTCTTTTGGGGAAAATATAGAACATTATACTTAGCTATTGCTTATTCTGCTCTAAGCTTAAAGCTAAATATAATAATCAAGAAGGATACAAAATAATTTTGATTTCTAGGCTATTGAATGAGTGCCTCAAACTCTTCTTTAAACTTTTTCAAATAACTCTGCGCAATAAATGCCACCGATGGAGCGAAAACACAGATGGTTTTGCCATTGAGCATATCGCACGCATCGAGGATGGTTTGGTAGTCTTCTTTGCTTCCTTTGCCTGCCAAAATTTTGGCTAAGATACGATCGACCCATCCAGTACCTTCCCGACACGGGGTGCATTGCCCGCAGGATTCGTGGTGGTAAAACTCAAAAAGGTTTTTCATCGCTTCTGGGATGCTCACCGTCTCATCCAAAACTATCATACCACCTGTTCCAAGGGCGGAGCCATGTGCTTTGAGGCATTCGTAGTCTAGTGTGATATCTTCGATTTCATCGGCTCTGAGGATTTGCACCGATGAACCGCCAGGGATGATCGCTTTGAGTTTTTTACCATTTTTAATGCCGCCGCAAAGATCGTAAATAACTTCTTTCATGCTCGTTCCATAAGGCACTTCATACACCCCTGGTCGTTCCACATGCCCGCTGATACCAAAAAGCATCGTCCCTGGAGACTCTTTCGTGCCATACATCTGGTACGCGCCATAGCCCTCGTTGATGATGTAGGGAACACTGGCGATGGTTTCGACATTGTTCACCACTGTTGGGTTACCGAAAAACCACTCAGGCTCTTTGCCTTTGGGCTTAAGCCTAGGATGTCCTCGCTTGCCCTCAAGAGATTCTAAAAGAGCAGTTTTTTCACCGCAGATGTAAGCCCCAGCTCCTTTGTGGACGGTAATGTCTAAAGCGTAGTTATGCCCTAAAATACGTTCTCCCAAGATGCCTGCACTGTACGCTTCATCGATGGCATGTTGCAGACGGTTCATCCAAAAAACATACTCACCGCGAATATACACATAGGCATGATGCGCCCCAATGGCGTAACTGGAACAGATGATGCCCTCAATGAGCAAATGCGGGTCAAACTCTAAAATCTGACGGTCTTTGAAAGTTCCTGGTTCTCCCTCATCGGCATTGATAACGAGGTAAACAGGTTTAGTGCTGTTTTTAGGGATGAGTCGCCATTTCTCTCCCGTGTGCGCTCCACCACCGCCTTTCCCACGAAGTCCGCTTTTTTCAACTTCGCTAGTCACTTCATCGGGGCTCATAGAAAAGAGTTTAGTGAGTGAAGTATAGCGACCATTGTTTCTAGCCACTTCTAGGGTGTAGGCTTCGGGTATTTCAAAGTTTTTACTGACCAGTTTAACGACCATTTTGAAGCTCCTCTAAAAGAGCATCGAGCTTTTCAATGGTGAGATTTTCGATGTAGTCATCGTTCAGGCGCATACAAGGGCTTGTTCCACATGAGCCTAAGCACTCAACTAAAGAGAGGGTAAATTTACCATCTGCGCTGGTTTGTCCCGCTTTGATGCCCAGACGATTTTGCAAATGCTCTTGCAATGTTTTAGAACCTGCTAACATACACGAGAGTGTTTTACACAGTTGCAAATGATAGGTTCCAATGGGTTGTAGGTTGAACATCGTGTAAAATGAGGCAACCGAGTAAACATCCATAGGGGAGCACTCTAATTTTTTGGCAATGTATTGCATCGCATCTAGGCTGATCCACCCTTCTTGGTATTGTACCATCCATAACGAAGGCAACATGAGGGAGCTTTTATCGGGGTAGCGTGTTAAGAGAGCATTAAATTTTTCTTCATTTTCGTGATTGAATGAAAAGGTATTCATCGATCCAACTCCCCTGCGATGATGTTGAGACTTCCTAATGTTAAGACGGCATCTGCGATCATGCTTCCCTCTATCAAACGAGGGTAGGCTGCCATCGCGTAAAAACACGGTGGTCGTACTTTGACTTTATAGGGTGTGCCACTGCCATCACTGATGATGAAAAAGCCAAGCTCACCATTAGCACCCTCGATCGCTCGGTAGTACTCAGAAGAAGGCACTTTAACGCCTTCATAGATAAGTTTAAATTGGTTCATTAACCCTTCGATATTGCCATAGACTTCTTTTTTAGGGGGTAATGAGATGGCATGATTTTCCACGCAAATAGCCCCTTGCGGTAGCCGTTGCATCGCTTGATGGATAATGCGCGTGCTTTGGCGTATCTCTTCAAAACGTACCATCATTCTATCGTACACGTCTCCGACACTGCCAAGGGCTATGTCAAAGTCAAACGTTTCGTAGTGATAATACGGCGCAGTGACTCTAAGGTCGTAAGGAACACCGCTTGCCCTAAGATTGGGTCCACTTAGCCCTCGGTTGATGGCATCTTCTTTGGTGATAATGCCTACATTTTGCGTTCTATCGTGAAAAATGCGGTTGTGTTCAATGAGTTTAAGTGCTTCACCAACTCCTTGTTCGATCTCTTTGAGACAGGCTTTGAGGTCGTCTTCAAAACCATCATACAAGTCGTGGCTCATGCCACCGATGCGCATATACGAATTTGTCAGGCGCGCTCCAGTTAGTTTAGAGAGAAGGTCATAGACTTTTTCACGTGGATTGTAAAGGTACCAGTAGTTGGTCAGTGCGCCCATATCGACTAAGATGGCGGCTAAACAGACCAGATGATCGATGATGCGTGAAAGCTCACCGATGATCACACGAATAAACTTAGCGCGCTCAGGCAAATCAACGCCTAAAATGCCCTCAACGGCATGAGCAAACCCGATGTTGTTCAAAATGGCGGAGCAGTAATTGAGGCGATCGGTATAAGGAATAATCTGATTGTACGTATGGTTCTCGCACGATTTCTCAAAACCTCGATGGAGGTAGCCGATCTCGCTGACTGCACAGGTGATGTTCTCACCATCAAGTGCTACAAAGGTACGAATCGTTCCATGACTTGCAGGGTGTGCGGGGCCTAGGTTAAGAAACATCAACTCTTCTTGGGAAGTGTACCCTTTGGTTTTAAGTCTTGGGTTCATCTCATCCATCAAATCATCACTCTTATGACAGAGTTGTCCTTGGGTAATGGGGTAGTCTTTGCGTAAAGGATGCCCTACAAACTCTTTGTGGTTGAGAATGCGTTTGAGATTGGGATGATTTTTAAAATGGATGCCATACTGATCCCAAATTTCGCGCTCCGCCCAATTCGCACTTTTAAACAGCGCTGTGATGCTCTGTGTTGCAAGGGAGCTATCGATGTAAGTTTTTAGTGTGATGAGGTTTTGAAAAGTGTGATCGCGTAAAAGATAGATAACGGCAAAACGCTCAGGGTGATTTTTTTGATGCAGATAATCCACGGCGGTTATATCGACCAAAAAAGTATAGTTGTCTTTTTCAAAAAGGATTTGTAATGCTTGTAAAATCAGCTCTTTTGGAAGAACATACGCACCATAGCTATCGACACTGTAGTGCTCTTGAAAAAGTGTTTTAAAGGCTTTAGGCATCAAGCACTCCTTTGAAAACGCGTTTGGCACGGTCTTCTAAAAGGCTTTGGGTTGCTTGAATTTTTTGAATTTCCAAAAGCGCATCTAAAAATGCTTCAGGACGTGGAGGACAGCCTGCGACATAAACGTCCACAGGGATGATGCTATCAATGCCCTGCATGGTTGTGTAGTTGTCGTAAAATCCCCCGCTACATGCACATGCTCCTGCGCTAATGACCCATTTGGGTTCGCTCATCTGGTCGTAAATCTTTTTTAAGATGGGTGCTTGTTTGTAGCTAATCGTACCTGCGATGATGAGCAAATCAGCTTGGCGTGGTGAAAAACGCACGACTTCTGCGCCAAAACGGGAGATGTCGTATTTGCTACTCGCGACACTCATAAATTCTATCGCGCAACAAGCGGTACCAAAGATGTAAGGCCACATAGAAGATTCTCTCGCCCATGAAATAGCACTGTCTAGTTTGGTGGTGATGAGGCTTTCGCCAAAGATTGCTTCTGCGCCTACTGCCATGAGAGTGCCTTAATACGGTAGATGTAAATGAGTCCAAACAGAAGCAGTCCAATAAACGTGAACATTTCAAAAAGCCCTAAAAAAGAGAGTTCCCTCACGTTAACTGCCCATGGAAACATAAAGATAATTTCCACGTCAAAAAGGACAAATAAAATAGCGACCAGATAAAACTTGGCACTAAAGCGACTTTCACTGTTGCCAACAGGGGTGCTAATACCACTTTCATACACGCTATTTTTTGCTTTATTTCCAACATTTGTAGGTCCCAACTTTTGGCTGAGTAGAAAAAGTGTGGGAAGAAGAATGACCAGTAGAGCGACGATACATGAAGCCAAAATGAGTTCTAAGGACATGGGCGCATCTTTTATTGAAATTAATCCATCTTAGCCAAAGAATTTTAAAAGATACGTAAAAAAAGAAAATCAATTTTGTTTGATAAAAAGAGGAG
>CAYXNJ010000069.1:0-6625 GCA_964466465.1 uncultured Sulfurospirillum sp.
ATTTGCGGATTTCATGCTTGATGGCATCTACAACTCTATCGCTATTTTTATTTTCTTCTTGAAGATGAAATATTTTTTTCAAGGATTGCCTTTTGTAGTATTAAAATTTAAGTGATATATTGTACTTTTTTTTAGCTTTTGAATGCCTACTTTAAACTCCGCTTTGTATGTAAAGGCACTCTTCCTCACATATAAAACTAAAATAGTGTCCTAAATAACCACAATAAAAAAGGTTTTGTGGCATATTTGTTTAGAGACTGCGTAGAGCTTTTCTTTAAGTTTGGTTGTGTTAGCATGAATGCAATGTTCCTTTATGGGAGGATCAAACTAATGATTAAACATATTGAACTATCATTGCGTAAATGCGTTGCTCCCGAGTTTGTTTTTGGTGTAGATGCTCGAAAAATGGCAGGAAAATATGCCAAAAATTTGGGTATAAAAAAGGTTTTAATTGTTACCGATCCTGGCGTTATTTGCGCTGGTTGGGTTGAAGATGTTACAAAAGCATTGGAAACGGAAAATATTCACTCGATACTCTTTGATGATGTCGTCCCCAATCCAAGAGACACTAACGTTTTAGCAGGTGTGAAGCTGTACCGTGAGCACAAATGTGATGGCATTGTGACCATTGGTGGTGGAAGTCCTATGGATTGTGCGAAAGGCATTGGCATCGTCGTTGCCAATATGGGCGATGTCTTAGCGTATGAAGGTGTCGATAAAATTCTCTACCCTTTACCCCCACTTATTTGTATTCCCACAACAGCAGGAACAGCAGCAGATGTTTCGCAATTTGCCATTATCAACGATATTAAGCGGCATGTGAAGATTGCGATTATTAGTAAATCTATCGTTCCTGATGTCTCATTGATTGACCCTGAAACAACGATGAGCATGGATAAAGAGCTTACCATCAACACAGGGCTTGATGCGCTAACACATGCTTTTGAGGCATATGTTTCCAATGCTAACTCCGCGATTACAGATTTATACTCTCTTGAAGCTATTGCACTTTTAGGCAAAAATTTACCTCGTGTTATGGAACAGCCTTTTGATATACAAGCGCGTGCTTCAGTGATGATGGCAAGTCTTCTTGCAGGTCTTGCTTTTTCCAATGCCTCGCTTGGGGTGATTCACGCAATGGCACACTCGCTTGGTGGATGGCTTGATTTGCCGCATGGTTTATGCAATGCTATTTTACTAGAGCGTGCGGTTGCTTATAACTTTGCCCATGCGAAAGAGCGTTATCAGACGATTGCCTCGTATATGGGCATGAAAGGCACTCTTAATTGCGATGAAATGGTGCATGCCATCCATGAGTTTAAACTCTCTCTAGGATTGACACAGCGTTTAGGAATGTTGGGTGTTACCAAAGAGATCATTCCCCATCTTGCTTCGATGGCACTGCAAGATGCGTGTATCGTTACCAATCCTGTTATGCCAAGCCAGCATGATGTTGAGGAGATTTTAACCCATGCCTTATGAAAACAGTGATGATTTACGCACTAAAATTATTGGCTTAGGGGAGAGCTCTGTTCGTAAAAGTTACTATCCGCAGCTTCAAGATAGGATCATGGAACTTGAGCGTTTTCATGGTCTTTTGGATCGCTCTAGGGAGTTGATTTTTTTAGTCGATGCTCAGAGTTTGTGCATTGTGGACATCAATGCCATTGTCTGTTCAACGTTTGAAGCATCCAAAGAGAGTTTGGTGGGAAGTGAAATTGGGCAGTGGTTTCCGTCCACATTGATGAAAACCTTGCGTTCTTTGCCCGAAGAGAAAGAGCATTGTTCTATCGTAGAGACGATCATTGAAAATTCAAGTGGTGCAGTTCCAATGGAATTTGTACTGCAATATGTCAACTTTAGTGCGCAAAATTATTATGTCATTTTGGGTAAAGATATTTCTGAGCGTAAGCATGCAGAGTCTAAGATTCATACTTTGGCTTTTTATGATTCTCTAACCCATCTTGCAAATCGCCAGCTGCTTCATGATCGTATGGCAATAGCTCTGGCTAAAAGTCAACGGCATCACAAAGTAGGGGCGCTTTTGATGATAGATCTTGACAATTTTAAAGCGTTAAATGACACGAAAGGGCATCACATTGGGGATGAGCTTTTGATTCAAGTGGCGAGTAGGCTTCAAAGTGTTCTACGTGAGGGCGATACGTTAGCACGTATGAGCGCTGATGAGTTCATCGTTTTATTGGAAGGACTTGATTTAGAAGAAGACAAAGCGGCATTGGAGGCTGAAAAGTTTGCGACACGCATCAAATACCTTCTCAATGAACCCTACAATCTTTTGGGCTACGAGCATACATGCTCTTCGAGTATTGGTATTGCGCTATTTAACTCTAAATCAAAAAGTAAAGAGACGTTGCTCAAGCAAGCGGATATTGCGATGTATCAAGCTAAAAAATTGGGGCGGAATCGTATCTGTTTTTATGACCCTGTGATGCAAGAGAGTATTGAGCAAAAAACAACGATGGAGCATGAACTTAGAATTGCGCTTGCACAAGAAGAGTTGACGCTTTTCTACCAGCCCCAAGTCAACTTAGAGGGTGAAATCGTTGGTGTTGAAGCTCTGGTTCGGTGGAATCATCCTCAAAAAGGGCTTGTACCACCCAATGTGTTTATCCCATTAGCTGAAGAGACGGGACTGATTATTCCTATTGGTAGTTGGGTGTTACATAAGGCATGTGAACAACTCAGCCTTTGGACAAAAATGTATCCAAGGCGAAAGTTACATGTATCGATCAATGTGAGTGTCAAACAGTTCCAAGAAGCCTCTTTTTACGACATAGTTGCTGAGGCGATTGCCAAGTATAGCGTAGAGACGGGGCGGGTAAAATTGGAGTTAACCGAGAGTTTGATTGTCGAAAATATACATGAAACGATTAAGAAAATAGAATCACTGCGTTTCCTGGGCATCGGTTTTTCATTAGATGATTTTGGCACAGGGTATTCTTCACTTTCATATCTTAAGCGTTTACCGTTGGATGAACTCAAAATCGACCAATCCTTTGTCCGCGACATTGGCAATGATAATAATGATGCGATGATTGTTAAGACTATTATAGAGATGGCGCACAACTTTGATTTGGATGTCATTGCTGAAGGTGTTGAGGATCAAGAACAATTTAATTTTTTAGAAGAGAATGGTTGTACGTTGTTCCAAGGGTATTTCTTTGGAAAACCAATGCCTGCTAAAGAGATAGAACGTCTCTTCTTAGATACGTAACGTTTTACATGTAAAAATTTATTGTGAAAGTTAGAGTATAAAAGGGATGATTCTTTTCGTTTTTTGCATATAATTGCTATATTCACTAGACTGCTCTATCCACAACATTTCCTCTTTTTTAGCTTTCAAAAACAGCGTCACAACTAAAAGTGCATAGATAAAAAAACTAAGAAATGAAGGTTTTGAGAGCACAACTCCGAGCATCATCACAAGGACTGAAAAATACATGGGATGCCTGATATAGCGGTATGCTCCTGTGGTGATGAGCGAGGCGTCTTTTTTAATCTCAGGCGTAATGTTGAAGTTGCCAAGTGGGTTGTGTCTCACTGTATAGAGTCCAAAGCCACAGCTTAGCAAAAAGATGAGTAAAGCAAAGTTGCTTGGCGTATGAAAGCCATGTCTTATCAGTAAAATTGCGATGAAGATGAATTGTAACGATACTAAGATGTAAGAGTAGTGTTTGCTCTTCATTTTAACTCTTTATGTGAACATTGCAAAGCCCAAATTTTAGGTGCTAAAGCTTTACATGTAAGGATTATTTTGTCTCTTCTACTTTAGCAGGAGCAACAGGTTTTAGCACGTTCGCGTTTAAGGTATTTTCGGATTTCATGTTTGATGGCATCGACGACTCTATCGCTATTTTTATTTTTTTCATGAAGATGAAATACTTTTTTCAAGGATTGCCTTTTGCAGTATTAAAATTTAAGTGGCATATTGTGCTTTTTTTTAGCTTTTGAATGCCTACTTAAACTCGGCTTTGTATGCGTTCTCTAACACAGTCATAAACGATGTTGCATCCATATAGCCTGTGTAACCTTCGATGATGCTATGGCGTGTGGGAGAGAGTATGGCATTTGCAGGGGTATATTTGGTGCGTAAATCTTGAGGCAAAGAAGGGTCATAAAGGTCGATCGAGACAAAAACATATTTTTGTTCTATCTGCTTTCGATAGGTTGCATTGCTAAAGATTTCTTTCTCCATTTTTTTACAGTAAGGGCAGTTTTCAGTGACGATGTTCACAAGGATGAGTTTCTTTTCTTTAATGGCTCTAGCACTTTCTTCTTCTAAAAAGCTAGCATGAAGCATCGTAATGCTCATAAGGACTGTTAAAAGGAATTTTAAAAGCGTGTTCATAGTCGATCCTTTGAAGAAAATCGAGTTTCATCAAAACTCTAACACACGCTTTATAAAATCCTATTGAACCACGACGGATTAAAAAGAGTATCTCATAGATAGCATAGCATTTCTGGGTGCTCCATAGACCATCAAGTTTGTTCCAATACCTTCATAATAAGTTTTATCAAAAAGGTTGTTGACATTGAGTTGTAGCTCGGTGTGTTTATCGAGTTGATATTTTGCCATGAGATTGACAAGGGTGAAAGCCTCTTGTTCGATGTACGACGTACCGCTGCCTGTGTAAAATTTACTGTAATAATTAAGCCCACCACCAAGGCTTAGGGCATTGGTAATTTTGTATTTGGTAAATGCTGACATGGTTGTTCGGGATGCTTTTGTGTTAAATGTATCGCCTTTTGCATCTTCGGCTGAAAAATTTGCTAAACCAAAAATAAGGCTCCAATTCTCTGTCAAATCGCCCGATGCTCCCACTTCAAAACCTTTACTGGTCACACCTTTTGCGGCTTCATAGACATACTCACCGCTTGGTAAGGTCACACCGTTGACCAGTTTTGCAACATTGTCTTGGACTATTTTAAAGAGAGTGAATGAAGTGTTTAACTTTCCTCCAAAATACTCCCCTTTAATGCCCGTTTCATAGTTTTTGCCTACAATTGGGTCTAGGTAATCCCCATTGATGTCTTTCACGCTTTGCGGTCTAAAGATGTCGGTATAGCTGATATAGACTGAGTGGTAGCTATCGAGATTATACACAAGCCCTGCATAGGGTGTTAACTCATTTTTAAATGTTCTCTCTGGCACTGTTGGGTCATCTTTGTGGTATTTCCAGTCAGAGACTCTCAGTCCTGAGATAAGCTTTAGGTTTTCACTGAGTGAGAAACGCCCTGCTAGGTAGGTTCCTAACTGCTTTGTCTCTTCATCAGGTCTTTCAGTATAGGCTACAGATTCAAGCGCATTGGGGATGGTGAAGGTATAAAAATTAACAGCAGGCCATGGTAATACTTGTTTATCTTTAAGCGCTTTGGTTCGGTTATTGTAGGAAAACCCTGTTATAAACTCTTGTGAAAGGTTGTTAATGGTAAATGGGAAATTGAGGTATGAGTCAAAATTGATTTCATCGTAAATAATTTTGGCTGCATAATTATTGTATGAAAGTCCTGTTCCTGTTGTTTTATTGATGCTATTGCCACGAATTTGAACTGTATTGGAATCTTGGTTTGTGCGTATAAACGAAGAAGAGACATTGAGTGAAATGTCATCATATAAGTACTGTTTGAGATTCGCAAATACCTCTTTTGTTTCTAGGTTAATGTGTGTCCACTCAGGTGTCAGTGAAGTGGAACGTGAGAAATTGGTGTAAGTGCCATCGGAATAAAATGCGGGTAACCCCCAACTCCAAGCACCATTGTTTTTTAAGTCTTGGTAGGTTGCGCCAATGGAGAGAGTTGTGAGATCACCCAAATCAGCATCAACAATGCCGTAAAATAACTTATTGTTTTTATCGTAATTGTCATAAAACGCTTTAGAATCTTCGTTCTTAACAATAAAACGGCTTCTAATATGTTTATCTTCAGTCACAGGCGTTGAAATATCAAGTGCTTGAGCGTATGAGTCCCAAGAGCCTGCATTGAGTGATACAGTCCCCTCAACCTCTTTACTGTTGGCATGTTTACGAATAAAATTCATAGCCAGCGAAGGTTCACCTTGACCTGTTGTAAGACCATTGGCACCTTTGACGATTTCGATGTGATCGTAGATGATAGGATCAAAATTATTGTGATTGACGGTTGAGTAGGTTGGTGTGCCATCAATTTTAAAATAGGTCAAATCAAACCCTCTGACGGATGAGACAAGATTGTCACCTCTGTTGTTTAAGGTTAAGCCTGCAATATTGGCTAAAACATCGTGAAATGAATTGATTTGTTTATCTTCCATCTCTTGAGATGTAATGACACTAATGCTCTGAGGTGTCTCTTTGATGGATAAGTCCAATTTCGTTGAGGTATTCATAGAACCGATGGTATAAGAATCAACTTCTTCAGTTAATGCTGTTGATATTGATTTTTTTTGCGCTGTAACTGCAATAGGGTCTAATGATATGACCTCATTGGAGATGAGTTGATTACAAAGTACTATGATAGTTACGATAGAGAGTGAGATACTTTTAGAGCGAGTTATAGGCATATTTACTCCTTAAATAAAATTAATAAATATAAATTAAATTTATATTTTTAAAAGCAATGATTTTTCCTA
>CAYXNJ010000070.1:0-6488 GCA_964466465.1 uncultured Sulfurospirillum sp.
GATACCGCTTTTACAGCCACTAATAACAAGTGTTTTGCCCTTCATTAAAATCCTTTTATTGTATATTTTTTGAGTGTATTTTCAATACGTTTCATATTTTCATTACTTGGCGCACAAAGTGGCAAGCGATATTCTAAACTTTCAAGAAGTCCTGCAATGTACATTGCCGCCTTGATTGGAATAGGGTTGCTTTCACAGAAAAGTATTTTATTGATCTCGTACAATGAGTCATTAATCGCTTTTGCACCGTGATAATCACCTTCAAGTGCCAAATGTGTTAATTCTGAAATTTGATCAGGTAAAATGTTTGATGTTACAGAAATAACGCCTGAACCACCATTGGAAAGAATAGGGTAGTTGATAGCATCTTCACCACTAAACACTGCTAATTTTGGTTGATGCGCCAATAAATCAACACAACGATCAATAGAACCTGTTGCCTCTTTGACGCCAAAGATGTTTGGGCATGCTTCAAAAAGTCTAAAGATAGTGTCTGGTAACAAATCACATCCTGTACGACCTGGTACATTATACAAAAGGACAGGAATATCTACAGAGTTTGCAATCGCTTTATAGTGTTGAAACAATCCTTCTTGTGTTGGCTTATTATAGTATGGTGTTACAGACAGTATTCCATGTGCGCCATGTGCTTGTGCAAATTTTGCCAAACCAATTGCTTCGTGTGTAGCATTGCTACCTGCGCCGGCAAGTACTTTAACATTGCTGTTTGAACAGACATCAACTGCTATTTCAATACAGCGACGGTGCTCTTCATGATCAAGTGTAGCACTCTCACCAGTTGTTCCTACAGGGACAACCACATCAATACCATTTTTTATTTGTCTTTCTATTAATTTTGCATAGTGTACTTCATCGAGTTTGCCATTTTTGAATGGTGTGATAAGAGCGGTCATCGCTCCTTGTAACGCATGTTGCATCTTAGTAATCCTTTCTTAATATCACAGTAGTGGATGATTGTTGAACTAAATATTTATTAACAGCCTTGATTATATCTTCTTTTTTTAATGCATTGATACGCTCTTCATAATTAAGTAACGGGGAAATATCACCCTTCGCATAGTATGAACCAAATAGAGTAGCAAGTTCGCTTGAACTTTCTAAATTATGAATAAAATCTGCTTTCGTGTTGATCTTAATCTTTTCAATATCTTTATCACTTACATCGCCTTTTTTGAGGCTTTCGATGATTTTTAAGATTTCCATTTCAACAGTTTCTGCTTTAACACCAGGATTACATACGGATAGAAATAAAAAGACAGAAGGATCTTTTGCTTCCATTGCGTAACCATAAATTTGGTTGACAAGTTTTTTCTCATCAACAAGAATTCTCTGAAGCTTGCTGCTTTTGCCACTGCTTAAAAGTTCACTTAACGCAGAAAGTGCTGCTTGGTCTTCATGTTTGAAGTTTGGAATTTTATAGGCAATAGCTACCATCTCCACTTCGCTCTCTTTTTTGATCATCATACGTTTTGCGCCATCTTGTTGTGGTTCAACTTGGTGGTGTGCACTTGGTATTGGTGTGGCATTTTTGATATTACCAAAATACTTTACAACATTATCAAATACAACTTCGGGCGTAATATCACCTGCTACAACAACAATGGCATTGGCAGGTTGGTAATACTTAGAGTGAAAACTACGGATGTCTTCAATACTCCAGTTTTTAATATCGTCTTTAAAACCTATCGGCGTCCAGTGGTATGGATGGTACGTGAAGGCATTATTGAACAGTCTAAAGTACAGATACCCAATAGGTGAGTTGTCAGTTCTCCATAAACGCTCTTCTAAAACAACATTACGTTCAGGTTGGAACTCTTCATCGGTTAGTTTGAGATTTTGCATCAGTTCTGAAAACAACTCTAACGATTTTGGCAAATTTTTTGATGAACTTTTGATGTAGTAATGTGTATAGTCAAAGCCAGTAGAAGCGTTATTTACACCACCAAAGCCTTTAACGATTTCGTCAAACTCACCTGCTTTTAGGTTCTTTGTCGATTTAAAATTAAGGTGCTCTAGCATATGTGCAATACCACTTTTTCCCATAATTTCATTACCACTACCCACTTTATAAAAAATATCTGTAGTGATGACATCACTTTTATTGTTCATGGGAATAACAACAATTTGAAGACCATTTTCTAATGTCTTGGTGAAATGCTCAGGTAGTGAGTTAGCCATCAATGCTCCTAAAAATGTTAAAAATAGTAGTACTTTTTTCATACCTTATCATCTCCTATCGCTTCCTATTACTTCGCTAATATGTGCAAATCCATCTTTTTCCATGCGTTCCAAAATCCCAAGATTGATAGCACGATTAAGTGATGGACCTTTGAAAATAAAGGCTGAGTAAATTTGAACAAGGCTTGCTCCCGCTTTTAATCTTCGGTATGCTTCATCTGCTGAGTCAATACCACCGACTGATATAAGCGTTGTTTTTCCAAAAAACTCTTTAGCAAGTGCTTCAAACATTGCAAAACTTTTCTCTGTCAATACTTTACCACTTAGTCCTCCAAAATCTTTTGCATTTGGAAGTAGTGAATAATCGATGGTAGTATTAGTCGCGACAATACCTGCTGCACCATTGTCAAGAGCTGTAGAACAAATAGTTAAAGCATCAGCAACTGCTAGATCAGGTGCAATTTTTAAAAGCACAGATTTTGTCGTTAACTCTTTTGCCATGACAAAAAGATCTTTGATAAATTGTTCATTTTGTAAATCTCTTAGTCCTGGCGTATTGGGAGAAGAGATATTAACCACTAAATAATCACTTAAATCTTTAAAACGTTTAATAAGTTTTTCATAATCTTTCAGTGCATTTTCTGCAGTCGTTGTTTTATTTTTACCAATATTTGCACCTAATGGTGTTGCAAAAGGATAAAGCGCTTCAACACGCTTAGCAATTGCATTCATACCATCATTATTAAAGCCCATCGCATTTTGAATAGTTTCGTACTCTGGAAAACGAAAACAACGTGGTTTTGGGTTACCACTTTGAGGTTCTGGCGTCATTGTGCCATATTCAATGTGTCCAAATCCAAGTGCTGTAAGCATTTTAATCATGGTTGCATTTTTATCAAAACCTGCACCAATACCTATTGGATTAAGAAATGCTTTTCCGAAAAGTTCTTGTTCAAGGCGTTTATCATGAATAAAAAACTGCTCTGCAATAGGAGAGAGAATAAAAGGTGTGAACTTGGCGCCATTTTTGAAGAAAAATTCTGCAATAGTGTGGGCATTCTCTGGTGAGAAGTTAAACATCAATTTTTTCATCATGGCATAATAATCAAACATCTTTTATTTCCTTCAATATAAAGTACGCGATTATACTCCATTAAAGATAAAAGATGGTTGATTTTAGGCTCTTTTTAGTGTTGTAAGCCTTTAAGCTTTAGATACTCTTTGGATGTTTGAAGCAACTCTTCATCGCTTCCTATAGCACAAATTTTGCCGTGTTTTAAAAGTGCAATTTTATCCGCTTTTTTGATGGTGCTTAAACGATGGGCAATGACAAACGTGATTTTATCTTTAATGAGATTTTCAATGGCTTCCGTGATTTTTTGCTCACTGTGCGTATCAAGCGCTGAAGTTGCTTCATCTAAAATAAGTACTTGAGGATTGGTATAGATAGCTCTTGCAATCGCAATACGTTGACGCTGGCCTCCTGAGAGGTTTGTACCAAACTCATCTAAATGGGTATAAATTCCTTCATTCAAATTTTGTACAAATTCATACGCATTTGCTTTTTGTAGCGCATCAATGACTTTCGCTTCATCAATCTCTTTCCCATAGGCGACATTGGCAGCAATGGTGTCATGAAAAATATAAACGCGCTGTGTCACCATTGCAACGTTATGACGAAGTTCATGAAAATCGAATGTTTTAAGATCAATATTGTTAATTCTAATACAACCAGAGGAAGGATCATAAAAACGCATGAGCATATTCATAAGCGAACTTTTGCCGCCACCACTATCGCCAATGAGGGCAATCATTTCTCCTGCTTTTGCTTCAAGACTCACATCATGTAATGCTTGTTTATCACCGTAAAAGAGAGAAACCTTATCAAAGGTAATGGATTCAATTTTTTCAGGTAAAGAAGCATTACCGTTGATAATAGAAGGTTGTTGATCTAACAAAAAGAAAATACGTTCACTTGCAACTAATGCGTCTTGCATTCTGTTGTAAAGTCCAGATATTCTTTTTATAGGTGTATAAAGCATAAATAAAGCTGTTAAAAAAGAGAAAAATGCTCCGACACTCATACTTCCTTCAATAACCTCTTTACCACCTACTAAAATAACAACAGCGACACCAATTGAACCTAATGTCTCCATTACTGGGCTAACAAGTTCATTCACTTTGACTGATTTCATCGTCAGTTTGAAAAAGCGTTCATTGTCTTTTTTAAAAAGTCCATGCTCAAATTTTTGGGCATTATTGGCTTGAATAATTTCAATATTGTTAAAAATTTCACTCAGCTTTGCAGTAATATCAGAGATTTTTTCTTGCGATTGACGTGAAACTTTTTTCATTTTTTTTGAAAGTATGCTTAATGGATAGATAGCCAAAGGCATGACGACTAATGCATAAAAAGCAAGTTCATAACTTTGATAAATAACAACACCAATAAGACCTATAATAGTGAATGATTCTCGTAAAAATTCGGGAATCAAGTTTGAAACGACTGTACGGACACGTTCAACATCGTTGGTGTTACGGCTGATGAGTTCACCAGTTCTGTATTCATGGAAAAAAGAAAGATCAAGTTTGAGTAAATTTTCCAAAATATTTTCACGAAAACGTCTAATGATATCATGTCCAATATATGCAGTATAGTAAGCTTGCATGTATCTGCCAGCTTCTTTGATCGCATAGACAGCAATAATAGCATAAGGCAAAAGCTCAAGCATTGTTCTATCTTTTGCGATGAAAATTTCATCTAAAAGAGGTTTCACAAGATATGCAGAATAAGCGGTACCTCCACTTGCAAGTCCCATACCAATAATCGTTAAAATGAAATAAGGTATGTAATCTTTGTAAAAAGGAGAAAAACGCTTAAATACATCTTTGAAGCTATACATTAATTCACCTTTTCCCATTGTGTGCCTGTTGCCGTGTCCATAAGCTGAATATTTCGAGCTTCTAAAAGTGTGCGAATTTCATCAGCTTTGGCAAAATCTTTTGCTTTTTTAGCCTGTGTACGCTCAACAATGAGTGCTTCAATTTCCATTCTTTCAGCATCACTGGTACCAATTTGAAAATAGGCATAAGGATTGTACATTCCAATGCCCAAAAGTGATTCGATCCAGATAAGATTTGCATGAGTCGTAGCTTTAAAGGCTTTATCTTTTGGGTTAGAATCAAGCATTTCATTGGCATAAGAGATCATCTCATCTAAGCTTGCTAGTGCTTTAGAAATATTTAGATCATCACTGAGTGCTTCAAGCATCAGTTCTTTAAAGCTTGAAGAAACGTCACTTGGTGTATTTTCAAACACCCTTTTTTTTAGTCGATAAAGCTTGTCAAGGCGTTTTTTAGTGTTGAGTAAGTCTTCTTCGGAAAAATTGAAATTAGCTCTATAATGCGTCGCGATCAGGTAAAAACGAAGCACCTCGCCACTGTAAATGGCAAGAGCATCTTTGAGGAAAAAGCTATTGCCCAGTGATTTGCTCATTTTCTCTCCACTGATGGTCACAAAACCATTATGCATCCAGTACTTTGCGAGCTCTTGGTCACTTTTACATCTGGTTTGCGCAGCTTCATTTTCGTGGTGAGGGAAGAGAAGATCGGCGCCTCCTGCGTGAATATCGATCTGATAATCACCACTGCTTGCAAGGTGTTTCTCAATCATCGCAGAACACTCAATATGCCATCCTGGGCGTCCAATTCCAAAAGGAGCAGGATAACTTGGTTCATTGTTTTTTGAGAATTTCCAGAGTGCAAAATCCTTTTGGTCTTTTTTTTCTTCTTTTTGTTCAACTCTCGCTTGTGTTGCATCTTCATCAATGGCACGATGGCTTAAAGAGAGGTATTTTGTATCTTTTGAAGTATCAAAATAGATACCATCACTGGTAGCGTAAGCAACTTTTTTACCTAACATCACATCAATAAAAGAGATAATCTCAGAAACAGTCTCTGTGGCTTTTGGTTCGATGTCCGCATCATTCACATGTAAAGCATGCATCTCGTTTTTATAGCGATCTATATAAAATGAGGTAATTTCTTCAAGAGATTTGCCACTCTCTTTCATTTTAGTGATAATTTTATCATCGATGTCTGTGAAATTTTTAACAAATGTTACAGTATATCCAAGCGCCGTAAAAACACGGCGTAAAAGATCAAAAGCGATAGCACTACGAGCATGCCCTAAATGCGCATCATCATAAACAGTTGGTCCACACACATAAATTTTAACTTCGTTTTCCTTGATGGGAATAAACGGTACTTTTTTCTTTTGTACCGTTTAT
>CAYXNJ010000071.1:0-6444 GCA_964466465.1 uncultured Sulfurospirillum sp.
CATTATTTGAAACACTTAAACTCACGCACCAAAACTGATCTTGCTGATAGTCAAGGTATTGCAAAATACATTCAAACTTTAAATCAAGAAGATTTTAAAACTATCTTTAATCAGTCGGATAAAACACTTCGCAAATACACATCAGCAATTAATTTGCTTCGTAAACTTGACACGCAATTAACAAACTTCATTCATTCCCAAAAAGAAAACCCGATAGAGCATTTAGATTCGCTTTTGTATTCTTTGAGACTTCAAATTAAACAAACTAAAAAATTTTTAGATAAAGAAGCTGAACGAATTTTAATAAAACTTTTTCCTCATGTGGTAGAACTGCAAAAAGAGATCAAAGGCGTGGGCTATGCTCTCCTCTTAGAGCTTGTCCCTATCTTCCTTAAATCTGAAAACTACACTTTAAAACAGCTTCAAAGCTTCGTAGGTCTTTCACCTCGTGTCTTTGAGAGTGGTTCATCAGTTCGTAAACGTGAAGCATTAAGCAAACGAGGTAGCACTTTGGTGCGTAAGCTTTTATATCTTTCTGCAATGTCTGCTATCCGTTTTAATCCAATCATCAAAGAAAAATATACACGCCTCGTTGACTCTGGAAAAAATAAAATGGTCGCTCTAGTAGCGTGCATGTCTCACCTATTCCGTGCCGTTTATATCAAATTTCATCAAGGATTAGTCAATGTTTGAGCAAAAAAAAGAAGTTAAGGTTATGGATGTTGTTGTTACTAGATCAAGTATGGAATATTTAGTTGTTCTTTCTGTTGGTTCCACATGTTGTGTTGTTACTAGTGGCGATGGGCTTACTCGTCTTGTCTTTATTGCTGATCTTATTGTTGTAGGGAGTATCTGAAATGCCTAAATGTATTCTTTTCAATAATATCCCTCGCCAAATGGCTCATTTTCCTCTTTCTCCTGAGAGTTACGATTTTTGTATTTCTTTGGACGAATTGAAACTAAAAACTGTAGCAATTAAGGATTTAAAAGTGCGTAGAGTTGAGCTTTTTATTCGTCATAAAAACAAAGATTTACCAATCGGAAGAATAGAGCTTTATCACTCTGGTGCATTACATAACTATGAGCATACCTTTGAAAGTGCCAAGCTTTTAGCTGAAGAAATCGTAATGCGTTTTAATGGGTTCGAGCCTAACGGTCAAAAACAATTTCAATTTTAAAAGGATTTTTGATGTTTAAAATATTTATGAATAACAATTTAATGGATGAGTGCAGAACGTACAGTCAAGCTCTAACCAAAGCAAAAAAAATCAAAAACCTTTTTTGTAAAACCACGTACGAGGTCATCGTTGAAGATCCTCAGGGTCGTGTTATGGATAGGCTTAAATAAATGAGATATGAAGTTAGCGAAACAGATTTTCAATTATTAACATCTGTTTTGACTTTATTAAGAGAAAAAGGGGGTAGAAATCCAATTTTAACACGTAAAGAAATAGTCATTGCGTCTGGCATTGATAACTCATTAATGTCTAAAAAAATTTTGAACTCTTTTAAAAAAGAGCAACAACTTAAGGAAAACATAGCATGAAAAAATTAGAACAACAACCATTACAAACAACAACAGAAATGCAAGAAATCAACGGTAAACAAGTACCTGTCATTACACATAAGCCAGTTAATAACGGTGAAGCTGCAAACAATACCGAGCTTAAAGATATGTCCCCAACAATCGGTGAGAGTTCATTGTCACAAGATGAGTTTTTCCGTTTAATGCGTATCCATAATGAGAGAGTAAGTTCAAACACAATTACCCTTAGTGCTGAAATTTCAGCTAAAGAGGTTTTCGAGGGTAAACCTCGTACAGATAAAAGTGGACTTCCTGCCCTTGATAATGAGGGTAACCAACTTTATTACCCTAATCGCTATAAAGTGACTTTAACTTTTAAGGGCGGTACGCTCGTTCAATCTGTAAGTGAAAAACTTTTCAACGAGTTGGAACTTTCACACACGTATATGTTCAAAGGTCATTTAGGCTTTGTAAAAGATTTTGGGCAAGACGTTCTAGCGCCTATTTGGCAATCTCACGAACTCGTGATGTAACATGAGGGCTTAACCGCCCTCTTTTTCGTTTCTTGAAGTACTCTTTTGAGTTTTTCAAAAAGCGAAAACGCTTTGACCCCACATGGTTTATCAAGGGGGTGTTACTTGTGCAAGAAAACTTTAAGGATTAAAATGAGTTTCGTAAAACTTTGGCAAAATATAGATACGCTTAAATACCATCTATATCCCTCATCGCTGATAACCTCTCAGGATGTTACAGGCTATAACGCTCTTATTGATAAACTTTTATCCTTGAAATTAGAGGCACAATCAAACCGTAATGAGAATAAAAACACCAACTCATTTCAATTCCCTTTTAAAAAAAGCAACTTCCGTGTGCGTCCATCAACGGTAAAAGGCTTCTCTGTATCCATTGAAAACGCTGATATAACCATTCACTTAAAAAAACTTGTCGTAACAGCTGATCAAAGCCCCTTTTCAAAAGTTGAATTTAGAGCCTCTTTTCTTCAAAGATACGGCTATATGAAAGCAGTTCAGGAATGCAACAAGTTTTTAAAAGAGTGCATTATGTCAGCGTTCATTATTAAAATCTCTGAAATCCATTTACATTGTGATATTCAAGGTTATAACTTCACCGTTTTAGACTTTTCTCGTATTAAAGCACGTTCACGCAATAACCGTTTTTATGATGAAAGCTTTCAAGAAGCTCGTTTTTATTCAGGTCGTGCTTTTCAAGGTTTCATGCTAGGCGGTGGTGATTATCTTATGCGTGTCTATAACAAAACCAAAGAGATCAAAAAATTTCCTAATAAGTCTTTTATAGAGAGCCTTTGGAAAACCAATAAAGACTATGACCTCACAAAAGATGTTTTTAGAATTGAATTTCAATTAAGACGTGAAAAACTTAAGCAAATGGTGATTAATGATTGTGTTTTGGATGGCTTTGAAGTCATTTTAAATAACCTTAACAATATTTGGAAAAAATGCCTTGATGATTTTTCCTTGCGTGATCTTGATAATAATAAAGCTATCGCTCTTAATTTAGGTGGTCGTTTTGATAAGGAAGATAATTTAATAGAGCTTTCCTCAAATACAGTTAGTTCATGGTTCACACGCTCAAATATTCATCCTCTTTGGCGTGCTATTGCTTCGTTTAACGGTCATTATGCAAATGATGTTATTGAAACATTTACGAAACCATTTACTAATAACTTTCTCTATGTTCATAATGCTTTTAAAGCGTTCCTTTCCACATCTCTTGCTCATTATGGCTCACTCTATCCCTCTATCATTGAGGACGCTATGACAAAGATAAGAGACTATACCTTTAAAAAACACGATAAAACCGTTTTAGAGGATGTCTATAGCAAACACCTTGACCGTTTTAAAAAACTTGAAGTTACATACCCTCAAGATGAAACGCACTATCTAACACGTCATGAAGTTGTTAACAATCTTCTTTACACCATTGAAAACACTTACAACGCTTTACACGATGACGGTGTAGGTCATAACGATAAATTTAAAGAAAAACTATCTCAATGTTATGGAGCTTAAAAAGAATGAAATGTCTAGTATGTGGTAATCCTGTTCCTTGTAATATAAAGGGATATCGTGGCGCTTCTCTTGGTCGTCCAAAAACTTATTGTTCAGATCATTGCGCTAACTACATGAAATTTTTTAACGCTATGCAAAAAGAGCTTGACTTGATTGATCTTGATGATAAACACAAGCGCAAAATAAGAGGCGAATTGTTTAGGGTAGCTAATACCCTTAAGTTATCAGCCGCAGCACATTTTAGTACTAAAAAACCTCAAGGAGAAAAGGATTTAAAAAATGTTTGATTGGGAAAATGTAAAACACTTCAAAAAAGAAGAGTTTGAATGCAAGTGTGGGTGTGGTTTAAACAATATCAATGATGATTTTGTTCGTATGTTAGATAGTGCGAGATTTTTTACAAAAATACCATTCAAAATAAATTGTGGTGTACGTTGTGAAAAACATAATAAAGAAGTTGGAGGTGTTGAGGATAGTGCACATTGTAAAGGTTTGGCTGTGGATATTTCCACTCGTAGCGATAGTATTCGATTTGCTATTGTTGAGGCTTTGTTAAAAGTAGGTTTCACTCGTGTCTTACTTTATGATACGTTTGTTCATGTTGATATGGATTTGACAAAACCAAATCCTATTTTAAAAATTATGAGGTAAGAAAAAATGGATTTAAAAAATATTAAATGGTCACCTATTCTTGAAGGTGTTGCAAAAGTGGTCACAGTATTTAACCCTGCTATTGGTAGCGGTTTAATCGTAGCTAGCGAGGTCGTAGATCGATTTAATGCTGATAGTACACTCTCAGATAACGAAGTGCTTAAAAATAACGTTCTAGGGCTTACAGCGTGCTGTGATATTCTTTCCGATTATCTACAAAAAAAAGAACTAAAACAAGAGGTTAATGATGATAATTTAAAACTCATCTTAGTCTCTTTACAATCTCTTGATGTACTGTTAGATAAAACAGTCGCTATTATGAAGTAAGGAGGGGATATGTACGGTGCAACAAAAGCTATTTTAACAGTTCCTTCAATTAGTCAATCAATTACTCTTTTGGATGGTTCGGCTGTTGATTATAATGCTGGTGATTTGATTTTTTGTATTAAGACTACAAATATTGATACAAATGAAGAGGTTTTTCTTGATTGTGTCACTGTTTCATTTTCTGCTAGTATTTTTACTTATACGAAGTCTATTTTAAATGCTGGTTTTGGACTTTTGTTAAGTCCTGATGTTAACAGTTTAGTTTTTAGTGCTAGTCAAGACCTTATGTATTGTAATTTTATTATTGATGCTTCTGCAATGGGTGAGCTTCCTAGTTGTCCAATTATTGACAATGGTGGTTCTTCTGACAATGGTGGTGGCACATCATCTGGTGGCTTTTCTGTTCCATCTTTAAACGGAAATTGCGGTTCCTTGTTTGATGGTACGTCTGTTTCGGTTGCTGGTCTTGATGGTGATTTTAAAGTTGTTGGTAGTCAATTTCTTTGGAATGATAAAACTGATAAACAACATACAATCGTTTATAGGCTTTCAAATGGAAACGCTTTTTGTCTCGTTCCTGATGCTTATGTAACGGCAAAGGCTTCCTAAATGGGAGTCGTTGCGCAAGATGTATCTCGTATCTCTGACCCTGTAAAAAACGCTAATTATGGTGCAGGGCAAGGTCCTTCGGGCAGAACTGTTCCTTTTACTCGTCCTTCTGTTTCTTCTTCTATTTCTTCAAAAACTTCTTTGCAGGTTGCTGAGTCTGCGATTGCAAATGCAAGGGGTGCTTTTACTAAAAATAAAGTTGTAGTGGCTATTTCTCTGCTGGATACTGCTTATAATGCTCTTTCAGGTCTTTATAATTCTCTTTCTGGTGATGATGCTCAGGCGGCTAAAGCTAAAATGGACGAGTTATTAAGTGAAAAACAAAAATTACAATATCAGCAAGAGACGGATCAGCTTACTATGCAAAAAGCTGATGAGCTTAATGATTTTCTCACTCGCCAACAAAACGCCATGACTCCCCCTGCAACTGGTGAGACGCTTCCTGCTGTTTTAACTAGAAATGCCAAAGAACTTGTAACTTCTGTTAATAAACTTAATTCTACACTTGGTGAAAAGTTTGATTATTTTAATAATTACTTTTACGGTTTTTTAACCTATATGGATATAGCCACTGGGTTAATGGATAAAACCTACACATTGAATAAAGAATTAGCAGATAACGCAAAGAAAAAAGAGGATGATAATACCTTGCAGGTAGGTGATAGTAAAATGTCACCTGCTGAGATTGAAGCTCGTAAAAATCTTGCAATGTTAAAAGCTTATGATTTTAAAAACACTCCAGTTGAGCAAAGTGTTTTAGAAGCTGATAACGTTCTTGGTATGACACCTCTTCAAATTGAAGCAAGTCATAGATCATTTGAGGTTGAGGCTAAAGTTTATGCTAAAACCCCTCAAAAGGTTAAGGATTGGGATGAGAATGAGCTTGCAGATATTGCACCTCGTGAAGCTCGTCTAGTTAAAGACGCTACTGCGGCTATTAAAAATACTGACGAGAATAACTTTGAACTTGATGATGAGGATGTCGATTTAATTACGCCTTTAGATATTAAATCTGTATTTGGCTACGATGGAGACTCTGCCACCGTTCAAGAATTATTTAAGCGCCTTGGTGGTGTTGGTTTACCTACAACTTAGTAAAGGGAGTATTTCCCTTTGCTTTTTTGTTCTTGTTCTAGTTTAATACAATCGCTTTTATCTATACTATAACTTCCAATATATTCTTTTGTGTTTTCTTCATAATAGTCTTCTTGTATGCCCAAGTCTTTTTTATCAAAATATGCTCTATTTATTGGATTTTTGCATAATTCATTTCTTGAACTT
>CAYXNJ010000072.1:0-5569 GCA_964466465.1 uncultured Sulfurospirillum sp.
CTTCCATTTTTTCTCCTAAATTTTATATTCTTACAAATTCAACTCAAAACTTTTTTAAATATATTATCTTATATATTCTTATTAGTCTAACAAATCCCACTAAGCCTTTTATCAAAAGTACTAGCTATAATACTTATAGCTTTTTTCAAAGGAGTTTCATGCTCAAGATAGCCGTTTCCGCCTGTTTACTGGGTGAGCCTATACGTTACGATAAAACAGGTCAAAGAGACCGATTTATCACTGACAAGCTTGGCAAATATGCCTCATTTGTGCCTTTTTGTCCTGAGCATTTAGCCTTTGGGACGCCTCGTGAGACCATACGCATTGTGCTCGAAAATGAGCAGAAAAAAGTCATTACCGTTTTTTCAAAAGCAGATGTTACCGATGCCATGAATACGGCAATGGCACATGAACTAGCAAAAATCAAAAAAGAAGAGCTTTGTGGCATCATTCTAAAGTCAAAGTCACCGAGTTGTGGGCTTGGCAGTACGAAGTATTACCTTAAAGAGATGAGCGAAGGGAAAAAAGATGGGCTTTTTGCTGCACTCTGTAAGGAGCATTTTGCGGACTTTCCCATCGAAGAAGAGGCGCGACTTTTAGACCCGTGGCTTCGGGAAAACTTCGTCATGCAACTCTTTGCGTACCACGATGCAATGAGGCTTCAAAAACACATCAAAACCATGAATGAACTTGTGGCATTTCATACCGCTTATAAATTTTTATTGCAAAGCAAACACGAAGGAAATTACCGTCTTTTAGGGAAGATAGTCGCCAACCATGAGAAAAAAAACCTTAAAGAGCTCACACAAGAGTACATTACCCTTTTTAAAAAGACCATCGCACATAAAAGCACCATCGCGAAAACCGTCAATGTACTTCAACATATGGTTGGATTCTTTAAAAAAGAACTTACAAGCATTGAAAAACAGGCATTGCATATGCAAATCGAAGAGTTTAGAGATGAGATCGTTCCGCTTATAGCGGTTATGAATACCATCGAATTTTTAGCTAAAAAGTATGATATACATTACCTTATTGGGCAGAAGTTTTTGAACCCTTACCCTAAAGATTTAGCGCTTCGCTCAACCATACAAGAAGGCAAATAAGCATGAAAAAAGTCTTGTGGTTTAGGCGCGATTTACGGGTTCATGACTCTATGCTTTTAGCCACAGAGGGTGAAGTTCTGCCTATTTTTATATTTGACACGAACATTTTAAATGCACTTGAAAAGGACGATAAAAGAGTTTCATTCATTTTTGAGCAAGTGATTAAGCTCAAAGCGGAGCTTCAAGCTTTAGGGCTTGATCTTGCCATCTTTTATGGCACACCTCTTGAAGTCTTTACCTACCTTAAAGCCTTAGGCTTTGGTGAGGTGTATGCGAGTGTTGACTATGATAGCTATGCAAGAAAGCGTGATGAAGAGATAGCGGAGCTACTAAGCTTTCACCCGCTCAATGACTGTTACCTTTTTGAGCCGATGGAAGTGCTTAAAAAAGATGGTACACCTTACCTTGTGTTTACGCCCTATTATAGGGCTTGCAAAGAACTTTACACAAAATTTTATGTATTGGACTATAAAAGAGGTAAGCAAAGTCTATCAAACTTCGACTATAGCGTACTTTTGAGCATAAAAGATGGTGTAAAAACTTCCTTACCACTTACGCTAGATGCACTAGGCTTTGAGCGTGCAAATGTAGAGATTTTAAGCCCTCAAAAGACACTTGAACGCTTTGCGCCGAAGATAGATGCGTATGCAAAAGATAGAGATTTTTTAGACATAGATGCCACGTCGCATCTGAGTGTTCACTTGCGTTTTGGCACCATCTCCATTCGCGAAGTGGTACGTTTTTTAGTGCACCTTAAGGCACAAGGACATGAGACAGAACCTTTCTTTAGACAGCTCATTTTTAGAGAGTTTTACGCGTATTTGCTCTACTATTTCCCAAAGCTTGCATGGGAGAATTACAAATACAACCCGCCAACCTCAAATGACACAGAAGCCTATGAACGCTTCATCAATGCACAAACGGGCTACCCACTTGTCGATGCTGCCGTGATGGAGCTTCTAACAACTAGAGTGATGCACAACCGTGCGCGTATGGTGGTTGGCTCATTTTTTACAAAACACTTGATGCTACCGTGGCAACAAGGAGAGGCGTTTTTTGCAAAACACCTTTTGGATTATGACGCAAGTGCAAACGTGCTTTCATGGCAATGGTGCGCGGGTACAGGCATCGACCCACAGCCTTATTTTAGGATTTTCAATCCTTACTCTCAATCGCTAAAGTTTGATAAAGAGGCGCACTACATCAAACGCTTTTTGCCACAACTTCAAAGTGTTCCAGCAGCGTTACTGCATAAAGAAGTGTACCTCATAACACAGGATATTGCAGGCTATCCAAAGCCTATTATTGGGCATGAAAGCGCACGAAAACGTTTTTTAAGTAGTTTTTCTTAATCTATTACTTACCTAAAGTATCGTAAGAGAAAATAAAGTTTTTAAACACTATAATTTTTCAACAAACATTTCAAGGAGTACGAATGCAAAATGACTTTACCAAAGCAATGAACTTTCGCCATGCGTGCAAGCTATTTGACGATACCAAAAAAATCAGCGATGAACAAATCAATTTTATTTTAGAGGCAGGTCACAAATCGCCCTCTTCGTTTGGCATGGAGCCATGGAAATTTTTAGTCATTACCAATGAAGAGCTCAAAGCAAAACTTCGACCATTTTGTTGGGACCAACCACAAGTCACAACATGTTCACACCTTCTCATTGTTCTTGCAGCGATTGATGCGGTGAAAGTTGAGAGTGGCATACCTGCACTTCGTTTTGGCAGACGTGAAATGCCACAAGAGAAAAAAGATTTTTATTTGGGACTTTACGCAGGTCACCTCAAAGAAACCCTAAGCTCAGATAAAAACATTTATGCTTGGACTGCAAAACAAACCTACATCGCAGCAGGTAATATGATGACAGCAGCAGCGTATATCGGCATTGATTCATGCCCTATTGAAGGCTTTGAGAAAGAAAAAGTCGAAGCCATTTTAGGACTCGATGCAAGCAAATATCAACTTGCTATGGTGCTTCCTTTTGGCTACCGCATCAACCCACAATCTACTCAGCTTAGAGTGCCATTTAACGAAGTGGTTGAATTTATCAAATAACACTTTTAAAGAGCCTAATTTTAGGCTCTTTCTTCTCTCTTTCTTTTCCATATTTCATTTTGAAATATTTTGATTCCTCCGTTTAAAAAAATCGTACCATTGCTGTATGAAAACAACCATGCAAGACAAACTTTCCATCTTAGCAGGCAGTGCCAAGTACGATGTTTCCTGCTCCTCTAGTGGGAGTGAGAACAACTACAAAACAGGCGAACTTGGCTGTACCCATAACAGTGGCATTTGTCACAGTTTTACCAGCGATGGGCGCTGTGTTTCGCTTCTTAAAGTCTTACTTTCCAACGTCTGCATCTATGACTGTGCCTACTGCATCAACCGTGTGAGCAATGACATCCCCCGTGCGGCATTTAGTCCTCGTGAACTCGCCGACTTAACCATCAATTTTTACAAGCGTAACTACATCGAAGGACTGTTTTTAAGCTCAGGCATCATCAAAAATGAAGACCATACGATGAGTTTACTGCTTCAAACCTTGCGCATCTTGCGTCATGAGTACCGATTTAACGGCTATATTCATGTGAAACTCATCCCTGGGGCATCCAAAGAGCTTATCGAAGAAGCAACCCTTTTGGCACACCGTGTGAGCTCAAACATCGAGCTTCCAAGTTCTAAAAGTCTTGCCCTACTTGCTCCCGATAAAACCAAAGAAAAACTCCTTTCCCCTCTCAAACACGCACGTGACATCACAATGCAGAGAAGTGCTAAGCCTATTTCGATGAGTACCCAGATGATCATAGGTGCTACAGGAGAGAGTGACTTTGAGATACTCAAACTCTCCTCATCGCTGTACCAAAAAGCACTCCTAAAACGAGTCTATTACTCCGCTTACATTGCGGTCAATAATCACAAGCATTTGCCTGTTCCTGAGCTTTCAAAGCCACCGCTCCTTCGTGAGCACAGGCTGTATCAAGCCGATTGGTTACTGCGTTTTTACGGCTTTTCGTACGATGAGATACTCAGTGAAAACCAAAATCTTGACATTCAGTTTGACCCTAAAACATTTTGGGCGCTTTCAAACCTCCATCTTTTTCCTATCGATGTCAACAAAGCTCCACAAGAGATACTTGTGCGCATTCCAGGCATTGGCATCAGAGGCGCTTTGAAGATTTTACAAGCAAGGCGCTTTAAACAACTGAGCTTTGAAGACCTTATCAAGCTTAAAATCTCACTCAAAAAAGCACGTTATTTCATCATTGCGGGAAAAGATTTTCACAGAAGCACAAGCCTGTATGAAGAGAAGATCAAACTAGCGCTCATTCATCAAGGCTCAAATGTCATTCAGCCTACTTTGTTTGACACTTCTATCTACACGGGAGAGCTGTGATGGTTTTGCTCTACGATGGAAGTTTTGAAGGTTTTTTAAGCTTGGTTTATGAAGTCTATTATGAAAAACTAAGTGTAGATGCCATTGTCAAAGAGCTACCTCAAACACTTTTGTTTGAGCGCTTCCACGAAGTCTTTACCGATGAAACAAATGCACGCAAAGTCCTTGAAGCCATCACAAATCACTTTACGAAAGATCAACAACGAACCATTTGCAATATCTTTTTGTGTGACAGCAGAGAGCATGAGATGGCACTTTTGGACTACATACGCATCGGATTTAAAAACCTTAAAGAGCTTCGAAACATCAACAATACCAACCTTTTTTACATCCAAAATCTCGAAAAAGAGCTTTTGAGTTTGGTGCATAAGATGTACGGTTTTACACGCTTTGAGGAGCTAGACGATGGCACGCTGTATGCCAAAATAGAGACAAAGTTCAACATCGTGCCTTTTTTAGGCGACCACTTTGCTAAACGTTTAGGAAACATCCCGTTTATCATCCACGACATGAAACGCTCTTTAGCGTTTATCAAAAACGATGAGATGCGTGAAATTCGCTCTATCGCCTCGTTTGATGCTCCAATCTATTCAGACGAAGAGGAGAAGTTTAAAGCGCTATGGAAAACCTTTTTTAAATCCGCTGCGGTAGAAAGCAGGTACAACCCTAAGCTTCAAAAAAGCTGGGTTCCGCTTTTGTATCGTACCTATATGAGTGAGTTTGAGTGAGTTTGTTTTTGTAGGATTAGGCAAATTCTAAAAAAAGCATTTTAGTCTTCATAACGGCGACATCTCTAAATGCCGCCGTTACAGTGTGTATGAAACTTAGGCGTTCAGAACAAGCTGACTTTGGGCATGTGCATTCAATATCTCTTGAGCATGTAACTCAACGATATTAACATATCTAGGTGTTTGTCCGTTAAAAATAAAATTAACACCAAAACACCAAACAGAAAGAAGACAAAAAGCAAAAAGTTTGAATTTCATTTCTTATCCTTATTTGATTTATCATAAAAATTATAATAAATCAAAGGTTCTTGAAAGAGTCTTTTTTGCATAC
>CAYXNJ010000073.1:0-5473 GCA_964466465.1 uncultured Sulfurospirillum sp.
ACTTTGGTATAAATAACTAATTATTTTATTTTTTACTCATTTTATGTTTATTTATACACGGTTTTTCGTATAAATATTAAAATAAAAAATCCCATAGGTAAAATCGCATTTCATTAGAAAACAATAGTAAGGTGTGTAAAATGATAAAATTTGAAGTGTTTTGAATGTGGAAAAAAGAGGAAGAGCAAGATGGAACAATCCATCTTGTTCTTAAAAGCGCTGACTATTTATCTCTAATAGAAAGTTCTTTAATAACTTGGCTGTATTTTGCAAAATCTTTTCTTTTAAGATATTGCATCAATCGTTTACGTTGACCAACAAGTTTAAGAAGTCCTAATCTTGAAGAGTGATCTTTTGCATTACTCTTAAGATGTTCTGTCAAATCACTAATTCTTTTAGAAAGAAGTGCGATTTGTACTTCTGGAGAACCTGTGTCTCCTTCTTTTCTGCCAAACTGACTAACAATTGCTTGTTTTTGCGCCGAACCTAAAGCCATGATGACCTCCTGATTGGTATATGAATTTACTTTTAAAATAAAAGCTTGGAATTGTAGCTAAAAAAAGTAAAATTGTCCATTGTACGTTGACTATTCTTTATAAGCATTGCAAAAAGCCTTCTCAATCAACATCAAACACGCCCATTCTTTAGGAACTATCTTTGTAATTAAAGCTAAATATAACGTTTATTTAGTACAATATTTCTCTTATTTAACCTGATATATTGAGGAAAACGAATGTTATTAACCAAAGCTAGTGAATATGCACTGCTATCATTGATTATTATTTCTCAAAAAAATACTCCACAAGATGTCGATACACTTTCTAATCAACTTGGTATTTCGAAAAGTTTTTTGGCAAAAATTCTTCAAGCACTCGCTAAAGAAAACATTCTTAGCTCGTTTAAAGGTGCACACGGTGGTTTTATGCTTGCCAAAAAACCTGAAGAGCTTACATTAAAAATGATTGTAGAGTGTGCTGAAAAAAAACAAACAATGGTTTTTGAATGCTCTCCATCTACCCAGAAATGTCCAGGAGGCAAAGGAACGTATTGTCGTGTTTGGCCTATTTTAAACAAGCTTCAAACGAAAATTGATATGTTTTTAGATAATATGACACTTAAAGATATAATAGAAATTTAAAGGTGTTGATTGGCTAAAAATCAAAATGCGCTTCTAGCGAAAGTTATTCCCTACCTAGAACCTATTGTTAAAGCAAAAGATCTTACAGTTGTTATTTTTATTGTCGCTATTATGGCGATTATTATCGTTCCACTGCCTAGTGCTATACTCGATTTTTTCTTGGTTATATCCTTGTCTGTATCGGTGCTGATTATTCTTATCTCGCTTTATATCCCAAGACCAACAGACCTTTCAACATTTCCAACACTTATTCTTATTATTACACTTTTTAGGCTTTCGTTAAATATCGCTACAACGAGAATGATTCTTACCAATGGTCATCTAGGTCCAGATGCTGTCAGTGACATTGTCTCTAGCTTTGGACAATTCGTTGTAGGTGGTAATTATGTCATCGGTGTTGTTGTCTTTACGATTCTTGTTTTAATTAACTTTATGGTTATTACCAAAGGTTCAACAAGGGTAGCAGAAGTTGCTGCACGTTTTACCCTTGATGCGATGCCTGGTAAACAAATGGCGATTGACGCAGACCTCAATGCAGGCTTGATTGATGAGAAAACAGCGCGAAAACGTCGTGAAGAAATCATCCAAGAGGCAAACTTTTATGGTGCGATGGACGGTTCGAGTAAATTTGTTAAAGGTGATGCAGTTGCTGGTATTATCATCACTATTATTAACATTATCGGCGGTTTTCTCATTGGCTCTTTCCAACATGGACTAGAGCTTGGTCTTAGTGCACAAACCTATACTATTTTAACAATTGGTGATGGTCTTGTCTCTCAGCTTCCAGCGCTCATTACATCAACAGCAACAGGTATTTTAATCACCCGTGCTAATAAAGCAGATGATGTTAGCTTCTCAGATGGTGCAGTACAGCAGCTCTTTGGAGAACATAAAACCCTCTTAATTGTTGGTTCTATCTTAGTCCTTTTTGCATTGGTTCCAGGTCTTCCTACCCTTTCACTGATGTTTGTTGGATTTATCTTCTTAGGACTAGGCTATCTTGTCAAACAAACCAATGATGGTAGTTTCTCTTTACAAAAATTCTTTTCATCTACACCTGCTTCTATGCAAAAAGCAAAACAAGAAGCTGAGACAAAAGCACAAGCTACGGCGGCGCCTAAGAAAAGCCCTGAAGAACTACGTAAAGAAGAAGAAACAACGCTTAATGATATTCTTAAATTGGAAATTTTGGAACTCGATTTGGGATATCAGCTCATTAAACTGGCAGATCCTGCACAAGGTGGAGATCTACTAGAGCGCGTTAAAAGTATGCGCCGTAAAATCGCAGCTGATTTTGGTTACCTTATACCACAAGTGCGTATTCGCGATAACTTACATCTTGCACCAAATCATTATCAACTTTTACTCAAAGGTATTGAGATTGGTAGTGGCGAAATCTATCCTGATAAATTTATGGCGATGGACAGTGGTCTTACGATCGATAAAGTCCAAGGTATTCCTACCAAAGAGCCTGCATTTGGACTTGACGCTATTTGGATTGAAGCAGCAGCGAAAGAAGATGCGATTATTAAAGGTTACACTACAGTAGATCCTGCCACTGTTATTTCAACACACCTTAGTGAGCTTATTAAAAAATATGCAGAAGAACTTCTTACACGTCAAGAGGTTCAAAGTCTCATTGATAAACTGCAAAAAGATTATCCTGTTGTGGTTAATGATTGTCTTAAAGTGGCTAATGTAGGGCTCATTCAAAAAGTGCTTAAAGCATTGCTTCATGAGAAGATTCCGATTAAAGACCTGCTTACCATTGTTGAAACCATCAGCGATGTGGCAGAGGTTACCAAAAATATTTCTATTATTGTTGAACAAGTACGTGCTAAACTTTCTCGTGTTATTACGAAACAATATAAAGATGACAATGGCATCTTAAAATTATTGACTTTCAATGCAGGAACAGAACAAAAGCTCTTAGATTCACTCAGAGAGCGCGATGGTGTTCGTGACCTTGTACTCAATATTGGACAGATTAATACCCTAGTTAAGGCATGTAGTGACGAAGCAACCAAACTTCTTCACAAAGGCATTGCGCCTGTTGTTATTATTGTTGATCCTCTTCTTCGTAAATCACTCTCTGATATTTTCGAAAAATTTGGACTCGATATTGTCGTTCTTTCACATGCGGAGATTGATTCAAGCTCTAAATTTGAGGTCATGGGCTCAATCGAGATCGAAAAGCTCTAACCAAAACATACCCTATATATCACTAAGCATTAAGGATTTTTATGAATTATACATTACACCACCTCTCGCACACGGATTTAGATGGCTACAGTTGCCAGATGGTGAGTGCACACTATTTTGATTCCATTCAATTCTATAACTCAAACTACGGTAAAGAGATCAATGAATGTTTTAATCAAATTTTAGCCGCTATTCAAACTTCGACCTCAGAGAAACATATTATTTTGATCACGGACCTAAATCTTACGATGGATCAAGCAAAAGAGTTTGAATCTAAGGTCAGTATTTGTGATAAAGAAATTATGATGTTTGTGTTAGACCATCATAAAACAGGTCAAGAATGCGCAGATGCTTTTGAGTGGTATTTTCTTGATTCTAGCCGATGTGCAACAAAAATTACCTATGATTTTTTCAGCGCATTGTATGGAAAAGATGAGAAATTAAGCCACTATGTCGATGTCGTCAATGCCGTAGATATTTGGCTTGAGAATAAGCCTGAATTTGAGTTGGGCAAGGTCTGCATGGGACTTGTCAGTGGAGCTAAAGAGGTCAATAAAGTGATGTTCCCTGAAGAAAATACTCAGTATATCTTTTCACTTCTTCATCAGGCACAAGAGTATTTTTCATGCCAAGAAGCACATATTGCTTTAGATGATGCCATTCATAGTATGAAAAAAACATTTTTTATATCCAAGAAAAATGACACACTAAGCAACCTTGTCTCTGCTTATAATGTCATTTTACTTACTCAAAATAAAGAAAAAATGCAGATTAGTTATAAAGAGTATAAAGGTATTTTAACCTATAACATTGGTAATGTCTCTGTCATTGGTAACGACTTTTTAACAGCAAATCCTGATATGGATTTCTTTATGGATATTACCTCCAAAAAAACGATTAGTTTACGTTCTAATGGTAAAGTAGATGTCAGTAAAATCGCAGCACAAATCGCGAATGGTGGCGGACACCACAATGCAAGCGGAGGACTTCTCAGCAACTTCAAAGATGCTTTTATCTATGATAACATCAAATCACAAGTGATGAGTATCATCGCGAATAAAGGATAAAACATGGAAGCCAAAGAACTCCAAAAAGAGCTAGAACGCGCTGAGGTTGAGATCGAAGAGATGGCAATGCAACTGGCTGACATGCTAGGTGCTGCACTCTATTTTGCGGGTGTAAAAAAAGAAGATTTGCCTAAGGCAATTGATTTATACCTTAAAGGACTTGATGAAGTCTTTGATGATGAAGATGAAGACAGTGAGATGGGATTTGAAGAGATAATCGAAGTTATTGAGTTTCTTAAAACCAAACACCCAAAATTATTTCATAAATAATATCTGTGTAGAGAAATCCTTCTCTACACCCTCTTCTTCGCGATGAATGTCGCAAAATTTCCCCATTTGAAAATGGTTTCAATCGTACTAAATCCCGCATTTTTCAACATCGCTTTGTTCTCTTCTTCCGTATAAGGAATCAAAACATTTTCAAGTGCTTCACGTTTTTGAGCGATCTCAAAGTCACTATACCCTTGTTGTCGCTTAAAATCATAATAAAGGTCAATCATCTGTTTGTTAAGCTCTTTATCTTCAAAAACGATCTTTTCACTAAAAATAAAAAGCCCATTAGGGTTTAAGGCTTCATAAATTTTAGCAACAAATTCTGCCCGCTGAAGTGGGCGAATAAATTGAAGCATATAATTAGCAATAATTGCATCATGCTGGTTCAGTTCTACTTGTGTAATGTCTGCTTCTACAAGTTCTATAGAAGCGCCATACGCATGTACCTTTTGACGTGCAATGTGCAACATCGCCTCAGCGTTGTCAATGCCCAATAAATGATAGCTTTTATTGCTTTTTTTATGCAGTGCAAGCAGAGTATTAGCGGTTGAACATCCAAGATCAACAACACTAGCTCCTTCTTTTAGATGCAGACAAATCGTTTTACAGGTTAATTCAATTACCTCTTTATAAAAAGGAATTGAACGCTCTAGCATGTCATCAAAAACAACGGCAACATCTTCATCAAATTCAAATTGCTTAGTAATTGGTTTACTAAATACTTTATCCATTACAATATGTTCCATTATTAAAAATATTCGCGATTATAACAAATTATTATTTACTATTAAGC
>CAYXNJ010000074.1:0-4967 GCA_964466465.1 uncultured Sulfurospirillum sp.
CACAGATTTGCTTAGGTGAAAATGGGGTAAAAAGAGTAATTTAAAAACTTAAATTTAACTTAAATATGCAATTTAAGCATATTTCTTTGAGGATTATAGCGGATGGCAAAGTATAGTTCAGAGAACTTTAAAGCTCCCTGAACTCGCTTTGGATGGAAAGCGATAAAAACTACCTTAATAAAGGGCGCATTGAAAATTAATAAAATGGCGTACGCTTTTTTTTAAAGTATTCAATGTTATTTGAGGCGTTTAATGTTTTCTAAGTACTTAATATTTTATCAATACAGACTTGTGCTTATGTCTATTTTTCGTTATAGTTATGAGTATATAACGTTTTACAAGGATACTATATTATGGAACCAACTTTTAATTTTTGGGACACTATGGCAAAGCGCTATCCACGCTTTAACGACGCTTCTATGAGCAAAGACGTTGGTCACATCTTAAATTGGTGCCAAAATAAAAATGTCTCTTTTGAGGGTGCTTCTGTCTTAGATATTGGCTCAGGCACAGGAACCATTGCCATTCCTTTAGCGAAAAAAGGTGCCCATGTTACGGCTATGGATATATCGGTAAGTATGTTAGCAGTACTCAATGAAGATGCTAAAGAACAAGGTGTAAATTCCAAAGTTTCTACACACCAAAGTGATTGGGACTCGTTTGCGTTAAACCAAAAGTTTGACATCGTCATTGCTTCCATGACGCCTGCCATTAGTGATGAAGCTCAGATTGAAAAGATGCTTAAGGCGACAAAAGGAGTTGGCATTTATGTTGGTTGGGGAAAGTATCGCATTAACAGACTCGTTGAAGCTTTGCTTGAAGCACATAAGGTGACTGAAGAGAATTGCGCTTCGGCGGGATGTATGAATACGCATAAATTTATTGAGATTTTAAAAGAGAAAAACATCCCCTTTGAGAGCGATTTTTTTGCAACCGCATGGACGGACACATACACATTTGATGAAGCAAAAGAGTACGCCTATGATCAACTGAAGCGTAAAGATATTACTCCAAATGAAGCGATTGTTGAGTCTATTTTAGCTACTTTTATGAAAGATGGCAAAGTACACGTCACCACCGAAGCAGAAAAAGGGATGGTTTTGTGGAAAGTAGCTCAAGAAAACGCCCTATATTAGGGCATCCTTAGCTTTAGATCACGTAGTCATTCCAAGAAGCCTCACCTGTATAGATGCGGGCACTCTCAAAATGCACAAATAACGACTCATTTTCATGCGCTTTAATGTTTTGCCATTCACCCTTAGAAATCTCCGCTTCTACTTTTTGATGCTCTTTTAAGGTTTCAAGCTCCACCCTTACGCGTGGACCTACCAGTCGCCAGCCAATAAGTTTTGCTTCAATGCCACTTCCCTCTGCGTTGTCCACACTGATGTGTATCTCATGCGGGCGAACAAAGAGTGATGCTTCTTTAGAACTTCCTAGATCGGGTGTGTTGAGCGCTGTATTTTCAAGATGGAGTGAGCCTTGCTCGACGCGTGCATGAAAAAGGTTGACGTTACCCAAAAAGCCATAAACAAACGGATTGGCAGGTCTATCATACACCTCTTCAGGCGTGCCGATTTGCTCGATTTTGCCTTGGTTCATGACGACGATTTTATCGGAAACCTCAAGCGCTTCTTCTTGATCATGGGTGACAAACACACTGGTGATGTGAATCTCATCGTGCAGGCTTCTGAGCCATTGTCGTAGTTCTTGGCGCACTTTGGCATCCAAAGCACCGAAGGGCTCATCGAGTAACAACACTTTAGGCTCAACCGCGAGTGCACGCGCAAGGGCGACACGTTGGCGTTGACCACCTGAGAGTTGCGATGGATAGCGATTGGCGATCCAGTCGAGTTGAATGAGCTTGAGCAGTTTATGCACACGCTCTTTGATTTCTTCCTCGCTCGGACGTGTTGCTTTAGGTCTGACACGCAATCCAAAAGCGACGTTTTCAAACACACTCATATGACGAAAAAGGGCATAGTGTTGAAACACAAACCCTACACCCCTATCTCGAACGTGTGTTGCGGTGGTGTCTTCGCCATTAAAATAGATGGTTCCACTATCGGCTTCTTCCAGTCCTGCGATGATACGAAGCAAGGTTGTTTTACCCGAACCTGAAGGTCCAAGAAGGGCTACCAGTTCGCCATCGGGGATGGTTAAATTGATGTCATTTAGGGCTGTAAAATTTTCAAAACGTTTATTAATATGCGATATTTCTATACTCATTATTTATCCTTAGTGCGCAAGTGAGCGCTTTTTACCGATACGCCACTCAATGAAACTTTTGAGCACTAACGTCACCAGCGCTAAAAGGGTTAACAGTGAAGCAACCGCAAAAGCCGCAGTGAAAAGGTACTCGCCGTATAAAATTTCTACATGTAAAGGCATCGTTGTCGTCAAGCCCCTGATGTGTCCTGAAACAACCGCAACCGCTCCAAACTCACCCATAGCTCGGGCATTGCTTAAAATGACGCCATAGAGCAAGCCCCATTTGATGTTAGGCAAGGTTACTTTCCAAAACGTTTGCCAACCTGTTGCACCAAGCGTTAGGGCTGATTCTTCCTCATCCGTACCTTGCTCTTGCATCAGTGGAATAATCTCACGCGCTACAAAGGGTGACGTTATAAAAAGCGTCGCAAGGATAATACCTGGTGTTGCAAACACAATACGAATATCATGCTCACCAAGCCATGCTCCAAACCAACCCGAACTTCCAAATAAAAGCACAAAAATCAAACCTGCGATGACAGGTGAAACAGCAAACGGAAGATCAATCAACGTGATGAGAAGCCCTTTACCTCGAAATTCAAACTTTGCAATAAGCCAAGCGGTGGCAACGCCAAAAATGGTGTTAAGAGGTACGGTAATCAAAACCACTAAAAGGGTCAGCTTAATCGCCGCAATCGCGTCAGGCTCACTGATGGATTCAAAATAGACTTTCCATCCTTTAGCGAGAGCTTCACTAAAAACAACCACTAAAGGAAGCACGAGAAAAATACCAAGAAAAAGAAGCGTTATGCCCAATAAGAGGGGTTTTAGCCATTTTGGCTCTAAACGATGTTCGGTTTGCATCTTCTTTTCCTATAAACTTTTTTCGCGACTGTAAATCTGAATGGCATTGATGAAAAACAGAATGACAAAGGTTGCTAGCAACATCACCGTTCCCACCGCCGTTGCACCCACATAATCAAACTGTGAAAGCTTGGTCACAATGATGAGCGGCACAATTTCACTCACAAAGGGCATATTGCTCGAAATGAAGATGATAGAACCATACTCACCCAGTGCCCGTGCAAAAGAGAGCGCAAAGCCCGTCAAAAGGGCTGGAAGCAAAGAGGGTAAAATGACTCTGCTAAATGTCTGCCACCACGAAGCGCCTAGGCTGGTGGATGCTTCTTCAAACTCTTTTTCAAACTCCTCGATCACAGGCTGAACGGTGCGCACGACAAAAGGAAGCCCAATAAATATGAGTGCAACCACAACACCTGCCCTAGAATAGGCAATTTGAATGCCAAGTGGCTCTAAAAATGAGCCTATCCAACCGTTTGAGGCAAAAATTGCCGCAAGGGCAATACCTGCAACCGCAGTAGGAAGTGCAAAAGGCAAATCAACAAGCGCATCGACAATTTTTTTACCAAAAAAGTTGTAGCGTGCCAATGTCCATGCGACGATAAGTCCAAAAAAGAGGTTGATGACCGCAGCGATAAAACTTGCACCAAAACTGAGTTTAAATGAAGCCAAAACTCGAGGATCAAGGATGACTGCCACAAATTCGCTCCATGAAAGCTTCGTGGTATAAAGTAGTAAACCCCCTAGTGGTATAAGCACCAAGAGGGTTACGTACGTCAGGCTAAAGCCGAGCGTTAAGCCAAAACCTGGCAAGACACTCGGTTTTCTAAACTGCCACTTCATCGCTTAATCGAAGCAAAGATTTTGTCAAACTCGCCACCATCAGCAAAGTGTTTCTTTTGTGCTTCACCCCATCCGTTAAAGACTTTATCAATCGTAAAGAGTTTGAGTTTTGGAAAGGTTGACGCACTCTCTTTGGCAATCTCAACATCGGTTGGACGATAGTAATTTTTGGCGGCAATTCTCTGACCTTCTTTAGAGTAAAGGTACTCTAAATACGCTGTTGCTACCTCTTTAGTTCCTTTTTTGGCTACGTTTTTATCAACAATGCTGACACTTGGCTCCGCTAAGATACTAATACTTGGAACGACAATATCAAACTTATCTTTTCCTAATTCATTGATGGAAAGAATGGCTTCATTCTCCCACGCAATGAGAACATCGCCTAAACCTCTTTGAACAAAGGTATTGGTTGCACCTCGTGCTCCTGAGTCTAGGACGGGAACATTGGCATAGATTTTAGCGACAAACTCTCTGGCTTTCTCTTCAGAGCCATATTTTTCAAGTCCATAGCCCCAAGCGGCAAGGTGATTCCAACGTGCACCACCTGACGTTTTAGGATTTGGCGTAATGACTTTAACATCACTTTTTGCTAAATCATCCCAGTCTTTAATGCCTTTCGGATTGCCTTTACGCACTAAAAAGACAATGGTAGATGTATAGGGTGCGCTGTTATGGGTTAAGCGTTTTTGCCAATTAGGATCAATCGCTTTTGCTTTTTCTGCAATGGCATCGACATCATAAGCAAGGGCTAGTGTCACGACATCAGCATCTAACCCATCGATAACACTTCTGGCTTGTGCACCTGAGCCTCCGTGAGACTGGCGAATGGTAACAGTATCGCCTTTAAGCTCTTTCCAGTGTTTAGCAAAGGCTTGGTTGTACTCTTTATAGAACTCTCTGGTTGGGTCGTATGAGACATTGAGCAAAGAGATGTCTGCTGCGTGAATAAAAGGCGCTACAAGCGCCAAAACTGCTATGGTTAATCCAAAGAGGCTTGATTTTAAACTTTTCATATTTTTTCCTTTGTGTTGTTGATTTGAACTATATATATG
>CAYXNJ010000075.1:0-4770 GCA_964466465.1 uncultured Sulfurospirillum sp.
TCCTCAAAATATTAAAATACCTCTGATGATTATACGCTTTCATGTAATGATTAAAGGTATTATTCTACTCATTAAAAGGTTTTTACGATGTTTATAGACAATGTATCACTCACACTAAGTTCTGGTAAAGGCGGCCCTGGTTGTGTCTCTTTTAGAAGAGAAAAGCATGTTATCCAAGGTGGACCTGATGGCGGAGATGGAGGTCGTGGCGGAAATGTCTATTTTCAAATTGATAGAAATACACATACACTTTCACATTTTCGTAACAACCAGCACTTAAAAGCTCGCAATGGCGAACAAGGTATGGGAAAGAAGATGTATGGTAAGTCAGGCGAGCATTTGATTGTCACTGTTCCACCTGGAACACAAGTACTTGATGCAGAAACAGGTGAAGTGCTTTTAGATCTCATCGATGACACAGAGAAAAAGCTTTTCTTAGAGGGTGGAATAGGTGGACTTGGAAACACACACTTTAGAAGTTCAACCAACCAAAGACCTGAATTTGCACAACCAGGACGTCCTGGTGCTACAAAACAGGTGAAATTAGAACTTAAACTGATTGCAGATGTCGGATTGGTCGGTTTCCCGAATGTTGGAAAATCGACACTTATTTCCGTTGTTTCTAATGCACAACCTGAAATTGCCAATTATGAATTTACAACATTGACTCCAAAACTGGGCGTTGTTGTTACAGATGATTTCCGCTCTTATGTTATGGCTGATATTCCTGGAATTATTGAGGGTGCGAGTGAAGGTAAAGGTCTTGGTATTGAGTTTTTGCGCCATATTGAACGTACAAAATTCTTACTTTTCATGGTCGATCTTGCAAATTACCGTGATCTTAAAGAACAGTACTATACGCTTAAACAAGAGCTACGAAAGTTTTCAGAAAAATTAGCACTACGTGATTATGCAATCGCTCTTACACGTTGTGATACATTAAGTCCTGAAGAGACCAATGAAAAAGTAGATCAGTTTTTAAAATTGCTTGGTCTTGAAGCTAATCATTTTGCGGATAAATATAAAGTACGTGAAGATTTACATACGTATTGCCAAGATGTTCATGAAAGAGAAAGAGCTTTGCCATTCTTCGTGATGCCGATTTCTTCTGTTTCTAAGATCAATATTGATCCTATTAAATATGCCCTATCAGATGTTATAACAAAGGTTCGTGATGAAAAGAGTAGTTGTTAAGGTTGGCACGCATGTTCTTAGCGAGCAAAACCGTTTATGTAAAGAGCGCATTCTTAATTTAGTTGAATTTTTAGTCGCGCTTATGGAAAAACATGAGGTCATTTTGGTCTCTTCAGGTGCTGTTGCTGCTGGTTATTCTATTTTAAAACTCGATAAAAAATTACTGCATAATCGCCAAGCGATTGCTGCGGTAGGACAACCGCAACTGATGGCAACCTACAATAAAAAATTGGAAAAATTTGGTAAAAGTGGTGCACAGCTTCTCTTAACAGCAGATGATTTTGACTCACGAAAGCGCTGTTATCATGCAAAATGTACGATTGATACATTGCTCGAAAATGGTATTTTGCCTATCATTAACGAAAATGATGCAACAGCAACTGAAGAGCTTGTTTTTGGTGATAACGATCAACTCTCTTCTCGTGTAGCATACTATTTTGGCGCAGATCTTTTGATTTTACTCTCCGACATTGATGGTTATTATGACAAAGATCCTCATAAACATGATGATGCGAAAATGCGAAAAATTGTTCATGAAATCGAACCTTCTGAATTGGAAGTTGAGAAATCAGCTAATTTTGCATTTGCGACAGGT
Organism: uncultured Sulfurospirillum sp.; assembly: GCA_964466465.1. Lineage (GTDB taxonomy): Bacteria > Campylobacterota > Campylobacteria > Campylobacterales > Sulfurospirillaceae > Sulfurospirillum. Next base: position 1,790 of record CAYXNJ010000075.1, read on the forward strand.
GGCATTGTTACAAAACTCAAAGCAGCAGACTTTTTACTTGAGCGTAAAAAATCAATGTTTATTGCCAGTGGATTTGATCTTAGTGATGTCAAAAGTTTCATGTTAGAGGGCGTTCATCAAGGCGGAACACTCTTTACTTCTAAGGACTAAAATGCGCGTTGTTTTTATGGGAACACCCTCTTATGCAACGACGATTTTAAGAGCATTGCTTAATGATGCAGATATTGAAGTAGTACTTTTGGTGACTCAAGAAGACAAACCAGTAGGGCGAAAACAGGTTTTAACACCTCCACATATTAAAGCATGGTTTCTTGAACACAATACTCACATTGAAATTTACCAACCAAGAACCTTACGCACCGAAGAGGCACACGCAAAGATTGCCTCTTTAAGGCCAGATTTTATTGTTGTAGCAGCATATGGACAACTATTACCTAAAGCAGTGCTCGATATTGCTCCATGTATTAATCTTCACGCTTCACTGCTTCCAAAATATAGAGGTGCTAGTCCTATTCAATCCACTCTTTTGGCAAATGAAATGTATGCGGGTGTCACTTCGATGCTTATGGAAGAAGGGCTTGATACAGGTGCAATGCTTGGGTTTTCGTATTTAAAAATCGAACCAAAGCATACTGCCTCTCTTTTATTTGATGAATTAGCAGATTTAGCAGCAAAACTTACTCTTACAACTCTTAAAAATTTCACTTATCTTCAACCGTTGCCGCAAGTAGGTGCTAATGCCACGCATTGTAAGAAAATTAAAAAAGATGATGGTTTAGTCACATTTGAACAAAATGCACAAGATGTTCTTATACGTTTTAAAGCACTTTCTCCTTGGCCTGGAATTTTTTTAGAGTCAGGATTAAAACTACTTGATATTGAATTTGTGAAGAGTAACAAGAACGTTACAATGTCTATTGGTCTTATTGAAGAGATAAGACCTGATGGAGTTGTCGTGTCATGTAAACAAGATTCGCTTCTCTTGAAAACACTTCAACCTGTTTCCAAAAATGCAATGAATGCGCTCGACTATATTCGTGGGAAAAGGCTTGGTATTGGTGATTCATTGGTTTGATACGCTTCCTTCTACTCATAATTATTTAATAGCTTCCCTTCGTGAGGGTACACTTCTTGCACCATGTGCCGTTGGTGCTACTATACAAACGAATGGGATAGGAAGCCGTGGTAACAGTTGGATTGGTGAAGCAGGAAATCTCTTTTTTTCGTTTTGTGTAGAAGAGAAACAGTTACCACCTGATTTACCACTTGCTTCAGTTTCTATCTACTTTTCTGCTCTAATGAAGCAAATTTTAGAAGAAAAAGGGTCGCAAGTATGGCTAAAATGGCCAAATGACTTTTATCTTGTTGATAAAAAAATTGGTGGAATGATTACCACCAAAATTGGATCGGTTATTGTAGGTTCTATAGGTCTAAATAATGGTACGGCACCTGAGAGTTTTGGCACTTTAGATATTATTGTCACACCTAATGCTTTAGCTGAACATTTAATTTTGAAGGTTGAAGAAAAAATATCGTGGAAGAAAGTTTTTAGTAAATATAAGATAGAATTTGATCAAAATCGAAATTTTTCTTTCCATTTGGATGGTAAATTGGTCTCGTTGCGTGACGCGATATTGTGTGATGATGGCTCTATAGAGCTAGAAAATAAAAAGGTGTACAGTTTACGATGAGTGAGATTATAGCGATAGCAAATCAAAAAGGCGGTGTTGGTAAAACAACCACTGCTATTAATTTGGCTGCCTCCTTAGCAGTTGCTGAAAAGCGCGTGTTATTGATCGATATTGATCCTCAAGCCAATGCTACAACAGGTCTTGGTTTTCACAGAAGTGACTATGAGTACAACATCTATCACGTTCTTATCGGCAGAAAGCGCCTTTCTCAAGTTATTCTTGAGACATCACTTTCAACCTTGCACGTTGCACCGTCCAATATTGGTCTTGTAGGTGTTGAAAAAGAGTTTTATGATAACAACACCAAAGGGCGCGAGCTTATTTTGAAAACAAAAATTGAAGAAATTAAAGACCAATACGATTATATTATTATTGATTCACCTCCTGCACTTGGAAGTATTACCATCAATGCGCTAAGTGCTGCAAATTCGGTTATTATCCCAATTCAATGTGAATTTTTTGCATTAGAAGGTTTGGCGCAGTTACTCAATACGGTGAAATTGATTAAGAAAACCATCAATCCAACACTTGAAATTAAAGGCTTTTTACCAACCATGTATAGCACCCAAAATAATCTCTCTAAACAAGTTTTTGCGGATTTGAAAGAGCATTTTAAAAGCAAATTGTTTATTGATAAAGAGAGTGCTTCTTATGTGGTTATTCCTCGTAATATCAAACTTGCAGAATCGCCAAGCTTTGGAAAACCTATTATTTTATATGATGTGGAATCTCCTGGATCTAAAGCGTACCAAAATCTTGCAAATTCGATTTTGGTGAGTTGACGTGATGAGTGCAAAGAAGGTCTTAGGACGAGGACTCAGTGCGATTATTGAGGACGTAGAAGAGGCATATAAGCAAGATATCGAACAAGCAAAAGACTTGGTTCGTGAAATTGAGATTGAACGTATTACGCCTAACCCATATCAACCGCGTACACACTTTAATGAAACGGCATTAAAAGAACTTAGTGAGTCAATTAAACGTCATGGATTATTGCAACCTATCATCGTTATTGCCAAAGATGAAGGGTACATGCTTCTTGCTGGTGAAAGACGTCTTAGAGCAAGTAAGCTTGCAGGTTTTAAGAAGATTAAAGCCATTGTCGCAGACATTGAATCAAAAAACTTACGTGAATTAGCGCTCATTGAAAATATTCAAAGAGAAGATCTCAATCCTGTTGAACTTGCAATTGCGTACAAAGAACTTATTGAAGAGTATAAAATCACTCAAGACGGGCTTTCCGAAATTATTCACAAAAGTAGAACTCAAATTACCAATACAATTCGTCTT
>CAYXNJ010000076.1:0-4415 GCA_964466465.1 uncultured Sulfurospirillum sp.
TTTCATAGCGATATCAATATCGGAAAAACGTGATTTCATCGGCTTTTGTACATCATGGTTTTCTTAATTTATATTATAGCCTCAGAACAATTGAATAAAATTAAAAGCTTTCTGTGGTATCATCCCTACTCATAATCCTAATTAATATAAACGGTTGAAACAAGGCCATGACAAATATCATCCAACACTCTATTCTCATTTTTAACTATAACGAAACGATCCTTGAAAACCGCAATACTGTCTTATGTAACACCATTCTAGGGCAAAAAGTTACTTTAAAAGAAAAAGGCATTAAAGGTATTCTTGTTTCACTTAAAGATGCTCCTTATTCTCCTCTTGTTAAAGAGGACCCTAATTTAGCACATCTTGTCGTGCAACTGGATAAACTCAGTCATACAATCGATATACCTATAGCCATTGGAGACTATAAAAGAGACACATTTTCGTATCTCAAAAAACTCAGTTCTGATACATCGGTTAAACTCTTCCAAAACATTAACACGGCTCTTCTCTTTTTTAACCCAAGTGCACTCAAAAAAGAACTTGCTGTACTCATTTACGATGAAGACAGAGAAAACGCCGATAAAATTGCTTCGGAGCTTGTTAAACTTGGATATTCTATCGTTCATGCTCAAAATGCAGAAGATTTCAAAATAAAGGCTTCTGCTAAAAAGTATGATATGACGATTACACATACAGCCATTAATCAAAACAAGAGTAAATCTTCAACAACCCAAAGCCTAGGGCTTTCAAAGCAACTGGTACTCAATCTTCCCGTTTTTATCGATACGGCAGTAAATTCACTCGTAACGATTACAGGACTAGAAGCACAAAAGATTAAACACGAAATACGACCGTTTAATGAGAAAATTCCTTCACAAGTCATTATCGCTGCTATGAAATTTAAAGGGGATATCAGCGGTATTTTTTTCCTCATTTTTCCTCGTGAACTCGCACTCATAGCACTTGAAGCAATGCTAGGTGAGAGCCTTGAAGCGGATGATACTGCTGCTGTTGTTGATGGTGTTGCTGAATTTTGTAATATCATTACAGGTGGAGCAAAAGTAACCTTCTCCAACAAAAAACTCAAAGTTCTTTTTGAGTTACCTAAAACCTATCTCTCTTTACAAGTAGCTCTTAGTGATACACTAGGTTCAAACGGCGTTTGGATCGATATGCAACTGGATGAAAAACCTTTTTATATGTTTATTACCAAGTAGCTACTTTTTCTGTAACACTTTTAATGCTTCAGCAAGAGGAAGATCTTCCTCTTCGCTTTCTTCATTGATCTCAATATTGGGGATGACGCCACTAGGCCATACACTTTTACCTTTAGGAGTACACCAGCGTGCTGTTGCAAACTTAACCGCTGATGTATTGGTGCTTAGTGGAAAGAGTGTTGCAAAGGTATCTTTTCCAAATGTTGGGACGCCTATGACCGTAGCACGATTGTACTCTTGCAGTACGGAAGAGACAATCTCAGAACTACCAGCAGAATCTGCGTTGACCAAGATCACCAAAGGCACATTCTTTAAAAATGAAAGAGCCTCTATTTTATCTACATACTCACTTCCTTCGTAATCTTGAGGCGTATTTTTATACTGCTTCTTATCCTCTTTATGGCGACTTTTAACACTGATAATCGGTTTTTCTTTTTCTAAAAAAAGAGAAGTCACAGCGATACCACTGCTAAACATACCTCCTGGATTACTGCGAAGATCTAAAATCATTCCATTGATTTTATGATGTTGCGCTTCATAGAGATACGATATTGCCTCTAAAAGTGAAGGAAGTGTATCTTGGGCAAAAGAGCTTATTTTAATGTAAGCAATGTCATTTTCAAACATTAATGAGTTAATGAGATCAACATTGACCACTTTACGCATTAATGAAAGCTCAACTGGTTTAGTACTATTGGCTTTGATGACCATCAATTTAATTTTGGTATTGGGAGGGCCTCTTAATGCAGAGACAACGTCTTCAAAGTCAAGATCACGGACGAGTACACCATCAATTTGAATAATTTCATCACCTTTTTGGAGGTTTGCCTTATGTGCAGGTGAGTGATCAACAACCGATTTGATAAGGATACGATTGCGCTTTTGAGCAATAAAAAGTCCAACTCCTGCCACAGGCTTAGAGCTAAGATACAGTGTTTCATACTCTTCTTCATTCAAATAGCGCCCATTTTTGTCAACACTGCTAACCATACCATCTAAACAGCTTTCCATAAGACGTTTTTCATTAAAAGGCGGAAGAGACTCTTCTTTGATTTTCTGAACAACTTCTTGATATAAAAGATAAGGGTCATTAGGTGTTGTAGCATTGAGTAGGGTTAACATCATACTTACAAAAACAAAAAAATGTCTCAAAAACGCATCCTTTTTATTCCTAATTTCTATAATAGTACTCTTTTCACCTACGTTTTGCAAAAAAATATTTACATTACATATCGCTAAGGATTAAACGCATCGGTTGCATCAATGATTTTTTAAACCCCAATTGCTGATAAAACTGATGTGCTACATGATTATCACTGTCTGTCAAAAGTGTTATGCGTTTACACTCACACTTTTGCGCATAAGTTGTTGCGTACTTCATTAACAGTGTTCCCCCTCCTCTTCCTCGATACAGTGGATTAACAATCATATCTTCTAAAAAGGCTACTTTCCCACCTAATGCTGTACTGATACTCCATAAAAGACTTACCATACCAATAATGGCATCATCTTCTTTAAGCACAAAAATTTTTCCTATGGAAGCATCCTCGATAATAGACTGCAGACCAGCTCTTTGCAGATCAGATTGTGGTACAAACTCTACTTCTTGAGAAAAGAGTACTGCCAATAAATCAACTAAATCTGCAATATCTGTAATTTTTGCCTCTTCAACAACCAACATAGCACTCCTTTATCTTTCTCTAATTGTAACATAGGAACCTTTTTTGCTTGTTAGAGATAACTTACTTTAAGGAGTTATTATGACGATTGATGAAAGCAAAATTAAAATTAATCAATCCTTGCTGAGTACATTGGCAAAAATGGCTCAAGATTCAAATGGTGACAACTCATTTGCAACACTTTTAGCAAATCAATTTAATGTTGGTACAAAAGTGGAGACAGCAACAGAATCAGCGTCAACACTCCCCTCAGAATCAGATGATGCCGTTGAAGCGTTTAAAGAGGCTCTTTCTTCCAAGGGTGCACTTCAATTTTACCAAGACTATAATAATGAAAAAATCGAAAAGATGATTGAAGAGAAAAAAGCAGAATTAGAAGACAAGCTAGGACTTAGTGCCGATAGTCAGCCTCCACTTGTGGGAAAAGAGCGAGAAAGTGCATTGGCAAGCCTAGATGATATGCTTGATGCGTTTCGTAAACAACTTCAAGAAAAAATGCAAGCAGAAGATCAATTAAAACAGCAAAATACGATGCTCAGTACATTTTTACAAAACCTTGCTTAGCGCTTTTGGAAAATTAAAATAGTTTTATCAGGCTCGTCACCAAAAAGTGTGACGGGTTTGGTAGAACAGAGTTTAAACATTTTCAGTTTTTTAAAAAAAGAGATCGGATGAAAATACTGTGTAATCAATCCCTCAACTTTGCGATAAAACTCACCCTCTTTTTCAAATAAGACAATTTTTGTTAACAGCTCTTTATTTTCAAATGTTGCTTCAACACATAAAAATTGACTCTCTTTGTCTTGACACATAACCCCTTCTGCTACGCCTTCAAAACCATACAGCGTATTGATGTCGCATACAAAATAGCCATTCTTTGGCAATACTCTTGCCACTGCCTCAAAAAAAGAGTCCAACTCTGTTACAGGAATATAATTCAGCACATCGGCAATCGCTACAACGCACTCAAAAGAAGCTTCACTAAAAGCATCAAGCTCTTTAGTACTTGCATCAACACCTAAAGCACATGCGCGCTCAACCATAGTAGCACTTCTATCGATGCCACATGCACTAAACTGTTTACCTTCTAAATGCTTTAAAAATTTACCATTGCCACACCCCACATCTAAAACGGTTTTGACATGTAATGAATCAAGAAGCTGTAAGTAAACCTGATACAGTTTTTCATACTGTGCATCAAAACCAATGAGTGATTCTATTTTGGCATAAAGATCAAGAGGATTTATCATATGTAAGCTTTTTTGGGGCTTTACTACGAAAGCCCCATGAAGATAGTTTAATCAACGAGTTCTTGTTTAAAGAGCTCTTCATTGAAGGTTTTACCCAAGTATTCACACACGATTCTAACGTCACGGCGTGCATTACCAAGGCAGCTTGTTGCTCCTGGACTTGGCGTCATGTTGAAGATGATACCAGTACCCGGATTGATACTTGCTTCACCTAGCATCAATTTTTGTTCTGTTTTATTAATAACCTGAGGTCTTACACCACCAAA
>CAYXNJ010000077.1:0-4112 GCA_964466465.1 uncultured Sulfurospirillum sp.
CCACATAGTGTAAAATCTTTTTTTAACCTCCCATAAATTATATATTTTTTTATTTTAATCTCTACGAAAGATAATATAGTATGAATATAGCATGAGTATAGCAAAACGGGGTTATTTCAAAGGAGTACCATCAAAAAAAAGCTTATGTGTGGTATGGTTACACACAAAATTTCATCTATTTTTCTTGAATAGGTACGATTTTTTTCCAAGGTGTCATGTGCTATCCTTACACTCTAGCCTCAAAATGGGAGATGCCTTTTATGAGAACTTACAACTTTTGTTATGAAACAGGTGCATTACAAGATATTATCGACTTTGAGCAATTTACACATGAAAAGAATGTCTTAGTTCAGATCTTCTGCGGTCAAGATAAAGAGACACTCACCTATGTCAGTGGTACTCTTTTATATTTCCTTCCTAATGCTATTGTCATAGGAACAACGACCGATGGAGAAGTCTATGGTGATTCGATCACCACGCTTAGAACCATTATCTCCATTAGCATTTTTGAGCATACGTTTATTAAAACCGCCTACATTCAAGATGAAGACTCTTTTCAATGCGGTGTAAAACTGGCATCGGAGCTCATCACTCCCAATACCAAACTTCTCATTCTTTTTTCAGATGGCACTCGCATGAACGCAGAAGAATTTTTATACGGTATAGAATCGTTCAATGCTACCATTCCTATTTGTGGTGGTATGGCAGGGGACAATGGAAAATTTGAGCAAACCTACATCTCATCCCAAAATACCATCCTCAGCGCAGGTGTCGTAGGTGTCTCTTTAAACTCCGACATCCTCCATGTAGCGACCGATTTTAAATTTGACTGGAAACCTGTTGGGCTTAAACATACCATCACCAAAGCACACAATAACCGAGTCTATATGATAGATGACATGAAAGCAGCTTACTTTTACGACAAATACTTAGGGAGCAATTTCTCACGCACAGAGTTCCCACTCATTCTTGAGAAAAAAGGCGTTACGATGGCAAGAGCCGTCATTGGAAAGCATGAAGATGGAAGTTTGAGTTTTAGTGGGAACCTTGAAGAAGGAGACCATGTACGTATCGGTTTTGGTGATGCCGAATCGTTAATCAAAGACCCTATAGAAGTTTTAAAAAACCTCCACGAAATTGACATTGAAACCTTTTACGTTTTTTCCTGTATGGCACGTAGGCGGTTTATGCCCTTTTTAGTCAAACTCGGCATTGGCTCTTTTTCAAAAATAGCACCCGCATCGGGATTTTTTACCTATTCTGAGTTTTACCATTACAATGGACACAACAAACTTCTCAACCAAACACTCACCGTTGTTGCCCTCAGTGAATCATCAAAAGCTGGCTCTGGCTTTCAAATTAATACTAAAGAAGAGACGAAGAAAAACAACTTCTATTCCAAAACCATCGAATCCTTAACCCACCTTATTGAACAAAGTGCACAAGACTATGACGAACAGTCCAAACGCTTAGAAAAGCAGATGAACTACTCCGACACTCTTTTAAAATCGCATAGACAGTTTTTACGCTATACCGTTCATGAGATGAATACGCCTTTAAGTGTTATTATGAGCAATATAGAGCTCTATGAGATGGAATTTGGGAAAAATGTCTATTTGGAAAATATCGAAGTTGCCGTTAAAAGCATCTTTTCGATGTACGATGATTTAAGTTATTTGGTGAAAAAAGACCATATTACCTATTTGAAACAACGCATTGATTTGGTCGATTACATCCGTAGTCGTATCGATTTTTTTGCACAAGTTGCCAATATCGCTAAGTCCCAATTTATTTTTGAAACCAATTGCGATAAAGCATATATCTTTTTCAATGAAACAAAACTACAGCGTATTATCGATAACAACCTCACCAATGCCATCAAATACACCTTTGAAAATGAAAATATCAATGTCACACTTACTAAAAAAACCACCTATTGTGATTTTTGTATCGCATCACATTCGCGAAAAATTCAAGAACCTAAGAAAATATTTGAAGAGTATTACCGAGAAGAACAAGCCAAAGATGGCTTTGGACTAGGGCTCAATCTTGTTAAAAGAATTTGTAAGGAAGAAAACGTGAAAATAACAGTGCATTCAGACGAAAACATTACATCCTTTTCATACCAATTTAAAGTTGACAACGCATGAAAATACTCCTTTTAGAAGATGACATTCTCTTAAATGAATCCATCACAAAGTACCTTACAACCATCGGTCACGCCATAACATCTGTTAGAGATGGCAACGTCTGTTTAGAGATTTTGGAGAAAGAGAAGTTTGACCTACTCGTTTTCGACATCAATGTACCTAACATCGATGGACTCAGCATTTTAGAAGCGTTGCACGCACAAAAGAAAATCATACCTGTTATTTTTATCTCGACACTCATCGAGATTGAAGATATATCACGCGCATTTGAGCTTGGATGCCATGACTACTTAAAAAAACCATTTCACCTCAAAGAACTAGGCATCCGCATAGACCGCATTTCCAAAACCGCTAAAAAAGAGATGCACCACAAAGTCCTCTCAGCTTCTTACAGTTTTGATTGTGATGCTATGACACTTTACTTCAATGAAGAGCCACAAGTTCTTTCAAAAAGACAACTTCAAATCATCGAGTTTCTAACCCACAACCGAGGCTTTGTCTGTAGTTACGATATGTTCAGAGAAAACGTCTGGGGTGACTGCGATATGTTTGTTGACGATGCTACCATACGAACAGAGATTAACCGTCTGAAAAATCATCTCAAAGAAGACTTCATCGTCAATGTCAGAGGCATTGGGTATATGATAAAAACGCCTTGTCTTTAAAGGCTTCTATACACCAATATCTTCATTCCACAGTTCTGGATTTTTTTGTATAAAAGCTTCCATCAGCTCGCGGCATTTTGGGTTGTTGAGGACTTCAACCTCAACCCCTCTGGACTTCACATACGCTTCTGGTCCACAAAAGGTTTGGTTTTCACCAATCACCACTTTGGGAATGCCATAAAGCAAAACAGCACCACTGCACATATCACACGGTGATAAGGTCGAATAAAGCGTGGCTTTACGATACTCTCGCGCACTCAAACGCCCCGCATTTTCCAAACAGTCCATCTCCGCGTGCAAGATAGCACTCCCTTTTTGAACCCTACGGTTGTGACCACGCCCTACGATTTTACCATCTATCACCAGCACCGAACCTATAGGTATGCCACCCTCGCCCAAACCCTTTTGCGCTTCTTCTATGGCTGCTTCTAAAAATTTATCCATGATTTTTGCCTTTGGTGTATTTCAGACTACGTTGCATTATACATATTTTATTCTATGGAAGCTAAACTTTGAAGCACTAACGTTTGATTCTTTGACCTATAATTCACAAAATGTTCAATCTCTGCTATAATTTTTTTATGAAAAAAGAAACTATCCTTAAAGAGCTTAAACGCTTGAAAAATCATTACTTACCTGAGGGTTTCGTTATAGAGGGCTTGTTTGGCTCTTACGCACGTGATGAAGCCGATGAGAAAAGTGACATCGACATTCTCATCGAAGCTAAACCTTCCTTTGTCGAGCGTTATGGCATTAAGTCCATTGAGCGCATCGAAGAAATTAAAAAAGAGATAAGTTCTATTTTTGGGGTTTCTGTGGATTTGGCTGATAAGACGGGAATGGGAAAAACTGCTCAAAAATTTATCATCGATAGAACTATTTATGTCTAAAGAGAACATTAGCAAAATCTATCTCATTCTTGAAAAGATAGAATACATTGAAGCAATTGTAACAAATGCTGGTTCTATTACCAACGCATTGCACGATTTAACAACCTATCGTCCTGCGATTTTGATGCACTTAACGTCTATAGCTGAACAATTCGACAAAATTAAAAAATCTACGAACAGTACACTGCTTGAGTATTTTGAAGCTGACGATCTTAAAGGCATTTACGATGTTAGAAACTACATCGCTCATGATTACGAAGGTGTTAATCTTGCCATTATTGAGTGGATTATCAGACATATTTTGCCGAAGTTTAAAGAGCAGTGTACGAAGATTATTGAGTCTAATTCATCAAATATTTTGAAGAGTTAAAAGTTTAACTACAACCCATTTTATTTATTATCTATAT
>CAYXNJ010000078.1:0-3903 GCA_964466465.1 uncultured Sulfurospirillum sp.
AGAGCCTTATAAAGGTAAAGGTGTTAAATATTCTGATGAAACTATTATCCGTAAAGCCGGAAAAACTTCTAAGAAGTAAGGATAAGAGATGAGAGCAAATATTTTAAAACGAAAGCTTGCACTAAGAGTTAAACGTAAAAAAAGAGTAAGAGCAGATATTTCTGGTACTGAACAAAGACCAAGAGTTTCTTTCTTTAAATCAAACAGATATATCTATGCACAAGCGATTGATGATGTTACTGGCGTTACTTTGGCAAGTGTAGATGGCAAAAAATTAGGGTTCAATGCTAGCAAAGCAAGTGCAGCAGAAGTTGCAAAAGTTTTTGCAGAAACGCTCAAGGCTAAGAATTTAACTCAAGTTGTCTATGATAGAAATGGTTATTTGTATCATGGTGTAGTTGCTGCTTTTGCAGATGGCCTTAGAGCAAACGGCATAGTGCTATAAGAAAAAGAAGAGGAAAACGATTCAATGGAAAAATATAACAGAGAAGAGTTTGAAGAAGTCATCGTTAACATTGGCCGCGTAACAAAAGTTGTTAAAGGCGGTAGACGTTTTAGATTTACAGCACTCGTTGTTGTTGGAAATAAAAAAGGTCTTGTTGGCTTTGGTTTTGGTAAAGCTAAAGAGGTTCCTGATGCGATTAGAAAAGCAGTTGATGATGCGTTTAAAAACATTGTCAAAGTAAACATCAAAGGTTCAACAATCGCTCATGATGTTGAAGTTAAATTTAATGCAAGTCGTATTATTTTGAAACCTGCTAGTGATGGTACCGGTGTTATCGCTGGTGGTGCAACACGTCCTGTTGTTGAGCTTGCAGGTATTAAAGATATTTTGACAAAGTCATTGGGTTCAAACAACGCTTCTAACGTAGTAAGAGCAACTATCAAAGCTCTTAGCATGATTAAAAGCTAAGTAAAGAAGGATTCAACATGGCATTAGATAATCTTACACCAGCAGAAAACTCTACCAAAAAGATCAAACGTGTAGGTCGTGGTCAAGGTAGTGGTATGGGAAAAACCGCAAGTCGTGGTGCTAACGGTCAAAAATCTCGTACAGGTTACAAACGTAAAAGAGGTTTTGAGGGTGGTCAACAACCACTTCAAAGAAGATTACCAAAAGTTGGTTTTACTTCTAAAATTGAAAAACCTTATGTTATTAACATCGATAAAATTAAAGCAGTTGCAGAGCTTGCTGAAATTACGGTTGATGCAATCCGTACTGTCCATAAAATGGCAAGTACGGTTGTTAAAGTAAAATTGATTGGTGCAGGTGCAAAAGAGTTAACTGCTAAAATCAAAGACGAAAACGTCGTTTTTACTGGAATGAGTAAATGAGCCAAGATCTCACGAGGAAGATCTTAGTTACATTAGGCTTTATTTTTGCATACAGGATACTGGCATACGTGCCAGTTCCTGGTGTAAACATAGCTGTAATTAAAGAGTTCTTCGACTCCAATAGCTCAAATGCCCTTGGAATGTTTAATATGTTCAGCGGTAACGCTGCACAACGTCTTAGTATTATATCGTTAGGTATTATGCCTTACATCACCGCATCTATCATTATGGAACTTCTTGCAGCAACTTTCCCAGCACTTGGTAAAATGAAAAAAGAGCGTGATGGCATGGTTAAATACATGCAGATCATTCGATATGCAACGATTGGTATTACGATTGTACAAGCCATTGGTGTTTCCGTTGGTCTTGGAGGGTTAAGTGGTCGTGCAGGTGAGAGTGCGATTATGATCGATATGACAACTTTTACAGCCATTGCAGCGGCTAGTATGCTTACAGGAACCATGTTACTCATGTGGATTGGTGAGCAGATTACGCAACGTGGTATTGGTAATGGTATTAGTTTGATTATTTTTGCAGGTATCGTTTCAGGAATTCCTAGTGCGATTGGTGGAACCATTAACCTTGTGAATACTGGGGAATTGAACTTCCTTGTTGTCATTGGTATTTTAGTGGTTATCCTAGCAACAGTTGGTTCTATTATTTATGTGGAAATGGGTGAGCGTCGTATTCCGATTTCGTATTCACGAAAAGTGGTGCTTCAAAACCAACACAAACGTATTATGAACTATGTACCCATTAAAATGAATCTTAGTGGTGTTATTCCTCCTATTTTTGCAAGCGCAATTTTGATGTTCCCATCAACAATTATGCAAGCAAGCACCAATCCAATTGTTCAATCTATTCATGATTTTCTTAATCCAAATAGTTATGTTTTTAACGTCCTTACATTCTTGTTTGTCATTTTCTTTGCTTATTTTTATGCGTCAATAGTTTTTAATGCAAAAGATATCTCTGAGAACTTAAAAAAACAAGGTGGTTTTATTCCAGGTGTAAGACCAGGCGAAAGCACTGCGCTCTTCTTAAATGAAGTAGCAGGAAGACTAACTTTATGGGGATCAATTTACCTAGGACTTATCTCGACTCTTCCATGGGTTTTAGTAAAAGTTATGGGTGTACCATTCTATTTTGGTGGAACGGCAGTACTCATTGTTGTGCAAGTAGCACTTGATACAATGCGTAAAATTGAAGCACAAATGTACATGAATAAATATGAAACACTTAGTGCTGTAGGACTTTAATGGTATGGCAATTACCATCAAAAAAGCTCAAGAGATAGCAAAGCTTTCTGTAGCTAATAAGATTGTTGCTAAAACATTAGAGTATCTTGCAGGTAATATTCATCCAGGGCTTAGCTTAAAAGAGCTTAATGCCATGGGTGAGTCTTACATTCATAGCCTTGGTGCTCGTCCTGCTTTTAAAGGTCTTTATGGTTTTCCAGCGGGTGTATGTACCTCTGTTAACGAAGTGATTATTCATGGTATTCCTACAGATTATCGACTTAAAGAAGGTGATATTGTAGGCCTTGATATTGGCACGGAAGTGGATGGATGGTATGGTGATTCTGCTATAACAGTAGGCGTTGGGGAAATTACGAAAGATGATGAAAACTTAATAGCATGCGCTAAAGATGCACTTTATTATGCAATTGATATTATTCAGCCAGAGATGCGCTTTAAAGAACTGAGTCATGCAATTGAGCAGTTTATTCTCCAAAAAGGTTATGTTCCATTGCGTGGTTTTTGTGGACATGGTATCGGCAGAAAGCCTCATGAAGAGCCAGAACTTCCAAATTATTTAGAAGGAATCAACCCTAAGAGTGGTCCTAAAATTAAAAATGGAATGGTTTTTTGTATTGAGCCGATGATTTGTCATAAAGAGGGAACTCCAAAGATTTTGGAGGATAAGTGGTCTGTTGTTTCAACAGATGGTTTAAGAGGAAGCCACTATGAGCACACTGTTGCAATCGTAGATGGTAAAGTAGAAATTTTGTCTCTATCTTGAGATTATAGGAGGTAAAATGGCAAAAGATGACGTGATTGAAATAGATGGTAAAGTAATTGAAGCATTACCAAATGCAACCTTTAAAGTTGAAGTACAAAATAGCCATGTGATTTTGTGTCACATTGCTGGCAAGATGAGAATGCATTATATTAAGATAATGCCAGGAGATACCGTGAAAGTTGAGTTAACACCGTATAGTTTGGATAAAGGGCGTATAACTTATAGGTATAAGTAAATTATTAGCTTAATTTATGTATAATTTACCCCTTTTGTAAAGCTGTGTGAAGAATAATCGAAAAAGAAACCACTGTTTTTTCGATTGTTGGTTTGAGATACATCATCAAACCTGTGACAGTTTAACTCAAAATTCCAGTGGAAAAAAAGTTCAGGAGTCACGAATGAAAGTACGACCTTCTGTAAAGAAGATGTGCGATAAGTGCAAAGTGATTAAACGAAAAGGTATCGTTAGAGTCATTTGCGTAAATCCAAAACACAAACAGAGACAAGGATAAGCATAGCAAGGATTGCAGGTGACTCTAACGATAC
>CAYXNJ010000079.1:0-3533 GCA_964466465.1 uncultured Sulfurospirillum sp.
CAACAAGGCTACTAAATTTCTGATTATCCCGTAAAAATTCTACGAAAAAGATCTCAATTGCGCCTTGAATCTCCACACTATTTTCATCTAAAAGATGGGTTTCCACTGAAAATTGATGGTCTGTACTTTTACGCACACCAATAAAAGAGACCGAAGAATAGACATTTTGTCCTATGCGTGTACGTGTTGCATAAACCCCTTCACGCGGTATAAGATACTCTAAAATTTTCAAATTTAGTGTAGGCACAAGCTCTTTTTTCCCAAGTCCCTGTCCAGAAATCACATCGCCAGTCATTGCATATTCACGCCCTAAAAAGCGGTTCGCTTCTTCCAAACGTCCATCTCTTAAGTATTCTCGAATTAAACTTGAATGAACTGAAATACCATGATAACTAAACTCTTCAACAATAATCACTTCTCCATCAAAAAGTCGTTGAAGATCATAAGCGTTGCAGGAACGATGTTGTCCAAAAAAGAAGTCGTATCCTACAACAATCTTTTTAAGATTGGTAAACTCTTTTTTGAGCAATGCAACAAATTCTTCACCACTGAGATGTTTAATTTTTAAAAAATGAAAAAACATACACGGATAACCCGCATATTCACTGCGTTTAATCCCTGGTGTCAGATTGGCTTGGTCTTTGTCAACGACAAAAAGTGCACCATTGTCACCCAAATGATTTAGAAGCTGTCTGTGTCCAACATGGATGCCATCGAAACTGCCGATGGCTAATGTATCAACACTCTCTTTTTTTAAAATAGTAGAACGTCTCAACATTCCCCTCTTTCCCTTTTACAAGTGATTCTTTTTTGTCAATGAGTTGCCAACCAAGCGTTGTTGTTTGTGCCTCAAATTGGTGGTGTGCGCGCATGATAGCCGAGCCATCTTTAACGACACCTTTAGTCGTGCGTTTGACGTCTTTTCCCACTTCAAACTGTGGTTTAAATAAGATAATAATCTCTTTTCTTGCAAGGCGATCGATGTGTTCTAAAAGAGCACCAATACCAATAAATGAAACATCACAACTGACCATATCATAAGCTCTTTCAGGCATAAAAAGTCGTATATCAGTATTCTCGTGTAAAATAATTCGGTTATCGACTTTTAGACTCGGATGTAACTGCTCATTTCCCACATCAACAGCGGTCACACTTTTGACATTTTCCTCTAGCCAAACCTGCACAAAGCCACCTGTACTGCTTCCAATATCAAGGACATCAGCTTCTGTGACATTCAACCTTAGTTCATTGATAAATCCACGCAGTTTTAATCCTGCGCGGCTGACGTATTGTGCAATTTTTTCTACTTCAACGGTATCGTTTTCGCCAACTTCTGCAGAGTTTTTACGCTCAACTTTACCATTGAGCCAAACACTTCCTTCTTGTATAAGCTCAGCCGCTTTATTACGACTTTGTGCAAAACCTTTTTCAAATAAATAACTATCTAATCTCATTTAATCATCTCATTCAGTTCACTTTCACTCAGTGTCTTGACACCAAGTTCCATTGCTTTATCCAATTTACTGCCTGCTTCTTCACCAAAAATAACAAAATCAGTCTTTTTTGAGACACTGCCACTTACTTTTGCACCCAATTTTTCAAGCATCTCTTTAATTTCATCACGAGACTTACTCATGGAACCTGTAAGGACTACCGTTTTACCTGTAAATACAGACTCCGTTATCTCTAGTTTTGAAGCAATCGGGTCAATAATAGCCATGAGTTCATAGGTTTCTTGCTTATTTACATGAATAAACTCTATCAAACTCTTTGCCATCTCTTCGCCAAAGCCTTCAAGCGCTATAATCTGCTCATAACCAATTTCTAGCCATTCAAGCCCAAAAGCACGTGCAATTTTTTTAGCAGCCACTTCACCAATATGTTCGATTCCCAAAGCATTGATAAATTTTTCTAAACTTACCCCTTTGCTCTGTTCAATGGCTTCTAAAAGGTTGAGTGCTTTTTTCTCTTTAAAACCTTCAAGCACTAAGAGCTGATCAAGCGTTAGTGCATACAAATCTTTCACGTGTAACACAAGTTGTTGCGCATAAAGTTGTTCGACTATTTTATCACCAAGACCGTCAATATTTAGGGCTTTTTTGGATGCAAAATGAATAATCGCTCCAACCACTCTCGCATCACATGAGAGATTTTGGCATTTTATCAAGGCACCGTCATCTAACAGTTCACTGCCACAAACAGGGCAATTTAGCGGCCTTTCTACACTTTTCTCCGTACCATTTCGTCTTTCGTGAAGCACCTTAATAATTTTGGGAATAACATCCCCACTACGAATGATGATGACACTATCACCGATGCGAATATCTTTACGCTCTATCTCATCAAAATTGTGCAGGGTTGCCCGCTCAACGATAACGCCCTCGATGTTGACGGCTTCAACTTCCGCCACGGGCGTAACCACGCCTGTACGCCCTACTTGAAGCGTAATGTCTTTTAGTATTGTTACTTTTTCAATTGCTGGGAATTTAAAAGCAACCATCCATTTAGGGTATTTCACCGTATAGCCCAGCTCTTCTTGTAAACTTACATCATCAACCTTAACAACCATCCCATCCATCATCATTTCGATCTCATCACGCTTGACGATAAGTTCTGCATAAAGCGTATGGACATCATCTACATTGTGTGTCACTACAATTTTAGGAGGTTGCAAAAATCCAAGATCGTAAACAAAGCGCATTTTTTCGCTCAAAAAGCCCTGAGATAGGGTGTTAACGCCAATACCCCATGGGTAAAACATGAGCTTACGTTTTGCCGTAATGCGTGTGTCAAGTTGTCTAAGGCTTCCTGCTGCCGCATTTCGGGGATTGGCAAAGAGTGGCTCGTTACTCAAAAGTCGTTCATGGTTCAGCGTTTCAAAATCTGCTTTTTTGATGACCACTTCACCACGAATTTCAATCAACTCTTTGTAATCAATTTGCAAAGGAATAGAACCAATCGTTTTGACGTTTTCAGTAACATCTTCACCAATGCTGCCATCACCTCTTGTAATCGCTTGTTTCAAAGAGCCATTTTCATAAATGAGATTAAGACTTGCCCCATCAAACTTAGGTTCACAATAAAAGGTAAAGCTCTCTTTCACCTTTTTAACACGCTCTATCCACGCATCCAGATCCGCTTCATCAAACACATCTTCCATACTCCACATACGGGCTTTGTGTTCTGCTTTATTAAAACCCTCAAGCACCATACCACCCACACGTCTGCTAGGACTATTTTCATCTGCAAAAAGTGGATTTTCCTGCTCATACTTTAAAATTTCATGATAAAGTCTATCGTACTCTTCATCACTTGCAATGGGTGCATCATTCACATAATAGGCTTTTGCCCACGCATTGGCAAGCTCAATTTTGGCTAGATATTCTTGATGTGTCATGCGATGTAACTGCTATAAATAAGTTTTAAAAGCGTTAAGGCAACCATCGTCAAAAAGAAGGTACGAATAAATTTCACCTCTTTTTTAATCACCATATTAGAGCCTATATATGCCCCAATAATTTGCCCAAATCCCA
>CAYXNJ010000080.1:0-3331 GCA_964466465.1 uncultured Sulfurospirillum sp.
ACGATTTTTCCCATCGGCAAAAAGTTATACAGTCCACTTCCTACTTGAGAGATAAAACCGCCACGCACCAAGTACTGATGGCTCGGAAGCGTTGCATCTTTTGGTGCTTCCTTGGTTGTTGGTGCATACAGTTTTGAAAATCTCATTTCATTCCCCCCATTTGGTATTCACATTTATACATATTAATGCGTTTTGTTTGATCTTCGTTAATGTTAAAAATATATTGAACCGCTTGCACGATCGTATCGGCTTCTGGTTTTTCAGCCACTTCTTTAAGATTTTTAGTCGCTGAATGTAAAAAAGAGTTAAAGGCATGATGCAGTACTTTAGAAACTTGATCTTGCAACTCTTCAGGAATATACCCTTTTTTGACTGCTTTCTCTAATTCTTGCAGAGAGCACTCTTTGGCATGATCACGAATCTCTTTAATAATCGGATCAACACACATGCTCTGTAGCCATTTAAAAAAGTCCATGGTAGAGCGACCTACGATAGAGTAAGCGATTTTGGCTTGCTCTTCACGAAGTGACATATTTTTTGTTACAATCTCTTCGAGGTCATCGACAGCGTACACGTGTAAATGGGCATGCTCTTTAACATCGATATCGCGAGGAACTGCAATGTCAAACCAATAGCGTGAAAATTCTCGCTCTTCAACCATATCATCGGTGATAACGCTATGTGGTGCTCCTGTAGCTGTAAATACAAGGCGATAACGATTGATATACTCAGTCAGTTTTGAATAAGGCGCTGTGGTTGCAAGCTCGCCTAGCTCAGTCGCTAAAGCCTGCGCATGTTCAAGATTTCGGTTGATAATAATAACATTCACACCATTTGAGATAAGATGTTTTGCTGCTAATTGACTCATTTCACCTGCACCTACTACCAATGCGCTCAATCCTCCAATGCTTCCTAAAAGGTCTTTTGCTTTATTGACAGCTACACTTGAAACAGAAACAGGGCTTTTTGAGATGTCTGTGCGACTTCGCACTTCTGCCGCACAGCGAAACGCATGGTGCATTGCTCGACCTAGTTTTTGACCACAGTAGTTGTTTTCAAAGGCAAATTTAAACGCGTCTTTAAGCTGCCCTGCGATTTGCGTCTCGCCTATAACCAAACTGTCCAATGAAGAACATACCGTAAAAAGATGGTGTATGGCACCATTATCTTCATAAATATCTGCTCTTCCTTCGAGCTCTTCACGCTCTATGCCAGATACATGGCTTAAAAGATCAAACGTATCATTAAGCGCTGAGGCGCACTCTGTAACACTTGCAATCACTTCAACACGATTACAGGTCGAGAGTAAAATAACTTCATTCACCGCAGCACAACTTATCAATGTGCCCATAAAATGGCGGCATTTCTCTTCTGAATTAAATGCTAGTTTTTCGCGAATACTGATATCGGTGTTTTTATGTGTAAAACTAATGGTGAGATAGTGCATCTTAAAAATTCCTCTCAATCATCTCTTTTATAATAGAGCTTAAGCCTACATCTTCTTCTTTTTCAATAACAGCTAATGCTTCTAAACCCAATTTTCTTGCATATGAAATAGTATCTTCTAACGCTTTGGTTTCATTCATTTGGGTTTTAATCCATGCTTTTTGTGTATCGTCAAGCTCTTGTTGAAACAAAGCAAGCAGTTTCGTTTGATCTTCCAAAGAGAGTCTTTGGTACAAGTAAAGATACGGAAGTGTGGTTTTTCCTTCTTTAAAGTCGTTCAGTGAAGGTTTTCCAAGGGTTTCGCTTGATTGGGTAATATCTAAAATGTCATCGATGATTTGAAAAGCGAGTCCTAAATTTTTACCATAGAGAGCATAAATATCGCCATCTTTGCCTGCCAATAATGCAGCGGCTTTTGCAGAAGCTTCGATGAGTGAAGCGGTTTTTTTATAAATCATATCAAAATAACGCTCTTCGCTATCATTAAACGAATGGGAGAGTTCAACATCTAAAAGCTCTCCTACCGAAAGCAGTGCAACAGCATGCGAGATGCTATAAGCAACATCTTGAGGCATAAAAGTAAGCTCACTAAAGCCTTTTGAGTAGAGAATATCACCCAGCATAATCGCTGTTTTATTACCAAAAAGCGCATTGATAGAGTCTTCACCTCGCCTCGTAAAGGCATCGTCAATGACATCATCATGCAGTAAACTTGCCGCATGAATGAGCTCAACAATTGCTGCTAATTTCACAGAAGCATCGCTCACACCAGCAATCTTTAAAATTAACTTCGCGCGTAAACGCTTCCCTTTAGGAACTCTATGAAAGAGCTCAACACTGCGTGCGTCGCCTAAAGAAGCGACCATATCGACCATTAAATTTTCAACTTTTCCTAACACCTGCAATCCTACGGTTTCTTTTTAGGTTTAAACTCAACTTCTATACGTTGTTGATTATCTTCTATAAATATATCTAAAATTGCCTCTTTATTTCTTTGATCAAAGTCAGTAAAGACAATTCTAGCATAGGTTTTCGCTATCACTTTATTATCCCCATCAGGTAAGAGAGGAATAATAATACTCTCCAAAGGGTATTTTTTCTCTAGCACATACTGCGTTGGGTATCCTCTATAGTTGACTAAAAGAGTCAACATATTATTGGTAAAGAGTGTCCATCGAAGTTTGAGCAAGTACTCATTGTTCGGGTTTTCCGCTGTTGGTTTTCGTGTCACCTCTTTGTGGTTAACGAGTACCAAGCCTAATTCATCTTTTTTAAGAACAAATTTATGCTCATATTCATACTCTATCGGTGCAGAAAAGACATACGAACTTAAGAATAAACAGCAAACAAAACACCATATTTTATTCATTTTGAGTTAATATTTCCCCAACAGAGCTTATAAAAAGATCATTGTTATGCTCAACAACAGCATCCATTTCTTCCATTAAAACAGTACGAATCATTCCTTCTACGGCATCAACTCCATACTGCTTTTCCAGTAAAATTTCCATAGCGCTGTAGCGATCAACAAGCTCTAAAAGCTTCGTTTTTACCAATTCTTTGTTTGCATTAAAGAGAATATCAAAAAATTTGCTCTTAGGACTCCCCATAAAAAAGTCATCTTCATCTTCGTATAACATACGCTTCTCCTATGCTTAAAGAGATGATTATAGCACACTAAAGCTTGTCTCTTCTGAAAGATGGACGCTAAATCGTAGAATTTAAAAGGTCTCAGAGCACTAACATACTGTTAGTAGCAAAATTTAAAAACAACAAAAACACCTAGAACAAAATCCCTTTAAAACGATATTTACATATAATTTTATGTATAATAATCTCTACAATTTTTTATGTTAGTTTTTCATAATCTAATGTATTATTTTCA
>CAYXNJ010000081.1:0-3191 GCA_964466465.1 uncultured Sulfurospirillum sp.
TGAACCAAGTATTCAAAAAATCGAACAAATTTTAACACTCAAAGTTGATTTTAGTGGTTCTTTTGCAAACACAATGAAATTTATGAATGCAATTGAAGAGAGCGAACTTGTTGTAGATATTTATGAACTTAATTGCACTGGAAAGAAAAATATTGAAGGGCAATTCAATATCGCTGTATGGGGGATGAAATATTGAGAACTTTATGCCAACTACTTTTAGTATCATCTCTTTTTATCTCTATTGCCCATGCAAAAGAAAATTTATCACTTGGCAGTGAGGTTAAAGAGTATGATAAAATTTTTGAGCGTATTGCGGAGCGAAGATCAGGTGCAGATATGATTATGATTGATAAACTTGAAAACCCTTTTATTAGTATTAATACTGAGATCAATGCAACAGATGGAAACGAAAGCGTACAACCCTCAGTCTATATTTTAGAAGCAACCTTTGATCAAAAAGCGAAAATTAATGGTCATTGGTATAAAAAAAATGAGACTGTTGGCAGTTTTAAACTCATTAAAGTTACGCGTGATAGTGTTATGCTTCAAAATGAAATTGAAAAAAAAGAACTTGTGATAAGGACAAAAGATGAGAGCAATGTTAAAATACTTTCCAAATAACATTATTACAATTGCAGCGATAGCCATGATCGCTCTTTCGCCCATGCAAGCTGCTGAAAAAAATAAAACGTGTGAATATCGTACATTTAACATTAAAACCAACAATAAAGCGACAGGAGCTGAACTTTTAGCAGAACTTGGTGAAGTATGCGACTTTAGTATTGTTGTAAAAGATCCTGAAGCAGAAAAGGTTCTTGCGAAAAATCTCAATGGTATTAATATTAAAAACCTTTCTTTAGATGAAGTTTTTCAACTTGTTATTCATGATAATGATCTCTTTTATACGTATGATAAAAATTATCTAAAAATTTCTGCTTTAAGTACTAAATCTTTTAAAGTTGACTACATTTCTTCCATTCGTGAAGGAAAAGCTGTTATTAATGCCTCTGTAGATGCAACACCTGTAGAAGCGACAGGTTCAGGAACAAAGAATACAACAACTCAAAGCCAAAATACTATCTCATCAAATGAATCCTTTGACTTTTGGAAAACAATTTCAACGGAATTGACCTCTGTACTCAATACGGGAGGAGAGAACTATAAAGCAGCAGCACCTATTATCAATGCCAACGCTGGCATGATTACAGTGACTGCAACTAAAAAACAATTAGACAGAGTTTCTGATTATATTGATCTTCTTAAAGATAGACTCCATAGACAAGTACTTATTGATGTTTCTATCATTTCTGTTGCGCTAAGCAGTAGCAATAAAACAGGTGTTGATTGGAGTAAATTTTCTTTAGGGTTTAGTAGTAGCTCTATTTTCAATAATAGCAATCAAGGGCAGACAGCACATACATATACTGATTCAACGAATGCTGCATCAACGTTTTATGATAATGCTATTACCAAAAATTATAACAATTTAACCGTTGTTAATGATGCCGTTTTCTCTATTTCTGGGCTTATTGACTTTTTAGGATCCAGTGGTGACACAAAAGTTGTCTCTAGTCCAAAAGTCTTAACGATGAATAACCAACAAGCACTTATCACTGTTGGTGACAATATTAATTACCGAATCCCTGAAGATACTACTAATACAGCAACAACGACAACCACACTTACAACAACATATACCAATTATTCCATTTTTATTGGTGTTCTTTTAAACATTACTCCTGAAATTTCAGAAGATAATGAAATTATTCTAAGAATCAATCCTTCAGTTAGTAATTTTAAATATTCATCTGATGATACAAAAACAACAAACCCAAGAGAAATCGCACCAGATACACAAGAGAAAAAACTCTCAACCGTTGTCAAAGTAAAAGATGGAAGTACAATTATTTTAGGTGGACTTATCGCAAATACAAAAGGCAAAGAAGAAAGTAGCGTACCATTACTGAGCAGCATACCTCTTCTTGGTGAAGCATTTAAACATTCTGCAGATACTATACAAACTAGTGAACTTGTTTTTGTTATTACACCACGTATTATTGGAACAAAAGGTACAGATAAAGCAACACTTAAAGATCTTGGCTACAGTCAAAAAATATATGAATAGCACAAGCACATATAGCGATCTTAAAACCATCTTTGTTGATGGCGAAATTTTTGATTATGTCAATTTAGACCAGTCTGCAACAACATATGACAAATTGGTGCAGACTTTGGATAAGCCACTAAAATTGATTTTATTTTATGGTAAACCTGGTACGGGGAAAACCTTTTTACTTCAAAAAATTTATAATGATTTGAAGCAAAAAAAGCGTATTATCTTTTTTCCAAGACCTTTTTTTGAAGAAAGAATCTTCATTAACGCACTTTATGAGCATATTTTTGGAAAAAAATCTCCAGAATTTTCAAACTATAACGAATTTTTAGCATTACTTGCAAAGCATATTACTTCTACAGATCAAGCAATTACTGTTTTAATTGATGAAGCACAACTCTATCCTACAGACTTGATTGAAAAAATTCGTCTTATGGCCGATTCACGTCTTTTTAAATTTCTCTTCACAGTTCATAAAACAGAGAAAGAGGACGTCTTAGCGAAAGATTATTTTCAAACCCGTATTTGGGAAACGATTGAAATTGACAATGCTTCACAAAATGAAATTAAAACTTACATTGAAAAAAAGCTTCTTTTTCATAACCGATTTGAGTATCTGGGCCTTTTTAAAGATAAACACTACAAATTAATAGCAAAAATAACAGGCGGCAACTTAAGAACAATCAATAAGCTGATGTATAAACTCTTTGAAATTCTTGAATATTATGATATCCATAAACCGTCTCTCATTAAAGCAAATTCCTTACATGTAAAATATATTGAGATGGCAGGTATTAGTCTAGGAATGCTCCATGCTTAGTGCTGTTGAAATTGTTGAATTAGAAAAAAAAGTTTTGAAATACAGATTTAAACAACGTGTTCATTATATTCTTGTCGGTCTATTATGTGTAACTCTCATCTTAGCTGGATTTATGTTTTACCCTTATTTTAATCGTTTGGCCTTAGAGGTACAGAAACAACCAGATCTTATAAAACAAAACTCCACTGAGCCTATTATTGAAAGTAATACAACAATCATCACTCCTGTGGAAACAAATAATTCAGTCAAATATACGCC
>CAYXNJ010000082.1:0-2851 GCA_964466465.1 uncultured Sulfurospirillum sp.
AATCGAAAATGTGCTCTCCACAATCAACCCCTAGTATATAATTTAATTTCATAAATTTCTAGGCAATTAGATCGTGGCAGTATACCAGAATTTTTTTTTAATATCAATTAAACACTATTTTTAGATTTCAAAGACAAAGAGGGTCACCCCTCTTTGTGATTATTATTCAGCACAAGGTGTCGTGCCTTTTCTCATGTCTGCACCGATTTCATCGCGACTTGGTTGTCCTGGATACGGTGCATCCCATACGATACAACCCTCTGTTGGACAAGCTTCTGCACATGCAGGAGCATCATGGTGACCAACACATTCAACACATTTGTCAGCATAAACGTAATAGATATCAGCACCCGTTGGGTTATCACTATCATCTACGATTGCTTCTACTGGGCACTCGTCAATACAGGCGCCACATGCGATACAAATATCAGTAATTTTTACTGCCATAATTTCTCCTTAACTCGATATTTTTTACTAACGAAAAACTATATCGAAACTAAATTAAAATTGATATTAAACCCAAATTGCTGATTAAAAACTATATAAATGGCTTAATTTAGGTAAGATTAAATGTTGATTTGAATGTGTATCTAAAAATATAGGGCATTAAGGATTGTAATTAAAAAACTACTTTTATTGCTTTACACATCATAATATTATCATGCAAACAAACAAAAATGGTAAATAAATATTTAACTTTTATCTTATTGTTTAACTTCTCAAAAGGTATATTTTCCTATTATTCACTAAAATAATATTTAGTTTGGAGACACTATATGAATTCAATAGCAAAAAAAGTAACCATTTTACAGGTACTCATTGTTTCAGTATCTATTTTTGCTTTTATCTTTTATATCAATGTTTATCTCACAGGGTATATTCAACAAGAGACAGAACAAAAAATCAATACAAATATCTCTAATTTAGAACAAACTGTCAAAGTTTATAACAGTGCGCTTGAAGATACCGCTATAAAGCTTTTTAGTATTTTTGAAGCAGGATTTGGAACGTTTCATATCAATCCTAATGAAAAAATTAAAGTGAATGGTGTCGATACCCCTTTAATTACAGCAGGTGGTTATACGCTCAACAACAACTTCGCTAAAGTAGAAGCATTTACAGACCTTACTGGTGCTGTTGCTACTATCTTTGCTTTACAAGGAGATGACTTTGTTCGTGTTTCTACTTCGCTTAAAAAAGAAGATGGAAGCCGTGCAATGGGGACATTTTTAGGAAAAAACAGTCCTGCGTATGAGCCTATTATGAAGAAAAAGCAGTACATTGGTAGTGCAAGGCTTTTTGGCAAAGATTATATCACTGTCTATGCTCCTATCATCGAGGATGATAAAATTTTAGGTATTCTGTTTATTGGTTATAATTTTACAGATGGACTTAAAGCACTAGAACATCAGATCAATAGCATGAAAATTGGTGAAAATGGCTTTTTTTATGCGATAAATACTAAAAGTGAATCCTACGATGTACATCCAAAAAATGATGGCGCTAAAATTTCATCCGAACTTGACAAAAAAATCTTAGCTCAAAAAAATGGCATGCTACATATAACAGAAGATGACGAAGCAAAAATTATTAGTTTTCAAACTTTTGATAAATGGAATTGGATTTTAGTTGCAAAAGCTAATGAAAAAGATTTTCAAGAAGCAAATAATAAACTGAGAAATAATCTTATTGTCACTTCATTAATCATGACCTTGATTATTGTACTGATCATCTGGATTATCATAAATCAAATTATCACAAAACCTCTCAATAACCTCATTGAAAAGGCAAAAGAACTCTCTAGTGGGGATGGTGATCTTACACGAAAACTTCAGATAAGAGGCAAAGATGAAATCGCACAAGCGAGTGAGCAGATTAATAACTTTATCGAAAAAGTACGCATCCTAATTTGTAACGCAAAATCACTTTCAAGTGAAAACTCTTCTATTTCACATGAGCTTTCTACTACATCTCTACAAGTAGAAAAACTTGTTGAAAAATCAACAACTATTGTTCTTGACACGACCCATCAAGCCAATCAAGTTCGAAACAATATGTTAGGATCAATTGACCAAGCAAAAAATAGCAAAGAAGATATGATTAAAGCTAACAGTTCACTTTATTCTGCAAGTAGTGCTGTTGTTGCATTAACAGAAGAGATACAAAAAAGTTCAGCAACAGAAATTGAACTTGCCCATAAACTGAATCAATTAAGCTCGGATGCAGAACAAGTTAGAAATGTTTTAACTGTGATCAGTGATATTGCTGACCAAACCAATCTTTTAGCCCTTAATGCTGCCATTGAAGCAGCCCGTGCTGGTGAACACGGCCGAGGTTTTGCTGTTGTAGCTGATGAAGTGCGAAAACTTGCTGAACGTACCCAAAAAAGTCTTATTGAAATTAATGCTACGATTAATGTTATTGTTCAATCTATTGTTAATTCAAGCGAACAAATGAGCTCTAACTCTAAAAAAGTTGAAGAACTTGCTCAAACAGCACAAGAAGTGGAAAATCGATTACAAGAGAGCTTTAAAATCATTGACTCCGTTACAAAAATCACTGAAAAAACTGTAGATAATTACCTTCAAACAGGAAATGAAATAGAACTTATTATCACTAAAATAGGAGAAATCAATAAGATTTCAACGGAGAATAGCCGTAGCGTTGAAGAAATTGCAGGAGCAGCTGAACATCTAAGCCGAATGACTGAAAATCTCAATCACAAATTAGGAGAATTTAGAACTTAATTTGGATTCAATCTTATTGGATAAAATTAGTCTTATTGATTAAAAGAGTTTTTTATATTTAATTGTATAATTTCTGTATCAATAAAAATTCTTAATTAAAGGAT
>CAYXNJ010000083.1:0-2832 GCA_964466465.1 uncultured Sulfurospirillum sp.
TAAATAGGAGAAAAAAGTAGTATTAAAAATAGTGCTAAGACTTTGTCAAATAGTTATTTAATCATTAAATTTTTTTCCTATTTTTTGTTCAATGATTTTATCTATATAATCTTTTGCTAATTTTGAATACTGTCTATTTTCATATATCCATTTTTTACCATTTTGACCAAGTTCTTTTCTCTCTTTAACATTCATGGTTGCCATATCTAAAATAGCTTTTGTTAAATTTTCAGCCTTTGTAGATTTTACAAAAACCCCACATTGGGCCTCATTAATCATAGATGGGTACCCTGAATAGGAAGCTATAATTGGTTTTGCAGCCAACATATATTCTACAACTTTATTCATAGACTGCCCATAATCCCAAACCTTAGAATCTTTTGTTGATAAATATAAAATATCACATTTTTGTAAAAAGTATTTAACTTCATTTTGTCCGATACGAGGTAAAAAAGTTACATTAGTACAATCTTTAATCTGCTCTTCAAAAGTAGCTTTCAAATCACCACTTCCTACTAGCATAAAATGAATATTTTCATTGTCATTTAAAAGTTTAATTGTTTCTATAAAAGGTTCTAGTGCATTTGTAATTCCCATACTTCCTGCATAACCTACTATTACTTTATTTTTGGGAAACACTTCATCAAAAGGGTTATTGGCAACAAATTCTTCTTGATAATTAACTGGATCAAATCCCAAAGGTGAACAATGAAAATGTTTTTCATATCCCAAAATATTTTTTACATGTAAATCAAGTCTCGGCATAGTACCTACAACTAAATCCGCTTTTTTATATCCAAACTTTTCAATAAATCCAATTAATAAAACTAAAGGATGCCATTTGGAAAATCCACCTTCTTCCGTCATTGTTAGCGGCCAGATATCTCGTATCTCAAATACTAAAAAAGAATTGAATTTTCTTTTTAAATAATATCCATAAATTATAGAAAATATTGACAGTGATGAAATCAGGACTATATCTGGCTTGTCAATCTTGTTTAAATCTAATTTAAAAAGTTTTCTTTCAAAATCAAACCAACTTAATACTCTATCAATAGAAGCTGTTTTAATATATTTCTTTGTTTTTACCCAACAAAGTGGCACTCCTTCAACAGTTTCAAAATTATATATCTTATCTATATTTGGATACTTTGCAAAATGATTTGAATCAGATGTTATCAGAGTTGCATTATGTCCCAATCTTATGAACTCTTTTGCCAGAAAAAATAATCTAGCAGGCATTTTGCTATAATTAGGCGGACTTGCATATTTTGATATACACCAAATATTCATCTAGTCTTCCTTATATAGCTTTGGTATAGAATTAACAATATTTATAACATCCTCAAAATCCAATCCTAAAGTATCAAGATACCATCTAATATTTTGATACCTTGGTCTATTTTCGTCTTCTACAAGTGTAAGTGCTTTTTCTCTTGTCATTTGACCTTCACGAATTTGATTACTTCTAAAAGTATCATGTTCCGTAAATCCAGCAACAGTATAATAAACATAATTGTAAAAGGCAGCTGTTCCATCACCTATTCTCCATGTTGTACTAGTATCTACTGCTGTTTCCCAATTATATCCATTAATTAACGTATCATTAACGACTTGTTCATCCCAGCGCCAATAATCAAATATATGGTAATAATCTTTTTTTTCGGTAAAGCTTCTATAGTACTCTCCTGATAAAGTATCCCATAAAGAATTATTAAAATAGCTAGGACTTTCAAGCATTGCTTTAAATCTTTTACTATGGTATCTTACCTGTTTCATAATTCCATGACTATAAACCCTTTTTTCTTCAAAATCTGGAGCTATTCCTAAAAATCCTGTTTTAAAGTGTGTCACTTCAAGCGGATTTACTCCCCATAAATTTAAATTAATTCCTGTTTGTTTTTTTATATCCTCTACATATCTAAAGAAGTGTTTATCTCCAGCAGTTAACATTGCCATCATTCCAAGATGGGGAGATTTGAGCCATGCTTGAAGATTCATCTTAATGTTTTTTCTTTTTTGTGAGATATCTGCTGCTATTATAATATTCTCAACCCCCATATCCCCACACATTTGACTGATATTTCTTCTTCCTAAGTCTGTTACCATTCCCCAGTCATAAGTATATGTTACAGGTTTCATCTCTAATTCTTTTACTATCAAGTGCAATCCGTAGCAACTATCTCTACCTCCAGAAAATGGAACAATACAGTCAAGTTCTTTCCCTGCTCTTCTATATGGCTCAACAAGCTTAAACAACTCTTCTTTTGGTCTTGGTTTGTTTCTTGGTTTATAATTATGACAATAATTACAAACACCATGCTCATCAAATCTAATAAATGGCATAGTTTCAGGAAGTATACATTTTGTACATCTTTTTAAATTTAGTTTTTTGAATTGAAGAAGTCCAGCTTCAATCTTATTAAATTGAAATTCAGGGATAAGATTTTCAGTTCTATGATTTTCATCTGTTACTTTTAATTTTTCATTTGATGATGGAATATCAAGAATTAGTGCTTCATCTTTTATTTGATAGATATTTTTACAATTAATTTGGTCAAGGGCATATCTTTCTGAGGCAAAATAAATATCATCTTCTACATATCCCACATATAAACTTCCATTATTTGAAAATAAAAGCAACTTTCCAGATTTAGGTAAAACCAATGCACAGGCAATGACACCTCTACAAAGACTAAGTACTCTATTTGGTACTTCTGATATTTCACCACTGTTTTTTAAATGCTCTTCAGCAATAGCAACTATTGCTTCTGAATCTATTTGATATTTTCTCTCTACTGATAACTTTTTCCAAACTTCTTTTTCATTGAC
>CAYXNJ010000084.1:0-2824 GCA_964466465.1 uncultured Sulfurospirillum sp.
TGTTTGGCATAAACTCTAAACTTGCCATAGCAAGCTCTGCATTCATTCCTTGAACTTCACGTGCAATAAGTCTTGCTTTTGTAGGTGATAAACGGATAAATTTTAATATTGCTTTACTCATCTTCTACCTACTTACCAATTTTTTTCTGAACAGAGCCTTTATGACCCTTGAACGTACGTGTTGGTGCAAATTCACCCATTTTATAACCAATGTGATTCTCTGTTACATAAACTGGAACAAAGTTTCTACCATTATGAACATTGAATGTAATACCGATCATATCAGGAATAATAGTACTTCTACGAGACCATGTCTTAATCGGCTTGTTTGATTTTGTCTCTTTTGCTTCAAGCGTTTTTTTCAACAAATGAGCATCAACAAAAGGACCTTTTTTTAGCGATCTAGCCATCTATTTTCCTTTTCTTCTAGAAATAATCAGTTTGTCGCTCGCTTTTTTCTTACGAGTTTTTCTACCTTTAGTTGGTTGTCCCCATGGAGTTACTGGATGACGTCCTGAGTTGGTTTTACCCTCACCACCACCGTGTGGGTGATCTACTGGGTTCATCGCAGAACCACGAGTTTGAGGTCTAATACCACGGTGTCTATTACGACCCGCTTTACCAATAACAACGTTTGCCCAATCTTCATTTCCAACAACACCAACAGTAGCCATACACTCTGCCAATACTTGTCTCATCTCACCACTTGGAAGTCTTACCATAACATATTGAGTCTCTTTACCCATAAGTTGAGCATAACCACCAGCACTTCTAGCCATTTGGCCACCTTTGCCAGGTTTAAGTTCAATGTTGTGTAAGATTGTACCTACAGGTATGCTTTTTAGCTTCATTGCGTTACCTGGTTTAATATCAAGTCCGCCTTCAGCTGCTTGTACTTTATCGCCTACTTTAAGACCTGATGGTTGAAGAATATATCTTTTCTCACCGTCAACGTAGTTGATAAGTGCAATTCTACAATTTCTGTTTGGATCGTATTCGATTGCTGCTACAGTACCTTCGATATTAAACTTTGTACGTTTAAAATCAATAATTCTGTAAAGTTTTTTGGCGCCCGCTTCTTTATGACGAGAAGTGATTCTACCATTGTTATTTCTACCCGCAGTTGCAGCAACTTTTACAAGAAGTGAAGGAACACTAGCTTTTGCTGTGATGTCACTTGAATCAAGTCCTGTTAAAAATCTACGACTTGGGGTGTAAGGTTTAAATGATTTTATTGCCATGATTACGCCTCCACATTCTCTAGTTTAGCGCCCTCTGGCAACTGAACATAAAACTTTTTAAAATCATTACGTTTGCCTTCAATGCCTTTAAACTTCTTAACTTTTCCCATAACTCTAAGAGAATTGATTTTTAATGGAGTAAAACCAAAGTATTGTTTTAATACTTCTTTCAAACCATTTTTAGTCATTCTAACTGAAGTTTGGATAACAACTGTACCATTCTCTTGAAGGCTCAAGCTCTTTTCAGTATAAAGGATTGCCTTAATATCAGTAATATCAGCCATTCTTAGCCCTCTTTTGTGATTGTTTCAAGCACTGATTTTTCTATGATTACCGCATAGAACGCAGTTGCTAAATACGCATTAAGCTCATTTGCTTCAACAAGGTAGCAGTTTTGAATGTTTCTAAACGCTAACAATGTTTTCTCATCAACCAATTCTTTAACGATTAATGCGTCTCTTGTACCTAGTGTTTTAATGATTTTTGCTGCGTCTTTCGTTTTACCAGATTCAACGCTCAAAGAATCAACAACAAAAAGCGCGTTATTAGCTGCTTTTTCATTCAATGCGAATTCAAGCGCTAATTTTTTCTGTTTTTTGTTAACTTTTAAATCATAATTTTTGTTAGCTTTTGGGCCAAATGCAGCACCACCGCCAACCCATACTGGACTTCTTCTACTACCAGCACGTGCACCACCACGACCTTTTTGAGCCCATGGTTTTTTACCACCACCGCTTACATCACCTTTTGTTTTAGAGTGAGCAGTGTTTGAACGAAGCGCAGCTTGGTATGATTTGACATAAAGATATAAGTTGTGTGAGTGAATCTCTTCAAAACTTGCAGGAAGAGCCAATGCACCAACATTTTCTAATTTTTCATTTAATACGATTGCGCTACTCATTTAACAATCCTTGCTTTACCTAATGATCCATTTGCACCTGGAACTGAGCCTTTAACAGCTAAGATACCATTTTGAGCATCAAATGAAACGATCTCATTTTTTACGGTTACTTGGGTATTACCATAGTGACCTGGCATTTTTTTGCCTTTTTGAACACGACCTGGCCATTCGCGGTTACCAATTGAACCAGTACTTCTGTGGAAACGGTGACCGTGTGCACCAGGGCCTCCACCAAAGTTGTGACGTTTAATAACACCTGAAAAACCTCTACCTTTAGTATTCAAAGACACTTTAAGTGTTTTTGCTTCACCAAGAGGAGCTGTATCTAAATCGCCTGCTTCAGCGTTTGTAACATCTAAAGTCACAAAGCGATTAAATTCAGCAGAAAGGTTATACTTTTTTTGCTGACCTGCAATAGCTTTATTCATTTTTTTGCCACTTGCATAAGAGACTAAAGCACGTTTGTTTTCATCAACTGAACACACTTTTGCTTCTAAAACTCTGAGTAACGTGACAGGAACGCTTGGTACTGCAATTGTTCGGCTCATGCCGATTTTTTCAATAATATATTCCATCATTACCCCTTATTTACCCATAGCTCTAACTTCAACATTGACTTCTGGAGCGAGGTCAAGTTTCATGAGTGAATCAACTGTATCAGTAGTCAATGTTGAAGTTAGAG
>CAYXNJ010000085.1:0-2709 GCA_964466465.1 uncultured Sulfurospirillum sp.
TATTTTAATATTTTGAGGAGAAAAAAGAGGGTGGAGCGAACTCCACCTTTAAATTACAAGCTTGCGGGGATAACAGAAACTTTGTTTCGTGTTTTATCTTTACGTTGGAATTGTACAAAACCATCGATCAATGCGTAGATAGTGTGATCAACACCTATACCTACATTACTTCCTACATGTACTTTTGTTCCACGTTGGCGAATAATAATATTGCCTGCACGTACGAACTCGCCACCAAATTTTTTAACACCCAGTCTACGTCCAGCTGAGTCTCTATTATTCTGGGTACTTCCTTGACCTTTCTTGTGAGCCATTGGTTACTCCTAATCTTTTCTTATGTAACGTTTGTGGGTTAAGCTTTAATGCTTACAACTTTTACTCTAGTATATTGTCTTCTAAAACCACGTTTAACTTTTGAGTCTTTACGTCTGCGTTTTTTGAAAGTAATAACTTTTTTGTCTTTGCCTTCAGTAACAACTTCAAGTTCTACTGTAGCACCATTGACGAATGGAGCGCCCACTTTAAGTTCGCCGTTATTTACAGCTAAAACTTCCGTCACTACGATTTTCTCTTTTGGCTGAGCGTCAAGTTTGTCGACGTTTAAATAGTCGCCTTCTTGAACTTTGTATTGCTTCCCGCCATTTTTAATAATTGCATACATCCGTATGTCCTTCTTGGGAGAGATTTTATTTTGAGGTATGGATTTTACCTAAAGCTTCTTTAAGGTAATATTAAAGTAAAAAGGATTGAGCCTTTATGAAACACTCAAAAGACTCAATTTACTTTTCTATAAAATTACAACACCATATCAGTGTAGTATTCAATCTGCGCTTTTTTCAAAATACGAATAAAGTTTGTGCTACCTTCAACACCCGCTGGATAACCTGCTGTAACGATATATGTTTTTTCTTTATCGATTACACCACGCTCAATACCTCTTTGAAGGGTTTTTCCGAGCATCATATTGAGGTTACTCGCTTCAATGTTCATAATTGGTTTAATACCCCAAGCGATGGTTAAAGAACGAGCTGTACGTTCATCATGTGTTACTGCATAGATGTCTGCTTTGATACGATAACGTGCCAATTTACGTGCTGATTTACCTGAACTGGTCAATGAAATCATCGCTTCAACACCTAGACGATCCGCTAAGCGGGCTGTTGAAGAAGAGATAATATCTGTCTCATCTAAGAAAGGGTAAACCTCAAATTTACCATAAGGATAAATCGATTCTGTCTCTTTAATCGTATTGGCCATAACCTCAACAACATGGATTGGATTTTTACCAATAGCACTCTCTTCAGAGAGCATGACCGCGTCCGTTCCATCAAGAACAGCATTCGCAACGTCACTGATCTCAGCTCTGGTTGCCATCTCTTTTTCAGCCATCGAAAGAAGCATTTGCGTTGCTGTAATAACAGGCTTAGAAGCGGCATTGGCTTTTGCAATAATTTTCTTTTGAATACTTGGAACTTTGTAGTAAGGAACTTCAATACCTAAGTCTCCACGAGCAACCATGATGCCATCACTCACTTCTAAAATCTCATCAATTCTCTCAACAGCGTCGAATTTTTCAATTTTTGCAAAAATATGGGAACGAGACTTGTGTTCTTTGAGAATTTTTCGGACATGTAAAATATCTTTGGCACTTTGAACAAACGAAACAGCAACAAAATCAACACCGTGTTGAGCACCCCATAAAAGGTCTGCTTCATCTTTTGGCGTGATAACTTCAATATTAATCACGGTATTAGGGAAATTAACACCTTTATTTGACGAGAGTTTACCACTGTTTTCAACTTCAGTGACAATTTTTTTCCCGATTTCAATGACTTTTGCTCGGATATTGCCATCGTAAAGGTAAATGTATTCATCAACTTTCAGCATATCTAAAATTTGCGGTTGATTAATGCAGAGTTCATACTTACCCTCTTCAAGCTTTTTACCTACAATTTGCTCTTTTGTAAAGTAAAGCTTATCACCAGCCTCTAAATAAAAATCATCTTCTAATTTACCAACACGAATTTTAGGGCCACAAATATCTTGTAAAACACCTACTTTTTTTTGTACATTTTTTTCTGCTTCTCTAATTTTTGCTAATGTGCTTGCATGATACTCATGTGTTCCATGACTAAAGTTAAGTCTAAATACGTTAACACCAGCTCTAATTAATCCTTCTAATACTTCTACGCTATCACTTGCTGGTCCAACGGTTGCTAGGATTTTTGTCTTTTTATCCATATCTATTTCCTTTTTCAAAATGAGTTCTATTGTATCGCTTTTTCGTTACAAAATTATATCATAAGCACTATCTGTAATCCCTAAAGGTGTGATGAAGTTTTAGACACATTCCCCTTTTCATCACCATCAAAAAGAAGTCTGTAAATCTGTTCTGCTCTACTTTCAATATATTCAAAGGAGTGTGCTCTTTTGCATAAACCAATAAAATGCCCCATGACCGCTTCATTGATTTTAATTTGCGCTTTAAGAATAGATTGAAGAAGATATCTATAACGCTCACTTCCATAGGCTACATCTAAACCATATTTTTCGATGATTTTTGAAGCATCTTCATTCCAAACATGCCATTCATACGGAAGTTTTTGGCGTACTATTTTTTTAAGTTTTTGCGTTGCTTTTTTAAAAACATCAAATTTAATCATGTAACTTGAGAAAAAAACCAACTCTTCTAATTCTTTATTTTTTTCT
>CAYXNJ010000086.1:0-2591 GCA_964466465.1 uncultured Sulfurospirillum sp.
TTGTAATATTTAAAGAATAGTCTGATTAGAATGGAGTACAAGTATATTAATGAAGGAACTACTATGGATAAAATTATTCGATTTAGTGTCTCTTTACCAGAAAAACTTTTAGAAGAGCTTGATAAAAAAGTGGATGCTCAAGGGTATGCTTCACGCAGTGAGTTTACCAGAGATCTTATTCGTGAAAAGATCGTAAAAGACGATTGGCAAGATGACAATAGCGATGTTATAGGTGTTTTGACGATGATTTATACCCATCATCAAAATGAATTGGTGCAAAAAATCTTAGAAATTCAGCACGATGCAAAAATTAACATTATGTGCAATACGCATGTACATGTAAGCCATGAAAACTGCCTAGAGACCATTATGGTGACGGGAAAAGTTTCTCAGGTTAAAGATTTTGCACAAAAAATTGCAGGGCTTAAAGGGGTTAAATTCTCTAAATTGGTAGAGGCATCTATCCCCGCTTCATAAGTTTTGTATCCCTATCTAAGTGAGTAAACATAATGTTTACTCACTGTTTTCTTACAAAAAATAAAATTTATCTTAGAACTTTCCATGCTAAAAAAGCAATAATCAAAAGAACAATCCAATGCGCGTTTAAAAGCATACATCCAAAAATTAGGCTGAGTAAGAGTGCTGTATAACGAATGATTTGTGTCGTTGCAAGTTTATATGCTGCAAGAAGTGCAATGGTCGCATTCGCAATAAAAAATCCATCGGCTAAAGCCACTAAGTCTTCTGTTGTAAACACTTTCACATAGACCAACCCTAAGACAATGGTATTGATAGCGCATAAAAAAACAATTGCTCCCACGGGCGCACCATTTTCAAGACGTCTGTTTAAAAGACCTAAGACGCCTTTATGCTCAGAGGTCAACCCACTAATGAGTCTTGAAACGCCACCCACAAAGAGCAAGACTGTACTTAAGCACAGTAACATTGCTAAAATACCTATGATAAATTCACTTGAAACTCCAAATAAAGGATAAATGAGAGCCGTAATGGTATTGGTATGATTTAAGGAAGCAAACTGAATAGCACTGACAACCAAAAGATAAATAATTGAGATAATAACAGCACTGATGTTTACTGCTTTAGGAATTGTTTGCTCAGGATTTTTGACCTCTTTGGAGTAGTTCCCTACAACTTCCCACCCTACAATTGCCCAAAAGGCAAGTAGTAATGCTCTTGATATCAGTGTCATATCAAAAGGTGAGTCTATAGAAAATTCTGTTTCATGTCCAAATAAAATAACAATACTTCCAAGGCTTAAAATCATGCCAATGATAGTAGTGACAATCAACGAGAGTGTTCCTAAAAAATGAACAGGGCGTAAAAGTGCAAAAAGTGTAAAAAGTAACATGAGAAAAGCGAGTAAATTCACGTCTTGTCCAAAAATTGGTTGGATGAATTGTGCTCCTACAAGATAAACGGCTACAGGACCGAAAAGAACAGCACTGATAAGATAGTAAGAGGTAAGATATTTGAGTTTTGTGTTAAAGGCCGCTTGTACAGCATTTGTGACACCTTCATCACCTGGAAATTTAATACTTAAGTTTCCAAGAACAAGGGCAAAAGTAAAGCCTAATCCTAAAATAACAAACCACACAATAATGGATAGATCACCTACTAGATCATAAATAATTGGAGGCAGTAAAATAATGCCCGAGCCTAAGATAGGCCCTATCATCAAACCAGAGAGGGTGAGTGTGGTGAGCTTTTTTTTCATAGAAGAGTCACTTATTTGAGATAAACGAAAATGAAGTCTAGCATAATAAATAATAAAAATGTTGCATTATTGGCACAAAATTAGCATGATAAGGTTCGATAGAGCAAAATGGTACGTTGCTCGTCTTTGGTGTAATTAAATTTAAACTCAACTTCTTTGAGATAGTAGATAAAGTTGGCTTTTGAGATACCCTTAAATCGGTGCAAAGAGGTTTCCAAAAAGCGCCAAAAATGGTCTAACTTACTATCAAAACTCTCCAAATGGGCGATTTTATGCTGATGTAAAAATTTAGCATATGCCTCTTTTTCTTGTGTAGCAACGTCGTCATATTTTAAATTTTCAAAGTGATCAGGCAAGAGCAAGGTATGGACTTTATCATCATAGAGCATTCCCAAGATACCAATGGCATCAAAAAGGTGTTCGGCATTTTTCTTTTTAGAACTTGGAAGGTAATAGTATTCGTCATACTCTTCACACGCTGTTGAGATGTGGTAAAATTTTTGGCTTTCAAGGCTGAGTATCAGGCGGTATTTTTCATAACGTTTTTGTACGGTTGCATAGTTTAGATGAAGTTCTAATGCCGCTTTTTTCGCACTCAAGTTATTTAAAAATGCTTCCAATATGGATGCTTCTTGGTGTTGTTTCTGATGACTCCATGTTCGTTTACACTTTGGACATCGGTATTGTGTTTTTGAGACACGGTAAAGTTCATGCGCATTACAATAAATACACGCTTTTTTTTCTGTTTTCATAAATAAACTTCTTTCATAACCTATTGAAAAAAGAGTATTGCTTATAGCCCATCACTTTTTAAAACTAAAAACATCGCCATAGCTTTGGCTATGACTCAATTTTG
>CAYXNJ010000087.1:0-2391 GCA_964466465.1 uncultured Sulfurospirillum sp.
ATTTACCCTCTACTTTAGCCACGTTAGAGATATGAATTGGCTTCTCAACGTTTGAAAAACCACCCTTAGGATTGCTCTCGCTTGGCTTAATGGCTTTTTTTACTACTTTGCAACCTTCAACAACGACTTGTGAAGTTTTAGGCATAACTTGAAGAACTTTTGCCTCTTTACCTTTATCGTCGCCTGCGATTACTTTAACAGTATCGCCTTTTTTAATTTTCATCTTAGTCGCCATTATAGTACCTCCGGTGCCAAAGATACGATTTTCATAAAGTTAGCATAACGAACTTCACGACCTACTGGTCCGAAAATACGAGTACCGATTGGCTCTCTTTTGTTATCAAGAATAACAGCAGCATTCTCATCAAAACGAATGAGTGAACCGTTTTCTCTTTGGATCTCTTTTTTTGTTCTTACGATAACCGCTTTAACAACTTGTCCTTTTTTCACTTTACCGCTTGGTAATGCTTTTTTGACAGAAGCGATGATAACATCACCTACAGTTGCATAACGACGTTTACTACCACCAAGAACTTTAATACACATGATTTCTTTAGCACCACTGTTATCAGCAACAGCTAATCTTGTAAAACTTTGTATCATTATTCCACTCCCACTTTAACAATAGCGCTAAGTCTAAAAGACTTTCTTTTTGAAAGTGGTCTGCACTCGATAGCGCTTACTGTGTCGCCGATTTTTACTTGGTTGCTCTCGTCATGGACTAGGTATTTTTTGAAACGTTTAACGAACTTGCGATATCTTGGGTGCATTACACGTCTCTCTACCAAAACGGTGATTGTTTTATCACCAGTTTTCTGAACAACTACGCCTTGAATCTCTCGTTTTAAAGCCATTAGTTACCCCTACTTGTTTTGAGCAGAAATTGCCGTATTAATACGTGCGATATCTCTTCTAACTTCTTTAATCTCATTTGGATTAGTCAGTTGCATTGTTTTTAACTTTTGTCTTAATGTAAACAAAAGAACCTTTTTCTCTTTCAATAACTCTGCAAGCTCTGCAGCACTTTTGCCGTTTAAATCAATATACTTCATTTTCGCTCTCTCGAGTTACAATCTTAGTTTTGAATGGCAATTTGTGCATTGCAAGGGTTAATGCTTCACGCGCTAACTCTTCAGGAACACCTGCCATTTCAAAAATTATTCTACCAGGCTTAATATTCATAACCCACTTATCAACAGAACCTTTACCTTTACCCATACGAGTTTCGAGTGGCTTAGCTGTTAATGGTTTGTCTGGGAATACACGAATCCAAGTCTTAGCTTGACGTTTAACATGTCTTGTATAAGCAATCCTTGAAGCCTCAATTTGACGTGAATCAATACGACCAGCTTCAACAGCTTTAAGACCAATTTCACCAAAAGCGATTGAAGCACCACTTTGCGCTTCACCGCGATTGCGGCCTTTCATCTGCTTTTTATATTTCGTTCTTTTAGGCATTAACATTAGTTTTTACCTCTCTCTTTACGTGCTCTAGGCTTACGCGTATTTTCTTTCTCTGGTGCTTCTTCTTTCTCAGGAGCAAGACCTTTTACAAGAACTTCACCTTTAAAGATCCATACTTTAACACCGATAACACCGTATGTTGTGTGTGCTTCTGCAAAACCGTAATCGATTTTTGCACGAAGTGTATGAAGTGGAACGCGTCCCTCTAGGTACCATTCAGTTCTTGCCATCTCAGCACCACCAAGACGTCCAGAAACAGAAATTTTAATACCTTTAGCACCTGATTTTTGTGCACCTTGAATTACTTTCTTCATTGCACGTCTAAACGCTACACGACGCTCAAGCTGCATTGCAACATTTTCTGCACAAAGTTGTGCTGAAGATTGAGGACGTCTTTCTTCTTTAATGTTAACGTTTACATCTTTGTCAATCAACTTAGTTAATTTAACTCTTAATTTTTCAATATCAGAGCCTTTTTTACCAATGATGATACCAGGACGTGCAGCAACAACTGTAACTCTAAGCTTCTTAGCAGTTCTTTCAATAAGAATTTGGCTTACGCCTGCATAGTAAAGCTCTTTTTTCAAAAATGTTCTAATTTTGTAATCTTCACCAATGCTTGTCGCTAAGGTTTGTTTACCTGGGAACCAACGAGAATCCCAATTTCTATTGATACCAAGTCTTAAACCAATCGGATTTACTTTTTGACCCATCTTAGTCTTCCTTCTTTGCAGCTTTTGCTACTTCAACAATGATATGAGAAGTTGGTTTTCTAATGCCACTCGCACTACCTCTAGCTCTTGGCATAAAACGCTTCAACACTGGACCAGCATCAACGCGACAAGAAGCAACAACAACTTCATTTGGCTCAAATCCGCCATTAGAAACAGCAGAAGCGATTACTTTAGAGATAACTTTCGCACCTTT
>CAYXNJ010000088.1:0-1825 GCA_964466465.1 uncultured Sulfurospirillum sp.
GTTTTGGGGCTTTGCTTTAAAAACGTGTTAAGAGTTCTGTAAGAACTCTATTAGAGATTGTGCTCTTTTTTGAACGCGATAATAAGTGCGTATGCTTCATCTTTAAGTTTAAGTTTCTCTTTTTTCATCGTCTCAAGCTCTGCATCACTGATGTGTGCTCTTCCTTCATCTGCATCGGTAATTTTTTGATCAAGTTCATTATGTTTTTCAAAAATTTTTGCAAAGTGAGCGTTTTCAACTTTAAGTTTTGAGATGATTTCTCTGTATTCGTGTAACATGATAACTCCTTATGTATTTGTTTTATTGTATCAAAATGTGCTTAATCTTTCAATTAGGTTCTATAATCTGCGTTGATTTCAACGTATTTATGCCCTAAATCACAGCCATATGCTGTAAAATGTGCCTCTCCAATTCCCAATTCACAATGAATACGAAATGAGTCTTTTTTCATAACTGCAGCTGCTTTTTTTTCAGCTTCTGCATCTAAAGAACGCTGTTCTTTGCTATAAATTAAGACATCATCATAATGAATCACAAGTGTTTCTTCACTGCAACTAATACCACTTGCACCAATGGTAGAAGCGATACGCCCCCAGTTGGGATCTTCCCCAAAAAGGGCTGTTTTAACCAACAGTGAATTACTAAGCGCCTTAGCGGCTTTCTCAGCTTCTGCCACGCTTTTTGCACCACTGACTTCAAAGGCAACGACTTTGGTTGAGCCTTCACCATCGCGTACCAGCATAAGACTTAGCTCTTTGGTAATCAAACGAAGCGCTTCATTGAAAGCTTCTTTATGGTATGCGCCACTGTGTTTTGAGCTTAAAAGTAAAACGGTGTCGTTTGTAGATGTATCGCCATCAACACTGACCGCATTGAAAGAATTTTCAATTGCAGGCAATAAAAGTTCATCCATATCTGCTTTTGGAATATTTGCATCGGTGAGGATAAAGCAAAGCATAGTAGCCATAGCAGGGTTAATCATGCCCGCACCCTTACAAATAGCAGCGATGTGGAAACAGCTGCCATCTTCTAGGATAACTTTGAAACAGAGCTCTTTTTTGAAGCTATCGGTTGTCATAATCGCAGAAGCAGTCGCATGTGAATCTTTAGCATTAAAATCGAATTTATCAAATGCAGATGAGAGTTTCTCAACGTTTAAACGATAGCCAATCACGCCTGTAGAACTCATAATAGGATTGTGTAAGCTCGGAAATTTTTCTTTGAGTTTACCAAATAGGGTATCAATATCTTCAATTCCCTTTTCACCTGTCATTGCGTTCGCATTTTTAGCGTTCATTAAAATAAAGTTGGTTTGAAAACCTTTTGGATAGCGTAAAAAATGCTTAATAGGCGCAGCCTGAAAGACATTAGATGTAAAAACGGCTGAAATATCGCATAGCTCGTTAGAGCGAATAAACGCGACATCGTTATTGCCATTGGGTTTAAAGCCAACTGACACGCCTTGGCAGAAAAAACCAGCAACATTATCAAGTCCATTTTGAAGTGGAAGAATCGTAAACATGGGTAAATCCTTTAGGATTTTAGTGTGAAAGTTTTGAGGTTAAAGCAAAAACAGTTAAGCAGCAAAAATTTCCCCGTAAAAGGAGAAATTTTAGCCGTTTTTCTTCATTGTACGAAGAGTCGAAGCAGCAATTCTAATTTTCTTAGTCGTTCCATCTTCAAGTGTCACACGGACAGTTCTAAGGTTTGGAAGGAATCTTCTTTTAGTTTTGTTGTTCGCATGGCTTACGTTGTTACCAACCATAGGGCCTTTTCCAGTAAGAGCACATTTTCTTGCCATATCGATATCCTTAAAATTTTTCGT
>CAYXNJ010000089.1:0-1554 GCA_964466465.1 uncultured Sulfurospirillum sp.
CTTGTCTGATCTCTTCTAATGACTTTTTGCCTAGATTTTTAAGGTTTTTGAGCTTTAACTCACTCATTAAAGCAAGTTCGCCAATGAATTTAACCTCTGCTCTATCTAAACAGTTGAAGCTACGAGCACTTAGATTTAACTCTTCAATACTCTGTAATAGCTTTCCAAACTCCACGTTCTCATTAGAACTCTCACTTTTTGGAGCCACTGCAATATCCAAAATGCCATTAAATACTGACATTTGTGCATACATCGCTTCAAGTGAATTTTTAAAAGCTTCAATGGGAGAAACAAGTCCATCTGTTTCGATTGTAAAAACAATTTTCTCATAGTTAGGATTGTCTTCAACCAAAACGTTCTCAATATCATACACTGCTCTTTTTACAGGTGTAAAGAAAGCATCGAGTGCAATATAATCTTCTCCGACCAAACCTCTAATGTTCTCACTTGGAACATAGCCGATTCCTTTTTCGATAATCAAAGAGAAGTTTAGTTCTGCGTCTTCGTTGATTGTTGCCAAATATGCATCTGGAGTAACAATCTCAACATGAGCATTTGCTAAATCACTTCCTTTAATCTCTTTTGGTCCAGTAAATGAGTAGTTAACCTCTACACGTTTCTCATCACCTTTGATTTTGAAACGAATATTTTTGAGGTTAATGATGAAAAGAGCAACATCTTCAAGCATACCACGCATGCTATCAAATTCATGGGTTACGCCTTCAATCTTTACAGCCGTTGGTGCAGATCCTACTGTACTGCTTAAAAGCAATCTTCGTAAAGGATGTGCCAATGTTACTGCAAAACCAGATTCAAATGGGTATGCACTCACTTGAACCTTATTTGCCGCAATATTCTCTACCTCAATTTCAGTTGGCATGTAAGCTGATGTATTGATTTTTTTCATATACTACCTACTTTATTATTTAGAATATAGCTCAACGATTAATCTTTCTTCAACCGGAATAACTACTTCTTCTCTCTCTGGGATACGTGTAAAAATACCCATAGCTTTTTCTCTCTCAACATCAACCCATGGTGCAATACCAGTTTGTTGTGTTAATTCAAGAGCTCTTTTTACTTGTGGGTTGTTTTTAGATTTTTCGCAAACCTCTACTTTGTCACCAGCACGTACAACATATGAAGGAATGTCAACTTTGCTGCCATTCACTAAAATGTGTCCATGTGTAACTAATTGACGTGCAAATCTTCTTGTTGTTGCAAAACCCATACGGTAAACAACGTTATCAAGTCTTCTCTCAAT
This sequence comes from uncultured Sulfurospirillum sp., assembly GCA_964466465.1. Lineage (GTDB taxonomy): Bacteria > Campylobacterota > Campylobacteria > Campylobacterales > Sulfurospirillaceae > Sulfurospirillum. Next base: position 1,265 of record CAYXNJ010000089.1, read on the forward strand.
TAAAAGAACAAGGTTAATACCTGTGTTTCCTTCTTTACGAGCTGCTTCGTCAAATATACGTCTGAATTGTTTTTCAGAAACTCCATACATAAATTTAGCTTTTTGTTTCTCTCTTAATTGGAGACCGTACTCACTAATTTTTGCTCTTCTTTGTCCGTGTTGACCTGGTGCATATGGTCGCTTATCTAATGCGCTTTTACCAGCAAGTCTGCGCTCACCTTTAAGGGCTAAGCTGACACCAAGTCTTCTCTCGAGCTTTTCGACTGGTCCTCTATATCTTGCCATTTTTT